>JBQCHG010000001.1:0-9040 GCA_051954935.1 Rhodanobacteraceae bacterium
ACGGCATCCAGTGCCGGCTGCGTGATCGCCGCGCGGCCCTTGTCCGATGTGAGATCCACGAACCACTGGTCGGTCAGCATCGGCTCGATCACCGCGTCCGAGCGCTGGCTCACAGGCACCTGCAACTTGTGCGGCTTGATCTCGACCAGCAGACCTTGTGCTTCGAGGTCGGCCACGATGCGCTTGCGCGCGTCATAACGGTCGAGGCCGCGATAGTGCTCCGGTGCGTTGTTGTTGATCTTCGCGTCGAGCGTCAGCACGGTGATCTGCGGCAGCTTGTGCCGCTGCCCGATCACGTAGTCGTTGAAATCGTGCGCCGGCGTGATCTTGACCACGCCCGTCCCGAATTCGCGGTCCACGTATTCGTCGAGGATGATCGGAACTTCGCGGCCGGTAATCGGCAGGCGAATGCGTTTGCCATGCAGGTGCTTGTATCGCTCGTCTTCCGGATGCACGGCGACTGCTGCATCGCCCAACATCGTCTCCGGCCTCGTCGTCGCAATGACCAGGCTGTCGTTGCCGTCCGTCATGGGATAACGGATGGACCACAGGTGCCCGTCGCGCTCGACGTTGTTGACCTCCAGGTCCGACACCGCGGTCATCAGTACCGGATCCCAGTTCACCAGCCGGTTGCCGCGATAGATCAGACCCGCGCGATACCACTCCACGAACACCTTGCGCACTGCGGCCGACAGGCCCTCGTCCATGGTGAAGCGCTCGCGCGACCAGTCTGCCGCCGCGCCGATGCGGCGCATCTGCCGCGTGATGGTGGAGCCGGACTCCTCCTTCCACTGCCACACGCGCTCGACGAAAGCTTCGCGCCCCAGATCGTGGCGCGTCTTGTTCTCCGCCGCGAGCTGGTTCTCCACGATCTTCTGGGTTGCAATGCCGGCGTGGTCGGTGCCGACCTGCCACAGCGTGTTGTCGCCGCGCATGCGGTGCCAGCGGATCAGTGCGTCCATGATCGTCTGCTGGAACGCGTGCCCCATGTGCAGCGTGCCGGTGACATTGGGCGGCGGCAGCAGGATGCAGTACGGATCACCGTGGCCGGTGGGCCGGAAGCAGCCGGCCTGCTCCCAGCGCGCGTACCACTTCGATTCGATCAGCCTGGGGTCGAAACTCTTGTCCATGCGGGGCGTCGCTCTCGCTGGCGCCCTCGGCGGGCGCAGCAATCAAATCAGGGAATCGGTGATTGTACGGGGCGCTTCAATGCTCGTCATTCCGGCGAAGGCCGGACTGCGAAGGCAGGATGCCGGAGCAGAACGCCGAAGGCGGCCCCAAGGACGAGCCGCAGGATGCGGCGAGTAATCCAGGTGTCTTTGGTGGCCGACATCCATGTCTTTTTCCGCGCCGTCCCGCGGCGCGGGTCACTTTCCTTTCGGGGAAAGTAACCAAAGCCATGGGCGCCGGGCATGACGGCCTCGCCAACATCCGGTTGGCTCGACTGCCTGTGCTTCTCGCCGGGCGCGCGCCGGCGCGAACTCGCACCTCCCTGTGCTCGGACATCGCGCCTTTCCCGCACGCCCGGCTGCGATGCTTGGCGTCATGCGACGGCGCCGAGCACTTCGACAGGGCCATCCGTGGCCTGCCGATCGAGGATTGCGGCTTTGGGCTCCGCGCGCCTAGCCTACATGCGCGATTCCGTGCACCGCATCCACCAGCACGCGCACGTTTTCCGGGTCCACTTCCGGCGTGATGCCGTGGCCGAGGTTGAAGATATGGCCGGGGTGCGGGCCGAAGTCGTCGAGCACGCGCCGGGCTTCGCGCCGGATCACCTCGGGCGAAGCGAGCAGCGTTGCCGGGTCGAGGTTGCCCTGCAGCGCGACGCGATCGCCCACGCGGCGGCGCGCCTCGCCGATGGAAATAGTCCAGTCGACACCCAGCGCGGCGCAGCCACTGTCGGCAAGCGTTTCCAGATGCGCATTCGCGCCCTTGGAGAACAGGATCAGCGGGATCTCGCGCGCGTGCGCGTCCTCGCGCAGCAGCGCTGTGATCTGCGACAGATAACGTGCGGAGAATTCGCCGAACATCGAGGCCGACAACAATCCGCCCCAGGTGTCGAACACCATCAGTGCCTGTGCGCCGGCCGCGGCTTGCGCGGCCAGATACGCGGCAACCGCACGCGCGTTGACGTCCAGCAGCTTGTGCATCGTCGCAGGATCATTGAACGCCAAGGCCTTCACCCGCGCGAAGTCGCGCGAGCCTTCACCTTCCACCATGTAGCAGGCGAGCGTCCACGGGCTGCCGGCAAAACCGATCAGCGGCACGCGGCCGTCCAGCTCGCGGCGGATCAATCGCACCGCGTCCGTCACGTAGCGCAATGAGCTTTCCGGATCGGGCGCGCCGAGCTTCGCAATGTCCGTGGCCGAGCGCAGCGGGCGGTGGAACTTCGGCCCTTCGCCCTCGACGAAGTGCAGGCCCAGGCCCATCGCATCCGGAATGGTCAGGATGTCGGAGAACAGGATCGCCGCATCCAGAGCGAAGCGCTCGATCGGTTGAAGCGTGACTTCGCAGGCGAGTTCCGGCGTCTTGGCGAGCGCCAGGAAACTGCCGGCGCGCGCCCGCGTTGCGCGATATTCGGGGAGATAACGCCCGGCCTGGCGCATGATCCACACCGGCGTCGCATCCACCGGTTGGCGCCGCAGCGCGCGCAGAAAACGGCTGCTTAGGTTCGATGCCTCAGCCATTCGGATTCTCGAAGCCTTGCGCGAACATCTGCTTGAAACCGCGCTTCAGTTGCGCGTCGCGCGCGTGCTCGAAGGCGGCCAGCGCGTCGTCGCGCTTCAGATATACCTCGCGTTTCAGCGTCGCGCGTCCGCCTTGCGCGCCGGATTCGCGATAGAGCGTCCAGCCACCGAGCAGGTCCTGCTCCAGCGTGAGCTGGCAATAGCGCGGCGGATTTTCGGCGGTGTTGCCGAGCGATTGCAGATAGACGCGCATGCGGAGCGGGGCGGCGAGGAGACGGACATTGTAAGTGAAGCGGGGATCGGGGATGGATGGCGGGGACCACGGGCGATGCGCTGTCGAGCGCTTGCAGCGCGCAAGCTCCTACACCAGTACCTCGCGCACCGCTGCCTCATCCGTTCTTTCGACGATCTCCGCGTGCCCGATTCCTCGCCAGAGGATCAGCCGCAGCGCGCCCGCGCGATTCTTCTTGTCCAGCCGCATGCGGGCGATCAGGGCATCGGAGTGCAATCCCGGCGGCACTTCGGTGGGCAACCCGAACTCCCGCAACAGGGTCCGCAGGCGCTGGGTATCGGTATTGCCAGAGATGCCGAGCCGCTCCGACAAGCGCGCCGCGAGCACCATCCCGATCGCGACCGCCTCGCCGTGCAGCAGCGTGCCGTAACCGGCTTGCGTTTCGATTGCGTGTCCGAAGGTGTGGCCGAAATTGAGCAATGCGCGTTCGCCTGCTTCGTGCTCGTCGCGCTCTACTACGCCGGCCTTGAAGCGGCAGCAGGTCGCGATCGCATGTGTCAGCGCATCCGCATCGCGTGCCAGCAATCGTGTCGCGTTCGCTTCCAGCCAGGAGAAGAATTCCGCATCACCGATGCACGCGGTCTTGATCACCTCGGCAAAACCCGCACGCAGCTCGCGACCGGGCAGGGTTGCGAGCGTGTCGAGATCGGCGATCACCGCGCGCGGCTGGTGGAAGGCGCCGATCAGGTTCTTGCCGGCTGCGTGGTCCACGCCGGTCTTGCCGCCGACCGAGGAATCCACCATCGCCAGCAGCGTGGTCGGCATCTGCAGGAAGTCGATGCCGCGCATCCAGCACGCCGCCGCGAATCCGGTGATGTCGCCGACCACACCGCCGCCCAACGCGATCACGCAGGCGTCGCGCGTGGCGCCGAGTTGCGCAAGGGCATCGAATACCTTCGACACCGCATCCAGATTCTTGTGCGCTTCGCCGGTGGACAAGGCCAGGACGACGGGATTCATGCCGTGGCCTTCCAGCGTTTCGCGCACGCGCCAGGCATGGAGCGGCGCGACATTTTCGTCGCTGGCGATCAGCACATGCGGCCCGCGAATCTTGTCGCGCCAATTCGCGGCATCGGAAAGCAGGCCCGATCCGATCCGGACCGGATAGCGCCGCTCCCCGAGACCGACTTCGATCTCGGCGCCGCTCATGCGATGCGTGCCTGGGGCGAGCGATTCCACCGCGCTTCCAGCAATTGCGCGACCTGTTCCGCGGCGTGCGCTGGGGTTTGCGCGTGCGAAGGCACGACCAGGTCGGCGATACCCGCGTAGAGCGGGTCGCGCGTGCGGGCCATTGCTTCCAGCCGTTCGCGGCGATCGGCCGATTGCAGCAGCGGGCGATGGCGATCGCGCTCCAACCGCTGCAGTTGCTGCTCCACGCTGGTCTGCAACCAGACGACGAAACCGCGAGCGGCCAGCAGCGCGCGATTGGCTTCATCGAGGATCGCGCCGCCGCCTGTCGCCAGAACCACGCCCTCGCGCCCGCTGCATTCTGAAAGCAGCGTCGATTCGCGGCGACGGAATCCGGGCTCCCCCTCGATGTCGAAAATCAGCGGTACATCCGCGCCGGTGTGCGCCTCGATCTCCGCATCGAGGTCCAGGAATGGCAGATCGAAGTGCGCGGCCAGCCGCTTGCCGATCGTGGTCTTGCCCGCGCCCATCGGGCCGATCAGGAACAGGTTGCGTGAAGGGTTCAAGCCGAGGCGCCGAATGCGGGAGATGGCCCATCATGCCATCGGCGCACCTCGGGGTTAACTGCCTTTGTGGGAGAGTGCTGGCAGGATCCCCGCTTCCGAAGCGGGATCCGTACAAAGTTGTGCGAGCGGAAACGCGCATTCCCCACGCCGGGTTTGCTACGATGCTCCGCATACGGCGACGCACGTCTGGGCGTTCCGTGCATGGCCATCCGCAACGGAGGTTCCCATGTCCGTCACCAAGATCATCGAATTGAGCGCGTCGTCCGAGAAGGGTATCGAGGATGCGGTGAAGCATGGACTGGGCAAGGCATCGGCCACCGTAAAGAACATCAAGGGCGCCTGGATCAACGAGATCAAGGTCGTCACCAACGACAACGGAACCATCAAGGAGTGGCGCGTCAACATGCGGATCAACTTCGTTGTCGATTGAGGAAATGCCGGGGCTGTGCGGGACCGGAGGCACCGAGGCAACGGACGGCTCGATTTCATCCTGATTTGGGCGACTCGATGGGGGAGCTTGCATGAGCGAACGCGAATGGACGATCGGCTGTCTGGAGGACGATCCCGAGCAGGCCGCGCTATTGCGGCTGTGGCTGGAGTCGGCCGGTTACCGTTGCGCGCTGTTTGCCGGCGCCGGCGAATTTCGCAAGCGTCTGGGCAGCGAGGCCGTTGACCTGCTGCTGCTGGACTGGAACCTGCCGGACGCGACCGGCCTGGAAGTGCTGGACTGGATCCGGCACTCGCCGAATTCGGATTTGCCCGTGCTGTTTCTGACCGCGCGCGGCGAGGAAGGCGACATCGTGGATGCCTTGCAGGCGGGCGCAGACGATTACGTGGTGAAACCGCCCAAGCAGGCCGAACTGCTGGCGCGCGTGCGCGCGGTGCTGCGCCGGCGTGGCGGTGCAGTCGAAGGCGAAGCGCAATCGTCCCTGTCGCTTCCGCCGTACACGGTGGATCAGCAGCGGCGCCGGATCAGCGTGGCGGGCGAGGAGATCGAGCTCACCCAGCGTGAATACGAACTGGCCTGCTATCTGATCCGCCGCCAGGGCCGCATCGTCAGCCGCGATGCGTTGCTGGAGAACATCTGGAACCTCGGCCCCAGCGTCAGCACGCGCACGGTGGATACGCACGTCAGCCGGTTGCGCAAGAAGCTGCAATTGTCGGGCGAACATGGCTGGCGGCTGACGGCCATCTATCAGCACGGGTACAGATTGGAACCTGCCTGAGCACACACGGATGTTGAATCTCGAAATTCTCGCCACCCTGCGCAACCTGATCGACGAGGCGCGGCGCTACGGCGACCCCGAACCCGGCGCAGTGAACGTCGCCACGGTCGGCGCCGACGGCAAGGTGTCCGCGCGCATGGTGCTGCTGAAGCACGTGGACGAGCGCGGGTTCACGTTCTTCACCGATTACCGCAGCGAAAAGGCGCGGGCGATCGAGGCACACCCGCAGGTGGCGCTCACGCTTCACTGGAAACACCTGCAGCCGGCGGCACAGGTACGCGTGGAGGGCCGCGCCGAAAAGCTGACCGCGGAGGAGTCGGACGTCTATTTCGCCACGCGCGCGAGACTGAGCCAGCTTGGCGCCTGGGCTTCCGAGCAGTCCAGCACGTTGCGGGACCGCGAACTGCTGGCGCAGCGCGTCGAACAGCGCGAGCACGAATTCGAGAACCGCGAGATTCCGCGCCCGCCATACTGGGGCGGCTATCGCGTGGTGCCCGAGATGGTCGAGTTCTGGTACGCGCACGTGCATCGCCTGAACGAGCGCGAGCGCTGGGAGCTCACGAACGGGGAATGGAAACGGCGGCTGCTCTATCCATGAGCGGTTCGCAACCTGTCACCCGCATCGCCACCGCGAACCTCGAGGTGCGTACTCGTGGACGCGGCTTCGTCGAGCTGGACGATCGCCTCCGCACGGCGCTCGCAGACAGCGGCGTGCGCGAAGGCGTGGCGCATGTATTCACCCAGCACACCAGTTGCTCACTGCTGATCTGCGAGAACGCCGATCCGGCCGTGCGCGAGGATCTGGAGCGATACTTCTCGCGACTGGTGCGTGACGGCGATCCGCTGTTCCGGCACGACGCGGAGGGTCCGGACGACATGCCCGCGCACGTGCGCTCGATCCTGACCGGCGTGAGCTTGAGCCTTCCCGTGCGCAACGGCGAACTGGCGCTCGGCACCTGGCAGGGCGTGTACCTGTGGGAGCATCGTGCCGCACCGCACGTGCGAAAGATCAGCGCCACTTTTATCGGGTATTGAATGCACGGTCCGCGTCGCATCGTCTGCCTCACCGAAGAGCCGACCGAAGTGCTTTACGCGCTCGGCGAGCAGGACCGCATCGTAGGCATCAGCGGCTTCACCGTGCGGCCGCCACGCGCGCGGAAAGAAAAGCCCAAGGTTTCCGCATTCACCAGCGCCAGGATCGGCGAGATCCTGAAGCTGAAGCCGGATTTCGCGATCGGCTTTTCCGACATCCAGGCCGACATCGCGCGCGAGCTGATCGCGCACGGCGTGGAGGTGTGGATCAGCAATCATCGCAGCGTGGCCGGCATCCTCGATTACATCCGACGTCTGGGGGCGCTGGTGGGCGCCGCCGACAAGGCCGAAGCATTCATGGGTGCGGCACGACGGCGCATCGAAGACGTGCGCGAGCGGACCGCGCGGCTGCCGCTGAGACCTCGCGTGTATTTCGAGGAATGGGACGAACCGATGATCTCCGGAATCCGCTGGGTCGCGGAACTGATCCGCATCGCCGGCGGCGACGACGTGTTTCCGGAGCTCGCCGAACACCCGCTTGCCAGGCATCGCATCATTGCCGATGGCACGGAGGTGATCCGTCGTGCGCCCGAGATCATCCTCGCCTCGTGGTGCGGCAAGAAGTTTCGCCCGGAGAAACTTGCCGCGCGCCCCGGCTGGGAGGCGATTCCCGCCGTGCGTGACGGCGAGCTGCACGAAATCAAGTCGCCGATCATCCTGCAGCCGGGGCCGGCTGCATTGACCGACGGGCTGGACGCGCTGCACGCGGTGATCGCGGGTTGGGCGAGTCGCCGATCATCTAACTGATGCAGGAACGCGCCTGCGCGCGCGCGGAGCCCGTTCTCTCAAAGGCTCAGTTGATGCCCGAGGTCGAACAGCGGCGTCACGACCAGCAGGCGCAGAAACAGGATGATCAGGATCGCCAGCGCGGGCGAAAGATCCAGCCCGCCGGGTGCCGGCAGCAAACGCCGCAACGGACGCAATGCCGGTTCCACCAGCCGGCCCAGCAAGGGAATCAACGGATGCCGCGCATCCAGGCTGACGAAACTCAGCAGCGCCCAGATGAAGATCATGATCAGGTACAGCACCGCGAAGAAATCCAGCAGATCGGCCAAGCCGAGCAACATCAGGCCTGGAATCGCGCCGCGAAAGCCGATCAGCGCGTACAGCGCGATGTTCTTCAGGAATTCCGCCAGCCACGCAATCAGCAATGCGGCGATGTTGATGCGGCGGAAGTTCGGGATCACCCGCCGCAGCGGCATCAACACGGGATTCGTGCTGCGGTACAGGAATTGGCTGAGCGGATTGTAGAAGTCCGCGCGCACGGCCTCGGCCAGCGTGCGCAGCACGAACAGCGCGACGATCACGCCGAATACGATCTCGATCAGCAGGGCGGCGGCGCTTGCAAAATAGGACATGGCTGGACAGAGACAAACGTCAGATGCGAAGCATAGCAACGCGGCGCGGCCGTCGCGTATGCGGGCGTCTCAATCGAGCATCGCGGAAAGCTCTCCGCCGCGGCGCGTGGCCGCGGCCATTGCCCGCTGCACCAGCTCGCGGAGGCCGCCTTGCGCAAATGCATCGAGGGCGGCCTGGGTGGTGCCCTGCGGTGACGTGACCCGTGCGCGCAGCGTCGCCGCGCTCTCGCCGCCTTCGGCCAGCATGCGCCCCGCGCCCAGGCAGGTCTGCACCGCCAGGGCGCGCGCAGTGTCGCGTGGCAGGCCCAGTTGCACCGCCGCGTCCTCCATGGCTTCGACCAGCAGGAAGAAATAGGCGGGGCCGGAGCCCGAGAGCGCGGTCACCACGTCCATCCGCGATTCGTCGTCGATCCAGCGCGCGATGCCCGCCGCATTGAGGATGCGCTCCGCCAGCGCGCGTTGCGCCGCACCCACGCGCGCGTTTGCGCACAGGCCCGACGCGCCGGCGCCGATCAATGCGGGCGTGTTGGGCATGCAGCGCACGATCGCCAGGTGCGCACCGAGCCAGCGCTCCAGTTGTTCGATGCGCACGCCGGCGGCAATCGAGATCAGCAGCGGACGGGTTTCGCGCAGCGGTTCGGCCAATTGCTCGCAGACCTTGCGCGCCATCTGCGGCTTGACGGCCAGCACC
>JBQCHG010000002.1:0-52036 GCA_051954935.1 Rhodanobacteraceae bacterium
GCGTTAGACCTCAATAAGGGTGCTGAAGTGTCAAGCTCGCAGAGCGCAAGGCGCAGTGGCTATCTCTTCATCGCAGCTGGTTGTCTATTCTTTGTCGCTGCATATCTCGCCAGGCAAGTTGCCTTCTACGGGGTTGGCGCAGCCTTTTTTGCCATTGGTGCCCCATACTTGGCCCGGGCCAGTCGTGCTTAGCGTCATTTGCACCGCCCATCTCGGCGGCCTAACCACTCATTCCGGCGGACGCTCATCCCTGCGCGGCTTCGCCGCCGCTTAAGCTCAAGCGTCAGACCGCTCCAGGAAGAAGAGGCCCACGCATGAAAATTTCGGCCCGCGTCCGAAACGCCTCGAACGAACATGCGGTGCGCGTATCCACCGGCGGCCGAGATCAATCCCTGCTCGTCCCGGGCAAGGCTGGCGGGTACGGGAGTTCGGTGAATGGTGGCGAGTTCCTGATGGCCGCGCTCGCCACCTGCTATTGCAACGACTTGTACAGGGAAGCCCATCGCCTCGGCATCGAAATCAGCGGTTGTGAGGTCACTGCAACGGCGGAGTTCGATGGCGTGGGGCTTGCGGCCAGGTCGATCACCTACTCGGCAAGGGTCGAGTCGCAGGCATCGCCAGAGGAGATCGAACGGCTGCTTTCGGAGACGGATCGACTGGCCGAAGTCCACAATACGCTCAGGGCTGGTTGCCCGGTCGAGAGGATCGCATGGCATGAGCCCATGGCCTGACAGTTGATCCAGGCGATGCCGTTTACACGATTCCCGACCTGAATTCAGGACTCCGTTCCCGATGACACGTTCGATCCTCTGGTTGATGGTGGCCTTGGGCGGGAGCGCGTCCGCCGCTCCGGCTTGCCCGGTCCCGGGCGAGCTCGTGCAATGGCGCGCGGACTACTGCCTTTTCAGGATCGGCACGGACGACCTGGTCGCGGCCGGACCCTGCATGGATCGTGAGGCGAAGACTCCTTTTCCGAATCCCTGCGATGGCAAACTGCACTACAAACGAAAGTTGTGCCGGCTTGTCATTGGCGCCGGGCAACGAAGCGGTTCAACGGACAGTTGCGCCGCGGATCCACTCTTCCTGGGCCCTACGGTGCGCAATGGCGGAGCTTGAGGGTCGACACTTCGGGAAGGATGTGCGCGCATGAATCGCGTGGTCGAGCTGTGGCGTTACCCGGTGAAGTCCATGCTCGGCGAGCGATGCGAAAGCTTGTGCATCGAGCCGCGCGGTGCGCAGGGCGATCGGTCGTTCGCCATCCGCGACGCACAGGGCAAGCTCGGCAGCGGCAAGCACACGCGACGGTTCCGCAAGATCGACGGCTTGTTCGGATTCGGCGCGCATTATCGCCATGGCATTCCGCAGATTCGTTTTCCGCACGGAGGGGAAATCAGCGGTGATGCGCCGTCCGTCCACCGGGCTTTGTCCGATGCGCTCGGGCAGGAGGTCACGCTGGCACGCGAGGCCGAAATCCCGCACTTCGATTCCGCACCGATCCACCTGCTCACCACCGGCTCGCTCGCGTGGCTGCGCGCGACGTTGCCCGATGCGGGCATCGACGCGCGCCGCTTCCGGCCGAACCTGGTGATCGAATCACCCGGCATGGAAGCCGTCGAGCAGACCTGGATCGGCAAACGGTTGCGCGTGGGCGAAGTGGAATTGCATGTTTGCGAAACGACCGAGCGCTGCGGCATGGTGGCGTTCGCGCAGGGCGAGCTGCCGAAGGCACCGGAGGTGTTGCGCCAGATCACCCAATGCGCCGATCTGAGATTCGGCGTGTATGCGCGGGTGCTGGTGCCGGGGATCGTCCGGCTGGACGACCCGGTGATCCTGGAGGCCGAATAGAATGCACTTTTCCGGGCGGGGAGATTCACGGCCCGGGCCACGAATCGAACGGGGGGAATACAGTGAGCGATGACATCGAAGTTGTCCGCCTGCTGGCGGAAATCCGCGACAACCAGCGCACGCAGTTGGAACGCCAGCAGGAAGCGTTCGCGTTGCAGCGCGAGCAATTCGCGCTCGTGCAGCAGCAGACGGAACGGGCCGAGAGGCTCCAGCGGCGCGCCGAGCAGTTGCAGGACCGCAGCGCACGCATGGTCGGTACGTCCCGCCGGGTCATCCTGCTGATCCTTGTGCTTGTGCTGGCGCTGCTGGCGTACGCGTCCTGGCTGTTGTTCCGCATATAGCAGGCCGCCATGATGGATGCCGAGGCGCTCAAGGCACGCATACGGATCGCATTCTCGGATGTCGAGCCGCCGCCTCATTGGTGCCTGGTCAGCAGCCATGAAGGTACCGAACCGGCGCTGCTGGAGAAGGAGTTCAGCGCGGTGCTGGATAGGCGCTGGGAAGAACTGGATCCCGCATTCCTCGACCAGGCGCCGGGCGGATTCGGTTCGGGCTTTCGTTTTTTTCCGACGAGGCGTTCCGGTTCTACCTGCCGGCTTATCTGTTCGCCGCGATCGACCGGAAGCTCGAGCAAGCGGATCCCGTCTCACACCTCATTCGCGATCTGGCGAAAGGCGGCGAACGGACGATCAACCCGCGCCGTTACGGCGCACGCACGGCACGCGATTATGCGGTTTACCGCTTTTCCGTTTTCACGCCTGCACAGGCGGCAGCGATCCGCGCATTCCTGGAGTGGTTTGCGGGAAGCCCGGACTGCCTGCCTTTCGAGCGAACCGACATCGCCCAGACGATCGCGACCTATTGGGCACCGAGGGCAGCTTGATGTCCTGCCCTGCCGCTGTTGCCCACGGCGGAATGCCGCGTGGCTCGCGGCGCATGTTCATCTGCAGGGCATGGAGATCGTGCGATGAGTTTCAACTTTTATCTTTATCGTGCGGCGGAAGGACTTCCACCCATGAACGAATGGGAGGAGATGCACGCCGAGCCGCTCGGGGAAGTGGAAGAGATCGTGCGCAAGCTCGATTCGGTTCTGGGCGGGCTGCACTGGAGCACGATCGAGGACGCGTGGAATGGCCTGGGCACGGAGCAGGACAGGTGTTACCTGGACATCTGGCTGCACCCGGGCGAGGATGGGAGCCTGCGTTTCATCGTGATGAACAAGGCGCCACCTTCGGCCATGCGGAAAGTGTGCGACGCGTTCGGCCTCAACTACGTCGCGGCTCCGGAAGCCGGCGACTTGGTGGATGTCCATGCCTACGACGATGGCGACATTTATTACGCCAGGAAGAATCCGGTTGCCTGAGAGGTCGATGAAGTGACTCTGCGCGTCGTCGGAGCGGGCCTCGGCCGCACCGGGACCAAATCGCTGAAACTGGCGCTGGAGCAATTGCTCGGCGCGCCCTGCTACCACATGAGCGAGGTGTTCAAGCATCCCGAACACATTCCGCACTGGCGCGCGGCAGCGCGCGGGGAAATGTCGGACTGGCATGCGTTGTTCGCTGGCTACGGCGCGGCGGTGGACTGGCCGGCGGGTTCGTTCTGGCCGGAGATCAGCGAAGCGTTTCCGGATGCGCTGATCGTGCTGTCGGCGCGCGATGCGGAATCCTGGTGGGGCAGCGCGCACGCGACGATCTTCCAGGCCATGAACCGCGTGGACAATGGCCCGTGGCGCGAGATGATCGACGAAATGTTCCGCTCGCGTTTCACGCCGGATATCGAAAACCGGCAGGCCTGCATCGCCGCCTACGAGCGGCACGTCGCGCACGCGCGCGACAACGCGCCGAAAGCACGCTTCCTGGAATGGTCGCCGCGCGACGGCTGGCGACCGTTGTGCCATGCGCTGGGCGTTCCGGTTCCGGACGCCCCGTTTCCGCACGCCAACAGCCGCGAGGAATTCCTGTCGGGGCGCCAGGATTGAGTCGAGGACGACGCGGTCGGCCCGACGCACCGGTTGGTCTATGCTGATGACTGGGCACCGTATCCGGGAACATCACACGGGCACGCGCGAGGGAATCGAACATGGCAGAACAGCCGGAGCCCGAACAGATCGCGCTGATGAAGCGCGTGGTGGAGCTGGCCGAGCAGCAGACCACGCTGGCGGCCAAGCGCACCGAGCAGTCGGCGGAGCGTTCCGAGCAATCCGCCGAGCGTTCCTACATGAACGCCGAGCGCACGCTCTCGGTGTGGACGCGCACGGCGCTGTCGCTGATGATCTTCGGCATCGCGGTGGATCGCTTCGGCCTGCTGCTGCGGCATGAGCCCTGGCCGCACGCGGGCAGCCCGCTGCTGCCGAATCCGCTCTCGACGTTGGGGGGCGTGATCCTCGTGGCCCTGGGCGTGTTCATGGTGGGCACGTGCGGCGTACGGTACCTGCTATACGCACGCGCCTGGCGCAAGGTGCACGCATGGCCACCGCGCCATGCACCATATCTCGCCTTCACCTTCGCGGTGCTGGTCGCGTTGTTCGGGATCGCGCTGCTGGTGGTGCTGCTGGTGTTTGCCGGCAAATGACGCCGACACCAGAACGGAATGCAACCTCGGCTACATCCGCACCGGCCCGGCGACGTGGCACTTGTCGCGCGACACGCGCGCGTTCTCGGCCGCCGCGGCGTTGCCCTCGAGCTGCTCGATCTCCAGCACGGTCTGCCAGTTGCGTGCGCACAGGCCGCCGAGCTTGGGGCCGAGTTCGTAGGAACGGCGCGCATCCGACTCGGCGGTGGCGTAATCCCTGGCGCGCACCGCGAGTTCCGCGCGGTATTGCAGGATGTCGGGCGCGTCTGGCGCGAGCTTCAGGGCGGCGTCCGCATTGCTGATTGCCATCCGGATGTCGCCGGCGCGCTCCGCGTTGTGGGCCGCGATGACAAAGTTGTCAATGGCCGGATCGCGCAGCGGCGCGACCTGCACCACCGAACTGTCGCGCGTGCCGGCCGCGCGGATCGCCGCGACCATGTCGTGATCGGGCGTGCGCATGCTCTGCTGCAGCGAGCCCGGCGGCTGTGAGCAGGAGGCGAGCAGCGTTGCCGCCGATCCGAGAATCGCAAGTCGAACGAATGCAGCTTTCAACGAACCCGAACTCCAGAAAGTCGTTGGCATGGACCGGCGCGCCGGGAGATCAAACACCCATTTTGCGCTGATCCGCCTCTCCCATGTCAATCCACGCCGATCCGGCCTCAATGCTGCACCTGCGCGGCATTGGCCGGCGCGGGTGGCGGTGCGCCGTTCTGGCTGCCCACGCCGATGCCGAAGAAGTTCTTCAACTGCTGGAAGAAGCAGTGCTCCTGCGCGGAAGGCGCATAGCCCGAGATGAAGGGATATTCGCGCGCGCCTTCGCAGTCGGGTTGCGTGCCCTGCCCCGTGCTCGGGTCCACCCAGGCGAAATCGATGCCCGGCCCCGGCGAAGTTGGAAGCGGGCGCGTCGGCAGTTTTTCGAAAATATCCTTCCACACGCGCAGCGCGCCGGTCGCGCCCCACAGGCCAGTCGGCTTGTTGTCATCGCGACCGACCCACACCACGCCCAGGTGCTGGCCGGTGAAGCCCGCGAACCAGGAATCGCGCTGGCTGTCGGAGGTGCCGGTCTTGCCGGCGACGTGCAGCCACGCCAACGACGAATCGCCGAGCGAAGCGGCGGTGCCGTAGACGGCGACCTGCTGCATCGCCCAACGGGTCAGTCGCTCGGCCTGCTGGTATTCGCCCTCGCCCGGCTGCACGCTGTAGCGCTTGATCGCCTTGCCTTGCGAATCGGTCACGCCGCGCAGCGTGGACAGCGGCAACGCATGACCGTCGGCGGCGAAGTACTGGTAGATCTGGGTCACCTGGAATGGCGACAGGTCGATGGCGCCGAGCAGCAGCGATGGATTGGCCGGGACGTTGTCCAGTCCGAACGAGCGCAGGAACTTCGCCACGCGCTCGACCCCGAGATCCATGCCCAGGTGCACGCTCGCGAGGTTGTAGGACTTCGCCAGCGCCTCGACCATCGGCACCTCGCCGTGCGCGACGTGATCGTCATTGCTCGGCGACCACACCGTGCCGTTCGGCTGGCGCAGCGAGACCGGCGTGTCGTCCAGCAATGACGCCACGCTCCAGCGTTGCGGTTGCGCCAGTGCCATCAGGTAATAGAACGGCTTGATCGCGGAACCGATCTGCCGGCGCGCATCGAAGGCACGATTGAATCCGTGGCGATCGGATTCGCGTCCGCCGACCATCGCCAGCACGCTGCCGGTATCGGCATCGGTGATCACCACCGCGCCCTCCAGGTTGCGGCCGCGCTTGCCGAGCGCGGTGAGCGTGTCGTCCAGCGCATTCTCGGCGTAGATCTGCGCGGCGGGATCAAGCGTGGTGAATACGTTCAAGCCGCCGCCGCGCAACTGGTCGTCGCTGAAATCCTGGTGCAGTTGCTCGCGCACCACTTCCATGAATGCGGGAAAGCGGTCCGCCACCAGTTGCGGCTGCGCCGTGACGCCCAGCGGCGCAGCCTTCGCCGCCTCCCATTGCGCATCGTTCAACAGGCCGGTGGCATGGAACATGTCCAGCGCGATGTTGCGGCGCGCGAGCGCGCGTTCGGGATAGCGTCGCGGATCGTAGATGCTCGGGCCCTGGATCATGCCGACCAGCAGCGCGTCCTCCTGCGGGCGCAATGTCTGGACCGGGCGCGCAAAGTAGAACTGCGAGGCCGCCGCGAAGCCGTGCACCGCCTGGTTGCCCTGCTGGCCGAGGAACACCTCGTTGCAGTAGGCATCGAGGATCTGCGCCTTGGTGTAATGAGTCTCGATCAAGACCGACAGCAGCGCCTCGTTGAACTTGCGCACGAAGCTCTTGTTGCGATCGAGGAACAGGTTGCGGACGAGCTGCTGCGTGAGCGTGGAGGCGCCCTGCACCACGTGGCCGGCGCGCAGGTTGGCGAACGCCGCGCGCAGGATCGCGCCGGCGTCGATGCCCCAGTGGTGCTTGAAGTCGCGGTCTTCGACCGCCTGCAGCCCGCTCACCAGCAGCGGCGGCAACTGGTCCAGCTTCACGACCTGGCGTTCTTCCTGCTCGGCGCCGTACAGCGTGGCGATGCGCGCGGGATCCAGATGCGTTTCGTGCAGCATGCGGCCGGACGTCAGGTCCTTCACCGAATCGACCTGGCCGTGCGAGAGCGTCACGCGCACGCGCCGCGGCAATTCGCCGCCGGCCGGGTCGGCGTAACCGCGCGAGGCGACCACGAAGCGCTCGCCATCCCGGCTGAAGGTGCCTGGCACGCGCGCCTCGTTGGGTTCCTGGGTGTAGCCGGCGCTGGTCAGTTCAAGCGTCAGCGCATCGGCATTCATCGCCTCGCCGGGGGCAAGCCGCACGGGTTTTGCGAATACCCGGGTCGGCTGCGAGAACGCGATTTCACCCACGCGCGCGCGCACCCGCGCATCCAGCACCAGCGTGTACGGCAAGAGGAACCCGATCACGAAGCCGATGCCGATCAACAGCGGCCAGCGCGTGACCGGCCAGGCGCGCAGCCAGGCATCGCGGAGGCGGGAAAGAAAAGCCAGCAAACTATTCACCCGGAAGGAGGTCGCCGCAGTTTAATCGAAAGGCACCGCCGGAACTCCGGCACAAAGCACACGGTTCGACAACGTTCAATCAGGGAATGTTCAGCCGATGCGGCTCAGTTCCGGCCGAACAGATCGTAGGCCACGGCCCGCATTCCCCGTGCGTAACGCGCGTAGCCGCCCCGCGCCGTCTCCAGCAGGACCGCTGGCAAGCGACACGGGCGACAGGCCGGCATGGAGGTCCGCCAGCGCAGATGCGCCAGTTTTCGCTGCAATGCGCGCCGGCGTGCTTCCCCAAAACGGAGGGCCGGCGCGCGCGCGAGCAAGATCTGCGTGCGCTCGATCAAACCTGACAAATACGGCTGGCGCGACCGGCCGGCGCGCTCCAGCGACTTGCCGACGCCACGCCATTGGGCCCCGATCTGGTTGCCGCCATGCTGGCGGTAGTCGATCAGAGGCTGCTCCAGGCAATCCACTTCGCCGATCGCCGCGGCGATGATCGCCAGCCATTCGTCATGTACCCATTCCGGCGGAAATGGCGCGACATCCTTCAGCAGCGAACGCCGGAACGCGAGGGTCGCGCCGGTGGCCAGATTGCGGCGCAGCAACGCATCGAAGGCGCGGCCTGAATGGATCAGCGCACGCTCCCGGCGTGTGATTTCCAGGGCCTCGAACAGGCCGCAACGCATGTCGCGTCCGGTTTGGTCCACCAATCGCGCATCTGAATGCAGCAGCAGCAGGTCGGGCCGTCGCTCGAATTGCGCCAGCATCAGCGCGATCTTGTGCGGGTGCCAGATATCATCCTGGTCGCACAGGAACACGATCCCGCCGCTGGCGTCGGCGAGCGCCGCCTCGAAATTGCCGACGAATCCGAGGTTGCGTTCGTTGCGCGCGAGCGTGACGCGAATGCCACGCGCCAGCGCTTCTTCGCGCAAATTTTCGAGCACGGCGAAAGTGCCGTCGGACGACGCATCGTCGCGCACCACGATCTCGTCCGGCACGTGCGTCTGCGCAAGCAGGCTGCGCCACAATTCGGGCAGCCAGCGCTCGCCGTTGTAAGTGCAGAGCACGACCGAAGCGGGCATGGACGAGGGTGTATTCACGACGCGCAGTCTAGCGGCGCGCGCCGGCGGTACCCGGCGGGGTCCACGTGCGCGCATCCGGTGCGAACATGCGCGGATGCACGCCCAGCAGGCGTTCGAGTTCGGTGTTGTCGGCGATCAGATCCCGATCCAGCCGCGACAGCGGCCCGCGCAGTCGCGGAAACAGGCGCCTTGAAACGGAGACGGCAAGTCGCGGAATCCGGACGGGACACGTCCGCACGGAGAGGCTTCCGCGCACGCGCTCGAACATCTGCGCCGCGGCGAGGCGTTCGCCACCACCGATCGGGATCACGCGGCCCGCGCTTTCCGGACACTGCATGGCCGCAATCACCGCGAACGCGATGTCCTGCGCGTGCACGGGCTGGCGCAGGCCGCGACCCGGAGGCAACGCGAACATGCGGGTGCGCATCGCGCGGCGCGCGAGTGGCGTGAGGCTGCGATCCATGCCGGCGCCATAGATCAGCGTCGGGCGCAGCACCGTCCAGGCAATCCCGTGCCGCGTGCAAACGGACGCGAGTGCGGCTTCCGCATCGCGCAATCGCTGCGCCAGCGCACGCTCGGCCGGCACCCGCGAGTCGCGCTTGCTTTCGGCGCTCATCGAGCTGGTCGCGACCACGCGGCGCAACGCCGGAAGCGGCGCGTGCGCGAGCCATGCGGCCAACGCATCCATCGGCCCGAAGCTGACGACGGACTGCACCCCGGAAACTTCCTGCGGCGGATGATCCGGCAGATCACCGCCCAGCCATGTCACGCCGTTTTGATCAGCATGCGCGCGACGCGAAACCGCCAGCACGCGGGCGCCGTGTTCGACCAGCATCGGCAACAGGAAGAAACCGATCTGGCTGCTCGCGCCGAAGACGAGCACGGGGCCGCTCCAGAGCGGTCGAACGAATGACATCTAAAGAGCCTCCGCAAAGCGTCGCGAGCGAAGGCAGATTGCGCGTCGCCGGAGCGCAGGAACCGGAGTGTACACGTCAGTACATGAGGATTCCTTGGCCCCAAAGCGGTACATCCATGCACCGGGCCTGATCCGAGCACCAGCTCGCCGGCACGCCACATATTGTTTTGAATCAGGCCGAGCGCAGCAGCTTTGCGGAGGCTCTAGTTCCCGTATCCGATCCGATTATCCACCTCGTTGATCCGCGGATCATCCGGCGTCAGCCGACGCGCTTCTTCCAGCGCGCGCCGCGCATCGTCGTAACGTCCCCGGTCCGCGAGCGTGCGCGCCCGCGCGATCCAGGCGCCGCCGAGGTTTTGCTGCATCCCGCCGAGCGCGGGGTCGCCGGGGCTCAACTGGGCCAGGGTGGCGAGCAGATCGCCCGCGTGCTCGAGCTTGCCGCCGTGCAGCGCGCGTCCGAACAGTTCGCGTGCGATCTGCGGCAGCGCCTGCAAGCCTGCCTGTGCGGCGGCGTTGTCGCCATCGATGGCGAGTGCGGCACGATAGAGGTCATAAGCGCTGTCGCCCGGCGGAAGCATCAGTTCGCCGGCACGCGCGGCGGCACCGGCCTGCTTGACCATGCGCGCGACTTCGGCCGATTGCGCGGGCGTCAGCGCCGGCCGCGCCGGCGTGGCAACGCCGTCGTCGTTGTGCGCGGCCGCGGCCGCAGTTTGCGCCTGCGCCTGCAGGCGTGAACGCGCGGCGGCGAGATCAGCCGACTTCGGCGCGAGCTTGGCGGCCTGGTCCAGCAATTGTTTGGCGTCGTCCGCCTGACCCGCATCCAGCGCGGCATTGGCCTGCACCACCAGCCCTTGCGCCACCTGGCCCAGGCCGGCCTGCGCCTGCGCGTTGTTCGGGTCCTCCGCGAGCGCAGCCTGGAACTGCGCCAGTGCATTGTCGTCGCCGCTGCCGGCGATCTTGCCTGCGCGCAGATCCGCTTCGCCCTGCGCGAGATACTGGTCGCGGCGCGCCTGCGAGTCCTGGTTGGCCTGCGCGATCGCGGCCCGCAGACCGGGCAGTTCCGCGTAGTTCGGCACCAGCGAAGCCAGCCGATCCAGCGTGCGCTGCGCGCCAACGCGATCGTTGTTCTTCAACTGGTCCTGCACCTGCGTGGCCAGCGCCGAGCCGACCTGGTCCATGCCGTGGCGCGCGACCGCATTGTCGGGATCGCTGACCAGCACGCGGTGGAACAGATCCGCCGCACCGCCCTGGCCCTCGATGTTGTTGGCGGCCAGCGCCGCGCGCGCCTGGTCCAGCAGGGCCTGCAGGGTCGCGCCACGATTGGCCGCCTTGTTCAACGCCGCTTCGGTGCTGGCGACGGCGCCGCCGCCGAGCAGGCCCCGCGCCTCTTCCAGCGCGGTACGCGCATCCTCGAGCTTGTTGTGTGCGATGTCGTCCTGCGCGAGCTTCAGTTCCGCACTGCCGACGTTGCGCAATCCGGCGATCGCATGCTCGCTGTCCGGATCGAGTGCCAGGGCGGCTTCGTACTGGTCGCGCGCACTCTCGGGCGAACCGGACAACTTGCCGGCGGCGAGCGCGCTGTCGCCGCGCGAGAGGATCGCGTTCAATTGCGTGCGCGGCAGATCCGCGCGCAAGGCATTCTGGTGCGTCCACACCCAGGCACCGCCGATCACGACGATCGCGAGCAGCGCGACCAGTGCCCACGGCCACGCCGAACGCCGCGGCGGCGGTTGCCGAGCGCGCGGATCGCGGCGCGGCGGATTGGCCTTCAGCGGCGGCAATCCATCGCCGCTCGCGCGCCGCGGCGGCATGTCGAGCTGGTCGAGGTTGCCGAGCGTCGGCTCGGTGCGCGCACGCGGGTCGCGCGCAGGGGGATCGTTGTGTCCGATCATCGTGTTACGGCAGTTTGAACCGCGATCAGCTTAGCACCATGGCGCTTTCGCGGACCGCGTCGTGGACCGCGATTCAGTGTGCGGCAAGCCTGCGCGCATCCATCACATTCGGCAATGCGGCCAACTTGTCGAGCAACGCCGCGAGCTCGCCGAAATCGCGCAGGCGCAGGGTGAAGCGCATCTGCACTTCTCCGCGCGCCGGATCGACCCGGCTGCCCGACGCCGCGATGTGCGCGCCGGAATTCGCGATCGCATTGGTGACGTCGCGATGGATGTTCTTGCGGTCGTAACCGGTGATCGCGATCTCGACGTCGTAGGCGCGTTCGCCGGTCTCGCCCCAGTGCACCTCGATCACGCGCTCGGGTGCGCGTGCACGCAATCGCGCGAGCGCCGGGCAATCGGCGCGGTGCACGGTGACGCCACGCCCGCGCGTGATGAAACCCGCCACCGCATCGCCCGGCAACGGCTGGCAGCAACGTGCCATGCTGGTGAGCAGATTGCCCACGCCCTGGATCGTCAGCGCCCCCGGCTCGTGCTTGACCGGTCGCGCCGCACGCACCGGTGCCGCCGGCGCCGGGGATTCGCCCTCGGCAAGCGCGCGCGCCAGTTGCCCGCTGGTGATTTCGCCAAGCGCGAGGGCGACCAGCAATTCTTCGTGCGATTTCTGTCCGAGTTTGGCGTGCAGTCTTTCGAGCGGACGATCACCCAGCGCCAGCCGCTTCAGTTCGCGTTCGAGGATCTGCCTGCCTGCGGCGAGGTTGGCCGCATTGTCGACGCGGCGAAACCATGCGCGCACCTTCGCGCGCGCGCTGCCCGTCTGGAGGAATCCCTGGTGCGGGGACAGCCAGTCGCGGCTGGGCGCAGCCTCCTTCGCGGTGAGGATCTCCACCCGGTCGCCGCTCGCCGGCTGATGGGTCAGAGGCACGATGCGGCCGTTGACCTTGGCTCCGCGGCAACGATGTCCGACCATGCTGTGCACGTGGTAGGCGAAATCCAGCACGGTCGCGCCCTGCGGCAGGTCGAACACCTCGCCCTTGGGCGTCAGCAGGTAGACGCGTTCCTCGGCCAGCTCCGAACGCAGCCCACCCAGCAACGCTGCGTCGTCTTGCGCATCGCGCGATTCCAGCAGCTTGCGCATCCATGCCACGCGCGCCTGATAGGCGGCATCCGTATTCCCACCTTCCTTGTACTGCCAATGCGCGGCAACGCCCAGCTCCGCGCCACGGTGCATCTCGCGGGTGCGGATCTGCACTTCCAGCGTCTTGCCGTCCGGCCCGATCACGGCGGTGTGCAGCGAGCGGTAATCGTTGCCCTTCGGTCGCGCGATGTAGTCGTCGAACTCGTTGGGCAGGTTGGGCCACAGCGCATGCGTCACGCCCAGCGCAGCGTAGCAATCGGCCACGCTGCCGGTCAGCACGCGCAGCGCGCGGATATCGTACAGCTCGCCGAAATCCAGCCGCTTGCGCTGCATCTTCTTCCAGATCGAATGGATGTGCTTGGGCCGTCCGGCGACCTCGGCCTCGACGCCCGCGTCCCTGAGCGCATCGCTCAGCATCCCCACGCAGCGCGCGATGTAGACCTCGCGGTCGGCGCGGCGCTCGTCCAGCAATCCGGCGATGCGCCTGTAGGTATCCGGGTGGAGATAGCGGAAGGCGAGATCCTCCAGCTCCCATTTCAATTGCCAGATGCCCAGGCGATTGGCTAGCGGCGCATGGATGTCGGCGGTGAGCTCGGCCAGTGCGCGACGTTCGCCTTCCGGCCAGCGCGCGGCCGCGCGCATGGCTGCCAGTTGCCGCGCCAGCAGCAGATACACCACGCGCAAGTCGCGGATGATCGCCAGCAACAATCGCCGCAGGCCTTCCGCGCCGCCCTGCGCACCGCGTTCGGCGTGCAATGCCCACACGCGCTCGGCTTCGCGCTGGCCCTCGACCAGTTTTCGCAGCGATTCAGGCAATTGCCCGGAACGCTCCGCCCAGACTTCGGGCTGCGCGCACGCCAGTGCGTACCACCACGCGGCCGCGCGGGTATCCTCGTCGCAGCCGAGCCGATCCAGCAGTTCGCAAATAACGCCGGTGAGTTCGCGCTCGCTCGCGGGCAGTTCGCGCACGAAGGACGGCGCGGCACCCTGGCCGGTCGTTTCTGCGGCTTGCGGATTGTTGCGGATCTCGCTCACTTGAGAGTATCGCAGCCGCAAAAAAACGGCCGGCGGAAAGACTGCTGAAAGGCCGTCAGTGTAACCGTCTGCTGTGGCTTTCGACCTCTGTGAAGCCATGCAACCCGCTGCTATGATCGCCGCCCATGCGTACCCGAATCGTATTGCCGTCCATCCTGTGTGTACTGCTTGCCTTGCCGGCATTCGCACAACAGTTCTCCTCGCTCGAAGAGCGCATGCCCGCCGCCGACTTCAAGGCCGCCGGCCTGGACAAGCTTTCGCCTGACGAACTGAAGTACCTGGATGCCTGGCTCCAGAGCCACCAGCAGGTGAAGATGGTGAGTTCCAGCGGCAAGCCGGTGTTTTATGCCGATGATTCGGACCGCGAGAAGTTCGAGACGCATCTGGTCGGCACCTTCAGCGGCTGGAACGGCAGCAGCGAGTTCACGCTCAGCAACGGCCAGGTCTGGAAGCAGGCCGAATCCGGCGCCTACTCCTGTCCGACCACCACCAATCCCACTGTCACGATCAAGCCGATGATGCTCGGCAGCTGGCTGATGTACGTGCAGGGTTGCAACGACAGCGTGCGCGTCGAACGGGTGAAATAGCGGTTTCAACGCCGCGGCGCTCGGCATCCTCATTTTCGACGTGCACACTCCGGTGCCTGCGCGCCGCCGTCACGCAACCTGCCTTCGCTGGCGACGCCTTGAACCGCTATCGCTCCTGCGCGCGCTTCAATGCTTCGACTGCTTTTGACAATCTCTTCGGCGATACGGCCTGCGCGGTGCCCAGTTCCTGGGCGAATTGCGAGACGCGCCATTCCTCGATCAGCCAACGCAGCGCATCCAGCGCCTGGCCGGACGCCCCACCGGCTTTCGCCGCCAGCCACTCGCGCCAGTACGGTAGCACCTGCAGCAGCCGGGACTGGTCGCGCGCCGGATCTTGGCGCAATTTTTCCGCACGCAACCGCATCGCCCGCAGATAGCGCGGGAATTGCGCCAACCTCGACAGCGGCAGCTCGCGCAGGAAGCCTGGCGCCAGTAGTTCATGCAATTGCTCGCGCAGGTCGTCGTAGCTCGCGCGCGCAAAACCCATCAGCGGCGGCTCCAGCCAGGGCCGCAGTTCCGCCTGCGCACTGATGATCGGCTCGGCCGCTCTCAGCCGTTCCACTGCAGCCGGAAAAAGTTCTCGCGCGAGTCTTTCGCGTAAATCATCGAAGGCGCCACGATCACGCACATCGAGATCGCCCTGCGCCAGCAGGTCGTCGAAGCCGCCCTCGACGAGATCGGCGCGCAGCGCGTCGACGCTGTCCAATGGTGTGTATTGCAGTGCGACGGTGCGATGGATCGGCAATTGCCGGCGCGCGCGTTTGAACTCGCCCATCAAGCCCAGGCGCAGCAAACGACGCACCCCCTGCGGGTGCGCTTCGTCGGCGTCCACCGCGTGTTCGAAAACGCGCAGCGCCACCGCCGTGCCCAGGTCCACCAGCGCGGGATAGGCGGTCAGGTTTCCCTTCGAACGCACGCTGCGCGGAATGGCATCGAAATCCCAGGCCTGCACGTCCTCGCGCGCCAGTTCCGCATCGGCGGCTTGCGCAAAGGCGTCGCGCGCGCGCGCCTGCCATTCACCACGCAAGGCTTCGAGATCACGGCCTTCGGCCAGCGGCCTGCCGTGTTCGTCATGGACAACGAAACGCATGCGCAGATGCGGCGGCAATTCGATGTCCGCGAAATCCTCCGCCGCGACCGGCGCACCGGTGGTGCGGGTGAGGAAGGCTGCCAAGGCCTGCACCAGTGGTTCGTCGCGGGAACTTTCCGCTTCGACGAACGCACGCGCGAAATCCGGCGCCGGCACGTAGTTGCGCCGCTGCGCCTTCGGCAGGCCGCGGATCAAGGTTGCGACCTTTTCCGCCAGCATGCCCGGAACCAGCCATTCGCAGCGCACCGCGGGGATCGCATTCAACAACGCCAGCGGAACGTGCAGGCTGACGCCGTCGGCCTGATCGCCGGGCGCGAAACGATATTCCAGCCGCAGCTTCTGTTGCGCGAAGTGCAGCGAAGGCGGAAAAGCTTGCGCGTCCGGTCCGGTCGCGCTGGCCATGATGTCCTGCAGAGACCAGCGCAACGTGGCGCGCGGCGCAGGGGCAGCCTTGCCGTACCAGGCATCCAGTGCGGCGACGCCGGCGATATCCGACGGCAGCTTGCCGGCGAAAAATGCCGCGCGCTCCTCGTCGGACTTCAGCAGGTCGAGGCGGCGCTGCTGCGATTCGATCTCGCGCGCCTGCCGCAGCACGCCCGCATTGGCGCGCACGAAATCGGCGCGCGCATCCAGTTCGCAGCGTGCCAGCGCTTCGCGCAGGAAGATCGAGTGCGCGAGCTCCGGATCCTGCTTCGCGAACGTGACGGGGCGGCGCTCGACGAGGGTCAGGCCGAACAGCGTGACCTGCTCGTGCGCGATCACCGCCCCCCGCGGGCGCGACCAATGCGGATCGTGCCAACTGCGGCGAACGAGGTGCGCCGCCTGCCGTTCGATCCAGCGCGGCTCCACGCGCGCGCAATGCATCGCGTACACGCGCCCGCTCAGGTCCACGATTTGTGCGGCGAACAGCCATTGCGGCCCCGCCTTCGCCAGCGCGGAGCCGGGAAAGATGCGGAACCTGCGTTCGCGCGTGCCACGGTAATCGCCGCGATCGTCCTTGCGCGCGACGTTGGTCGGCAGGCCGGAGAGCAGGGCGAGGTGGACATTTTCGTAGAGCTGGGGATCGGGGATGGCTAGCGGGGGCGCGGCTTCGGCGCTCTTTCGCCGGTCGCCGCCCTTCGCCAAACCGGCTCGTGAGGAGTGTCCCCGCTGCCCATCCCCCGTCCCCGGTTCCGCCAAGAGCAACTGCCTGTGCAATTCCCTCCACTCGCGCATGCGCAGGTACGAAAGAAAATGCCGCGCGCACCAGTCGCGCAGTTTCGATTGCGTCAATTCCTCGTGCGCGGCGCGGTAGGCGTTCCAGAGGTTGAGGACGCCGAGGAAGTCCGACTTCGGATCGGCAAACTCCGCGTGCGCGCTGTCTGCTTCGCCACGCTTGTCGGCCGGGCGTTCGCGTGGGTCCTGGATACCCAGGAAGGCCACGACCGGCAACACCTGCTCGAACACGTGCAGCCGGCGCGCCTCGATCAGCATGCGCGCCAGTTGCACGTCGATCGGAATGCGCGCCAGTTCACGGCCGATGCGCGTCAGCCGGCGCGACTCGTCCACCGCGCCGATTTCCGCCAGCCGCCGCCATCCATCCGCGATCGCGCGCGGCTCGGGCGGTTCGATGAACGGAAAGCGCTCCACCTCGCCCAGGCCGATCGCGAGCATGGTGAGGATCACGTTCGCGAGCGCCGAGCGCCTGATTTCCGGATCGGTGTAACGCGGGCGCGAGGCGTAATCGTCTTCGTCGTACAGGCGCAGGCAGACGCCCGGCCCGACGCGCCCGCAGCGGCCGGCACGCTGGTCGGCGGCGGCCTGCGAGATCGGCTCGACATGCAGGCGCTCGATCTGGCTGCGCTGCGAATAGCGCTTCACGCGCGCGGTGCCGCTGTCGATCACGTAATGGATGCGCGGCACGGTAAGCGAGGTCTCGGCGATATTGGTCGCCAGCACGATCCTCCGTGCCGGGCCGGGCTTGAACACGCGATCCTGCTCCGCACTGGACAGGCGCGCGTACAGCGGCAGCACTTCGGTGTGGCGGTAATTGCGGCGGTTCAGCGCCAGGTGCACGTCGCGGATTTCGCGCTCGCCGGGCAGGAACACCAGCGCGTCGCCGCGCGGGTCTTCGCGCGTGAGGTCGTCCAGCGCCGCGATGACCTGGTCGGACAGCGCTTCGTCGCGTTCGGGCGGACGCCAGCGGATTTCGACCGGATACGCCCGGCCCTCGACCTCGATCACCGGTGCGCGCTCGAAGTGCGCGGCGAAACGGGCGACATCTATCGTCGCCGAGGTCACGATCAGCTTCAGGTCGCGGCGCTTGCGCAGCAGCGCCTTCAGGTACCCGAGCAGGAAATCGATGTTGAGGCTGCGCTCGTGCGCTTCGTCGAGGATGATCGTGTCGTAGGCCGAGAGCATCCGGTCGCGTGCGATTTCCGCCAGCAGGATGCCGTCGGTCATGAACTTGACAAGGGTGTGCTCGCCGACCTGTTCGGTGAAGCGCACCTGGAAGCCGACTTTGCCGCCCACTTCCGTGCCGAGTTCGGCGGCCACGCGGCGCGCCATCGCGCGCGCGGCGAGCCGCCGCGGCTGGGTGCAGCCGATCATGCCGTGCACGCCGCGGCCGGCGGCGAGGCACAGCTTCGGCAATTGCGTGGTCTTGCCCGAACCGGTCTCGCCCGCGATCACCAGCACCTGGCGAGTGCGGATCAGCTCGACGATCTCGTCCGCACGCCGCGCGATCGGCAGCGACTCGTCGATGCGGATCTCCGGAATGGAAGCCGCGCGGGCGGCGAGCGCTTCGGGCGTCTGCTGCGTCCTGCGTGGGTGATTCATCCGGCGATGATAAGCGGAGCTTGTGCAGGGTGCGCCTGAGGGCGACCCGGAGGCCTTGCCGGGATCGCGACTGTCGCGCGCAGGCGCGCTCCTGCCTAGCCAATCCCCGCCGTCATCACGACCACCCAGACCACGAACCCGGCCAGCGCGGCGATTCCGAGCGCCCGTTGCAGTGAAACGAAGCGCAACGGCGCCATGGGCGCGAGCGGCTTGCGCCCGTGCAGCATCGGCCCGACCAGGTTTTCCTCCTTGCCGATCCAGTAACCGAGCACCACCGCGATGTGGATCCCGATCAGGATCAGCAGCACGTTCTGGTTGATCTGATGCACCTCGGTCAATCGCCGCACCCACTGTTCCGGAATGTGCGCGGCCCAGGGGCCGAACTCGGTGTGCCGGCGGTTGCTGGTGAACAATCCCGTGATCGTCTGCACCAGAAGGCAGGCGAGCATTGCCAGCACCGACCAGCCGCCCAGCGGGTTATGGCCGATGTTGAAACTCGCACGGTTCGCGAGCAGCTCACGCGAGTAGGTCCACGCGCGCCGTGGCCCGCGCACGAAGTCGGAAAAACGCGACGTCTGCGAGCCCACGAAGCCCCACATCACGCGAAACAGCAGCAACGCGAGCGTCGCGTAGCCGAACCGGACATGCCATTGCATGCTCAGCCAGTGCCACTCGGCCGTGCCGTACTGCAGCAGGATCAGGACCGCCAGCAGCCAGTGGAAGATGCGCGTGGGCAGATCCCAGACCCTGGTGGGGGTGTTTTGCATGGAGTTCATGCGAAGCCGCTCCTTACACCGCTGAACGGAGTGCGGTCGATCGGGTCAATGCGCAACGGTACGCAAGCCTAGCAACGGTCCGCCCACGCAGGCATGAACCGGTGGTCATGACCTTCGGCCCTGCAACGCGCGCAAAAGTGATGCATCATCTTCGGTTCCCGCCACAAGGAATTCCGCCATGATCCGCATCAACTGGGTGTTGGCCGCTGCGATAACCTGCGCGCTGAGCGCGTGCTCGTCCTCGCTGGACCAGCAGGCAGATACTTCCGCCAAAGCCGCGGTGCAGAGCGCTTCCTCCAGCGCGAAGGCTGCCGCGAGCACCACGGCCACGCCGGCTGTCGCCAGCACGGTGGCAATGCCGGACCTGGCCTACGTGGATCACTCGGTCAAGCCGGGCGACAACTTCTTCGAATATTCCAACGGTGCGTGGCTGAAGAGCGCCACGATTCCGCCGGACCGCTCCAGCACCGGCACCTTCCTCGAGGTGTTCAACAAGGCCGAGGCGCGCACCGCCGACCTGATCAAGGATGCCGGCAACGCCAATCCGCCGGACGGCAGCAACCAGCGCAAGATCGCCGATTACTACAAGGCCTACATGGACGAGGCCACGATCGAGCAGGGCGGCCTGAAGCCGTTGCAGCCGGAACTGGATGCGATCCATGGCATCGTCTCGCGCAAGGATCTGGCGCGCGTGCTGGGCAGCCGCGTACGCGCCGACGTGGACCCGATCAACGCGACCAACTTCCACACCGAGCACCTGTTCGGCCTGTTCGTGACCAAGGGACTGGAAGAGGCCTCGCTGCAGATCCCTTATCTGCTGCAGGGCGGCCTCGGCATGCCGAGCCGCGATTACTACCTTTCCAATGATCCGCACATGGTCGCCGACCGCGACGCGTACAAGACCTACATCGCGGCAATCTTGAAGCAGGCCGGCATCAAGGATGCCGACAAGCAGGCGCAGGCGGTGTTCGACCTGGAGACGAAGATCGCCAAGGCGCAGGAAAGCCTGGTCGACAGCGAGGACGTGCATAAGGCCAACAACCTCTGGAGCGCATCCGACTTTTCGAAGAAGGCGCCGGGCCTGGATTGGACCGCCTTCTTCGATGCAGCGGGACTGGGCGGGATCAAGCAGTTCGACGTCTGGCAGCCGTCGGCGTTCACCGGCCTGTCGTCGCTGGTCGGCAACCAGCCGATCGAAGCATGGAAGGCGCTGCTGGTCTTCCATACGCTGGACGAAAATGCACCGCTGTTGCCGAAAGCCTTCGCCGACCTGCACTTCGATTTCCACGGCAAGACCCTCACCGGCACGCCGCAGCAGCGCGCGCGGTGGAAACGTGCGGTGTCGGCCACCGGCAACGATCTGGGCGATGCGGTCGGGCAGATCTACGTACAGAAGTATTTCCCGGCGTCGTCCAAGGCCGCGGCGGAGGACATGGTCAAGAACCTGCTGACCGCATTCAACGAGGGGATAGACAAGCTCGACTGGATGTCGCCCGTGACCAAGGCCAAGGCCAAGGAAAAACTGAAGACGCTGCGCGTGAGCGTCGGTTATCCCGAGCACTGGCGTGATTACGCATCGCTGGAAATCAGGCCGGACGACGCGCTCGGCAACCACCTGCGCGCGGTGAAATTCGAATACGAATACCAGAAGGCCAAGATTGGCAAGCCGATCGACAACGGCGAATGGTGGATGACACCGCAGACGGTGAACGCTGTGAACCTGCCGATCCAGAACGCGCTGAACTTCCCGGCCGCGATCCTGGAACCGCCATTCTTCGATCCGAAGGCGGATCCCGCCGCCAACTACGGCGCGATCGGCGCGATCATCGGCCACGAAATCAGCCACAGCTTCGACAACACCGGCGCGGACTTCGACGCGCAGGGCCGGCTGGTGAACTGGTGGACCAAGGCCGACTTCGCGCATTTCGAACAGGCGACCGACAAACTGGCCAAGCAGTACGATCAGTACGAAGCGCTGCCGGGCCTGCACGTGAATGGCAAGCAGACGCTGGGCGAGGACATCGCCGACGTGTCGGGCCTTACCGCGGCCTATCGCGCCTATCATCTGTCGCTGAACGGCAAACCCGCGCCGACCGAGAACGGACTGACCGGCGACCAGCGTTTCTTCCTGTCCTTCGGCCAGGCCTGGCGTTCCAAGGCCCGCGACGCGGCAAAGCGCCAGCAACTTGCGGTAGACGTGCACGCGCCAGCGCAGTTCCGCGCCGAGACCGTGCGCAACATCGACGCGTGGTACGACGCCTACGACGTCAAACCGGGGCAGAAGCTGTACCTGGCGCCGAAGGACCGGGTCAAGATCTGGTGACCGCAGGAGGCGCGGCCGCAAGGCCGCGCCTCTCCTCTCAGGCGATCCCCAGCCCTTCGATTTCCCCCAGCGCCGCGGCATCGAAACCGGCCAGCGCTGCGAAGGCGCGTCCACGCTGCGCGTAATCGCGAAACTGGTCGAAACTCGGCGCGCCCGGCGACAGCAGCACCACGCCGCCCTGCACGTTCGATTCGCGCGCACGCGTCACCGCTTCGGACAGGTCTTCGCAACGCGCAATCCTGCAGCCGACCTGTGCCGCGCGCAGCGCCTCGACAATCCGCGCGGCGCTGTCGCCTTGTGCGATTACCGCGTGCGGCGGACATGCTGAGAGTTCGCGGGCGAAGCCGCTCCAGTCCAGCCCGCGGTCGAAACCGCCGAGGATCAGCGTCACCGCGCGGCCATGCACGCTCTCCAACGCAGCCAGCGCCGCCGCCGGGGTGGTGGCGATCGAATCGTCGATCCACTCCATGCCTTCGCGAAGCCCAAGTTTCTGCAAGCGATGCGGCAGCGGCTTGAAGTCGCGCAGCACGGATGCGGCGGCGGTTGCGTCCAGGCCTATTGCCTCGATCGCCGCCAGCGCCGCGCAGGCGTTGACCGCATTGTGCACGCCGGGCACCGGCAACGCGCCTGCATCCATGACCGGCACCTTGCCACGCCTGATCGCGCCATCGCCGACATGCCAGCCTTTTCTATCGTTGAAGGTGATGCGCCGCGGATGCGCGGCGGTGTGCCGCATGAGCAACGGCACCTGCGCATTCACCAGCAGCGTGCGCGAAACGCCGGCGAGTTTCAGCTTGTCGGCGATGTAGCGCTCGCGGGTGCCGTGCCAGTCCAGGTGCTCTTCTTCAAGGCTGACCACCACGCCCAGTTCGAGCGGGCCGGCTTCCCCCGTCTGGAAGCTCGACAGTTCGATCGCCCACAGATCGGCGCGTTGTCCGTCCAGATCCAGCAGGGGCATGCCGATGTTGCCCGCCAGTGCGGTGCGCATGTCCAGCGCCCGCGCGCAATGCGCGATCATCGCCGTGGTGGTGCTCTTGCCCTTGGTGCCGGTGATCGCGATCACGCGCGCATCCGGGTTTTCCCCGAACCACAACGCGGTGCCTGACGTGAACACGGTCCCGCGCTCTTTCGCCGCAAGCTGCTCGGGGCGGTAGGCGCTGATACCCGGCGACTTGATCACGATCTCGTGAGAGGCAAGCGCATCGACGTCCGGCGCGGCTTCGACAATGCGCACATTGGCGGTGATCAGCGCGCGCGCGGCCTCGGCTTCGTCGTGTTTGCAATAGAGCGTCAGCGGCTTTTCGGGGAAACGCATCCGCAAGGCGGACAACGCGGCGCGACCCTCGCGGCCGAATCCCCAGACGGCCACATCGCGAGATTCAAGCTCCGCGAATCGCATCGAGCGCTCCGTTGAAGCGCGCAGGCACGCCGTGTTCATCGCTCGCCTGCAACCACGTCTCCAGTCGCAGCGAACCCGTTTCCAGTTGCGGCGCGATCTCTTCGCGGAAACGCGCGACCAGCGCATCCTCGCGCCACTCCGGCCGCTGTGCCAGGGCGGCGAAGGCTGCGCGCGCCTCGCTCGCTTCGCCCACGCACTCGAAAGGCTTGTGGTCGCGATATTCGATCAGCGCATCGAAGCCGCCCGCCTGCGTTTCATCATCAAGCAGGTTGCGGCCGAAGATCTGCAGCAGCCGCGGCTTGGGCAGGAACGGCGCGAGCGCGAGGAACACGAAATGGCATTTCGGACATTGGCCGCACCAGCGGTCAACCGGCTTCGGGCCCAGAATGCGGAAATTGCGGTTGCAACTGGAGAAGGCATCGAAATACGCGCCGCCGGATTTCGCGAATGCACGCGTCACGGCCAGTTCCGAAAACGGCCGCAGCAACGAGAAATAGTCCAGGTCGGTGGCGACGTGCGATCGCACGTGCCCGGCAAGCATGCGCTCGAACACCCACCCCTTGCTCCACTGGTGGTTCACCTGCTGGCCTTCGTATTCCAGCGTGGCGCTGGACGCCGAACGCTCGTTGGCGAAGGCGATCGAATCGAACCCGTAGAGAATCGCCGCGCACACCAGGATCGCCGAATTGATCGCGGTCACCGGGATGTGGCCGTTCCAGGCACCGAGCCGGTTGTATTCGAACAACACCGGCGACAGTTCGCGCGCGATGTTCAACATCGGCAACCCGGTGCGCGCTGCGACCGCCGCGATCAGCGGGGAATTGCCGACCCACACGGCCGTGGGCGCGGCGCCGGCGGCCTTCAACGCCTCGACCACGACCAGCGAATCCTTGCCTCCGCCGATGGGAACAAGCGTGCGCCGAGGCAGCTTTCTCTCCTTCAAGTGGAGGGCCCGGGTGGGGATGGAATTGTCGCGCGGAAACACGATTCTCCCGCGCAAGTCCAGTCCATTGCGATATGCGAACTCGGCGAGCCCGTGCAGGTACAACTCGTCCATCAGGGCGGCAGCGCTTCCATCGAGCGCACCGGTCTCGACCGCGATGCACGCCGGCACGCCGGCCTTGTAGTAGCTGACACCTGCGACCAGATGCAGCAGTCTCAGCGCGGCGTCGAACGCCTGCTTGCGCTCATTGGCCAACGCAGGTGCATCCGGAAAACGTATCCGCTCGATCAGCTCCGGGCCTTCGTCGAACGCATACACCAGTTCCGCGACGCCATCGTTATAGCCGCAACGGACGAAGCGGAAGGCTTTTGCCTGGCGGGGATCAGCCAACGTGCTCATGTTCCACCTTGGAGGCGAGCGCGTTAGAACGGCTTGAAAAACGTCGCGAGCGAAGGCAGGTTGCGCGTCGCCGCAGCGCAGGAAGCGCAGTGTACACGTCAGTACATGAGGATTCCGAGCACCGCCGGCGCGCAAGATGCCGAGCGCGGTAGCTTTGCAAGCCGTTCGTCATTCCATCACCGCCGTTTCCGCGAGTGGCCGCAGGTTGTAATTCGACGACATGGACTCTCCGTACGCACCGGCCCGCGCGATCAGCAGCACGTCCGCTTCCAGTGTCTCCGGCAGGCGGCGGTCGGCGCCGAGCACATCGCCGGATTCGCAGATCGGGCCGACGATCTGGTACAGCGTCGTGGCTTCCTCATCGGCGCGCGAGAGGTTCACGATTTCGTGCCAGGCGTCGTACAGCGCCGGACGGATCAGCGCGTGCATCCCGGCGTCGCAGCCGAGGTAATTCAGCACGCCCTTGCGCTTCACCTGCGTCGCGCGCGCCAGCAACACGCCGGCATCCGCCACCAGCCAGCGTCCGGGTTCCAGCCACAAGCGATACTGCGGATAGGCCTGGCGCACTTCGGCAATCGACGCATCGAGCGCGGCCAGATCGAGCTCCGCCTCGCCCGGATGCGAAGGCACGCCCAGGCCGCCGCCGAGATTGAGATACGCCACGCTGCCGATCTTCTCGGCGATGCTGGCGAGCTGTCCGTAAACCCCGGCCCAGTGCGTGGCTTCGAGGATGCCGGAGCCCAGATGCGCGTGCAGGCCGACGATGCGCGTGCGGTTTTTCTGCGCAAGCGCAACGAATGCAGCGAGCTGGTCCAGCGGCAATCCGAACTTGCTGCCCGCCCCGCCGGTGCGCACCTTGTCGTGATGGCCAAGGCCGCGACCGAGATCCACGCGCAACATGATCTCGCGGTTGGCGAACAGCTCCGGCCAGTTCTGCAGCGGATGCAATGCGTCAAGCGTGGTCGGCACGCCATGCCGGTGCGCATACGCGTAATCGGCGCGCGGCGCGAAGTTGGGCGTGAACAGGCGCGGCAGGGCGCCCGCCTCGCGAATGCCGTCGACGGCGGCCAGTTCGCCAGGCGACACGCATTCGAAGCCGACACCCTCCTGTGCGATGGCGCGCAGGATCGCCGGATGCGCATTGGCCTTCATCGCGTAGTAGACGCGATCCACCGACGACAATGCGCGCAACGCGCGTGCGCGTTCGCGGATGGTCGGCAGGTGATAGACGTAGCGCGGCGTCGCTGCCTGCGCGAACTCGAGAAGTCGCACTCGTTCCCTCGTCCACCACGGCTCGCGCGCCGCGACCGCGTTATGGCCGTACAGGGCCTGCCAGCTCGGCCCGAACAGCGCGGCATCATCGGTGCGCAGGGCACCGGCCCGAATCAGCAACTCGTGCAGGCGTGGCAACAGCCCATCCAGCATCGCCTCGTCGGTGACGAAGGTGAGGTTGAGATTGTTGGACGACTGCGAAATCAGGTGCACGCGCTCGCGGCCGAATTCGGCGAGCACCGAGGAAAGCCGATGCAGCATCGAACGCATGCCGCGCCCGACCAAGGTCACCGCCGCGCACGGCGCGATCACTTTCACGCGGCAGATCTTCTCGAGATCGGCCGCGAGCGCGGCAACCGCATCGGAATCCAGCAGATTCTCGGTCGGATCGAGCGACACGGTGACGTTGGTTTCCGCCGAGCCGATCAGGTCCACGGAAAGGCCGTGCTGCTTGAACAACGCGAACACGTCGGCAAGGAAACCGACCTGCTGCCACATGCCGACCGTTTCCATCGAGACCAGCGTGATGCCCCGGCGCGAGCTGATCGCCTTGATGCTCGGCGCTTCCTCCGGCAACTGCGGGCCGATCACCGTGCCTTCGAGCTGCGGGCGCTGCGTATCCTTGATCAGCAGCGGCACGCGGGCGCGGCGGCAAGGCGAAAGGCAACGCGGATGCAGCACCTTGGCGCCGGTAGTCGCGATTTCCTGCGCCTCTTCGTAGTCCAGCCGCTGCAGCAGGCGCGCGCTCGACACCTGGCGCGGGTCGGCGGTGAACATGCCGGCGACATCCGTCCAGATCTCCACGCGGTCGGCGCGCAGCAGCGCACCGAAATACGCGGCGGAAGTATCCGAACCGCCACGACCCAGCAGCACCGTTTGGCCATCCTTGTCGCGGGCGATGAAGCCCTGGGTGATGAATACCTCACCGCGTTGCGCCAGCGCAGCGGCGAACGCCGGATCGTGTTGCGCGTCCACCTGCGCCGACAGCGCGCGCGAACGTTCGTTGGCGAACGGCACTTCGCGCGCCAGCAGCGCCTCTCGCGCGTCCAGCCATTCGGTGCGCAGCCCGTGGGCGCCCATGAACACGGCACCGAGTGAACTTGAAAGCAGTTCGCCATGGGCCTGGATCAACGCTTGCCAGTGGTAACTCTGGTGCACACTCGCTACGGCCGTGCGCAGCGATGCCAGCCAACCCTCCATCGCCTCGACCCGCGTCAACTGCATCTGCGACACCAGCGCCCGATGCTTTTCATCCAGCGCCTGCAATGAAGCCGCATACTCGCCTGGCGCGCACGCACACAATGCCTTCAGTGCATCGGTCACGCCCGACAGTGCAGACACCACCACCAGCACGCGCGCACCCTCTGCGCGGCGTGCGGCGGCGAGTTCGAGGATCGTGCGCCAGCGCTCGGGCGTGGCCACGCTGGTACCGCCGAACTTCAGCACGATCCAGGGTGCGTCAGCTGGCAGCGGCGCGGGAGCGGAAGTGGTCACGGAGGGTTCGCAGGATCTTCCCGGAAGCAAGGCGCGTCAGTTTTGCGTGACGCACCCGTAAACGCAATCGGCTATCGTTCGGAAATAGCCGATCGTCCTGAGTCCGCCCGCACCGCGCCCGCATTTTGCAAGGAGCCACGATGTCCCGTCGCTACGCCGTCATCGATGTGTTCACCGCAAGGCCTTTGCAGGGCAATCCGCTGGCCGTGATGGTGGACGCCGAAGGGCTCGACGCCGAAACCATGCAACGCTTCGCCGCGTGGACCAATCTTTCCGAAACTACCTTCCTGCTGCCTCCCACGAAATCCGGCGCGGATTACCGCGTGCGCATCTTCACGCCGCGCAGCGAGTTGCCGTTCGCCGGACATCCGAGCGTCGGCAGCGCGTTCGTCGCGATCGACTCGGGGCTGGTGGATGCGAACAAGCGCGAGCTGGTGCAGGAATGCGCGGCCGGCCTGCTGCCGGTGCGCGTGGAAGGCGAAGGCTCATCGCGGCGCATCCACGTGCGCGCGCCGGGTGCTAGGCTCGCCGATGAAGATGCGACGCTCGCGCGAATGTTGACGGATGCGCTCGGCACGCCGGCGCTCGCGGGGCGCAACGTCTGCAACGGGCCGTGGTGGATCGTGGCCGATCTCCGCGAGGAATCCGCCGTGCGCGCGCTGCAACCGGACATGCCCGCGGTCGCCGCGTTGACCACGCGACTCGGTGCGGTCGGCGTGTGCGCGTTCGGCCGCTCGCGCAAGCTTGGGTTCGCGATGGCCGTGCGCGCGTTCTGCCCGGCCGACGGCATTCCGGAAGACCCGGTCACCGGCAGCGCCAACGCCGCAATCGCCGCGTATCTGCATGCGACTGGAAGGCTCGCCGAATTCGGCAAGCGTTATCGCGCCAGCCAGGGCCGTGAAGTCGGCCGCGATGGCGTGGTCGAGGTTGCCGTGGATGAAGAAGGCGGCGTGTGGATCGGAGGCGAGTGCGCGACGGTGGTGAGCGGTTCGCTCGACTTGTAGAAGCCCGCGCATGCGGTCAAAGCCGCATCCATGGCGAAAAGCTCCGCTCCTGCAAGAACAGCTCGCGCGGATGGCGGTCGGCCGCTCGACAGCGCTTCGCGCCGCGGTCATGCTCGCGCAACCGGCCCCCTTTTCGCGACATGAACGCCCTCGGCAATCGAACCAACCTCGGCGGCACCCCCGCCAGCGAGAATGCGCAACCCGGCGGCTCCGTGACCTACGTGCGCAGCGTGGGCGTGTGGTCTGCGGTGATGGTGGTGATCGGCGGCGTGATCGGCTCGGGCATTTTCCTGACGCCGGCGGCGATCGCACGCCAGACCGGATCGAGCGCCGAGCAATTGCTGGCGTGGGTGATCGGCGGCGTGGTCGCGCTGATCGGCGCGCTCTGCTACGCCGAACTTGGCGCACGACGGCCGCAGGCTGGCGGCGGTTATGTCTACCTGCGCGAATCGTTCGGTTTGGTCATCGCCTTCGTGTACGGGTGGAACCTGCTGACGGTGAACCACTCCGGTTCGATCGCCGCGGTCGCGACCGTCTTCGTGCAGTACGCCGGCGCCGCGCTCGGCTACACGATCGGCAACCCGGGGCCGTACGCGGTCGGCACGATCGTATTCCTCGCCGGGATCAACTGGTTCGGCATCCGCGCCGGGTCACTGACCCAAAACATCCTCACCGTGCTGAAGCTGCTGGCGATCTCGGCGCTGATCGTGGTGGGGCTGCTCGCGCGCGGTGCGCCGGCGCCGGTGGCGCCGCCCGCGCCAATCAGCCCGTTCGCGCTCGGTGGCGCGCTGATGCCGGTGCTGTTCTCGTACGGCGGCTGGTACTTCGTCAACGACATCGCCGGCGAATTGCGCGAACCGCAGCGGAACATCCCGCGCGCGCTGATCTTCGGAATGCTCGGGGTCGCCGCGTGCTACATACTGGCGAATGTGGCATATCTCGCCGTGCTGGGACACGCCGGGCTCGCAGCCAGCAAGGCCCCCGCGGCGGACGTGATGCGGCACGCGCTGGGCGAGACCGGCGCGCGTGCGATCGCGTTGGGCGTGGCGATCTCCACGCTCGGCTTCTGCAACATCTCGCTGATCGGCGCGGCGCGCGTGTTCCAGGTGATGGGCGCCGACGGCGTGTTCTTCCGGATGGCCGGAAAGCTGCACCCGCGCTGGCGCTCGCCGAATGTCGCGCTGCTGCTGCTCGCCTTCTGGGCCTGCGTGCTGGCGCTCACCGGCACCTTCGACCAGTTGCTGAACTACTCGACAGTCGGCGACTGGCTGGGCATGGCCGCGGTGATCGCGACGGTGTTCTGGTACCGCCGCGCGCGTTCCGGGGAAACGGCGCCGTTCCGGGTCCCCTGGTATCCGTTCCTGCCGCTGGTGTTCCTGGCGGCCGTGCTGTGGATCGTCGGCGTGACCATCTGGGATCACCCGGACGATGCCGGCATGGGCGCGCTGATCACGGTCGGCGGCTTGCCGGTTTATTTCGTCTGGCGGTATGTGTTGGGTCGGGGGCGCAGGAACGCGTAGACATGGCCGCGAACGGCGCACGCGCTGCCGACGTTACGAATACAATCCCGCGATGGCCCGCCTTCCGCAAACCGACCCCGGCATCGTCCCCGAGCCGATCCGCACCGGCATCGATGTTTCGATCAACGGCGAACACTACCGCCACACCGGCGATCCGGGCATGCCGCTGCTGTGGTACCTGCGCGACGTGCTGCGCCTCACCGGCAGCAAGTACGGTTGCGATGACGTGAGTTGCGGCGCATGCAGCGTGCTGGTGGACGGCAAGCTCGCGCGCGCCTGCGATCTGCCCATGCAGAAACTCGCGGGAAAGAAAATCACGACCATCGAGGGCCTCGCGCAGGCCGACGGCACACTGCATCCGCTGCAACAGGCTTGGGTGGACGAAGACGCGATCCTCTGCGGCTATTGCCAGCCGGGCATGCTGATGGCCGCGGCGGATCTGCTCGCGCGCAAACCCGATCCGAATGACGCGGACATCGATGGCATCAGGAATCTCTGCCGCTGCGGCAGCTATCCGCGCGTTCGCCGGGCGATCCAGCGCGCGGCCTCCACGATGAAGGGCTCCCGGAAGTGAGCCGCGCACACGACGCCGGGCGCCGGCGTTTCCTGAAAGTGCTGGGCACCGCATCCGGCGCACTGATCGTCGGCATTCCCGTCGCCGCGCTGGCCGACACGCCCGACGAACTGCTGGGCGACGTCGTGCTGCAACTGAATCCCTACGTGCGCATCGAGCCCGACGGCACGATCGTGATCGGTGCGCGTGATCCGGAAGTCGGCCAGGGCATACGCACCGCCGAGGCGCGCATCATCGCCGAGGAACTGGACGCCGACTGGCTGCGCGTGACCGTATTGCCGATGGCACTGGGCGTGGAGAACGACGGCAATGGCGGGCCGCGCTGGACGCTCGGTCACCAGGAGGCGCGCGGCAGCACCAGCATTCCGGCGGCGTGGAGCGACCTGCGCGCCATCGGCGCAGCCGCGCGCACGATGTTGTTGCAGGCGGCGGCGCAGCAGTGGAACGTGGATGCGCGCGGATTGCGCACGAGCCTCGGCAAGGTGATCGCGCCGGACGGACGCACGTTCGGCTACGGCGACCTTGCGACCGCCGCATCGAATCTGCCCCCGCCCGCTTCGCAACTGCCGTTGAAGACACCCGATGCTTTCCGGCTCGTCGGACAGGATGCGGGCGACGTGGACGCGCGCGACATCGTCACCGGGCGCGAGCGATACGCGATCGACCAGTGGTTCGGCGGTGCACTCGTTGCAGTGATTGCGCGCTGCCCGTATCACGGCGGCACGCTGCACAAGCTCGATGACGCGGAAGCGCTGGCATTGGAAGGCGTCGAGGCGGTCCTGACGATCCCCAAACCTGACGCCTCGCTGCCGCTGGGCACGCGCCCGCTCGCGGCCGGCGTGGCGGTGCTGGCCGACGACGCATGGACCGCGCTGCGCGCGCGCGATCTTTTGAAGATCGAATGGCAGGCCGGCGCCCGACTCGCGCAAGGCGATGACGCACTCGCCGCGCAGGCCGACACGCTGTTCAACGGCGCACCGACGACGCCGGTGCGCAATGATGGCGACTACGACCACGCGCGCAAGCGGGCCCATCGCGCCGTGGACGCGCGCTACCGCATAGCCACGGTCGCGCACGCGGAACTGGAGCCGCCGAATTGCCTGGTGCGCCTGGGTGCGGATCACGCCGAAGTGGTCGCGCCGCTGCAGAACCCGCGTGGCGCGCTGGAAGTGGTGCAACGCCTGACGGGTTTGCAGCCGGCGCAGATCGACATCTCTCTGCCCCGCTCCGGAGGTGGTTTCGGACGGCGGCTGGACAATGATCATGTCGCCGAAGCGGTGCTGCTGGCGAAGGCGGCGAAGAAACCGATCAAGCTGCTGTGGACGCAAAGCGATGCGTTCGCGCACGATGCATACCGGCCGTTCGCGGTGATCGATCTGGAAGCCGCGCTCGATCGCAAGAACAGGATCACCGCCTGGCGCCAGCGCGTGGCCAGCACGTCGCGCCTGGCGAAGCGCGGCGAGCAGGAAAACCGCCTGTGGCTCTCGGAAGTGCATCCGGACGACCCCCCGGCGGGCATGATCGCCAACCTGCAACTGGGCTGGTACGCGCTGGATTCATTGCTGCCGCGCGGCAACTGGCGCGCCGGTTCGCACGGCGTCAATGCGTTCGCGGTGCAGGTGTTCCTGGACGAGATCGTTCACGCCACCAAACAGGACGGCTTGAAGTTGCGCCTGGATCTGCTGGGCGAACCGCGGCAACTGCCTTATCGGGGGCATGGCGGTCCGGTGCTGGATACCGGGCGCCTGGCCTGGGTGCTGAAGCTCGCGGCGGATGCGATCGGCTGGTCGAAGAAACGCACCGACGGCCACGGACTCGGCCTCGCCTTCCATTTCACCTACGGCGGCTATGTCGCGCACGCGCTGGAAGTCTCGATGGAAGGCGCAAAGCTGGTGATGCACAAGGCGGTGATCGCGGCCGACCTCGGCCGCGTGGTGAATCCGCTGGGCGCACGCGCATCGCTGGTCGGTGCGACGCTGGACGGCCTCTCGACGGCACTCGATCTCGCGGCCAAGGTGAAGGATGGCCGCATCGTGCAGAGGGGCTTCAAGGATTATCCCCTGGCGACGATGGCGCAGTTGCCGCGCGACGTGCAGGTGATCCTCGTGCCTTCGCAGGAGGCGCCGACCGGCGCGTACGAAATGGGCCTGCCGGGCGCCGCACCGGCGCTGGCGAATGCGATCTTCGCGGCAACGACGGTGCGCGTGCGACAGTTGCCGATCTGGCCGGAACTGATGCGACTGCTGTGAATCCCTCCTCCGTTTGCCGGGGAAGGTGCCCGCAGCGCGGATGGGGGCGCTTGCGATGCGCTCGCAAATTAATTCGACATCCATGTCTTTTCCGCGCCGTCCCACGGCGCGGGTTACTTTCCTTTCGGGGAAAGTAACCAAAGCCAATGGCGCCGGACATGACGGTCTCGCCAACATCCGGTTGGCTCGACTGCCCGCGCTTCTCGCCGGACGCGCGCCGGCGCGAACTCGCACATCCCTGTGCTCGGACATCGCGCCTTTCCCGCGCGCCCGGCTGCGATGCTCGGCGCCATGCGACGGCGCCGGAACGCTCACTTCGACGCGGCCATCCATGGCCTGCAATTTGGTTGTTGATGTGCTCAGTGAATCTCGGCATCCGCCGGTTTCGGTGCCGTGCTGGCCTTCGCCGGGAATCCCGCGGTCGAAGGCGCGGCGGGCGCATCCACTTTCTTGCCGGTCAGCGTCACCGGCGGCGGCAGCGACAGGCGGATGTCGTTGTCGTTCTTCGGCGGCGGCGGCGGCGCTTGCGGACCGCACCCGAACGCGAGCATCAGCGGCGAAGCGACGCACTTGACCTTCATGCCACCCGGCAAGCGGATCGTCTTCTCCGCAGTGGTCGCGTCCACCGCCTTGCGGAACGCCTTCGCGCCCAGGCTCTCGTTGCTCGGCGCCCAGTCCTTGTCGAAGCGCGTGGACTGGTACGGCAGCGGCGTGGAATGGTCCATCAGCGACGGCTCCTGCGGCTGCGGCGCCTTGTAGTCGGGAGTGGCGGCAACACTCGACGACGGCGGCAACAGCACTTGTCCGTTCTTGCCGTAGACGTGCAGTGCGGGTGGCGGCGGACCGATCGTCGCGGTCATGGCATTGGGATTGCGCGGCTGGATGCGCACGCGTACGCGGGGCGGCGGCGGCGCGGCAAGCGGCGGAGGCGGCGCGATCTGCGGCGCAGCGGGCGCCACCGCGGGTTGCGGGGGCGGTTCGAAGAACGTCACCTGGATCGCGTTGCGCGGCTCGCCTTCGGGCGCGACGTATCGCGGACGCATCTCCAGCCGCAACAGCACGATCAATGCGATGTGAAACGCGATGGCGATGAAAAGCGCGATGCCCAGCCGCAGCCGGTCGCGCGGCGGACGGCGATCCCGGATGTCGCGCAACAACGCATGCCCGAAGCGATCGAACGGCGCGTCCGGGTCGCGCCCGGGTACGGGCGTCCAGACGTGGGGTTCCGCGGGGAGGTCGCGTTCGGGAAGCGCGGGCATGAGGCTCGATGGATGCGCGCGAAGCAAGCGCCGCCGCAGTTTAGGCGGGCGGCGTTAAGACCGCATTGGAACGGGCGAGTTCCGGGGGCCGCGATAGGCAGGTGCCGGTTCGGGAAAGCGCGTCGGGGCGATCCTTCGCGTCGCAACCGCAATCGGGCGACTGGGCCCCTTCCGGCTCCGGCTTGACGCAACCGGCTACTTGGGCGCAAGGTCGCCGGAGCGCTTGCACGTCTACGGAGGGATGTATGGCCTGGGTAACCGAAAACATCCGCAACGTGGCTCTCGCGGGCCACGCAGGCGCCGGCAAAACCACCCTCTTCGAAGCCCTGCTGCATGCCGGCGGCACGATCCAGACGGCAGGCAGCGTCGAACGTGGCACCACGGTGTCCGATTTCGAAGAGCAGGAAAAAGAACGCAAGCATTCCATCCACACCGCGATCGCCTCGATCGACCTCGGCGATTGCCACGTCAATCTGATCGACACGGCGGGCTACACGGATTTCCGCGGACAGACGCTTGCAGCACTCAGCGCGGTGGAAACAGTGGCGGTGGTGGTCAATGCGGCGAATGGGATCGAGCATGGCACGCGCCGGCTGATGCACTACGCCAGACAGCGCGGCCTCGCGCGCATGCTGGTGGTGAACAAGATGGATGCCGAAGGCACGAACCTCGCCGCGCTCGTCGAAGAGCTTCGCGAGGAATTCGGCCACGAGTGCCTGCCGGTGAATCTTCCCGCGCGGAACGGCAACGCGGTGGTGGACTGCTTTTTCGAGCCGCAGGGCGAGAGCGATCTCGGCCCCGTGGCGGACGCGCACCAGCGCATCATCGACCAGGTCGTCGAGGTCAACGAGCGCGTGATGGGCCGTTATCTGGAGGACGGCGAGGCTGCGCTGTCCCCGCAAGACCTGCACGACGCATTCGAACAGTGCCTTCGCGAGGGCCATCTCGTGCCGATCTGCTTCACCTCCGCACGCACCGGGGTGGGGGTGAAGGAGCTTCTCGGCGTCGCGCAACGGTTGCTGCCCAATCCCCCCGAAGGCAATCCGCCTCCTTTCGTGAAAGGTACCGGCGAAAATGCTCGACCGATCGAAGCCAAGCCCGATCCGAATGCGCACGTGATCGCCGACGTGTTCAAGATCATCAACGATCCCTTCGTCGGCAAGCTCGCCGTATTCCGCGTCTGGCAGGGCACGGTGAAGCGCGACACGCAGTTGTTCATCGACGATGGCAAGAAGCCGTTCAAGGTCGGGCACTTGTTCAAGCTGCACGGCAAGGATCACGTGGAGATCGACCATGCCGTGCCGGGCGACATCGCCGGCGTCGCCAAGGTGGAGGACATCCATTTCGATGCCGTGCTGCACGACTCGCACGACGAGGACCAGATCCACCTGAAGCCACTGGATTTTCCGCAGCCGATGTTCGGCCTGGCGGTAGAGCCCGCGCACAAGGGCCAGGAGCAGAAGCTCGCCACCGCCCTGCACAAGCAAAGCGAAGAAGATCCCTGCCTGCGCGTGGAGCACAACAAGGAATTGAACGAGAGCGTGGTGCGCGGGCTGTCCGACCTGCACCTGAAGCTCACCCTCGAGCGCATGAAGGAGCGCTACGGCGTGGAAGTCAGCACGCGCCCGCCGCGCATCGCCTATCGCGAAACGATCGGCGGCAAGGCCGAAGGCCATCACCGCCACAAGAAGCAGACCGGCGGCGCCGGCCAGTTCGGCGAGGTGTTCCTGCGCGTGGAGCCGCTGCCGCGCGGCGCGGGTTTCGAATTCCGCGACGATTCGAAAGGCGGCGTGATTCCGAACCAGTTCATCCCCGCGATCGAGAAGGGCGTGCGCCAGGTGCTGGAACACGGCGCGATTGCCGGCTATCCGATGCAGGACGTGCGCGTGATCGTCTACGACGGCAAGTACCACCCCGTGGACTCGAAGGAAGTCGCGTTCGTCTCCGCGGGCAAGAAGGCGTTCCTGGATGCGGTGTCGAAAGCCAGGCCCATCGTGCTGGAACCGATCGTCAACCTGGACGTCAACGTGCCCGAGCAGTACATGGGCGACGTCACGGGCGGGCTTGCGTCCAAACGCGCGCGCATCAACGGCACCGACTCATTGCGCGGCGGCGAGCTGGTGATCAGGGCGCAGGTGCCGCTGGCGGAAGTGGTGGATTATCAGACCGAGCTGCGCGCGCTCACCGGCGGCCAGGGTCGCTACGCCATTGAACTTTCGCACTACGATCCCGTGCCAGCGCAGGTGCAGAAGCAGTTGGCCGAGGCGTACAAACCGAGGGTGGAGGAAGACTGACGGCATAGTGACTTCCGGCATTCGAGTAGCGGCGGCAGCATCCCTAACGTGCATGCGACCCGCCCCACCGGAGCCGACCATGAAGCCCTGCCTGTTCCGCCGCGCCCTGGCCCGCTCCTTCGCCCTGCTCGCCTTGCTCGTGGCGGCGGCAGCGACGGCCGACACCCGTTTCAGCGATGGCTTCGCCACCATGCCGGACGGCACGCGCATCCATTACGTGCAGGCCGGCACGGACCACGGCACTCAGGCCCTGCTGTTCATTCCCGGCTGGGCCATGGACGCCCGGGTCTGGAAGGCGCAGATGGAAACGTTCGCGCGCTCCCATCGCGTGATCGCCATGGATCCGCGCTCGCAGGGCGAATCGTCGAAAACCCCGGACGGCAACACGCCCGAGCAGCGCGCCCGCGACATCGCCGTGCTGATGGATCAACTGAAGCTCCAGCGTGTCGTGCTGATCGGGTGGTCGCAGGCCGTGCAGGATGTCGCCGCCTATGTCGGCCAGTCCGGCACGGCCAAGCTGGACGGGATCGTGCTGGTGGACGCGGCGGTTTCGTCGGGGCCGGAGTTGCCAAGCATCCATCCGCAGGCCGCGCGGGCGATCCTTGGCCGCATGGCCCTCTACGCTTCGAGCCCCCGCGCCTACCTGCAGGGCATGATGCAGGCCATCTTCCGGAAACCCCTGTCGGCCGACGAGATGCGCCGCATGGTGGAGGGTTCGCTGCGGACACCGACCAGCACCGGAATCGCGATGCTGACGATGGACATGTTCGCCGTGGACCGGCGGCCGATACTCGCGAAGTTCGACAAGCCCACACTGATCATCGCCGCGGCGGACTCATTCGAACTGGCCGACCAGCAGGCCGAGGCGAAGAAGATTCCCCGCGCGCAAGTCGTCGTCGTGCGCGATGCGGGCCACGGCGTTTTCCACGACCAGCCGCAGTTGTTCGATCGCGCGCTGTCGGATTTCCTGGCGCGGTTGCCGGAACCGTAGCAGCCCGGATGTTACGCGGCTTCCTGCGCGCGATGCTCGAGCGCGTGGATCAGCGCGTTGGTGAACACCGGGATATCGTCGGGCTTGCGGCTGGTGATGAGATTCCCGTCCTCGACCACGGGGTTGTCTTCCCATTGCGCGCCGGCGTTTTCCAGGTCCACGCGCAGCGAAGGCCATGAGGTGACCTGCTTGCCGTCCACCAGGCCGGCGTTGATCAGCGTCCACGGGCCGTGGCAGATCGCAGCAAGTGGGCGACCGGTATCGCCGAAATCGCGGATGAATTCGATCGCTTCTTCGTGCAGGCGCAGTTTGTCGGGATTGATCACGCCGCCGGGGAGCACCAGCGCGTCGTAATCGCCGGCGCGCGCCTTTGAAAGCGGCAGGTCCACCTTGACCTCATTGCCCCAGTCGGTGTGGTTCCAGCCCTTGATGGTCGGCTTGTCGTCCGGCGCGATCACGACGGTGTCGGCACCGGCCTCCTCCAGCAACTGCTTGGGTTTCTGCAATTCCGATTGCTCGAAACCATTGGTGGCGAGGATGGCAATCTTGCGCCCTGTCAGCGATTTCTTCGGCATGGCCTGCTCCACGTTTTCCAGGCCAAGGATCATGAGAGGCGCCGTGTTAGCGCCGCGTGTGCGTTTCGTAGGAGCGAGCGTGCCCGACCGGGGCCAGTTGCAGCAACCATCCCTGGTGCGGATTCCGCTCGGCGTCCCTGCCTCACCCTCACATGCAGCGCGATCTGCCATTCAAGGCAGATCGCAAGCGCTGCATGTTCGACCTGCACGCAGGCTCCTACCGCTTCGGTTTCAGCATCGTACCGATGCAAGTCTTCGCGCCGCAGCGGCAAGCCCAGATCTTCTTCATCTTCGCCGTGTGCGGCACGTCCAGGGTGATGCCGTAGTCGTAGGTGAGCTCCTCGCCCTTGCGGATCTTGCGCAGTGTTTCGATCATCACCCGGTCCTTCTTGCCGCCGTCCACCTCCTCGATGTAGGCGCGGCAGTTGGGCGCGCAACTGTGGTTGATCCAGCGCGCCGCGTTGCCATCCACATTGGCATCAATGATGTAGCGATCGTTGAGCGTGAACAGGAAAGTGTGTCCCGTGTCGGCACCATCGCCATAGTAGCGATCGGCTTGCGCGTGCGTGATCAGACGGCCCTTGTACTGGATCAGCGTGGTGTCGGCGGGAAGGTCGGCGGCGGCGTAGACGCCGTTGCCATGGATGGGCGAGCGGCGAACAACAAGTCGGCGTGTCATGTTTTCTTCTCGGGAAATATTGTCAAAGCCGCCGTCCGCGGCCCGGGCGCTCCGGCCAAGGGACTCCATGGCCGCTTTGGTGCGCGGGAGTGCGCAAAAACGACCATAATGCCCGTTGCGCTTGCGAAAGCACAAGGAGCGCGCCATGCAACTGCGATTCAAGCGCGTGACCGAAGCCCCCTCCGAAGGGGACGGTGCTCGCGTGCTGGTGGATCGACTCTGGCCGCGCGGCCAGTCGAAAGAGAAACTGCACCTGGATGCCTGGCTCAAGGACATCGCGCCCAGCGACGCGCTGCGCAAGTGGTTCGATCACGATCCGGAAAAATGGCCCGAGTTCCGCGAACGCTACGCGAAGGAGCTGGACGCCAACCCGGAAGCGGTGAAGGCCCTGCAGGACATTCTGCGCGAGCACGGTTCCGCGACACTGCTGTTCGGCTCCCGCGAAGCGCGCTACAACAATGCGGTGGCTCTTTCCGAATACATGAAACGCCACATGCCGCGCAAAAGGAGCACTTCGAAATGAACGGAATCATCGCTTCCAGGGGCATGGCGGCGCTCGCGCTCGGGCTCGCGACGACCGCGGCGCAGGGCTTCACGCTCACCAGCCCGGTGATCAAGCCGAACGGCGCGATCCCGATGCAGCAGGTTTACACGCAATGCGGCGGCGGCAATGTCTCGCCGCAACTGGAATGGCATGACACGCCGCCCGGCACCAGGAGCTTCGCCATGAGCGTGTTCGATCCGGACGCGCCCGGGGGCGGGTTCTGGCACTGGATCGCATTCGACATCGGCGTCGGTGCGCACGGGCTGAACCCCGGCGCCGGCACACCGCACAGCGGCAACGCGCCGGGCGACACCGTACAACTGAAGAACGGCTTCGGCAATGAAGGCTACTCCGGCCCCTGCCCGCCGCCCGGCAAGCCGCACCATTACATCTTCACGGCCTACGCGCTCGACGTGCCGGTGCTGCCCGTCAGCGTGAGGGCAGGAACTGACCAGGTGATCGCCGCGATCAAAAAACACGCACTCGCGACGGCGACGTTGACGGCAATGTATGGGCGTTGACGCATCGGGTCCCCCTCACCCCAGCCCTCTCCCCACAAAGGAGAGGCAGACAAGCGCGCAGCGCTTGGCGGGTGAGGGGGGACTTTGTTTTCGCCTTCTACGAGCAGCGGTGCGCCAACTTGGATCAGCCAAACGCTGGGTGCTGATCCTCCTTCTGGTTTCAGTTGAGGCAAATGCAGCCACTCTCTTCGCGGCAGCCAGCCTGAAACCCGCGCTGGACGAGCTTGCGGCCCATGGCGCACTCGGCACGCCCGCGCCGCGCCTGGTCTATGCCGCGTCCTCCGCACTGGCGCGCCAGATCGAGCAGGGCGCTCCGGCAGATATCTTCATCTCCGCGGACGAGGCATGGATGGATGACGTCGCCGCGCATGGCGCGCTCGCGCCCGGCACGCGCCGCGACCTGCTCGGCAACGGGCTGGTGCTGGTCGCGCCGGAATCTTCCATCTTCACGGTCGACCTCAACGATCCGGCGACGCTTTTGCACGCGCTCGGCCGCCGCAACCTCGCCATCGCGCTGCCCAAGGCGGTACCGGCGGGCCGTTATGCCGGTGAGGCACTGCACGCGCTCGGACTCTGGAACGCGCTGCAACCGAAACTGGCGATGAGCCGTGATGTCCGCGCTGCACTGGAACTGGTGGCCGCGGGCGAGTGCCCGCTCGGTATCGTCTATCGCTCGGATGCCGTTTCGGAACCGCGCGTGCGCATCGTCGCGGCCTTTCCGCCATCCAGCCACAAGCCGATCGTGTATCCGATTGCGCTCGTGCGCGGGCACGACGATGCCGCTAATCGTGCGCTGCTGAAAGTCCTTGAATCGCCACACGCGCAAGCCGTCTTCCAAACCTACGGCTTCGACGTGAAATAATCCGCCCGTGGTGAGGTATCGAACCACGAACGGCATGTTCGTGTTCGCCCTTCGATACCTCGGGGCGAACGGGGTTGGAACACCGGATGGCACTCCTCTCGCCCGACGAAACGCAGGCACTGACGCTCAGCCTGAAGGTCGCCTTCGTGGCGGTGGCATGCACGCTGCCGCCAGCGACCGCGTGCGCATGGCTGCTGGCGCGCAAGCATTTCGTCGGCAAGCCGGTATTCGAAGCGGCGCTGCTGCTGCCGCTGATCCTGCCGCCAGTGGTGACCGGCTACGCGCTGCTCGCGCTGTTCGGCCATCAGGGCGCGATCGGCCGCGTAATGGATGCGCTGCATCTCTCGATCGCGTTCCGCTGGACGGGCGCGGCGCTCGCCGCGGGCGTGATGGCGTTTCCCTTGCTGGTCGTGGCGCTGCGCGGCGCATTCGAAGCGGTGGATCGCAAACTCGAGCATGCGGCCGCAACGTTGGGCGCTGGTGCATGGCGGATTTTCTTCGGCATCACCCTGCCCTTGTCACTGCGCGGCCTGGTGGCCGGGCTGGCGCTCGCGTTCGCGCGCGCGTTCGGCGAATTCGGGGCGACCATCACCTTCGTGTCCTCGATTCCCGGGCAGACGCGGACGCTGCCGATCGCGTTGTACGAATTGCTGGAAACGCCGGGTGGCGAAAGCGGTGCGCTCCGGCTCACCTGGGTTGCACTGGGCGTGGCGCTGGCCGCGACACTCGGCGCCGCGTTGCTGTTGCGTCGCGGTTCGCGCGCGGAGAGCGCATCGTGATCGAGCTGGATTTCGCGCTCGACCGGGGCGAGTTCTCGCTGCAACTCGCGCTGCGATCCGAAGCGCGCGCGCTGGCCCTCTTCGGCGATTCCGGCTGTGGCAAGACCTCCACCTTGCACGCGATCGCTGGGCTGCTGAAACCGACTCGCGGACGCATCGTGCTGGACGGCCGCACGCTGTTCGATTCGCACCCGGCCGTGAATATGCCCGTCGCACAGCGGCGGGTCGGGGTGGTGTTCCAGGACGTACGGCTGTTTCCCCACCTGTCGGTGCGCGACAACCTGCGCTACGGCGCCCCCCGCCCGCGCGGCGCATCGCGCTTCGACGCCGCCGTGCAGTTGCTCGGATTGGGAGCATTGCTGACGCGCAAGCCGGACGAACTCTCCGGCGGGCAGGCACGCCGCGTGGCGATCGGTCGTGCGCTGCTGTGCGAACCCGCCGCATTGCTGCTGGACGAACCGTTGTCGAACCTGCATCGCGAAGCCCGGGCCGAGGTGCTGGAACACCTGCGCGAACTGAAACGCGAGCTTGCGTTGACAACCATCCTGGTCAGCCACCAGGCCGACGAAGTGCTTGCGCTGGCCGATGCCGTGGCGCTTCTGGACGACGGTCGCTTGCGCGCCGTACTTCCGATCGCGGAGTTCGCACAACAGCCAGGCGTTTCAAACGCGCGCGCAAGCCTCGCATCGCGGTAAAGTTGCCGGACGAATCCGCTGAGGTATCCAGATGAAACCGGCATTCCTGCGATGGCTGATTCCCGTGACGGCTCTGCTTGCCCTCTCCGCCTGCACCCCCGGCACCAAACTGCAACCGCCGGCCGCCAGTATCCAGCAACTGCGCGCGCTGCCGAACGGGCAATGGCAGCTCACGATACGCGTCGAGAACTACAGCTATGACACCGGCATGCACGTGTACGCGCTGGATGCCGATCTCGATCTGGCGGGCAAACGTGCGGGACATGTCAGCGTCTCGCCCGGACTGGACATTCCGGCGATGACCGCCGACATCGCCAATGCCACGCTCACGCCCGGCGTGGAGGCGAGCGCGGCCCTGGCGGAGGCGAAAGGCAACGCCGTCGCCTATGAATTGAAGGGCAGCATGAATGTCGGCAAGGGCGAGAGCGGGAAACCGCAATCGTTCGATCTGGACGGCAAGGGCTATATCTCGCCGGTGCCGGGGGTGGCGAACACCTGGCGGTAGCACATCCTCAAATGAGCCCAACCGGTGATGCTCGCGGCGTGCCCCCATTCCGGGGCCATCGGAAACCGGAATGGCGGAATCCGGACAGGCCCGCCCCCGACCGGCTTACATCCCCGGATCGCGATCATTGACTCAGGAACACGATGACCACCAACTACACCGCACCGCTCGCCGACGTCCGTTTCGCGCTCTACGACGTGCTCGATGTCGAGAGGCTGTTCGCGGAGCTGCCGGGTTGCGAAGCGCTCAACCGCGAACTCGTGGATGCCGTGCTGGAGGAAGCCGCGCGGTTTTCGCAATCCGTGCTTGCGCCGCTCAACCAGACCGGCGACCAGCAAGGCTGCATTTTCGACAAGACGAATGCGAGCGTCAGGACACCTGAGGGATTCAAACGCGCCTACGAACAGTTCGTCGAAGGCGGCTGGGCTGGCCTGACCGCACCCGAAGCGTTCGGCGGCCAGGGGCTGCCGGAGACGATCGGCGCGCCGGTCAAGGAGTTCATCGATTCCGCCAACCTCGCCTGGGGTACCTACCCCCTGCTTTCGCACGGCGCGATCGAGGCGCTGCGCACGATCGGCGACGACTGGCAGCGCGAGGTTTTCCTGAAGCCCATCGTCGAAGGCCGCTGGACCGGCACGATGTGCCTGACCGAGGCGCATTGCGGTTCCGACCTCGGCCTGTTGAAGACACGCGCCGAGCCGAATGCGGACGGCAGTTACGCGATCACCGGCACCAAGATCTTCATCACTGCGGGCGAGCACGACTTCACCGACAACATCGTGCACCTGGTCCTCGCGCGGCTGCCGGATGCACCCGCAGGCGTGAAAGGCATTTCGCTGTTCATCGTGCCGAAGTTCAAGGTGGATCGCGAGGGCCGCGTCGGCGAACGCAACACGGTGCGTTGTGGCGCCATCGAACACAAGATGGGGCTCAAAGGTTCCGCGACCTGCGTGCTGAACTTCGACGGCGCCCAGGGCTGGCTGATCGGCGAACCGAATCGCGGCCTGAACGCGATGTTCGTGATGATGAACACCGCGCGGCTGGCGGTCGGACTGCAGGGCCTTGCGCTCTCCGAGCGCGCGTATCAGAACGCATTGGGCTACGCGCGCGAACGCCTGCAGATGCGTGCGCTGTCCGGCGCGAAGTTTCCCGACAAACCGGCGGATCCGCTGATCGTGCACGGAGACGTGCGCCGGATGCTTCTGACGCAGAAGGCGCTGATCGAAGGCGGCCGCGCGCTCGGGCTCTACGCCGGCACGCTGGTGGACGTCCAGCACCGCACGACCAGTGAAGCCGAGCGCAAGCGCGCCGAAGCACTGGTGTCCTTCCTCACGCCGATTATCAAGGCGCTGCTGACCGAGAACGCGATCGAATGCACCAATCTCGCGCTGCAGATCTACGGCGGGCATGGCTACATCGCCGAACACGGGATGGAGCAGTACGTGCGCGACGCGCGCATCACCACGATTTACGAAGGCACCACGCAAATCCAGGCTCTGGATCTGCTGGGCCGCAAGATCATGCAGCAACGTGGCGAGGGCTTGCAGTTGTTCCTGCAGGACATCGGCGCATTTTGCGCGCGGCACGCGAGCAACGAAGCAGTGAAGGAATTCGTCCCGAAGCTCTCGACCCTGGCCAGGGAGTGGGTCGAACTGACCCAGGCGGTCGGCAAGCGGGCCGTCGGCAATCCCGACGAGATCGGCGCCGCGGCGGTGGACTACCTGTTCTATTCCGGTTACGTGGCGATCGCCTATTTCTGGGCACGTGGCGTGGTCGCCGCGGAGGCGTCGTCGCAAAGCGAGGAATTCAAGCAGGCGAAACGCCTGACCGCGCGCTTCTATTTCGAGCGCATCCTGCCGCGCACGCGCGCGCACCGCGCCGCGATCGAGACCGGCGGGGAAAGCCTGTTCGCGATGCCGGATGAGTTGTTCGGTTGAACAAAGGGCATTCGCCCTGAGCGTAAGTCCCGTTCGTTCCTTCGACTCCGCGGCTTCGCCGCTACGCTTTGAGGAACGGGACTGAAGTCGAAGGGCCCGCCTTCGGACCTTGATGCGAACCCGGGAGCCGCACCATAAAACCCAAAATCCACATCCGCACCGCCGATGCCGGGGACGATGCGTTCATCCTTTCGCTGGTCGAGCGTTTCGTCGGTTTCGAGTTGCCGGCGTGGCGAAGAAAATCCGATTGCGCGGACGGCATCCATCGTGACCTGAAGCGTGCGCTGGAAGGGCCGCCAGCGGGCGAAGCTCTGTTCATCGCCGAAGACGAGAGCGGCGAGCGTGTCGGCTTTCTCCGCCTGCAGAAGACCCGCGATTTCTTTTCCGGCAAACCCAATTGCCATGTCTCGGATCTTGCCGTCGCGAACGGGCGGGAAAGCCGGGGCATCGGCCGCGCCCTGCTCGATCACGCGCACGCCTGGGCGAAGAAGCAGCGCTGCGCGCTGATCACGCTGGCAGTGTTCCCCGGCAATGAACGCGCCCGTGCGCTGTACGAGCGCAACGGCTTCGGTCCCGACCTGCTGCGGATGGCCAAACCCATCAAATAGTCGAACAGACCGACCCACCGTGCCCGATGTCGTTCCGGGCCGAGGCGGACCCGGGATCGCTCTTGAAAGTGCAAAAGCGCCCCGAACCCGATTGTGAACAAATGTGACCTGGTTCACATTCTGCTAGAGTGAACCTCCCGACCCGGTGGCTCGCCCGGATCGAGGCGACCACGGCGCGGGCGCGCTCGCGATCGCAGATCCGAGCGAAGGGGGCTTCGCATGGCGGAGTCGTCGTCCAGTTCCGGATTCGCCTATCGCGCTTTCATCAGCTACAGCCATCGCGACAAAGCCTGGGGCGACTGGCTGCACAAGGCGCTGGAGACGTATCGCGTTCCCTCGCGGCTGGTCGGCACGCGCACGGCGCACGGAACGATCCCGCGCCGCCTGCATCCGGTCTTCCGCGACCGCGAGGAACTCGCCAGCGCCACCGACCTGGGTCGCAAGGTCAATGCTGCGCTTGGAAATTCCGAAAACCTGATCGTGATCTGCTCGCCGGCTTCGGCCGCCTCGCGCTGGGTCAACGAGGAAGTGCTTGCCTACAAGCGCATGGGCCGTGCCGATCGCATCTTCTGCCTGATCGTCGCCGGTGAACCGAACGCGAGCGACCTGCCCGGTCGCGCCCCGGAAGAATGTTTCTGCCCGGCGTTGCGCTTTGCCACGAATGCCGCCGGCCAGCCGATCGCCGAGCCCGCGGAACCGATCGCCGCCGACGCGCGGCCCGGCAAGGACGGCAAGGCCAACGCCAAGCTGAAACTGATCGCCGGCATGCTGGATGTCGGCTTCGATGCGCTGAAGCACCGCGAACAACGCCGGCAGGTGCAGCGGATGACCGCGATCACCGCCTTGGCGCTGGTGGTGATGGCGGTCACCGCCGTGTTGGCGGTTTTCGCATTGATCTCCCGCCACGATGCCGTGATCTCGCAGCAAAAGGCCGTCGTAGCGCAGCAGGCCGCCGAGCGCAGGCAGAAGCAGGCCGAGGGCCTGGTCGGCTTCATGCTCGGTAATTTGAGCGACAAGCTGGATCAAGTGCACCGCCTAGACATCATGCAGGCGGTGGACGACAAGGCGATGGCGTACTTCAACTCGCTACCAGCGGCGGATGCGACCGATTCCGCGCTACTGATGCGGGTGGATGCGCTGAAAAAAATCGGCGGCGTACGGCAGGAGGCAAATGGCCAACTCGCCGCAGCCATCGCCTCGTATCAATCAGCGGTGAAATTGGCTAACGAGTTGGTGCGCCGTTCGCCGAATGACGTGCATCGGCTGACCGTGTTGAGCGACAGCCTGAACTACCTCGGCACGGCGTATTGGAACGAGGGAAATCTGGAAGAAGCATTGCTCGATTTCAAAAGGGTCAGCATGACCTTGCAAAGGGCGCATGCTGCGAAGCCGAACGACAACGAGCTGACGTTTGAACTCGCCTCGGCACAGAACAATGTCGGACATGTCCTGGAGGCGCGCGGCGATTTCGATGGAGCACAAGCCGAATACGAATCGTCGCTTCACTTGTACCAGCGGATCACCGCTCGCGAGCCGAGCAATTCAAGCTGGCAGGCGCAATTGGGCTTCGCCTGGAACAACATCGGGAAGCTTTCGCTTGAACGTGGTCATCTCGACCAAGCCGTTGCTGCATATCGTGCCGATCAGCACATCAAATCCGGATTGTCCGAGCGCGATACCTCAAATCGCAAAGTCCAAGAGCAACTGCTCGTCAGCAATGCGATCTTGGGCCGCACCCTGGCATGGTGCGGTCATTCGGACGACGGCCTGCGTTATACGAGCGATGCAGTAGGCGGGGCCAAAGCGTTGCTCCAATTCGATCCGACCAACACAGGTTGGCAGGATGACTTTGCGCTTTATAGCCAACAGATGGGAGGCTTGTTGCGACAACTCGGGCAGTTGGAACGTGCGGCAGAAGTGGACGGCGATGCCGTGCGCATACTCGAGGGATTGTTGAAAAAGGACCCCATCAGCTTCAGCGATTTTCAGCCCGACCTTTCACAAGCGTATTTGGAGCAAGCACGCCTGCAGATTGCCAGAGGAAACATTGCAGCGGCTGAGTCCAGCACAAAACCCGCGTTGGAAATCATAGACAAAATGCGAGCCAAGGCACCCGACGATCGGGGTTCTCTTTTGCTGGATGCCAAGGCGCACTTGCTGCTTGGGGAAACTGCGGCACTGAGCGGCGACATGGCCTCCGCCCGGCGCGAATGGGCGCGATCGCGCGATCTGTTGCGACCAGCCCTGCACTCGGGTAGCGATCCGAATTTCCTGGCAGCGTACGTAGAAGCCCTGCTACGTCTCGATCAGACGGATGCCGCGCGACCGATCGTCGACAAATTGAACGCAATGGGTTATCGCACGCCGGACTTCGTTGCGCTCACTGCCGGCAAGCATCTGGATTATCCGGCCAACGCGGAATTCCAACACAGGCTCGATGAGATCATGCAGGGCGATTCGAAGCAGGCATTCAGCACTTCGGCCAATGCGAATATGGCCGGCGAGAGGCATTGATTGCAAGGCGTCGCGGCCCGCCTTCAGTGCCGCATTGGAACAGGAGATGTGCCATGGCTGTGCAAGTCTCGCTCGACACCAGTGCCGATCCACCGGTCACCGTCAATCCCAGAGTCCACGACGTCAACAGTGGCAATCAAACGATCAAGTGGGAGCGCGCGTCCAATCAGACGTTCACCTTTACATCGCTGACCGGGTTGCCCAACCCTCCATTTGGCACGCCAAGCGTCAGCGACAGCGAGATCACCGTCACCGACAACAATACCAGTGCAGCGGCGTACGGCTACACCGTCTTGGTGACCTACAACAACCAGCAGTACAGCACCGCTCCATCACGCTTGAATCCCAGGGACCAAACCAACACCGGCCCGGTCATCAACAATAAATGAGTCTGCCGTCCGCCGGAGCGCAATGCACCGCATGAGCACGAAGACCGGTGATGTCTTCCTGACGCCGCTAGTCATCGGCATCACCAGCCACCGCAACATTCCCGCACGCGAGGTCGAATCCATCCGCGGCCGCGTGCGGGACTTCTTTGCTCAGTTGCAACGCGAGTTCCCGCATTCGCCGCTGGTGGTGTTGTCCGCGCTCGCCGAAGGCGGCGATCAACTCGTGGCGGAAGAAGGCCTGGCTTGCGGCGCGCGCCTGATCGCGCCGCTGCCGCTGCCGCGCGATCTGTACGAGCACGACTTCGCCGACGCCGCCACGCGCACGGCATTCAACGCGCTGTGCGCCCAAGCGCAGGTGATCCGGTTGCCGCTGCTGCACGGCCATACCCTGCAGGCCATCGCCCATCCCGGCGTGGAGCGCAATCGCCAGTACGCCCAGGCCGGCGCATTCGTCGCTCGGCATTGCCATCTGTTGCTGGCAATCTGGGACGGCAAGATCAATGACCGCCTCGGTGGCACCGCGCAAGTGGTGCAGTATTACCTCGGCGGCGTGATGCCCGGCCACATCGAACGCCGCCGCGGCGCGCGCCGTTATCAACTGGGCGGCAGCGACGAGCGCCTGGTCTGCCATCTGGTCTGCTCGCGCGAGGAACAGGACGGCGCGCCGGAGGCCCCGCTGCGGCCCGGGCAGGTCATCTGGCGCACGGGCAGCGAAACCAGCACGCCGGATGCGCCGATGCCACAGGACTTCCAGGCGATGTTCGCGAATGCGGATGCATTCAACGCCGACGCGGAGAAATATCGCGAAAAGATCGAAGTCGCGGATTCGCAATCCAATTCGCACGAAGCCGCGGCGGATCCTGCGCGGCAGGGGTCCATTGCAACGCTGTTCCGCGCCGCCGACTGGCTGGCGGTGCATTTCCAGAAGCGCGTGTTGCTGGCCATGCGGATCACCTACACGGTGGCCGCGTTGATGGGCATCGCCTTCGCGGTGTACGACAACCTGACCGCGCAGGATTACATGATCTACGTGTTCCTGCTGCTGTTCGCCACCGGCATCGCGATCAGCACCCTCGCCCGCCGCCGCGGCTGGCATCGCAAGTACCTCGATTACCGCGCTCTCGCCGAAGGCCTGCGCGTGCAGGGTTACTGGCGGCGCGCCGGAATTTCTCTGACCGACGATCCCGAGTTCGCGCACGACAGCCTGCTGCAGAAGCAGGACATCGAGCTGGGCTGGACCCGCAACGTGATGCGCAGCGCCGGCCTTTTCGAGGACGCGCCGCGCGCCGATGACCTGCACGCTGTCATCCGCGATTGGGTTGGCGATAGCGGCAACGATGGCCAGCTTGGGTATTACCGGCGCAAGGCCGTGCAGCGCGAACGCACGCATCGCGTTACCGAGGCGATCGGCGCGGTCAGCCTGTACGCGGGCGTCGGCATCAGCATTGTGTTGGCAGTGCTGGCTTACCGGCTGTCCGCCGACCTGAAGAACGACCTGATCGTGATCATGGCGGTGTTCTCGGTCGCCTCGGCGGTGCGCGAGGCATATGCTTACCGCAAGGCCGACAAGGAACTGATCAAGCAGTACCGGTTCATGCAGCGCATCTTTTCCAATGCGCGCACGGCACTCGACGGGGCGAGCGATGCCGACGAGCAGCGCGACATCCTGCACGCGCTGGGCGAGGCCGCGCTGGCCGAACACGCCGAATGGGCGGTCATGCACCGGCAGCGGCCGCTGGAACCGGGGAGGATGTGACGGCGGTTGCATGCCGCTCTACCGCCTTCATCCTGTTTGCTTTATCCTCGGCCGGTCATGGAGTCCCACACAGCCTCCGTCGTCGAACTCGAACCCCGCACCATGGTCGCGGACCTGCACAGTACGCGGGTGCTGTCGCTTGACGCGGGCGGACGCATCCTCGACTGGATAAGCTGGCAGGATGCGGCATGCCTGTACGTGCGCGAGGCGGTCGCCTGGACGCTGGGTGAGCCCTGCCTCACCGTGCACGGCGGCTTCCGCAACGACGGGGAGCAGAGCATCCTGTCGCTGCATCCGATCGTAGCCAGCCGCGGGCATTGCCGCTCCAGTGCGGTGGACCCGTCGCCAGCGTTGACCAATGCCGCACTGTTCGCGCGCGACCGCCACATCTGCATGTACTGCGGCACGCACTACAGCCGCGGCGAACTGACGAGAGATCACGTGATGCCGCTCTCGCGCGGCGGCCGCGACGTCTGGATGAACGTGGTCACCGCGTGCCTCGCCTGCAACATCAGAAAGGGCGGACGCACGCCGCAACAGGCCGGCATGCCGCTACTGGCCGTGCCGTACAAGCCGAGCTGGGTCGAGCACCTGATCCTGTCCAACCGCAACATCCTGGCCGACCAGATGGAATTCCTGGTGCACCATCTGCCGAAGAACCGCCGGATGAACTAGGGCGATAGCTGCAAACTGCTGCGCTCCGCATGTTTCCCATCGCGCAAATGCGCGATCCTCCCCCTTCGGTCGCAAGCCTTCGCGCTGTAGAATGCTTCGCTTTTGACGCGGTGCAACAACCGCGCGCAAAGGAGATTCCGTGGACCCGCATCAGCCCCGCCCGCCGGAACATGACAGTGTGCGCACCGAAGGGAGCACCGACGCATTGCCGGTCGCGCCGGCACTCGGCCTGTCGCTGGACGCGGCGAGCATGCCGCGCGAGTCAACGCTGGTTTCGCATCGCATCCTGTTGACCGGCGCGCTCGCGGTGCTGCTCGGCGTAGTCGCCGCCTACGTCGCACAACTGTTGATGCTGATGATCAACCTGATCACCGACATCAGCTTTTACGGGCGCGTGTCCGACGTGATCGGCCCGGGGGCTCGGCACGGCTCCTTCGTGCTGTCGCCCGCATTCAGCCACCTCGGCGCGTGGGTGATCGTGATCCCGGCGATCGGCGGATTGCTCGCCGGCGTGATGGCGCGCTGGGGTTCACGCGCGATCCAGGGCCATGGCATCCCCGAAGCGATGGAGCAGGTGCTGCTGAACGAGTCGCGCATCGCTCCGCGCATCACCTTTTTGAAACCAGTCTCCTCGGCCTTCGCCATCGGTACCGGCGGCCCGTTCGGCGCGGAAGGCCCGATCATCTCCACCGGCGGGGCGCTGGGCTCGTTGATCGGCCAGTTGCTGCGCGTCACGGCGCACGAGCGGAAGGTGCTGCTCGCGGCGGGCGCCGCAGCGGGCATGGCCGCGGTGTTCGGCGCACCGGTGTCGGCACTCGTCCTGGCCGTCGAGTTGCTGCTGTTCGAATTGCGCCCGCGCTCGCTCATCCCCGTTGCGCTGGCCACCTTCACCGCCACCGGCGTGCGCTATGCGACCTTCGGCTCGGGCGCGGTATTCGCGATGCCCAATATCGCCGAGCCGGGCGGCTGGGCGCTGGGCAGCTACATCGTGCTCGGCGCGATCGTCGGCTTCGCCAGCGTGTTGATCACCAAGGCCGTGTACGGCGTCGAAGATGCGTTCGAGAAGCTGCCGATCCACTGGATGTGGTGGCCGGCGATCGGCGGCGTGGCGGCCGGCCTGATCGGCTGGTTCGCGCCGCATACGATGGGCGTGGGTTACGACAACATCGATGCGCTGGTGCAGGGCAGCTTCGGCCTCAAGGTGCTGGTTTCCCTGTGCGTGTTGAAGTTCCTCTCCTGGGTGATCGCGCTGGGCAGCGGCACCTCGGGCGGAACGCTCGCGCCGCTGTTCATGATCGGCGGTGCGATGGGCGCCCTGATCGGCCTCGGCATCGGCCACCTGTGGCCCGCGTTCGGCATCGATCCGCGCATCGCCGCGCTGGTCGGCATGGCCGCGATTTTCGCCGGCGCCTCGCGGGCACTCCTGACCTCGATCGTGTTCGCGTTCGAGACCACGCGGCAGCCGGCCGGCCTGCTGCCGCTGCTGGGCGGCTGCACCGCGGCCTACCTGATCTCGGCGTTGATCATGCGCAACACCATCATGACCGAGAAGATCGCGCGGCGCGGCGTGCGCGTGCCGAGCGAGTACGAGGCCGACCTGCTTTCGCAGATTGCCGTTGGCCAGGCCTGCACGCGCGAAGTGCGCACGCTGAAGACTTCCGACGAGCTGGGCGATGTGCTGCGCTGGATGAATTCCGGGCGCGTGCGCGCTCAGCACCAGGGCTATCCGGTGGTGGACGACAGCGGCCGCGTACGCGGCGTCGTCACGCGCCGAACATTGCTGGATCCGGACCTGCCGGGGTTGAAGCGCATCGGCGAACTGCTGAAGCGCGGGCCGATCATCGTGTTCGAGGATCACTCGCTGCGCGACGCCGCGGACCTGATGGTTGCGGAAAACGTCGGCCGCCTGATCGTGGTCTCGCGCGAGGATCCCACCAAGCTCACCGGCATCCTGACCCGCAGCGACGTACTCGCGGCGAACGCCAAGCGGCTGCACGAGATGCGCCATGCGTCGCGCCAGATCCGCATCCGGCAGACGTTGAAGCGGCGGTTCGGGCGCCTGAATGCGTAAGCCGAACTTCGACTCCGGTTCCGTTCGTGCTGGACGCAGCGGCGCGGCGGCGGCGCCGGAGGAACGAACGGAACCTGCGCCCAGCGCGAATGGTGCCGGCCGTGTCCGGTTATAAATACGCCCTTGCCCCGCCCTTTTGCGCGTCCAACAATAGCCGAATGATAGACCCCGTCCGTTATCCGCTGCTTTCGAGCATTGATTCGCCCTCCGACCTCAAGCGACTGGGCGAGGATCAGTTGCCGGCCTTGGCGGACGAATTGCGCGCCTACCTGATCGAATCTGTAGCGAGCGTGGGCGGCCATTTCGGCGCAGGCCTGGGCGTGGTCGAACTCACCGTCGCGCTGCAATATCTCTACGACACGCCGCGCGACCGCATCGTCTGGGATGTCGGCCACCAGTGCTACCCGCACAAGATCCTCACCGGCCGACGCGACGCGATCACCAC
>JBQCHG010000003.1:0-22129 GCA_051954935.1 Rhodanobacteraceae bacterium
AGCTCGTACCAAACGAGCAGATGGACGTTGTGTTCCTTGGTAAGTCCCGCGACAACGTTGTTCTTGTGCTCCCAAATGCGCTTTATGAGGTCTGAAGTCACACCGATATACAACGTGCCGTTGCGCCGACTGGCAAGCATATAGACGCAGGCTGTCGTTCCTTCACGCGATATCGCCACTGGGTCCCGGCCTTCGCCGGGACGACAAGCAAACTGTTCACCTCACTCGCTCATTTGTCACGGAACGCGCGGCACCCGTTCCATCAGCGGGTGCGCGGAGCGCACGCTACTTGTTCGTTGCGTTCGCCCCGCCGAACTCCTTCAGGAACGGCGACTGGCGGTCCAGCACGATCACGGCGTGGCCGTTGTCGAACGCGGCACGGTAGGCCTGCAGGCTGCTCCAGAACGCGAAGAACTGCGGATCTTCCGCGCTGGTCTGCGCGTGGATCTTCGCCGCCTGCGCATCGCCTTGGCCGCGCGTGGCATCGGCGTCCTGCTGTGCCTGCGCCAGGATCTCCTGCGCCTTGTGTTCGCCTTCGGCGCGGATGCCGGAAGCCTTCTCTTCGGCCTGCGCGCGCAGCGCGGCGGCCTGGGATTTGGCATTGGCCTGCATGCGCTTGTACACCGCCTCGGCGGCCTCGTCCGGGAACTCCACGCGTTCGATGCCGACATCCAGGATCTCGATGCCCATGCGCGTACGCGTTTCCTTGTCCACCAGCGTGCGCAGGCGCGTGGAAATCGCGCCGTCGCCGGCGATGATGTCGCGCAGGTCGTGCGCCTGCACCTGTGAGCGCAGCGCGTCGCGGATCAGCGGCATCATCTGCTGCGTCGCCTGCAATTCCTCGCCGGCCGTGGCGCGGTAATACGCATCCGGATCGATCACCCGCCAGCGCGAATAAAAGCCCACGTCCACCGCATCGCCATCGCTGGTCTGATAACGCTCCGGTTCCGATTCGGAAACGATCGCGCGGGTGTCGTACACGTCCACCTGTTGCGCGAACGGGAGCTTGAGGTGCAGGCCGGGACCCAGCGGCGCACTGGCGATGCGGCCGAACTGCAACAGCAGCGCGCCGTGGCCTTCGCGCACGACGAACACGCTGTCCGCGCCGGCCAGCGCGAGAATCAGCACGATCAGGGCAGCAAGCACTTTCATGCCGCACCTCCCTTGGTCTTGTGCTCGGGCTGCGGGCTCTGCTGGATTTTCGGCGCATTGCTCGCGGCGGGAGCAGGCACCGACTTGCCCGCGGGTTCGTGCACGCCGGTGGCCGGGGGCGGCAATTGGATGATCACGTTGCCACCGCCCGCATTGATGACGGTGCGGTTCTGCGCGAGCACTTCCTGCATGGTCTGCAGCCACAGCTTGCGCCTGGTGACGTCGGGCGCGGCGCGGTAGGCGTTCAGGATCTGGTCGAAGCGCGCAGCCTCTCCCTTCGCCGCCGCGATGCGGCCCGTCTTGTACGCATCCGCGTCCGCGCGGATCTGCTCGCCCTGCGCGCGCGCGTCGGCCTCGGCCTTGGCGGCTGCCGCTTGTGCATCGCCCTGCAGGCGCTGCGAATCCTGGCGAGCATTGCCGATGTCGTTCCAGGCCTCGGCCACTTCCTGCGGCACCGACACGTTCTGGATGCCGACCTCGGTCACCTCGATGCCGGCGCCGTAACCGTCCAGCTTCTGTTGCAGCTCGCCCTTGATGCGTTCGGTGAGCGTGTTATCGGTGAGGGCGGTCAGCTGCTGCATGGTCTGGGTGCCGACCTGGGCGCGCAGCACGGCGAGCGTGGCCTGGCGCATGGCATCTTCCGGATCGCGCACCGCGAACAGGAACTTGCGCGGATCGGTCACCTTGTATTGCACGAAGAAATCCACCAGCGCGATCTGGTCGTCATGGGTAAGCATGCGGATCTGGTCGCTCACGGTGCGCGAGCGGCCGACGTCCACCTTCAGCACCGTCGCGAACGGGCGCGGAAGGTGCAGGTGCAGGCCCGGCTGCAGCGTGCCTTCGTATTGGCCCAATCGCAGCAGGATGCCGGCTTCGCGCGCGTCGATCAGCGTCCACGAACCGACCGCGAACCAGACGATGATGGCGACGATGATGATCGCGATCAGGCCGGAAGGACCCCCGCCGAAGCGGCCGAAGCGCTGGCGCAGGCGGCGCAGTTGCGCCTCCAGGTCGAAATCGTTGTTGCCTCCGGGGCCGCCACCTGGACGCCCGCCGCCCAGGCGGTTGTTCTGGCGGTCTCCTGAACGGTCGCGATCGCCGGCGCGATCACCTGAACCCCAGGTGTCGTTCGGCTCGCGCGGTTTGTCGCCGGGCTCCTTCCAGGGCATGGCTTTGAACGATTCCAGTGAGGACGCGCGACAGCGGCGCAAACGGGTGCAAGTTTAGCAGGACCCAAGCCAAGCTTCGCCGGCTGGGTGCCCACCGTGCGTGCCGAGCGAGCCCATGCGGCAAGCCCTTCGACTCCGGCGCTTCGCGCCTACGCTCAGGGCGAACGGAGAAACCTGACCATCACTCAGCGGAGTGACGGACCGAGCAAAGGTTTCAACAACCGCCCTTCTCCGTTCCGCGCATCGCCTGCCAGCGGCGCGAGCACGTCGCGCGGCGCATCGATGGCCAGCGTCCAGCCGTGTTCGTCGTAGCGTTCGCTCTGGACGGCACCGACCTCGATGAGCTTGGCACGCAGGCGACCGGCCTGCGGCGGCAGGTGCAGGTCGGCACGCACGCGCGCGCCGGAGAGGCGTTCGCCGATCGCTTCGCGCAACAGGTCGAGCCCCTGGCCGGTGGCCGCGGAGACCCAGACGCGCGAAGGCAATTCGCCGGTTTCCCGATCAATGCGCGGCGTGGCACCCTCGATCAAATCGATCTTGTTGTAGACCATCAACTGCGGCACGTCCCCGGCGCCAATTTCCTCCAGCACACCGTTGACGACCTCGATCAGCTCGTCGCGTTCCGGATCGGCCGCATCGGTGACATGGAGGAGCAGATCGGCATCGCGCGCTTCGGCCAGCGTGGCGCGGAACGCGGCGACCAGGTCGTGCGGCAGCTCGCGGATGAAGCCGACCGTGTCGGCCAGCACCGCAGGGCCGCAGCTCAAGCCCTCGATGCGATGCACGGTGGGATCGAGCGTGGCGAACAACTGGTTGGCGGCGTACGCGTTGCCTTCCGTCAGCACGTTGAACAACGTGGACTTGCCGGCGTTGGTGTAGCCGACCAGCGCCACGCGCGGAAGCGTGTTGCGCAGGCGCGCGCGGCGCTGCTGCTCGCGTTGCACGCCGACCTTCTCGATGCGTTCCTGCAGTTTCTCGACGCGCTTCTGCAGGAGGCGGCGATCGGTTTCCAGCTGCGTTTCGCCGGGGCCGCGCAGGCCGATGGCGCCGCCGCGCTGACGCTCGAGGTGGGTCCAGCCGCGCACCAGCCGCGTCGCCATGTGCTTCAGCTGCGCGAGTTCGACTTCCAGCTTGCCTTCGTGCGAGCGAGCGCGCTGCGCGAAGATGTCGAGGATCAGGCCGGCGCGATCCACCACGCGCACGCCCAGATGTTTTTCGAGGTTGCGCTCCTGCACCGGCGTGAGCGCGTGGTCCACCAGCACCAGGTCGGCTTCGAGTGCGCGCACCTTCTCCAGCACTTCGTCGGCCTTGCCGGTGCCGATGTAGAAGCGCGGATTGGGAGCGTCCACGCGTGCACTCACCCGGTCCAGAACCTGGGCACCGGCGGATTTCGCAAGCTCGATGAACTCGCCGGTGCGTCGCTGCGCATCGCCGTCAACGCGCGAATACGGCAAGACCAGCAGCGCGCGTTCGCCCTTGCGGTTGCGTTCGAAAAAAGCGTTCAACGGGACTCAGGTACTCTCGGGAGACGGCGCCGACGGAGACTCCTCGGCTGCGTGCGGATGATTGTCGCCATTGGTCACTTTGACGTTGCGGCTCGGGACCACGGTCGAGATCGCATGCTTGTAGACCATCTGGCTGACCTGGTTGCGCAACAGCACCACGAACTGGTCGAACGATTCGATGGTGCCCTGCAATTTGATGCCGTTGACCAGATAGATCGCGACCGGGACGTGTTCGCGACGCAAGGCATTCAGAAACGGATCCTGCAAGGATTGGCCCTTGGACATGGTTTTGTTCCCCAATTTATTCTGGACCGCTTGTAGAGGTATGTCGCTTCCGGCGCACGCATCCTTGCGACCGGGCCGTGAAGGATAGCATTTTGCGGCCCAAGTGCTTGGTGAACCTCTGAATTAGCTGTTCCGGCTCTCACGACGTTCGCCGATTCCCGAGAAACAGTGCAACGGCATCCGCAGCGGACCCGAGCGGGTCGCAGCGATCCGGATCAATCACGCGGGCATCCGTTTCGCCGCGCAACCAGGTGAGCTGGCGCTTGGCGAGTTGATTGGTCGCGAAGATCGCGCGATCGCGGAATTCGCGCGCGTCGATTTTCCCGTTCAAGTGTTGCCAGGCTTGCCGGTAACCCACCGCGCGCAACGCCGGAAGATCGGGATCCAGGTCGCCGCGCGCGCGCAGGCACCGGACCTCGTCGAGGAAGCCAGCGGCGAGCATTCCATCGAAGCGCCGCGCGATGCGCTCGCGCAGTGAATCGCGGTCGGCCGGGACCAGCGCTAGCTTCAACAATCGATAGGGGAGCCGCGCGCGCGCGCTGCCCTGCTGTTGCGACAAGGGGCGGCCGGTCAGCTCGATCACCTCCAGCGCGCGCTGGATGCGCTGGGCGTCGTTCGGGCGGATGCGCGCGGCGGCTTGCGGGTCGCGTTCAGCCAACCTTGCGTGCAGGACCGGCCAGCCGTGCCGTTGTGCTTCGCCCACAATCCGCTCGCGCAGACCGGGATCGGCCTGAGGCAGTTCCGACAAGCCACATTCCAGGGTACGGAAATACAGTCCCGTTCCGCCGACCAGCAACGGCACGGCTCCTGCGGCGGTGATTCGCGCCATCGCCGCGAGCGCGTCTTCCCGGAACATGGCTGCCGAGTAGGGCTGCGCAGGATCGCGGATATCGATCAGCGCATGCGGATGGCGCGCCAGGGTGACCGAGTCCGGCTTGGCAGCACCGACATTCAGTCCCCGGTAGACCAGCGCGGAATCCACGCTGACCAGCCCCAGCGGAAATCCGGCCGCCAGCGCACAGGCCAGCGCGGTCTTGCCCGATGCGGTCGGGCCCATCAGGAAAATCGCGGGTGGACGCGCGTCCGTCGTACCGTGATGGAGCATCGGCGCATTGTAGGGCGGGGCCGGGTTTTTCCAGCACCGCTTTACACGCCCGCGCAACCGGAGTCTCATAGGGCACCCCCGAGGCAGCTGAGGTGCGCCGAATCCGGTTTTCGCCGGGATAGGTATTCCCGACACCGGACTGGACGAACCGATGAACGAAGGGCACGGACTCGAGCTCGTGATGTATCTGGCACAGGCCGGCTGCGCGACCGCGCAGGCCGCGATCTTTGCCTATTACTACCGCGTGTCCCGGCTGGAACACCTGCGCATGTGGGGGTTGTCCTTCATCGCGCTGGCGTTCTATCTGGTGTTCGCCTGGCTGGCGATGAACATGGGGGACCTGTCCGGGGGCGGCGCCCTCATCCGCGTGACACTTTCGGTCACTTCGCTGATCGCCGCCTACCTGCAGGTGGCGCTGCTCGCGTTGGGTACGGTGGCCGTGCTCGGCCGCCACCCGCCCACCCGGCAGATGATCCGTGGCGTGCTGGTCGCCTCGATCCTGTTCGGCGCGATCACGGCGCTGTTGTTCGCAGCGCCTGCCGCGGTATCCACCCACCGCATCGTGCTGCACAGCGCGCTGCGTTACGCAATCACCGGCGCGGCCTATCTAATCGTGGCGATCCTGCTGTGGCGGCGCGCGCGGCGTTCCGGCCTGGGGGCGCGGCTGGCAGCATTCGCGATGGGCGCCTATGGCGTGCAGCTGCTGCACGTGCTGGCGGTTCTCATCGCGGAAGCCGACTTCAACGTGGTCGTGGGTTGGGCGCAGTATGTCGGCATCCTCGACCTGATCGCGCAGTTGTTCATCGGCTACGGCCTGGTGGTATGGCTACTCGAAGACGAGCGGCTGCGCTACGAGCGTGCCGATACCGCGCTGCGCCGACTGCGCGATTTCGATCCGGTCACCGGCTTCCCGAACCGGCGCCGGCTGATGTCGGACCTGGAAATCAGCCTGCGCGGCACCAACCAGCGCACCGCCGCAATGCTGGTCCGCGTCGACCAGGCCGACATGTTGAGCAGTTCGCTGGGCATGGTCGCGGCCGAGGCGGTGATCGCGGAAGCCGCCTCGCGCGTGCAGGAATGCGCCCTGCCCGGCTGGCCGAGGCCCGCGCGTCTTTCGGAATCGCGGCTGGTGCAGGTCGTGCCGCACGTGCACGCCACCGGCGACTTGGCCGCGTGCGCCGACAATCTGCTGGCGATGCTGCGCGCGCCGTTCTACAGCGGTGGCCGCGAACTGGCGCTGTCGGCGAGCATCGGCATCGCGCTGTCGCCGGACGACGCAGTTCAGGCTGCGACATTGATCGGCGCGGCCGAAGCCGCCGCGCAGCAGGCGCACGACGAGGGCGGCAACCGCTTCCGGTTCTATTCCACGGAAATGAACTCGCTGGTGCTGACGCGCCTCAGCCTACAGGCGGAACTGCGTCGCGCACTGCTGCGCGGCGAGTTCGAATTGCACTATCAACCGCTGCTGGCCGCCAACAGCCACAATCTCGCCGGAGCCGAAGCGCTGGTGCGCTGGCGGCACCCGAAACGCGGACTGCTCGGGCCGGACATGTTCATCGAGGAGATGGAACGGCTGGGCATGATCGAGGATCTCGATCGGTACGTGCTGGAAAGCGCCTGCCGCGAAGCGCAGCAGTGGCGCCCGCATGCAGGCCGGCAACTGAGCGTCGCCGTGAACATCTCCACGCGCAGTTTCCAGCGCGAGCATTTCCCCGACCTGGTGCGCGCGGTGCTGGCCTCGACCGGCCTGGCCCCGCAACGGCTGGAACTGGAAGTGGTGGAATCTTCCGCGCTGGAGGACATCGATCGCGCTACCGAATGCCTGACGCGCCTGCGGAGCCTGGGCGTGCGGGTGTCGCTGGACGACTTCGGCACCGGGTATTCCTCGCTCAACCACCTGCGGCGGCTGCCGGTGGACTGCCTGAAGATAGACCGCAGTTTCGCCGACGAGGTGCTGCTGGATCCGCGCGCCGCGGCCATCGTTGCCGCGCTGGTGATCCTGGCGCGCAGCCTCGATATCGAGACCGTCGTCGAGGGCATTGAAACCGCCGCGCAACTTGACTGGTTCGAACGCCACAAGGTGGATCGCCTGCAGGGCTATCATTTCGCGCGGCCGATGGAAGCGGACCTGTGGCGCGCACTGCAGGACGAGCGGGAGATGCTGCTCGCGGTGGAGGCTTGAACCTGTGAATTGGCTGTCGAGCCCGGCCTGACTCACCGGGCCGCACGCCGAGGGGCGATTCCGGCGAGCAACCGTCCATGGTGCGCTTTCCCGGTCGGCGTCCATGCCGCACCCGCGGCATGCACTCTATGCCTTGCGTGGCATGGCGTAAGCCCAATGGCTTCGACCTTCTCCGGCGAGGCCAGACTACCCTCGCTCAGGCTCTTCTTCGGGGATTCCTGAGCGGGATCCACTCCGCAAACGATATAATTCCGGTGTTCTGTCCCGGGAGTCAGCCATGCCGCAAATGATGAAGGCGCTGGTCAAGCGCGAAGCCGCCAAGGGCATCTGGCTGGATGAAGTGCAAGTTCCGCAGATCGGCCCCAACGAGGTGCTGATCAAGCTGGAGAAGACCGCGATCTGCGGCACCGACCTGCATATCTATAACTGGGACGAGTGGGCGCAGCGCACGATCAAGCCGGGGCTGGTAATCGGCCACGAATTCGTCGGCCGCATCGTGGACATCGGCCCGGGCGTGCGCGGCTACACCGTCGGCCAGCGCGTTTCGGCGGAGGGCCACATCGTCTGCGGCATGTGCCGCAACTGCCGGGCGGGCCGGCCGCACCTTTGCCCTTACACGGTCGGCATCGGCGTCAACCGCAACGGCGCATTCGCCGAATACGTCGCGATGCCGGCATCCAACCTGTGGCCGATTCCCGATGCGATTCCGTCCGAACTCGCCGCATTCTTCGACCCGTACGGCAATGCCGCGCACTGCGCGCTGGAGTTCGACCTGATCGGCGAGGACGTGCTCATCACGGGCGCCGGCCCGATCGGCATCATCGCCGCGGGCATTGCCAAGCACGTCGGCGCGCGCAACGTGGTCGTCACCGATGTCAACGACTATCGCCTGCAGCTCGCCGCCGACATGGGCGCGACGCGCGTGGTCAATGTCTCGAAGCAGTCGCTGAAGGACGTCGTCGCCGACCTGCACATGGAAGGCTTCGACGTCGGTCTGGAGATGAGCGGCAATCCACGCGCCTTCAACGACATGCTGGACGTGATGTACCACGGCGGCAAGGTCGCCCTGCTCGGCCTGTTGCCCAAGGGCGCGGGCATTGACTGGGATCGCGTGATCTTCAAAGGCCTGGTGCTGCACGGCATCTACGGTCGACGCATGTACGAGACCTGGTACAAGATGACGCAGATGCTGCTGACCGGCTTCCCCCTGCAGAAGGTGCTGACGCACCAGATCGCGATCGACGACTTCCAGAAAGGTTTCGACCTGATGGCATCGGGCCAGTGCGGCAAGGTCGTGTGTTCCTGGGCCTGACGCGCCACCCCGTCCGGTCCCCCATTCCGCTTCAGGGCCTTGCAAATGACCTACGCCGCACAAGACCGTTTCACCAGCGAACTCGACGCGATCCGCGATTCGGGCCTGTACAAGTCCGAACGCATCATCGTCTCGCCGCAATCGGCGGAGATCACCCTAGCCGACGGCCGCAAGGTGTTGAACTTCTGCGCCAACAACTACCTGGGGCTGGCCGACCATCCGCGCCTGATAGAGGCGGCCAAGCGCGCGCTGGACACGCACGGTTTCGGCATGGCTTCGGTGCGCTTCATCTGCGGCACGCAGGACCTGCACAAGGAGCTGGAGCAGAAGATCGCGAAATTCTTCGGCACCGATGATGCGATCCTCTACGCCGCCTGCTTCGACGCCAACGGCGGCCTGTTCGAGCCGCTGCTGGGCGAACAGGACGCGATCATCTCCGACGTGCTGAACCACGCCTCGATCATCGACGGCATCCGCCTGTGCAAGGCCAAGCGCTTCCGCTACGCCAATTGCGACACGGCGGACCTTGAGAAGCAACTGCAGGCCGCCGATGCGATCGGCGCGCGCAGCAAGATGATTTCGTCGGACGGCGTGTTCTCGATGGATGGCTTCATCGCACCGTTGGACAAAATCACTGCGCTGGCGAAGCAGTACAACGCGCTGGTGCACATCGACGAGTGCCACGCCACCGGCTTTCTCGGCTCGACCGGCCGCGGCTCGGCGGAAGTGCACGGCGTGATGGACCGGATCGACGTGTTCACCGGCACCCTCGGCAAGGCGCTTGGCGGCGCGGTCGGCGGCTTCACCACCGGACGCGGGGAGATCATCGAGATGCTGCGCCAGCGCTCTCGGCCTTATCTGTTCTCCAACTCGCTACCGCCGCACGTGGTCGCTGCGGCCATCGAAGTGTTCGACATGCTCGGCGAAGCCGGCGAGCTGCGCGAGAAGCTGATGGCGAACACGCGCTATTTCCGCGAAAAGATGGCCGCGGCGGGTTTCGACATCAAGCCGGGCACGCATCCCATCGTGCCGGTGATGATCCACGACGCGAAACTGGCGCAGAGCTTCGCCGCCAAGCTGCTGGAACACGGCATTTATGCGATCGGCTTCTTCTTCCCGGTCGTGGCACAAGGCCAGGCGCGCATCCGCACCCAGATGTCCGCCGCCCATACGCGCGAGCATCTGGATCGCGCCATCGCGGCGTTCACCTCGGTCGGTCGCGAGCTGGGCCTGCTCAAGACCTGAGTTTTTTCGATTCAGGTGCGAGCGCGGCGATTTCCGCATGGCCCAGTCGCCGCCACGATCCCTTCGCGAGGTCACCCAACGCGAGCGGGCCGATCGCTACGCGGATCAGGCGAAGCACTTCGTAGTCCAGCGCCGCGAGCATGCGGCGGATCTGCCGATTGCGGCCCTGGTCCAGCACGATCTCGAGCCAGGCGTTCTTCTCGCCGGCGCGGAGCAGCGACACCGCGCGGGCGGAAAGTTTTTCACCGCGATCCACCACGCCCACGCGCAATTGCTGCAAGGCTGGCGCATCCGGCACACCGCGCACCTGCACGTGGTAGGTCTTGGGCAAATGGAAAGACGGCTCGGTGATCCGCGCGGCCCATTCCGGATCGTTGCCCATCAGCAGCAGACCCTCGCTGGCTTTGTCCAGGCGCCCGACCGGTGCAAGCCACGGCAGATCGGCACCCTCGAGCAGCTCGTAGATCGTCGCCCGTCCGTGCTCGTCGGCCGCGCTGACCACTACGCCACGCGGTTTGTTCAGGGCGATGCACACGCGGTCGCGGGCTTTCAGCGGAACGCCATCAACCGCGATATCAGCGCCAGAGGCAGTACGATGCTCGGGGTCGCGCACCATCCGTCCGTCAACGCTGACACGCCCGGCGCGAACCCATTCCTCGGCGCGGCTTCGCGAACACACCCCGGACTTGGAGAGCACGCGCGCAAGTCCGTGGGCGCCAGCCGACGAATTATTCGCGGTTCGCGCGACCCCGCTGCGATTCTGGCGGTGTTGCTGACGCATTCCTGGACGTTCTGCCGCTTTCACAAAAGAAAAGCCCGGCTTGCGCCGGGCTTTTCGATTTCCCACTGGTCCGGCACGGAGCCGGATCCAGCTTACTGCTGTTGCTGCTGCTCTTGACCTTGCGCAGCGTTCTGGCCCTGCACCACCAGTTCGACGCGACGGTTGCGCTGACGGCCAGCCGCGGTCTTGTTGGTGTCGATCGGGTGCGTCTCGCCGAAGCCCTTCACCGCGGTGATGCGGTCGGCCGAGATGCCGTGGGACGTCAGATAACCGTCCACGATGTTCGCACGACGCTCGGACAGGCCCTGGTTGTACTTCTCGGTGCCGACCGAGTCGGTGTAGCCGTCGATCTCGATCTGGACCTGCGGATAGCGGTTCAGCGTATCCACGGCCTGGTCGAGGATGGCCATCGAATCGGCCGTCGGTTCCTTCAGGGTCGGGGCGATGTTCGTCTCGCCCTTCTTCGGACGGTCGAACTTGAAGTTCACGCCGCGCAGGTCGATGACCACGTTCTGCGGGCAGCCGTCCGGACCGACGATCGTGCCGGGGGGCGTGTTCGGGCACTTGTCGTTGCAGTCGTTGACGCCGTCATGGTCGCTGTCCATCTGCGAACAATCAACCGGCGGCGGAGCAGCCGGGGGCGGCGGCGGCGGTGCGGCATGGCCCATCTTGATGACCAGACCGACGGTGGCCAGACCATCGAGCCACTGCTTGGGTCCATAGGTGTGGGGAAGCCCCGGCCCTGCGAGACCAGCCAATTGCGCCGAAACCGTATCCCGGTAGTAGCGCGCAGCCAGTTCGCCGCGCAGCGCGACCCGGTCGTTGACGTTGTAAAGAACGCCGACGCCCACGGTGGCCATCGGGCCCCAACTATCTTGCCTTGGGCCTATCCCGTTCGGGCCGCCGGCGCTCGCAAGCACCCCGGACACGGCGGCATGGCGTACCGCGCCAATACCGCCCATCACGTAGGGACGCCAGGTCGAAGCAGGGTCCATGAAATACCAGCGACCCGCGACATCAAGCTGGATGCTCTCCCACTGCTTGCCCGCCCTTATCGAACTATCCTTGTAATCGGCGTTGTCAATCAAACCTTCAACGTCGATCGTAAGGTTGGGATTCACCCAGAAACCCACTCCGATCCCGCCAGCTGCGCTCGACTGCACCTGTCGACCGGAATCCGGGACCGCCACACCAATCCGCGGAACGATGTACCAGCTGCTATAGCCGGTATTCGCTTCCATGGAACCTTGCATGCCGGTGTCCTGGGCATGAGCAACGCTCACGGCGCCGGCACTTCCCAAGACCAGCGCAATCAGTGCGCACAAGCCTTTACGTTTCATCGGAGTCTCCTTTTGTTGTTTCTCTGCGCCCCCACCACCTCCGGTGGAACGCAAACAAAACGCGTACACCTTGCTACGCAGGGCTAGCGGTTCCGGCGCTGAATACCCCGGACTCCGCTGAGGCAGGCGCAGTTTAGCAAAAAACAAACAATTGACGCCAGAGGGTTAAAACCCGTTCACGGTCAAGTCAGTCGCGTGCTCAGGGCGTGAAAAGACCAAGGAAATCCGCTACCTGCATGGCTTCCATCGCTTCCGTCCGGGCACAGGCATTCAGGATCCTGCGGACCTGTTCCGGGGCGAAATGCCCGGACAATGCTTTTTCGAATTTAGCCTCCAGTACCGGAATGCCCTCCGCGCGGCGTTTGCGATGGCCGATCGGATAATCAATGGAAATTTTTTCGCTCGGCGTACCGTCCTTGAAAAACACCTGCACGGAATTGCCGATGTAACGTTTTTCAGGATCGAAATAATCGCGGGTGAATTGCGGGTTCTCGATCACCACCATTTTCTCGCGCAGGGCATCGATGCGCGGATCGGCAGCGACCGCGTCGGTGTAATCCTCGGCGCTCAGGCGGCCGAAGATCAACGGCACTGCGACCATGTACTGGATGCAGTGGTCGCGATCAGCGTAGTTGGCCAGCGGCCCGGTCTTGTCGATGATGCGTGCGCCAGCTTCCTGGGTTTCGATCTCGATGCGCTCGATCTGGTCCAGGCGATCCTTCACCCCGGCGTGCAGCCTCATCGCGCACTCCACCGCAGTCTGCGCGTGGAATTCGGCCGGATAGGAAATCTTGAAGAGCACGTTTTCCATCACGTAGCTGCCGAACGGCCGTTCGAACTCGAACGGCTTGCCACGGAATGCGACGTCGTAGAAGCCCCATGTCGGCGCGCTCAGCGCGGATGGATAGCCGGTTTCGTCCTTCTCGACCGCATTCAAGGCATGGATCACTGCGCGCCGGCAGGCATCGCCGGCGGCCCAGCTCTTGCGCGGGCCGGTGTTCGGGGCATGCCTGTAGGTGCGCAGCGCACCGCCGTCGATCCAGCTGTTGGACACCGCGTTGATCACCTGCTCGCGATCGCCTCCCAGCATCGCGGTTGCCACCGCGGTGGAAGCCAGTCGCACCAGGATCACGTGATCCAGGCCGACACGGTTGAACGAATTCTTCAGTGCGTAGCAGCCCTGGATTTCGTGCGCCTTGACGGCCCATCCCAGCACGTCGCGCACCGTGATGGATTCGCCACGCCTGCCCAGATAGTCGGCGAGCGCCAGAACCGTACCGAGGTTGTCGGAAGGATGGCCCCACTCGGCGGCCAGCCAGGTGTCGTTGAAATCAAGCCAGCGGATTTGCGTGCCGATGCAGAATGCCGCCTGCGCCGGATCCAGCTGCAATGAAGTGCCCGGCACCCGCGCCCCGCCTTCCAGCGTGGCGCCCGGCACGACCGGCGCGATGTGCTTGACGCACTGCGGGAACTTCATCGCCAACATCGCACAGCCGAGTGAGTCCATCAGCATGTAGCGCGCGGTGCGGAACGCCTCTTCCGATTCGATTTCGTAGCCTGTGACGTAATCGGCGATATCCACCAACGGCTGGTCGGGATTCGGGCGCTGCGCGGAACGGATGTCGTGGCTCATGGCGGGCAATTCCTGGCAAGGCAAACCGTTTATTGTGCCAGATCATCACGGCATCTTGACTTGGCAGCCGTGCGCTGACGAGAATGGCGCGTACCCGGAAGGGAGTAGCTCGGGGTCGGAACTCGATCCGATCCTTTGCGGCGATCGTCAACACGAACGCGCATGCGTTCCGGTCGCCGCGCGGTCCTTGCGCGCCCCTGCGCAAAAGGCCCGCGGGCGAGACTTCCGCGAACGCCACCCGCAACGTGCGGGGGTGCGCGTTCGCGGACTGTTCCCGCACGCAACATGGGCCACCGATGAATTACCTCACCCACCCGTTTGCCTCGGTTTCCGATCCGGCCTTCTGGTCGGGCTTGGCTTCGATCATCCTGATCGATCTGGTGCTCGCCGGCGACAACGCGATCGTGATCGCGCTGGCCGCGCGCAACCTGCCGCATCGCCTGCAGATGCGCGCAATCTTCTGGGGCACATTCGGCGCGATCGTGGTGCGTATCGCCATGACCGCCGGCGTGCTGTGGCTTTTGAAGATCCCCGGCCTGATGCTGGTCGGCGGTCTGGTCCTTCTGCCAATCGCGTGGCGGCTGCTGCAACACAGCGAGGACAAGCATCATGTGCGCACCGCCTCCGGCTTCTGGAGCGCGATGTTCACGATCGTCATCGCTGACGCGCTGATGGGGCTGGACAACGTGCTGGCGATCGCCGGTGCGTCCAAGGGCCACCTGGGCCTGGTGATCATCGGATTGTTGATCAGCGTTCCGCTGGTGGTGTGGGGCTCGACCCTGATCCTGAAGCTGCTCGCGCGCTGGCCGGCGATCATTTACCTCGGCGCCGCTGCGATCGCATGGACCGCCGCCCGCATGGTGACGGAGGACGATCTGGTGGACGATTGGTTCGATGCCCACATGGCCCTGGATTACGCCGTGATCGCCGTGTTCGTGCTCGGCATCGTGGCGCTCGGCTGGTGGACGCAGCGACGCAAGCGGGCGGGAATCACGGCATAGGCGCATGCGCTTGCGGGATGCTCGGCGCGAGGGCATCCTCAAACGCCCGTTTGACTGCAGCATTGGCGATGGCGCCCTACCCGCACCTGTTCGCTCCGCTCGACCTGGGCTTCGTCACCCTACCCAATCGCGTGCTGATGGGCTCGATGCACACCGGGCTGGAAGATCGCGCGCGCGACTACGGCAAGCTCGCCGCGTACTTCGCCACGCGCGCGCGCGGCGGCGTGGGGCTGATGGTCACCGGCGGCCTCGCGCCGAACATCGAGGGCTGGCTCTCGCCGTTCGCGGGGCGGATGTCCATGCCATGGCACGTGCCGAGGCATCGCAAGGTCACCGCTGCCGTGCACGCCGAGGGCGGGCGCATCTGCATGCAGATCCTGCACGCGGGGCGCTACGCGGTGCATCCGTTCTCCGTCGCGCCGTCGAACGTCAAATCCCCGATTACCCGCTTCACCCCACGGGCGCTCAGTGCGCGCGGCATCGAGCGCACCACCAGAGCATTCGTACGCAGTGCGCAGCTCGCGCGCGAGGCCGGCTACGACGGCATCGAGATCATGGGCTCGGAAGGCTACCTGCTCAACGAGTTCCTCACGGCCCGCACCAACCGGCGCGAGGACCGCTACGGCGGATCGCTGGAAAACCGTATGCGGCTTCCGGCAGAAATCGTGCGTCGCACGCGCGAGGCTGTCGGGCGCGACTTCATCATCATCTACCGGCTTTCCATGCTCGATTTGGTTGAGCGCGGCCAGAGCTGGGAGGAAATCGTCGCGCTGGCGAAAGCCGTGGAGGCGGCCGGCGCGACGCTGATCAACACCGGTATCGGCTGGCACGAGGCGCGCGTGCCGACGATCGTGACCTCTGTCCCGCGTGCCGCGTTCGCGTGGGTCACACGGCGCATGAGAGCCGAGGTGCACATTCCACTGATCACCACCAACCGCATCAACATGCCGGAAGTGGCGGAAGCCGTGCTCGCGCGGGGCGACGCGGACATGATCTCGATGGCGCGCCCGCTGCTCGCCGATCCGGACTGGGTGAACAAGGCGCGGGTCGGCGCCCCGGAACGCATCAACACCTGCATCGCCTGCAATCAGGCCTGCCTCGATCACGTCTTCGAGAACCGGCGCGCCTCGTGCCTGGTGAATCCGCGCGCATGTTTCGAAACCGAACTGGTGGTTGCCCCGTCGACACAGAAGAGGCGTTTTGCGGTGATCGGCGCGGGGCCAGCCGGACTCGCGGCGGCGTGCACGCTGGCGGAACGCGGCCATGAGGTCACCCTGTACGAGCAGGCGAACGAAATCGGCGGCCAGTTCAATCTCGCCAAGCGAATCCCCGGCAAGGAAGAGTTCGCGGAGACGCTGCGCTACTTCTCACATCGTCTGCGCGAGCTCGGCGTCGAGCTGCACCTGGACAAAAGTGCGGATGCCCCGGCCTTGCACGCGCAAGGCTTCGACGCGGTGCTCGTGGCGACAGGCGTCACGCCTCGCAATCCGCGCATTCCCGGACAGGATCACCCGATGGTGCACGGCTACGCGGACGTGGTTTCCGGGAAGGTGGAGATCGGCCGACGCGTGGCGATCATCGGTGCCGGCGGCATCGGCTTCGACGTTGCGGAATACCTGGGCCAGCCGGCGCCCTCGCCCACCACCGACATCGCGCGCTGGACGCGCGAATGGGGTGTGGACATGACGCTTTCGCAACGTGGTGGTCTGGCCGTGCCCCGCGTCGAGGCCTCGCCGCGCGAGATCTGGCTGCTGCAGCGCACGCCGGGCAGGCCGGGCAAGCGGCTAAACAGGACCACCGGCTGGGTGCATCGCGCCACGTTGAAGGCAAAAGGCGTCAAGATGCTCGGCGGCGTCAGCTACGAGAGGATCGAGGGCGCCGCCCTGCACATCCGCGTGGACGGCGAATCGCGCGTGCTGGAAGTGGACAACGTGGTGATCTGCGCCGGCCAGGAATCCCATCGCACGCTCGCAGACGAACTGGTCGCATTGGGTGTGACGACGTACGTGATCGGCGGCGCTGATGTCGCGGCGGAACTGGACGCCAAGCGGGCGATCGCGCAGGCCACGCAGGTGGCGACGACCTTGTAGCGCGAGCTCCGACCCATTCGCTGTCGCAAACCGATCCGGCCAACGGGTACAGGTTTCATTGAGCCGCGGGGGAACAACATGGTGCCCTCGGCTTGAACTACACCCGAGCAGGAGATCACGATGAAGCTCTACACCTCGCCCGGCGCGTGCTCGATGGCCGATCACATCGTGCTGGAATGGATCGGCCAGCCCTACGCCGCGCAGATCGTCAGCCGCGAACAGCGCGCAACGCCGGAATTCAAAAAGCTCAATCCCGCAGGCGCAGTGCCGGTGTTCGAAGACGGCGACTGGGTCCTGACGCAGAACTCGGCAATCCTCAATTACCTCGCCGACAAGTTTCCCGCGAGCAAACTCGGCGGCGATGGCACACCCAAGTCACGCGCCGAAGTGAACCGCTGGCTGGGAATGTTGAACGCCGACGTGCATCCGGCTTTCCATCCCCTGTTCGGCGCCGCGAATTATCTCGGTGAGCAAGCAGCCGAAAAAGCGAAGGAGGCTGCGCGCAGGAAGCTGCGCGGCTACTACGAACGCCTCGACGCGCAACTCTCCGGACGCGACTGGCTGGCCGGCACGCGTTCCATTGCCGATCCGTACCTGTTCATCACCCTGCGCTGGGCCAAGGCCATGAACGTGGACCTCTCGGGCTTCCACAACCTCGAGGCGTTCGAACAACGCATGCGCGCCGACAAGGGCGTCCAGAAGGTGCTGAAGGACGAAGGAGTGGATCAGAACTAGTTGTCGGTTGCTGGTTGTACCGGGCGACCATCAACAATGCCGCCATTCCGGGGCGACTCGCAGGGCCGAACCCGGAATCTGCATTGGCTCCGGGCAGGGAAGCAGCTTCCGGGTTCCATTTTCCGAAATCGGAAAATGGCCGCGGAATGACGACTTCTCTTTTCGCCTGGTCCCGGTCCCGATGCTCAGCGCTTCTCGATGCCGACGTACGACCGATCTTCCGGCCCGGTGTAATTCGCGCTCGGGCGGATGATCTTGCCGTCCTGGCGTTGTTCGATCACATGCGCGCTCCAGCCCGAAGTGCGCGCGATCACGAACAGCGGCGTGAACATGGCGGTCGGCACGCCCATCATGTGATAAGCGGATGCGCTGTACCAGTCGAGGTTCGGGAACATCTTCTTCAGTTCCATCATGACGTTCTCGATCCGCTCCGACACCTCGAACAGGCGCGGGTTGCCGCCCTCGTTGCAGAGCTTGCGCGAGATCTCCTTGATGATCGGATTGCGCGGGTCGCCGATCGTGTAGACCGGGTGGCCGAAGCCGATCACGATCTCCTTGTTGGCCACGCGCTGGCGGATGTCCCTCTCGGCGTCATCGGCCGAGCGGTAGCGCGCGATGATTTCCATGGCCACCTCGTTGGCGCCGCCGTGCTTGGGCCCGCGCAGCGCGCCGATCGCCCCGGTGATCGCCGAATACATGTCGGAGCCTGTTCCCGCGATCACGCGCGCGGTGAACGTGCTGGCATTGAACTCGTGCTCGGCATAGAGGATCAGCGACTTGTCCAGCGCATTGGCGTGGCTGTCGCTCGGCTTCTTCCCGTGCAACAGGTGCAGGAAATGCGCCGCGATGGTGTCATCGTCGGTTTCGGTCTCGATGCGGCGCCCGTTGTGCGAGAAGTGATACCAGTACAGCAGCATCGAGCCGAAGCTCGTCATCAGCCGGTCGGCGATGTCGCGCGCGCCGGTGACGTGGTGTTCGTCCTTTTCCGGCAGCACGGTGCCGAGCACCGAACAACCGGTGCGCATCACGTCCATCGGGTGCGTGGCCGCGGGCAGCAGTTCCAGCGCCGCCTTCACCGACTGCGGCAGCCCGCGCAGGCGTTTCAGCTTCGCGCGATACGCGTTGAGTTCCGACCAGGTCGGCAGCACCTCGTGCACCAGCAGGTGCGCGACTTCCTCGAAAGTCGCCTTGGTGGCGAGGTCGTGGATGTCGTAGCCGCGATAGTGAAGATCGTTGCCGCTGCGCCCGACCGTGCACAGCGCGGTATTGCCGGCCGCCACGCCTGACAGCGCCACGGATTTCTTGGCCTTGGGAAGGATCTGTGCAGCGTTGTCGTTCATTGTTTCCTCCAGTCAAATCTTTCTCGCACCGTGTCCGGCGGCAGGAATCTCGCGTTCAGTTGTTGAACACTTCGGCGGATTTCAGCTTCGGACATTGTCCGATCGGTTTCACCAATTGCGCGATGGCCTTGTAGCCAACCAGATGCTGGTCGCTGTACATCCAGCATTCGCGCAGCGTCGAGCAAAAGCATATGTTCGTCGTGAGGTGGTCGGTCGCCGCCACCTTGAAACGCTGGTAGTCGCCCTTGTCCAGGAACCTGAGGACTTGCACTTCTTCCCCGGGCGACAGCACGTTGGGATTGAGCGTCGCCTGGGCGAACTGATGCGGTGGCACGTTCAAGGCGTCCAGCACATGTTTCCAGTCCGGTTGCGGCTTTCCGTCCACCAGCATTTGCGCACTCTGCACGATCGCGGGGCCCACGCCTTTATTGGCCACCACGATCGATTGCCGATCATCGTCATTGCCGGCGAACAGCCACGGCCAAACCTGCGCTCGCACCTGCTGACGCTGGATGTACGCGGTGTAGCCGGAAACACACAACGCCAGCAGGCCGATCAGTGACGCGATCACCGCCGAGAGCGCATCCCAATTGCGCTGGCGCGCAGGGGTGGACGGAGAGCCTTCGGGTACCGGCGGCAATTCCGTCATGCGCGTCAGCCCTTCTTGCCACCCGCGAAGAGCTCGTCCAGACGGCGCTCGTAGTCGTGATAACCGATGCGCTCGTAGAGCTCCTCCCGGGTCTGCATCGTGTCCAGCACGTTCTTCTGCGTGCCCTCGCGACGGATGGTCTCGTACACCTTTTCGGCAGCCCTGTTCATCGCGCGGAACGCAGAGAGCGGGTACAGCACGATCGCAACGCCCGCGCCGCGCAGTTCGTCCACGGTGAACAGCGGCGTCTTGCCGAACTCGGTGATGTTGGCCAGCACCGGCGCCTTCACCGCATCCACGAAGCGCTTGAAGGTGGCGAGATCATTCGCGGCTTCCGCGAAGATGCCGTCCGCGCCGGCCTCCACGCACTTCCGCGCGCGCTCGATCGCCGCGTCCACGCCCTCGGATGCGATCGCATCGGTGCGCGCGATCAGGAAGAATTCCGGATCGGTCTTCGCATCCGCCGCGGCCTTCACGCGATCGGCCATTTCCTGCGCGGAAACGATCTCCTTGCCGGGGCGATGGCCGCAGCGCTTGGCACCGACCTGATCCTCGATATGGCACGCCGCGGCGCCGGCCTTGATCAGGGACTTCACCGTGCGCGCGATGTTGAAGGCACTGGGTCCGAAACCCGTATCGATGTCCACCAGCAGCGGCAGGTCGCAGACGTCGGTAATGCGCCGGCAATCGGTCAGCACGTCGTCCAGTGTGTTGATGCCGAGATCGGGCAGGCCCAGCGAACCCGCGGCTACGCCGCCGCCCGACAGATAGATCGCGCGATAACCGGCGCGCTTCGCCAACAGTGCGTGATTGGCGTTGATCGCGCCGATCACCTGCAGAGGTTTCTCGACGGCGAGCGCGGCGCGAAAGCGTGCCCCGGGAGAGTGCGTATCGCTCATGCTGCCTCCGGCAAAGCGCCCATTTTAGCCGATCGGCAAGGCCCGTCGCGCCTCATCCAGACCGGCCGCAAGTGGTGAGTGCTCCGGCGCACTCGTGGCATGCCGTTCACGCGCTGTCCGGGAGCATCGGGCCATGGACGATCGAGCCCTCCCCCGCACCGTCTGGACGATGGCGAAAACGGTCCTCACCGAATTCCTGAAGGACAATCCGTTCCAGCTCGCCGCCGCGTTGAGCTACTACACGCTCTTGTCCATGGCGCCGCTGCTGTTGCTGCTGACCGGCCTGGCGGGGCTGGTGTTCGGCGAACAAGCCGCACAGGGGCAACTGTTCGGCTACATCAGATCGGAGATGGGTCCACAGGAAGCCAAGGTCGTGCAATCGCTGCTGACCACCGCCAATGACCACCACGCAAGCGTGGTCTCGACCGTTATCGGCACTGCCGTCCTGGTGCTCGGCGCGATCTCGGTATTCGGGCAGCTGCAAGTTTCCTTGAACCGGATCTGGAACGTCGAGGCAGTACCGCGCAAGAACGTGATCATGAACCTGCTCGGTTCGCGGCTGCTGGCGCTGGCCATCGTGCTGGCACTGGCTTTCATCCTGCTGGTCACGATGGCGATCAGCGCGGCTATCGCCGGCGCGCAGGCGCCAGCGAACCAATATTTTCCCGGTGCCGGCATCGCGCTGCGGGTGATCTACGCACTGGTGTCGTTCCTGATCATCACCGGTGTCGTCGTGCTTCTGTTCAAGTTCGTGCCCGACGCGAAGATCGACTGGCGCGACACCGTGATCGGCGCGGTAATCACCGGCGTGCTGTTCACCATCGGCAAATATGGCCTGGGCGTGTATCTCGCCCACCTTCGCTACAGCTCGGCGGGCGCGGCAGGCTCGCTGATCCTGATCGTGGTCTGGGTTTACTACACTTCGCTCATCCTGTTCCTCGGCGCGGAGGCGACCCAGGTGTACGCACGCCGTTTCGGGAAGCGGATCCAGCCCAGCGCGCATGCACGGCGGATCGATCAGGAATGCAAATAGGGCGACCGCAGACGGCCCTCCCGCGCCAGGCTCGCGCTCGATCAGGCGTCGCGGTCGATGATGACCAGCGTGCCGTGACTGCCGGGCGCGACTGAATGCGGAGTGCCGGCCGGAACGATATACACCTCGCCGCCGGCGACTTCGACGGTGCGATCGCCGAAGCGCAGGTTCATCCGGCCGTCCAGAACGAGCAGGGCTTCGTCGAAATCATGGGCCTCGTCTGGATAGCCGGAACCATCCATGCGGACCACCTTGAAATTCGCCCCCGCGGCCTGTCCGCCCACTTTCGAGCGCCAAGCCGTTGGCAGGCTGGCGGCCAGCGCCGGCAAATTGGTCTTGCCCATGGTCTGCGGGCTTAACCGCCCAGCAGGTGCTCGATCGCGGCGCGCTCCTCGCGCAGTTCCTTGTCGGTAGCGTCCATGCGCTCGCGCGAGAACTCATTGATATCGAGCTTCAGCACGACCTCGTATTTGCCGTTCTTGCAGGTGACGGGATACCCGTAGATCACGCCTGGCGCGATGCCGTAACTGCCATCCGACGGTACCGCCATCGAAACCCAGTCGCCCTCGGCGGTGCCCAGCGCCCACGAACGCATGTGATCGATCGCCGCGGACGCGGCCGAAGCGGCCGACGATGCGCCGCGCGCCTTGATGATCGCCGCGCCGCGCTGCTG
>JBQCHG010000004.1:0-19109 GCA_051954935.1 Rhodanobacteraceae bacterium
ATGGATGAGCGTCAATACCAGATCGGAGCGCCCCCACCACCCATCCCAATCCCGCTGGTGATGCATCAGCGATTCGAAAATTAAGGAAGGCCCGAACACCATGTTCCGCTACTACCTCGATCTCGCCCTGCGCAGCCTGAAACGCAGCAAGGGCCTTACCGCGCTGATGATCCTGACGATCGGTTTCGGCGTGGCCGCATCCATGACCACCTGGTCGGTGTTCCGCGCGGTCTCGGGCGATCCGATTCCGTGGAAGTCGGCCAAGCTGTACGTGCCCCAGATCGACGCGTGGGGTCCGTCCGCGCGGGGCAAGGATCCCACCGATCCGCATTACGGCGAGCCGGCGGACGCACTGACCTACAACGACGCGGTGGCGTTGATGCACGATCACCGCGCGGACCTGCAATCGGCGATGTACATGATCACGCCGTCGGTGGTGCCAACGCGCCCGGGCACGCACCCGATCAACACCGGCGGGCACGCGGTGTTCAGCGAATTCTTCCCGATGGTGGACGCGCCATTCGAATACGGCAGCGGCTGGAGCGCAGCCGACGACGAACATCGCGCGGAAGTCGTGGTGATCAGCCACAAGCTCAACAACAAGGTATTCGGCGGCGGCAACAGCGTCGGCAAGACACTGAACATCGAGGGTCGCGATTACCGCGTGGTCGGCGTGCTCAAGGCCTGGCATCCGCAGCCGATGTTCTACGACATCGTCAACACCGGCGGCTTCTACATGGACGGCGACGACCTGCTGCTGCCGTTCAATACCGCGATCGCCGCGAACATGCCCAACGACGGCAACACCAATTGCGACGAGATGCCCAAGGAATCGGGATTCGTCGGCCTGCAGCATTCGAGCTGCATCTGGATCGCCTACATGGCGCAACTGGACAACGCGGCCGCGGCGCAGCGCTACAAGGACTACCTGCAGGGCTTTGCGCGGCAGCGCCATCCACAGTGGGCGCCGAACGTGCGCCTGCGCGACCTGATGAGCTGGCTCGATTACGAACACGTGGTGCCGAGCGATACGCGCGTCTCGCTGCTGGTGGCGCTTGGATTGCTGATTGTGTGCCTGGTCAACACCGCCGGCCTGCTGCTCGCGAAGTTCCTGCGCCGCAGCGGCGAGATCGGCGTGCGCCGCGCACTCGGTGCGCCGCGTTCGGCGATCTATGCGCAGTTCCTCACCGAGGGCGGAATGATCGGGCTGGCCGGCGGCGTGCTCGGCATCCTGCTGACCGGCGTCGGCGTGGCGAGCGTCGGCCTGGTGATGCCCAAGGTTATCGCGGACCTCGCGCGAGTGGACCTCTCGCTGCTGCTGACGACGTTGATCGTCGCCGTGCTGGCGGCGGTGCTGGCGGCGCTGTACCCGACCTACCGCGCGTCGAGCGTGCAGCCGGCGTGGCAGTTGAAATCGAATTGAATGTAGGAGCGCGCCTGCGCGCAACAGGAATTAAGGCCAAGGATCGCGCACAGGTGCGCTCCTGCATGCAGAACGAACATTGAGGACATGACATGACCCTCCATCCCATTCTCGCGGCGCTGCGCAAACACAAAGCCGGTGTGGTGCTGATCGCGCTGCAGATCGCGCTGACGCTGGCGATCGTGTGCAACGCGATCTTCATCATCGGCCAGCGCATCCAGCGCATCGACCGGCCAACCGGCATGGACGAGAACAACCTGTTCATGCTCACCCAGATGTGGGTCGGCGCACCCACCGGCGACGACGCGGCTTCCATCGACAAGCTGGATGCGATGCTGCGCACCGACGTGCAGACCTTGCGCAACCTTCCGGATGTGGAATCGGCGATCGCGATCAATTCGCTGCCGCTGATCAACTCGAGCTGGACCGGCGGCATCGGGCTGAAGCCGGCGCAGGAACATTCGACCGCGCACGCGGCCTATTACTTCAGCGACGAGCAGGCGATCAAGACGCTGGGCCTGCACCTGATCGCGGGCCGCAATTTCACCGCGGCGGACGTGAACCACATGGGCGCGCGCGGCCAGAACAAACCGCCGCTGATCATCGTGACCAAGGCGCTGGCCGACAAGCTGTTCCCGAAAGGCGACGCGGTCGGGAAGTCGGTTTACCTGGACCGCAGCACGCCGAGCACGATCATCGGCGTGGTCGAGCGCATGCAGGTGCCGAGCGTGGAGACCTGGGCCAACGACTTCGTCTGGAATTCGGTGCTGATCCCGACCCGCCTCGACGCCAATTTTTCGCGTTACGCGATTCGCGCCAAGCCCGGGCGGCTGGATGCCGCGATGAAGGAAGCCCATGACGCACTGTTCGCGGTCAACCCGATGCGGGTGATCAACGAGGACGAAGGCGATGGCGGCGGCTGGATCAAGTCCTTCGCCGAGCTGCGCAATCACGCCTACCGCGCCGATCGCGGCATGGCCATCCTGATGGGCGTGATCTGCTTGATCCTGCTCGGCGTCACCGGCGCCGGCATCGTCGGCCTGACCAGCTTCTGGGTGGGCCAGCGGCACAAGCAGATCGGCGTACGGCGTGCGCTGGGCGCACGCAAAGTGGACATCTTGCGCTACTTCCAGACCGAGAACCTGCTGATCGCGGGCGTGGGCGCGATCGCCGGAATCATCCTCGCGGTCGGCCTGAACCTCTGGCTGATGCACCGCTTCGAGATGGAGCGCATGCCGGTGCTGTACGTCTTGGCCGGCGTTGCGGTGGTGCTGGCGCTCGGACAGGCTGCGGTGTTCGCGCCGGCGCGGCGCGCGGCGAACGTGCCGCCGGTGGTGGCGACCAGGACGGTGTGACAAGCGAGGGCTCGGGGATGAGTGGCGAGACGAGAGGTCACGACTCTCCGCCAAGTTGAGAGCGTGCATTCGGAGCCCTCGCTACTTGTCCCTGGATGGGAGACGTGAGATCCGATCGCGGATGGATGGAGAAGCTGGATGTTCGCGTATTACCTCAACCTCGCCCTGCGCAGCCTCAGGCGCAACAAGGTGCTGACCGCGCTGATGGTGCTGGCGATCGCGGTTGGCATCGGCGCGAGCATGACCACGTTGACCGTCATGCATCTGCTCTCGGGCGATCCATTGCCGGGAAAGAGCGCGCGCGTCTATTACGCGCAGGTGGACGCCAGCCCGGCGGGTTTTACCCACGGCGAACCGCTGGACGTGCTCGACTACCGTTCGGCCGTGGACCTGTGGAGCGCGCATCGGGCCGATGGCCAGGCGCTGATCGTCAACAGCGAGGTCAAGGTGCGCGCGCCGGAAGTGAACCTGCCGCCGCTGATGCTCGAGATGCTGTCCACCACGTCGGACTTCTTCCCGATGTTCGACGTGCCGTTCAAGTATGGCCAGGGCTGGAGCGCGCAGGACGATGACAAGCACGCGCGCGTGGTGGTGATTTCGTCCGACCTCAACGACAGGCTCTTCCATGGCGAGAACAGCGTCGGGCGCACGCTGCGGCTGAAGGACAGCGACCTGCGGATCGTCGGCGTGCTGGCGCCATGGCGGCCATCGCCACTGTTCTACGACGTGCGCGCCGGGCGATTCGCCAACGGGGATACGGCAGGCTTCTATACCAGGCCGGAGGACGTGTTCACGCCTTTCTACACGGGCCTGGAAATCAACGACGGCAACTTCCAGCAGTTCACCTGCTGGGGCATGCCGAAGACGCCCGGGCACCTGCAGGATTCGCCGTGCGTGTGGATCGGCCTGTGGGTGCAGTTGGACGACGCGCACGAGGTCGCCGCGTATCGTGCATTCCTCGATCACTACGCGCGGGAACAGAAGGCGCTGGGGCGCTTCGCCAAGACCGACACGCGACTGCGCACGCTGATGCAGTGGCTGGACTTCAACGGCGTGGTGCCGGGTGACGTCAAGTTGCAGGCCTGGCTGGCGTTCGCCTTCCTCGCCATTTGCTTGTTCAATACGGTCGGGCTGCTGCTGGCGAAGTTCCTGCGACGCAGCGGCGAGATCGGTGTGCGGCGCGCGCTGGGGGCATCGCGTCGCGCGGTTTTCGCGCAATGCCTCGTCGAAGCCGGCCTGATCGGGTTGATCGGAGGTCTCGGCGGCTGGGTGCTGACGCTGGCCGGATTGTGGATGGTACGGCGCGAGCCGGTGCCGTATGCCGACCTGGCACACCTCAACCTGACGATGTTCGCGACCACGTTCGTGCTGGCGATCGCGACCAGCCTGCTCGCCGGCGCGCTGCCCGCGCTGCACGCGAGCCGGATCGCGCCGGCCTTGCAACTGAAGACATTGTAGGAAGGGTTTCAGCCCGTCATCGCTGTGCTGCATGCCAATGCGGGTCAAGACACGCCCACAGCCGGACCGATTGAGAAGAGGCACCATGCAAATCCGCCCCATCCTCGCCTCCCTGCGCAAACATCGCCTCGCGACCCTTCTGATCGCGCTGGAAATAGCGCTGGCCTGCGCGGTGCTGTGCAATGCGTGCTTCCTCGTCGCGAAGCGTCTTTCGGCGATGCGCATCCACAGCGGCGTGGACGAGGCTTCGCTCGGCATCATCGACGTGACCGGGTTCGATGCGAAGGAAGCCACCGACCTCAACGCGCGCATGCTCGCCGGCCTTGGGACGATTCCGGGCGTGCAGTCGGTCCACGTGATCAGTTCGGTGCCGTTCGGCCCGCAGAACGGCGTAGCGGGCATCTCCACGGACCAGGAGACCAAAAAGGCGGCAGCGGTAGTGCAGTTCTACGAAGGCGAGCCCGGCACGATCAAGGCACTCGGCCTGCGAGTGGTCGCCGGACAGATTCCCGGCCCGGACGATTACCAGCCGTTGCAAGGCTACGCCCCGCTCGACTCGCGGGTGCTGGTCAGCGAGGCGCTCGCGGACAAGCTGTGGCCCGGACAGAATCCGCTGGGGAAGGAATTCTGGTCCGGCAAATTCCATTTCCGCGTGGTCGGCGTGGTCGCCCACCTCGCGGTCACGCAATACAACGAGACGGGCCAGCAGGGCGCGGAGTGGACGGTGTTCGTGCCCGCGCAACCGGGCGGATTGCTGGCCGGCAGCTACCTGGTGCGTGCCAGGCCACAGGATCTCGATCGAGTGATGCGCGATGCGCGGCTCGCCGTGTCGAAGATCGCCCCGGACGTGGTGCTCGACACCGACCAGAGCCACACGCTCCGCGAGCTGCGACAGACGTTCTTCCAGAATGACCGCGCGATGGCCGGCCTGCTGGTCGGCGTGATCGTGGCGTTGCTCGGCGTGACCGCGCTTGGCATCGTGGGCCTCGCGAGTTTCTGGGTGGCGCAACGACGCAAGCAGATCGGCGTGAGACGCGCGCTGGGCGCGACGCGCGGCGACATCCTGCGCTACTTCCAGACCGAGAATTTCCTGATCGTCACCTTCGGCATCGTGCTCGGCATGGTCCTGGCGTATGCGATCAACCTGCTGCTGATGATGCATTACGAATTGCCGCGGCTGCCCTTCTTCTACCTGCCGGTGGGCGCCGCGGTGTTGTGGTGCCTGGGCCAGCTCGCGGTGCTCGGCCCGGCGCTGCGCGCCGCGGCGGTGCCGCCGGTGGTGGCGACGAGGACGGTGTAGTTTCACTGTGGCGCATGGCTTTCCGTGCGCCTGAGTGCGAGCATGCGCGGCTTTTCGAGGGCAGGACAACTCATGGGCAATTTCATGCGGCTCGCATTGACCACGGCGGCGGCCTTGGCGATTGGGGTTGCGCAAGCCGGCACGCCGCCCGCTGCGGCCTCTTCCGCGCAAAAACCGAAGCAATGGATGTCGCGCGACCAGGTCACCGGCATCATCGCCGACAACCAGAAGATCGTTTCGTCCAACGGCATCCAGGAGCAGGTCAGGTTGCGCATCAACGGCATTGACCAGTGGCTGACGATCCGCGGGCGCGACTTGCGCAATCCGGTCCTGTTGCTGTTGCACGGCGGCCCGGCCTCGCCGGACATGCCGCTGGCCTGGACCTTCGAGTCGCCGTGGGACGACTACTTCACCGTGGTGGAATGGGACCAGCGCGGCGCCGGCAAGACCTACGCCTCCAATACCGAGGCGCAGATGGCGCCGGGCATGACCATCGCCGGCATGACCAATGACGCCGCGCAGGTCGTGCAATACCTGCGCAAGCGCTTCCACAAGAACAAGATCTTCCTGATGGGCCATTCGTGGGGCAGCGTGCTGGGCGTCGAACTCGCGCAGCGCCACCCGGACTGGTTCTACGCCTACATCGGCGTCGGCCAGATCGTGAACATGCGCCGGAACGAGGAGGACGGTTACGCGTTCGCGCTGCGCGAAGCGAAGGCGCACGGCAATGCCAAGGCGGTGCACGAGCTGGAATCCATCGCGCCTTATCCGGGCAAAAACGGCATCACCCTCCACCAGATCACCATCCGCGACACCTGGGAAATGTATTACGGCGGCCTGATCTGGGGCCGCAAGGATTTCCAGGCGCCCTCCGATGCGTGGAAGCTGTCGCCCGATTACAGCGAAAGCGATCTGAAGGCGATAGACAAGGGCAGCCTGTTCTCGTTGCACCACCTGCTGGATCCGCTGCTGTCGGTGGATTTCGATCACACCACCCGGTTCGGCTGCCCGGTGGTCCTGTTCGTCGGGGCGCATGACTACACCACCGCGCACGACCTGGCGGTGCAATGGTTCGACAAGCTCCAGGCGCCTTCCAAGCGCATGGTGATCTTCGCCGGCTCCGCGCACATGATCATGCTGGAGCAGCCGGGCCGCTTCCTGGTGCATCTCGTGCAGGACGTGTTGCCGTACGCGCAGGAAGCCGGCGACACCGCACCCGCCGAAAAGACCTTTGCCGGACAGGACGCCCGATGACAGTGCATTCAGGGCCTTGCCGTCGCCCCGGTAAAATGGCAACCCTTTCGCGGGCTGGCGCATCCAAGCCCGCATGCATCGGAGTCGCATGCGTACCGTCCTGATCATCGACGATAACCCCGCGGTCGGCGAGGCGCTGTCGCTGCTGCTTTCGCTGCACGACATCCGTGCACTGGTGGCGCATACGCCGGAGGCGGGGCTGGCGCTGCTCGCGCGCGGGCACGTGGATGTGGTGATCCAGGACATGAACTTCAGCGCCGACACCACCTCCGGCGAGGAGGGCGCAGATCTCTTTCGCGCGATCCGCGCGCGCCATCCGGATCTTCCCGTGATCCTGCTGACCGCGTGGACGCATCTGGAAAGCGCGGTGGAACTGGTCAAGGCGGGCGCGGCCGATTACCTCGCCAAGCCGTGGGACGACAACAAGCTGCTGACCACGGTCGAGAACATGCTGGAACTGGGCGAAGCTTCGCGCGCGGCATCGCGTGCGCGCATGGAACGCCAGCGCCGCCGCGGGGAGTTGGAACGCCAGTACGACCTGTGCGGGATCGTGTTCGAGTCCGATGCGATGAGTCGCACGGTGGAACTTGCCTGCCGCGTCGGCCGCGCGGATGTGCCCGTACTGATCACCGGCCCCAATGGCGCGGGCAAGGACCGCATCGCGCAGATCGTGCACGCCAACTCGATGGTGCGCGACAAGGCGTTCGTTGCAGTGAACTGTGGCGCACTTCCGTCCGACCTGGTGGAAGCGGAACTGTTCGGCGCCGAGGCCGGTGCCTACACCGGCGCAACCAGGGCCCGCGAGGGCCGCTTCGAACTGGCCGATGGCGGCACGTTGTTCCTGGACGAGATCGGCACGCTTCCGCTGCCCGGCCAGGTGAAACTGCTGCGCGTGCTGGAAACCGGCGAGTTCGAGCGGCTGGGCTCCGGACGCACGCGCAAGGTGAAGGTGCGCGTGATCAGCGCGACCAATGCGGACCTGAAGGCGATGATCCGCGCCGGCACCTTCCGCGAGGATTTGTATTACCGCCTGAACGTGATCGAAGTGAACGTGGCGCCGCTGGCCGAGCGTGCCGACGATATCCTGCCGCTGGCCGCGCATTTCATCGCCGGGCGCGCCGTCCTGGGTGATGCCGCGCGCGAGGCGCTGCTCGCGTATGCATGGCCGGGGAACGTACGCGAACTGAAGAACGCGATCGAGCGTGCAACCCTGCTGGCCGGCGAGAGTGGAACGATCGTTCCGGCGCAGTTGAACCTGCCGCATCACGAAAATGCGTCGGCGGGCGTACGTAATCTGGATGAGCCTTCGCAGGCGGCCGTGGAAACCGCCCTGCGCAACGCCAACGGCGTCATCAGTCGCGCCGCGCAGGCGCTGGGACTTTCGCGCCAGGCGTTGTATCGGCGGATGGAGCGTTACGGGATCCCCACGGCGGGATAACATCCGCGCCATGCGCCTGCTCTCCCTCGAAGGCCGACTGACCCTGCTGCTCGGCGGCACCGCGCTGGGCGCGCTGCTGCTCTATCTCGGCATCACCGTGTGGCCGCTGCCGGAGATCGTGCGCGGCGTGCAGGCGCAATTCGGATTCGATGTCGACGCATCCTGGCTGCGCGATCCCGTGGGCGGGCTGCTGCTGGCCGCGATCGTGCTGATTCCGTTGTGCGCGTGGATCGCGCACCTCGCGCTCACTCCCCTGAAGCGCCTGCTGCGCTCGCTCGAAGGCGCGGTGGCCAGTTACCGCGACGGCGACTTCTCGATTTCCATCAACACCGATCGCCGCGACGAACTCGGCGCGCTGATCCGCATGCATAACGTGCTCGGCGCGACCCTCCGTGAGCAGCGCCAGCACCTTACCCAGCGCGAACTGCTGCTGGACACCGTGGTGCAGAACTCGCCGGTGGCATTGCTGTTGGCCGATCCGAACCGCAACGTGGTCTATGCCAACATTGCGGCGCGACATCTGTTCAACGAAGGCCGTAATCCGCAGGGGCTGGATCTCCAGGAGTTGCTGGAGGATGCGCCGGCGCCGCTGCGCGAGGCGTTCGCGACCGAGGGTGACCGCCTGTTCGGCGTGGAGCTGGAAGGCAGCGAGGAAATCTTCCATCTGGCGCAGCGCGGTTTCCGCCTGCAGGGCCGGCCGCATCGGCTGTATCTGGTGCGGCGGATGACGCGCGAGCTGTCGCGACAGGAAGTGGCGACCTGGAAGAAGGTGATCCGCACGATCAGCCACGAGTTGAACAATTCGCTGGCGCCGATCACGTCGCTCGCGCATTCCGGCGCCGAGCTGGTGCGGCGCGACGATCGCGAGCGCCTGCTGGCGGTGCTCGGCACGATCGGTGAGCGCGCGCGCCATCTCCATGGGTTCATCGCCGGCTACGCCGAGTTCGCCAAACTGCCGGCGCCGCGGCCGCAGGTGCTGGACTTGCCCGAGTTCATGGGCAAGCTCGCGCTGCATGCGCATTTCCGTATCGCCGGAATACCGCCCGCGCAGGCCTGCTTCGATCCCGCGCAGCTCGAGCACGTGCTGCTGAACCTGATCAAGAACGCGCACGAAGCTGGCAGTGCCGAGCAAGACGTGGAGCTCGAAGTGCGGCGGCTCGGTCCGCAACTGTGCATCGAAGTGCGCGACCGCGGCTCCGGCATGAGCAGGGCGGTACTGGAGAACGCGTTGCTGCCATTCTATTCCACCAAGCGCAGTGGCAGCGGGCTGGGCCTGGCGCTCGCTCGCGAAATTGTCGAAGCGCATGGCGGCCGCATCGCGCTGGCCAACCGGGAAGAGGGCGGTTTGAGGGTGACGTTGAGCTTGCCGCAGAGCTGATGTCCGTTCCGTTCGTCCCTTTGCGCGGCGCGCAGCAGCACGAACAGGGCTTCGTCTCCCGCTTATACTCCCGAACCGGAAACGCAACGGGGGAAAACAATGGGCGCCATTCTTGCCGCAGTCATCGTAGTCGTCGCGATCATCGTCCTGATCAAGCTGGTACGGATCGTGCCGCAAGGCTGGGAATGGACGGTGGAAACCTTCGGGAAATACACCGCCACGCTCGAACCGGGCCTGCATTTCCTGATCCCGATCTACCAGGCGGTCGGACGCAAGATCAACATGATGGAGCAGGTGCTGGCGATCCCCTCGCAGGACGTGATCACCAAGGACAACGCGGTGGTCAAGGTGGACGGCGTCGTGTTCTACCAGGTGCTGGACGCGGCCAAGGCGGCGTATGAAGTCGCAAACCTGGAACTGGCGACCACCAACCTGATCATGACCAATATCCGCACGGTGCTGGGCTCCCTGGACCTGGATGAATCGCTTTCCAAGCGCGACGAGATCAATGCGCGGCTGCTGAAGGTCGCGGACGAGGCCACGCACCCCTGGGGCATCAAGATCACGCGTGTCGAATTGAAGGACATCCAGCCACCGCGGGACCTCGTGGATTCGATGGCACGGCAGATGAAGGCCGAGCGCGAGAAGCGCGCGAACATCCTTGAAGCGGAAGGCTTCCGCCAAGCCGCGATCCTGAAGGCCGAAGGCGAGAAGCAGTCGGTCATCCTGGCCGCCGAGGGCGAGAAGGAAGCCGCGTTCCGCCAGGCGGAGGCGCGCGAGCGCCTCGCCGCCGCGGAAGCCAAGGCGACCGAAGTGGTCTCGCAAGCCATCGAGCACGGCGACATCAACGCGCTGAACTATTTCGTCGCCGGCAAGTACGTCGAGGCGCTCAAGGCCATGGCCGATTCGCCCAACCAGAAAATGTTGCTGCTGCCGATGGAAGCCACGGGCATCATAGGCTCACTGGCCGGCATTGCCGAGATCGCGAAGGAAGCGGTTTCGCGGCAGGCGGAGCAACGCAACGCGCCACGCCCGCCGGCAGTGACGCAAGGCTGAGATCGCCGCGATGAATTTTCCCTTGCATTACGTATGGTGGGTGCTGGCGCTAGTGCTGATCGCCGGCGAGGTGCTGATTCCCGGTTACTTTCTGCTGTGGATCGGCATCGGCGCGGCGGTGATGGGGGTGATCACGCTGTTCTTGCCGACGCTCGGCGTGTTGCCGCAGGCGATCGGTTTCGTGGTGTTGGCGTTCATCAGTTGCATCCTGTACTGGCGGTTCGTGCGTCCGCGCCTCGAACGCGAAGCATCGGCGGATTCGGCGCTTCTCAACCGCCGCGGAGCGCGCATGGTCGGCCAGCGCTACGTGCTGGAAACCCCCATCGTCAACGGCCGCGGCAAGGCCCGCGTGGGGGATGGGCAGTGGCTGGTCGAAGGCCCTGACTTGCCGTCGGGATCGACGGTCGAAGTGATCGGTGTCGAAGGCACGGCATTGAAAGTCCGTGCTGTCGACTAAACGCCCGCGCGAACGCATGAACACGGACGACCCCGTCACGCGTGCGCGGATCGGCTTCGTGATCGAGCTGGCGCGCCGCCTGCACCAATACGGGGCCGCTGCGCCGCGGCTGGAGCAGGCGATCGGCCTGGTCGCGCAGCGGCTGGGCTTCGAATGCGAGGCGCTGTCCACGCCAACATCCACGGTGCTGTCCTTCAGCGAGCGCGGTGGCGACGGCCTGGCGCAGTTCACGCAGGTGTTGCGGATGTCGCCTGGCGACGTGAACCTCGCGCGCCTGTGTCGTGCCGACGAGATCGCCGACCGCGTGATTGACGGCAGCCTGCATCCGCGCGACGGACTGGAGCAGTTGCGCGAACTCGGGCGCCCGCTGTCGCGTCGGGGTGTCTACGCGATCATCGGCAGTTATGGCCTGGCGGCGGCGAGCGTGGCGGTGCTGTTGAGCACCGGCTGGCCGGACGTGATCGTGTCCGGCGTGCTGGGCCTGCTGATCGGCGCGCTCACGATCGCCGGCATCGGCCGGCCGCGGCTCGCCGCAGCGAGCGAAGCCCTCGCCGCGTTGCTCGTCACCTTCATCACCATCGCGATCAGCGCCTGGATCGTGCCCCTGGCGGTGAAGTCGGTGGTGCTGTCCGCATTGATCATCCTGGTGCCGGGCATGACGTTGACCAATGCCGTGCGCGAGCTGTCGAGCGCCCACCTGGTCTCCGGCGTGTCGCGTGTCGCAGGTGCGATCGCGACTTTGCTGAAGCTGACTTTCGGCACCGTGGCCGCGGCCCAGGTTTGCGCGGTGCTGCACATCAAGCCCATGCACCATCCCTGGCCGCCGTTGCCGGAATGGGCGCAGTGGCCGGCGCTGCTGGTCGGCGCGGTTTCGTTCGCGATGCTGTTCCAGGCGGCGCGCCGCGATTACCTGCTGGTGATCGGCGCGGTGGTTGTCGGGTATCTCGCCACGCACTTCGGCGGGGCGGCGCTGGGTGCGCCATTCGGCGTGTTCATCGGCGGATTGATCCTGGCGGCGCTGGCGAATCTGTACGCCCGCATTGCGCACCGTCCGGGAGCTCTGGTGCGCGAACCCGGCATCCTGCTGCTTGTACCCGGCAGCGTGGGTTTCCGCAGCATGTCCTTTCTGTTCACCAATGAAGTCGGCGTGGGCATGCAGACCGGCATCCTGCTGGTGACACTTCTGATTGCCCTGGTGGCGGGATTGCTGTTCGGCGACTTATTGGTGGCGCCGAGGCGGAGTTTGTAATGGGCAATGAAAACGCCGGCATTGAGCCGGCGTTTTCATGAATTGCAGGAGCTCGTTTTTGTCTTATTTGATAAGCAGGCTCTTTTCACTCTTGCCTGCTTTCAACGCATCGTTGAACCAGCGCGGGCGCTTGCCGCGGCCGGACCAGGTTTCCGCCGCATTGGCCGGGTTGCGGTATTTCGGTGCAACCTTGCCGCGCTTGCCACGGCGTCCACCGCGACCGCCATACAGGTCGGCGAAGGTGAAGCCCTCGGCCTTGATCAGTGCGTCCACCTTGGCGCGAACCTTGGCGGCGCGTTCCTTGCCCAGATCACCCTTGCGGGCATTGGCCTTGCGGATCAACTCATCGAGTTGATTGGCGTTGAGCGACTTCAGATCAATAGCCATGGGGACTCCTCGGGACTAGGCAGTGGCAAAAGCCGGCCTGGACATGCGAATAATCGGGACCGGCGTCCGGACATTCTGGCCTAAAAAACCGCAGCACGCAAAATGGCGGGATATCCGGAGCGGAATCCGGAATCACCGGAATAAAACCTTGCGGTTTTATTCGAACAAGGCCAGGAGGGACTGCTTTTCGAGGTTCCGGCTGTCGGCATCGCGGCGGCCGCGATATTCGAAAGTGCCGGCCGCGAGCCCGCGTTCGCTGACCACGACCCGGTGCGGAATGCCGATCAGCTCGATGTCCGCAAACATAGGCCCCGGTCGCAGGCCGCGGTCATCCAGCACGGTCTCGACGCCGGCTTCGTTCAATTCGCGATAGAGCGCTTCCGCCGCTTCCGCGACTTTCGGATCGCTCTTCGGATTGATCACGCACACTGCGACGCGCCAAGGCGCCATGGGCTCGGGCCAGACGATGCCGCGCTCGTCGTGGTTCTGTTCGATCGCGGCGGCGACGATGCGCGACACGCCGATTCCATAGCAGCCGGTGTAAGGCGTAACCGACTTGCCATTCGCATCCAGCACGGTGACGTTCATCGCCTGCGTGTACTTGCAGCCGTTCTGGAAGATGTGCCCGACCTCGATGCCCCGCGCGATCGACAGGGCGCCGCGACCGTCCGGGGAGGGATCACCCACCACGACTTTGCGCAGGTCGGCCACGCGCGTCACGCGTGCATCACGGAACCAGTTGGCGCCGGTGTAATGCGTGCCGTCCCGGTTGCCGCCGCAGACGAAATCGGCGAGTACCGCGGCCGCGCGATCCACGATCACCGGCACGTCTTCGGGCAGGCCGACCGGACCGATGAAACCCGCATGCGCGCCGGTCGCGGCGAGGATCTGTTCTTCGGACGCCAGGACCGATTCGCCACCCAGCTCGGGCAGCTTCGAGGCCTTCACCTCGTTCAATTCGTGGTCGCCGCGCAGGCAGAGGGCAACCACGCCCTCCGTGCCCCGCACCAGCAGGGTCTTCACGCACTGCGTTGCGGGCACCTTCAGGAATGCGCTGATTTCCTCGATCGTCTTCTGCGTGGGCGTATCCACGCGCTTCAGCGGCTGCGAAGGTTCGGGACGGGTCGCCTCCGGTGCGATGGCTTCCGCCAATTCCACGTTGGCCGCGTAATCGGACTCGTTCGAAAACGCGATCGCATCCTCGCCGGAGTCGGCGAGCACCTGGAATTCGTGGCTAACATCGCCGCCGATCGCGCCGGAATCCGCCGCCACCGCGCGGAATTTCAGACCGAGCCGGGTGAAGATGCGCGAATAGGCTTCGTACATCTTGGCGTAGGTTTCGCCGACGGATTGTTCGTCGAGGTGAAACGAGTAGGCGTCCTTCATCAGGAATTCGCGCGCGCGCATCACGCCGAAACGCGGGCGGATTTCATCGCGGAATTTGGTCTGGATCTGGAAAAACGTGATCGGCAATTGCTTGTAGGAGGAAATCTCGCTGCGCACGAAATCGCAGATGATTTCCTCGTGGGTCGGGCCGAAGCAGTATTCCTGCTCCTTGCGGTCGCGCATTTTCAGAAGCGTCGGACCGTATTTTCCCCAGCGTCCGGATTCTTCCCATAGTTCGCGCGGCTGCACGCAGGGCATGGTCATTTCGATCGCCCCGGCATGCTGCATTTCTTCGCGAACGATGCCTTCAACCTTGCGCAGTACGCGCAGCCCCAGCGGCGCCCAGGTGTAGATGCCGGAGCTGAGCTTGCGGATCATGCCGGTGCGCAGCATCAGCTTGTGACTGGCGATCTCGGCATCGGAGGGGGCCTCGCGGGTGGTGGCGAGGTGGAATCGGGACAGGCGCATGTTGGCGGGGGCTTGGAATGAACCCGCGATTGTAGCGAAAGCGGGGATTTGGCGTGGGAGATGGGAGACTTTGCCAGGCCTTGTCGCAGGCCAGGATGGCCGTGTCGAAGCGAGCTTCGGCGCCGTCATGCCCGGCGCCAATGGCTTTGGTTACTTTTTCCGGAAGGAAAGTAACCCGCGCCGTTGGACGGCGCGGAAAAAAGACATGGATGTCGTGCTGGCGCCTTCTCGACGATTCAGGCCATTGCGCAAGCAACGGGCTCAGCCCCCGCTGCAGTACTGCTCTTTCTGCGCCCGCGCAGTATTGAGTTCCTGGCGGCGCTGCACGTCGCTCATGTTCTGCTGCGGGGAATTCGCGTCGCCGGAAGTCAGCGGCTGGGCGCTGTCGAGCAGGCCGATGTTGCGATCCAGGTCGCTGCACAGCTTGGCGCGGTTGGCGGCGGTATCGGGAATTCTGGCCGTGGATGCGGGAGCCGGCTGGGGTGCGGCCTGCGCGGATCCTGCATTCGAAGCGGCCGCGGTACTTGTGGCCGTGGCGGCCACGGATGTCCCGGCACTGCTGTTGATCTTCACTCTCTGATAATCGACGCCGCTGTTCGGCGCCGAATCGGAATAGTGCACCGTCCCGTTGGCGTCCTTCCATTTATAGACCTGCGCATCCGCGGATGCGGCAAGGGCGAGCGCGGCGGCAGCGAACACGAAAACGGGCAGGCGCGGCATGGGTGATCTCCGGTGCGCGTCAGGCGCGGTTGGGTGAGCACTGGATAGCACTACATGGCCCGCGGAACAAGCGCGTTGGGTCACGGGTATGATTTAGACTTGCGAACCGAGCCACTATTCGAGACGTCTGGATCCGAGCAGACCCAGCCCATGAACGATCCTACGCCTCCACCGCCACCGCAACCCCCGCGCCCGCCGCTGCGACGACGCGGCATCTATCTCCTGCCCAATCTGTTCACGACCGGCGCGATGTTCGCCGGCTTCTACGCGATCATCGCGGCGATTGGCGGATATTTCACCGATGCGGCGATCGCGGTGTTCATCGCCGCATTGCTGGATGGAATGGATGGACGCGTGGCGCGCCTGACCAAGACGCAAAGCGAATTCGGCGTGCAGTACGACTCGCTTTCCGATCTGGTCAGCTTCGGCCTCGCTCCGGCGCTGGTGCTCTACACATGGTCGTTGCAATACCTGCGCGATTACGGCGTGCTCTGGGGCAAGCTGGGCTGGGCCGCGGCATTCCTGTACGCGGCTTGCGCGGCGCTGCGGCTGGCGCGCTTCAACACGCAAGTCGGCGTCGCGGACAAGCGCTATTTCCAGGGACTGGCGAGTCCCGCCGCCGCGGGTCTTTGCATGTCGTTCGTGTGGACGATGCGCGAGGCGCAGATCGAAGGTGCGTGGCTGTGCTTCTTCACGCCTATCCTGGCCGCGGTCGCGGGATTGCTGATGGTCAGCCGCGTACGCTACTTCAGTTTCAAGACCTGGCCGCGCAACGATCGCGTGCCGTTTGTGTGGATCATCCTGGCGGTGCTGATCATCGTGGCGCTGGTGCTCGACACCGCGACGGTGCTGTTGATCATCATCGGCCTGTACGTGTTGTCGGGCCCCGTGATGACGCTGTGGGGGCTGCGCAGCCGTTCATCGCGCCGGCGCATGCGCGCGCAGCGGCGACAATCGGCGCCGAAGGAGTGAACCGCGGATGAGTGCAGGGACGGCAAGCATTTCGCGCGCACGGGTTTTACGAGCGCTGGGCGCAATGCCGATGCGTCTGCGTGCGCGCACCGGGATTGAGGAAACGACATCCGTTTCGAAACCGGCAGCAACCGTTGTTCCGGCGCCGGTCACGCCCGACAGGCGCATCGCATTGCTGCGATCGCAGGCGGAAATCAACCAGCCCGCATTGGCGACGCTCTACACGAAGATCACCGAGGCGATCAGCGCGCTCGGCTTGCAGTGCGTGCGGCAGGCGGATGCGGAGAATGATCCGCGCGTGCGCGTATTGGCGTTCGGCGAAGTACAACTGCCGGCAGGCATCGAAGCCGCACGCGTGTTGCGCGTGGACGCGCTCGCCACGCTTGAAGCGGACCGCGCGCGCAAACGCGGGCTGTGGGGGCTGATGCAGCGACTGGCGCGCGAGGCCGGGGCGGCGGGTTGAGATGGTCGCCCTGGCTGCCGCTTCCCTGCCGCAATGGCGCCCGATGACGCGCCACGACGTCGCGCAGGTCGCGGCAGTCGAGGCCAGCGCCTACGAGTTCCCGTGGTCGCCGCAGATCTTCCGCGACTGCCTCACCGCCGGCCACAAATGCTGGGTGTTGCAGGCGGACGGCGAGATCATCGGCTACGGCATCCTCTCCACCGGAGCAGGCGAGGCGCACGTGCTGAACATCTGCGTCTCGCCGAAACAGCAGAAGCAGGGTCACGGCCGGCGCATCCTGCAGCGGCTGTTGGATCTCGCACGCATGCACCGCGCGCAGCGCGTGTACCTGGAAGTGCGGCCATCCAATGCGCGCGCGCAAGCGATGTACGAGCACGCCGGTTTCAACGAGATCGGCCGCCGGCCGAATTACTACCCCGCGCGCCGCGGCCGCGAGGACGCGATCGTGATGGCGATGGAATTGCTGTCGCGCCACTCGTGACATTGGTGCGCAGCTGGTGCGACCAAGTCGCGCATGCTACGACAGCTTCGAAGCCTGCTCGCGCAGCGCGTCCAATTGCGTGTTCCAGTCCGCGAGTCGCGCGCGCTCCTGCGCGACCACCTCCGCTGGTGCGTTGGCGACGAAGTTGGCGTTGCCGAGCTTGCCTTCGCATTTCCTGATCTCGCCCTCGATTCGCGCGACCTCCTTCTTCAGGCGTACGCGTTCGGCATCCAGGTCAATCAGACCGGCCAGCGGGATCAGCACGCGCAGCGTGCCGACCACGGCCGCCGCCGCCGCGGGTTCGGCTTCACCTTTGTCCAGCCAGCGCGGCGACTCGCTGCGCGCGAGAAAGGCGATCTGCGCAGCGAACTTGTCCGCGCGGCGACGATCGCCAGCGCCGCCGTCGGCCAGCAGCAGCGGGATCGTCCTGCCCGGGGCGATGTTCATTTCCGAGCGGATCTTGCGCACGCCGGTCAGCACCGCCTTGAACCATTCGATCTCCGCGCTGGCGGCTTCGTCGGTGGTGAATTCCGCGGCACGCGGATACGGCCGCTGCATGATGCTCGCGTCCTTCAGGCCGAGCTGCGGCGCCAGTGCCTGCCAGACTTCCTCGGTGATGAACGGAATGACCGGATGCAGTGCGCGCAGCACGGTTTCCAGCACGTGCAACAGCGTGTGACGGGTGGAAGCCGCGGCCTTCGCATCGTCACCGTTCAAGGCCGGCTTCGATAACTCGAGGAACCAGTCGCAATACTCGTTCCAGACGAACTCGTACAGCGCCTGTGCCAGCAGGTCGAAGCGATAACTCGCGAAGTGCTGTTCGACTTCGGCGAGCGTGCGATGCAGGCGGGTGAGGATCCAGCGCTCGGCTTCGGTGACCGGCTTCTCCGGGATCCCGAGGCCCGAGTCCCGGACCCCGCCCTCAACATTGAGCAACACGAACCTCGCCGCGTTCCACAGCTTGTTGCAGAACGCCTTGTAGCCTTCCGCGCGCTTGATGTCGAAGTTGATGGTGCGGCTGTAGCTCGCCAGCGCGGCGAAGGTGAAGCGCAGCGCATCGGCGCCGATCGCGGTGATGCCGTCCGGATAATCCTTGCGGATGCGCTTCTCCACTTTTTCGCGCACCTGCGGGATCAGCAGCGAGGACGTGGATTTCTTCACCAGTGCTTCGAGTTCGATTCCATCGATCAGGTCCAGCGGATCCAGGGTGTTGCCCTTGGACTTGGACATCTTCTGGCCTTCGGCATCGCGCACAATGGCGTTGATGTATACCTCGCGGAACGGCACGCGACCGGTGAAGTATTTGGTCGCCATCACCATGCGCGCGACCCAGAAGAAGATGATGTCGAAGCCGGTGACCAGCACCGAACTCGGCAGGAAGACCTGGTCGCTCTGCCAGTTCGCGACGACTTCGCCGCGCTCGTTCCTGACCGGCTCTTCGGAAGGCCAGCCGAGCGTGGAGAACGGCCATAGCGCTGAGGAAAACCAGGTGTCGAGCACATCCTCGTCCTGCTTCAACGCGCCGACCGGATGCACGCTCGCATGCGTGCGTGCATCGGCTTCGTCCTCGCCGACGAAGATGTTGCCCGCCTCGTCGTACCACGCGGGAATGCGGTGCCCCCACCACAACTGCCGGCTGATGCACCAGTCCTGGATGTTGTCCAGCCACTGCGTGTAGGTCGTGGTCCAGTTCTCCGGCACGAATTTGATCTCGCCGTTGCGCACGGCATCCAGTGCCGGCTGCGTGATCGCCGCGCGGCCCTTGTCCGATGTGAGATCCACGAACCACTGGTCGGTCAGCATCGGCTCGATCACCGCGTCCGAGCGCTGGCTCACAGGCACCTGCAACTTGTGCGGCTTGATC
>JBQCHG010000005.1:0-68264 GCA_051954935.1 Rhodanobacteraceae bacterium
GCACTTCCTCGCCGGCGAAGCGCGCGGCCTTGCCGCTGGACGCGAACAGCAGGATGTCGCATTTGCCGTCGGTCAGCTCGGCTTCGACCAGGCCGTCGCCTTCGTCGAGGTTGATGGCGATCTTGCCTTTCTGCAGCTGGAACTCGAATTCGACAAGCGGCGTCTTCTTGACCGTGCCGTTGCGCGTGGCGAAGAACACGAACCGCCCTTCGTCGTAGTCGCGCACCGGCAGCACCGCCTGCACTTTTTCGCCTTCCTGCAGCGGCAAGAGGTTCACGATCGGCTTGCCGCGCGCGCCGGGGCCGGCTTCCGGGATCTGGTAGACGTTGAGCCAGTACACGCGGCCGGCGCTGGTGAAGGTGAGCAAGGTGTCGTGCGTGTTGACGATCCACAGCTTCTCGACGAAATCCTCTTCCTTGATCGTGGTCGCCATGCGGCCCTTGCCTCCGCGCCGCTGTGCGCGATACAGGCTGAGGCTCTGGCGCTTGCAGTAACCCGCATGCGAAAGCGTGACCACCACGTCTTCGGCCGCGATCAGGTCGAGCGTGTTGAGGTCTTCCTGCGTGCGCTGGATCAGCGTCCGGCGCGCATCGCCATAAGCCTCTTTCATCTCGACCAGTTCCGTGCGGATCACCGACAGCAGCTTGTCCGGATCTTCCAGGATCGCGATCAGCCCGCGGATGGTGTCCAGCAACTGGCGGTATTCGTCGGAGAGCTTCTCCTGCTCCAGCCCCGTGAGGCGGTGCAGGCGCATTTCCAGGATTTCCTTCGCCTGCGTTTCGGACAACTGGTAGCCGTCCGCGTGCAGGCCATCCCTGGGGTCGAGATCCTCCGGCCGTGAAATCGCCGCGCCGGAATCGGCCAGCAGCGCGCGCACAAGACCCGGCTCCCACTTGCGTTCCAGCAGGCGTTCGCGCGCGACCTGCGGCGTGGCCGAGGTCTTGATCAGCTCGATCATCTCGTCGATGTTGGCGAGCGCGACGGTGAGGCCTTCCAGCACGTGCGCGCGCGCGCGCGCCTTGCGCAGGTCGTAGATCGTGCGCCGCGTGACCACCTCGCGGCGGTGGCGCACGAAGGCTTCCAGTACTTCCTTGAGGTTCAGCAGGCGCGGCTGGCCATCCACCAGCGCGACCATGTTGATGCCGAAGGTGACCTGCAGCTGCGTCTGCTGGAACAGGTTGTTCAGCACCACGTCGCCCATGGCGTCGCGGCGCAGTTCGATCACGATGCGCATGCCGTCCTTGTCGGATTCGTCGCGCAGCTCGCTGATGCCCTCGATCTTCTTTTCCTTGACCAGCTCGGCGATCTTTTCGATCAGCCGCGCCTTGTTCACCTGGTACGGGATCTCGGTGACGATGATCGTCTCGCGGCCATTGGCTTCGGTCTCGATCTCGGTCTTGGCGCGCACCAGCAGGCGGCCGCGGCCGGTGCGATAGGCTTCGACGATGCCGGCCGCGCCATTGATGATGCCGGCGGTCGGGAAATCCGGGCCCGGGATGTGCTGCATCAGGCCGTCGATGCCGATCTGCGGATCGTCGATCAGCGCGATGGTGGCATCGATGACTTCGTTGAGGTTGTGCGGCGGGATGTTGGTCGCCATGCCGACCGCGATGCCGGCCGAACCGTTGATCAGCAGGTTCGGCACGCGCGTGGGCAGCACCAGCGGCTCGTGCTCGCTCTCGTCGTAATTGGGACCGAAGTCGACCGTTTCCTTGTCGATGTCGGCGAGCAGCTCGTGGGTGAGCCGCGCCATGCGCACCTCGGTGTAACGCATGGCCGCGGCATTGTCGCCGTCCACCGAACCGAAGTTGCCCTGCCCGTCGATCAGCATGTAGCGCAACGAGACCGGCTGCGCCATGCGCACGATCGAGTCGTACACCGCGGTGTCGCCGTGCGGGTGGTACTTACCGATGACGTCGCCGACCACGCGCGCCGATTTTTTGTACGGCTTGTTCCAGGCATTGCCCAGTTCGTTCATCGCGTACAACACGCGGCGGTGCACCGGCTTCAGGCCGTCGCGCACGTCCGGGAGCGCGCGCCCCACGATCACGCTCATGGCGTAATCGAGGTAGCTCTGGCGCATCTCGTCCTCGATATTGACGCGAATGATCTCGCTGGCAAGTTCAGCCATGGACACTCTTTCCTGTGATTTTCCCGTGTGAAACGCCTGCCGTCGCAACGCTCGCAGGCGTCAGACCAGTGATTCCGAAAAGTGCTTCACTGCACTTTTTCGAGTCGCGAGCCCGGTACGAGACCGGACTCGCTCGCGCCGGATCAAGCCGGTTTTTCCGCTCGATTCGGGGGTTGGGCATCCCGCCCGACCGGACGCACAAGTGTACCACATCCACCCTTTTCACGGGGCGGAAAAACCCAACAAATCTGCGGATTTAGGCGGCCTTTTTGGACGGTTCGGAGGACTCGTCCACTGCCGCATCACGTTGGCGCGGAAAGGCCCATTGACGGGCGCCGGTGAAGTTGACGAGCGACCCCGGCAACGAGCCCGCGGCCACCGCGATCGAAGGCCACGCGTGCACAAAGGAGGAGTAGAAAACAACCAGGGCGTAGGTCGCGTAATTGAGCGCGAAGCCGAACGACATCGCGGTCATGTAGCGCGTCCATTCGCCGAACAGGGTGTGACCGCCGCGATCGGGAAAAGTGTAGCGGCGGTTGAACAGCCAGGTGGCGGTTGCCGCACACAGGAACGAAAACAGGCGCGCGATGTACGGATTCGCGTCTGCCTTGCTGACCAGCAGCTGCACGATGCCGGCATCCACCACGAAGCCGACCGCGCCTCCGACACCGAACCAGAAGAGCTGCCTGGGGATGCGCCTCCACATTACCGGGCACCTTCAGCGAACATTCGCCGCATCGAAGCGGCATCGGGTCTTTCGATTACGCCGCGCTCGGTTACGATGGCGTCAATCAACTCTGCAGGCGTGACGTCGAACACGGGGTTCCACGCGCTTGCACCTTCCACCACGGTGCGCGACCCCGCGTGCGAAAGCAGCTCGGCCGGGTCGCGCAGCTCGATCTCGATCGCCTCGCCCGAAGGCGTGTTCATGTCCACGGTCGAGGACGGCGCGACCACCATGAACTTCGCGCCATGGTGCCTCGCGGAAATCGCGAGCTGGTAGGTACCGATCTTGTTGGCGGTGTCGCCGTTCACCGCGATGCGGTCGGCACCGACGATCACCCATTGCAGCTTGTGCTCGCGCATCAGGTGCGCTGCGGCGGAATCGGCGATCAGCGTGGCCGGAATGCCATCGCGGGTGAGTTCCCACATGGTCAGCCGCGCGCCCTGCAGCCAGGGCCGGGTTTCACCGGCGTATACCCGAGCGATGCGGCCCGCCTCGACGCCGGCACGGATCACGCCGAGCGCGGTGCCGAAACCCGCGGTGGCCAGCGACCCGGTGTTGCAGTGGGTCAGCACCGCGCTGCCCGACTCGATCAGCGCCGCGCCCAGCTCGCCCATGCGACGATTGGCGGCAAGGTCCTCGTCCTGGATCTTCTGCGCTTCGTCGGCGAGTGCCTGCGCGTCCGCACCTGCTTGCACACGCGCGCGCATGCGGTCCAGCGCCCACATCAGGTTCACCGCGGTGGGCCGGGCGGCGCGCAGGTTCGCGAGCGCGAATTCCAGAGGATCGCCGCGCTGCGCAGCCAGCACCATGCCCCAGGCGGCGGCAATGCCGATCGCCGGGGCGCCGCGCACCACCAGGTCCCGAATCGACTGCACGACATCATCGACGCTGCGGCAATCCAGCCAGATTTCCTCGTGCGGCAACCTGCGCTGATCGAGCAATCGCAGGTGGTCGCCCCGCCACTGCACCGCGCGAATGGTGTCGCGCTCGCTCCTGTTTTCCACGGCTGCTTGCGGCATCGCTGCGACTTCAAACTTCCCGGTTCGACGATGCCAGCCTAACACGCTGCTTTGCCGTTGTAGGGGCAGGCTTGCGCTCAACAAGCCTCAATGGAGGGATCAATCCTCCTGCGGCACCAAAAGCCAGAGAATGACGTAGACGAGCACGCCCGGGAACGCGGCGGAGAAGATCGAGACCAGCACGTAGACGACGCGCAGCAGGCTGGAATCAACGCCGAAGTAGGCAGCGAGGCCGCCAACGACGCCGGCGATCATGCGATCGCGGCGGGAACGGCGAAGCGGTGGGCGGGTGCTCATGTCGTTCTCCTTGCAACGACACTCTAGCGCATCACTTCGTCCTTTCGGCCAACCATCCGTGAATCGCCGGCGGCACCTCGCGCTGCGCACGACCCGAGACGTAGATGCCGATGTGCCCGCCCTTGAACGCGAGCTGGGTGTAATCCTTGGTGCCGACGTACTCGCCCAGCGGACGCGAGGCGGACGGCGGCACCAGATGATCCTGCTCGGCGAAGATGTTGAGCACGGGGATCGTGATGTTACTGAGGCTGACCGGCCTGCCGCCGATCTCGAGGCCGCCCTTTACCAGCTTGTTGCCTTGATAGAAGTCGCGGATGAACTCGCGGAAGGCTTCGCCGGCCTGGTCGGGCGAATCGAAGATCCACTTCTCCATGCGCAGGAAGTTTTCGAGTTCCGTCTTGTTGTCGAGGATTTCCAGCATCGCAACGTATTTCTGCTGGTTCAGGCGCACCGGTTTCAACGTGAGGTAGCACCAGTTCATCAGGTCGGCCGGGACATTGCCCAGCGTGTCCACGAACAGGTCCACATCCAGGCCGCGCGTCCAGTGCGAGAGCATATTGTCGGGCGTGTGGAAATCCACCGGCGTGACCATCGTGATCAGGTTCTGCAACTTGTCCTGGTGCAACGCGGTGAAGCACAACGAGAACGCGCCGCCTTGGCAGATGCCGAGCAGATTGATCTTCTTCACGCCTGCGTGCTTGGCCACCGCATCCACGCAACGACGGATGTAGCCGTTGATGTAGTCGTCCAGCGTCACCCAACGGTCCGCGCCATCGGGATAGCCCCAGTCGATCAGGTACACGTCCTCGCCCAGCGCCAGCAGGTTCTTCACCAGCGAGCGGTCGTCCTGCAGGTCCACCATATAGGGCCGGTTGACCAGCGCGTAACAGATCAGGATCGGAGCCCTCGCGGTCGGCTTGCCTTTGCCTTTGTAGCGATAGACGACGACCTTGTCCTCGCTGTAGATCGCTTCCTTTTCGGTCGCGCCGTAATCCACGTCCTCGACGTCGCGCAGCGTGCGCACGCTGGCGGCGAGTTTCCCCTGCGCGCGCAGCGCTTCGTCCAGGGCGCGGGTGGGATCGATTCTGATGGGTTCCATGGCGATCAACCTTTGCTCGCTTTGGTGGCGCGTTTCGCAGGTGCCTTCTTCGCGCCCGAGGTCCGTTTCAGCTTCTCGACTTCGGCGCGCAATGCCGCGACTTCCGCGGCGAGATCCGGCGCGGCTTCGGCCTGGCGCTTCAACTCGCGGCGCGTCTCGTGCAGCCGCTTGCCGATGCTGTCGATTTCGGTGCGCGTTGGCATGCCGAGATCGGTCGCGACGCGCTCGACTTCCTGCTGCACGTGTTGGCGCACGCGCATCTGCGCGTTCACCAGCGCGCCGTAGACTTCGCGGAACTCGGGCGACAACGCGACTTCCGCGTAGGCTTCTTCCGCCGCATCCACCCACAGGTCGTACAACGCACGTACCGATTCGACCTGCCGGCCCGGTTCGCCGCGTTCGGCCAGCTTGTCCTCGAACACCTCGAAGCCGCGCCGACTGGCGCGCGCGATCAGCGCGTTGTAACGATTGGTCTGCTCCTGATAATCCAGCATCGCCTGCGCGAGCTTCTGGTAGTGCGCCTGATGCTCGCGCAGATAGCCGAACGCCGGCACACCGAGCATGCCGCGCAGTTCCTGCGTGACCGGCGCGACGTTTTCCATCATCTGTTCGAAGCCCTTGGCGCCCTGCCCTGCGATCTCGCGCAGCGCACGCGCCAGCGGGTTGTCGAACAGTGCCGCATCCGCGCCGGGGAAATTGAAAGCCTGCCGCAGCGTGTCGGTCCAGGCTTGCGGATCCAGCTTGCCCGCTTCGCCTGCACTCTTCGCGGCGAGCGATTGCAGCAATGCGAAGTAGGATTTCGCACCGGCGAGCAGGCGTTCGACGACTTCGTTTTGCGAAGGCTGTTGCGCGAACAACTTCGACCACTGCTCCAGGCCTTGCTGCCACGGCGCGCTGCCAGCATTGCCTGCTGCAGGCGCGGCCGCACCCTCGAACGCCTTGCGGGTGGCGTCGTTCCACGCGTCCCAGTAGCGCTGCGACATTGCCTGCCAGTCGTTGAAGGCGCGCGTGCTGTCTTGGCTCTTGGCCATGGGAGGCTCCGAAAGTGATTGCAGCATGCTAGCCGGCGTTATGTTGCGTCGCAACAAAGCAACCGCCTGCAAGCCGGCTCCTCCGGAGGGGCTGGCAGGAGCGAGCTAGCTCGCGACCGTACTACCTCAATCCCGCATTGATCTTCTCCAGCGCTGCCGAGCCGGGGCACAGCTCGCGCTCGCCCAAGGTGTTGAACGCAACCGGCGCGGTACCGAGGTGCGCGTGCAGGTCGGGCGCCTCTGGATCCACGTATAGAAGCCCGGTGACGACTTCGCCGCGCGCTTCGCAACGATGCAGGTAGTTCATCGCAGCGACGCGGTCGCCGGAATCGTAGCCGGTCGGGAGCTTTCGAAGCCGCAACACGCTGCCGTCGTGCTGGTGGACCTCGGTCACTTCGCCGGGCGCGTAATCCACGGTGATTTCCGCACAGGCCGGAACGAAATCCAGCCGGTTCAATGCGTGGTTGTGCTCGCGCACGTATTCGTAGGATTTGGTGCTGCCGGCATGGTTGTTGAACGCCACGCACGGACTGATCACGTCCACGAAGGCCGCGCCCTTATGCGTCATCGCGGCTTTCAGCAGCGGCACAAGCTGCGCCTTGTCGCCGGAGAACCCGCGCGCAACGAAACTCGCGCCCAGTTGCAACGCAAGCCCGACCATATCCACCGGCGCATCGGTGTTGATCGCGCCCTTCTTGGACTTGGAACCCTGGTCCGCAGTCGCCGAGAACTGGCCCTTGGTCAGGCCGTACACGCCGTTGTTCTCGACGATGTAGACCATATCCACGCCTCGACGGATCGCGTGCACGAACTGGCCGATGCCGATGGATGCGCTGTCGCCGTCGCCCGATACGCCGAGATAAAGCAGCTCGCGATTGGCGAGATTGGCGCCGGTGAGAACGGATGGCATGCGCCCGTGCACGGTATTGAAGCCATGCGAGGCGGAGAGGAAATAGGTCGGCGTCTTGGAGCTGCAGCCGATGCCAGACAGTTTCGCCACGCGATGCGGCTCGATGTCCAGCTCCCAGCAAGCCTGGATGATCGCCGCGGAGATCGAATCATGTCCGCAGCCCGCGCACAACGTCGACACCGCGCCTTCGTAATCTCGTCGCGTATAGCCGACACGGTTCCTGGTCAGGGACGGATGGTGCAGTTTGGGTTTGGCGAGGTAGGTCATTTCATGCAACCTTGTCATCCCGCAACGACAGCACGTTCCCCGCCTGCATGTGCTTGCCGATGGTGGTGGAGATGAAGCGCGCGGTGATCGGCGTGCCGTCGTAGTGCAGGATGGGAACCAGCCGCGCCGGATCGAGAGCGAACTGTTCGATCAGCAGCGTGCGCAGTTGTGCGTCGCGGTTCTGTTCGACCACGAATACGGATTCGTGCGCCAGCACGAAATCCTTGATCGTGTCTGCGAACGGATAGGCGCGCACGCGCAGCGTGTCGAGGTGCAGGCCATCATTGTCCAGCATGGCGCGCGCTTCCGCCATTGCGGGCGAGGTCGAGCCGAAGTAGATCGCGCCGTGCGCAGCCTTCGCTCGCGCACCATGCATTACCGGCTGCGGCAGCAGCGATTTCGCCGTCTCGAACTTGCGCTGCAGGCGACGCATGTTCTCGACGTAGTCCTCGCCCTTTTCCGAGTACTTGGCGTCCGCGTTCTTGCTGGTCCCGCGGGTGAAGAAACTGCCGCGCGTGGGATGCGTGCCGGGGTACGTGCGATACGGGATTCCGTCGCTGTCCACGTCGCGATAACGGCCGAAGGGCACGCCCGCCTCCAGTTGCTCCGCGGTGAGCACCTTGCCGCGGTCGTAGCGGCGCGCATCGTCCCATTGGAATGGTGCGCACAGCCGCTGGTTCATGCCGATGTCCAGATCGCTCATCACGAACACCGGTGTCTGCAGGCGGTCTGCCGTGTCCAGGGCGGTCGCGGCGAACTCGAAACACTCGTGCGGGTCTTCGGGGAACAGCAGCACGTGGTTGGTGTCGCCGTGCGAGGCATGCGCGCACAGCAGCACGTCGGATTGCTGCGTGCGCGTGGGCATGCCGGTGGACGGTCCGCCGCGCTGCACGTCCACGATCGTCACCGGGATCTCGGCGAAGTAGGCCAGCCCGATGAACTCGTTCATCAGCGAAATGCCCGGTCCCGACGTGGCGGTGAAAGCACGCGCGCCATTCCAGCCCGCGCCAACCACCATGCCGATCGAGGCGATCTCGTCCTCGGCCTGCACGATAGCGTAGCGATGCTGTTTCGTTTCAGGGTCCACCCGAAGTCTGGCGCAGTATTTCTGGAACGCTTCCGCCAACGACGATGATGGCGTGATCGGGTACCACGCGCAGACGGTCGCGCCGCCATACACCATGCCCAGCGCGGCCGCGCTGTTGCCGTCCACGAAGATGCGGTCGCCCACCGCATCGCGCCGCTGCACGCACAGGCCGAGCGGTTGCAGGTTCTGCTCCGCATGCTCGCGGCCGAGGTCCAGCGCGTGCACGTTGGGCTTCAGCAGTGCTTCCTTGCCCTTGTACTGCTCGCCGATGAGCTGCACGACGACTTCGCGCTCGATGCCCAATAGCACGGAGAGCACGCCAAGATACATGATGTTCTTGAACAGCTGCCGCTGGCGCGCGTCGGTGTAGGTGGCATTGCAGATCTGCGTGAGCGGAACGCCAATCACACTGACGTCATCGCGGAATTTCGATTTCGGCAGCGGCTTGCTGTTGTCGTAAAACAGGTAACCGCCAGGCTCGATCTCCGCGACATCTGCATCCCATGTCTGCGGATTCATCGCCACCATCAGGTCGGTGCCGCCGCGCCGGCCAAGCCAACCGTGTTCGGAAATGCGCACTTCGTACCAGGTCGGCAGGCCCTGGATGTTGGACGGGAAGATATTGCGCGGACTGACCGGAACGCCCATGCGCAGGATGGACTTGGCGAACAGCTCGTTGGCAGAAGCCGACCCGGAGCCGTTGACGTTGGCGAACTTGACGACGAAGTCGTTGATGGCGGAGATCGACTTCATGCCGCCACCTTTCCGGTTTCGCGCTCTCCGCATCCCGCGTGGGCCTCCAGCAACAGGAACTTGCGCATGTCCCAGGCGCCGGTCGGACAGCGCTCGGCGCACAGGCCGCAGTGCAGGCACACATCCTCGTCCTTCACCATCACGCGACCGGTTTTCAGCGCGCCGGACACATACAAGTCCTGCTGCACGTTCTTCGCCGGCGCATTCAGGCGCGAACGCAGGTCTGCTTCCTCGCCATTGGCGGTGAAGCTGATGCAATCCATCGGGCAGATGTCCACGCAGGCGTCGCACTCGATGCAGACGTTCTCGGTGAACACGGTCTGCACGTCGCAGTTGAGGCAGCGCTGCGTTTCCTTCCACGCGGTTTCCGCGTCGAAACCCATCTCCACTTCCTGGCGGATATTGGTGAGCGTCTTCTCCTTCGGCGCCCACGGCACGACATAACGTTGGTCCGGCGAGACCGCGTTGTCGTAGCTCCATTCGTGGATGCCCATCTTCTGCGAGATGAGGTTCGCCATCGGCGGTGGCCGCTCGTGTACGTCCTCGCTCTGCAGATAACGATGGATGGAGATCGCGGCCTGGTGGCCGTGCTCCACTGCCCAGATGATGTTCTTGGGCCCGAAGGCCGCGTCGCCGCCGAAGAACACCTTCGGCAGCGTGGACTGCATCGTGACCTTGTCCAGCTTCGGCATGTCCCACTCGTCGAATTCGATGCCGAGATCGCGTTCGACCCACGGGAATGCGTTCTCCTGCCCCACCGCAATCAGCACTTCGTCGCAATCGAACGTGACATCCGACTCGCCGGTCGGAACCAGCTTGCGCTTGCCGCGCGCGTCGTACTCCGCGCGCATCGGCGTGAAGCTCATGCCGGTCAAGTTGCCGTTTTCGTGCAGGAAGGCTTTCGGATTGAGCCAGTTCAGGATCTGCACGCCTTCGTGCTCGGCGTCCTCTTTTTCCCACGGGCTCGCCTTCATCTCCTCGTAGCCGGAGCGCACGATCACCTTGACGTCATCACCGCCCAGCCGCCGCGAACTGCGGCAGCAATCCATCGCGGTGTTGCCGCCACCGAGCACGATCACGCGTTTGCCGACGCTCGCGACATGCCCGAAATAGACGGACGCCAGCCAATCGATGCCAATGTGGATTTTTCCGGCGGCTTCCCGTCGGCCCGGGATATCCAGGTCGCGCCCGCGTGGGGCGCCGCAGCCGACGAACACCGCGTCGTAGTCTTCCAGCAGCGGGCGCAGGGATTCGATGCGGCGATTGCCGACGAACAGCACGCCCAGATCGAGGATGTAGCCGACTTCCTCGTCGATCACGGATTCCGGCAAGCGGAAACGCGGCACCTGCGTGCGCATGAAGCCGCCGCCTTTCGCGTCGGCTTCGAAAATGGTGACCTTGTAGCCGAGCGGAGCGAGGTCGCGCGCGACCGTCAGCGATGCCGGCCCGGCGCCGACACAGGCGATGCGGAAGCGATCGGTGCCGGGAACGCGTTCCGGCAAGCGCGCGCGCAATCGCGAGCCGATGTCGGCGCTCTTGTTGTCGGCTGCAACACGTTTCAGCCGGCAGATCGCGACGGGCTCGGGTTTTTCTCCATTGCTTTCCTCGACGCGCCCGCGGCGGCAGGCCGGCTCGCAAGGGCGGTCGCAGGTGCGGCCGAGAATGCCTGGGAAAACATTGGAATCCCAGTTGACCAGGAAGGCGTCGTCGTAGCGGCCGGCCGCGATCAGGCGGATGTATTCCGGCACCGGCGTGTGCGCCGGGCACGCCCACTGGCAATCCACCACCTTGTGGAAGTAGGCGGGATCGTGGATATCGGTCGGCTGCATCGCATCCTCCCGGCGCCGGGTCAGGGCGTCAGGGCGAGTCTAGCCGTTTTGGATCGGAACGAAAGGGGAGCCAGTGTCACCGTTCACCCTGAACGTAGACCCGCAGGGCCGGAGTCGAAGGGCGCTTCGACTCCGCTCTCACGCGAGCTACGCTCAGCGCGAAGGGTGCCGCAAAAACAAAAAAAAAGGGGCCTTGCGGCCATGGAGCTCTTCGCCATGGACGGCAAATAAAAAAAGCGGGCCTTACGGCCCGCTTTTCGGTAGCACTCCGGCGAGAGAGGCTGGCCTACGCCGCCGCTCCACCAGCCGCCTTGGCTTCATCTTCGGCCACGGCTTTCATGGACAGGCGGATGCGGCCCTGCTTGTCCACTTCCAGCACCTTGACTTTGACGATGTCGCCTTCCTTCAGCTTGTCGGAAACCTTCTCGACGCGCTCGTTGGAAATCTGCGACACGTGTACCAGGCCGTCCTTGCCGGGCAGGATGGTGACGAATGCGCCGAAATCCATCAGCTTGGCGACCTTGCCCTCGTAGATGCGACCGGGCTCGACGTCGGAGACGATCTGCTCGATGCGCTTCTTGGCGGCGTCCGCCGCTTCGCGGTTGACCGAGGCGATCACCACCGTGCCGTCATCGCTGATGTCGATCGTGGTGCCGGTTTCCTCGGTGATCGAGCGGATGGTCGCACCGCCCTTGCCGATCACCTCGCGGATCTTGTCCGGATGGATCTTGATGGTGAGCAGGCGCGGCGCGTACTCGCTCATCTCGCCGCGCGGCGCGCCGAGCGCCTTGGCCATCTCGCCGAGGATGTGCAAGCGACCGCGCTTGGCCTGCTCCAGCGCCGTGCGCATGATCTCCTCGGTGATGCCGTCGATCTTGATGTCCATCTGCAGCGCGGACACGCCGTTTTCGGTGCCGGCCACCTTGAAGTCCATGTCGCCCAGATGATCCTCGTCGCCCAAGATGTCGGACAGCACGACGAAGTTGCCGCCTTCCTTCACCAGGCCCATCGCGATGCCCGCGACCGGCGCGGTTAGCGGCACGCCGGCGTCCATCATCGCCAGCGAGGAGCCGCACACCGACGCCATGGACGAGGAACCGTTGGATTCGGTGATTTCCGAAACCACGCGCACCACGTACGGGAATTGCTCCATGGACGGCTTCACCGCCTGCACGCCACGGCGCGCGAGGCGGCCGTGGCCGATTTCACGACGCTTCGGGCCGGCCATGCGGCCACACTCGCCCACCGAGTACGGCGGAAAGTTGTAATGGAACAGGAAGGTATCCTTCGACTCGCCTTCCGGCGCGTCGATGATCTGCGAATCGCGCGCGGTGCCGAGCGTCACGGTGACCAGCGCCTGCGTTTCGCCGCGGGTGAACAGTGCCGAACCGTGCGTACGCGGCAGCACGCCCACGCGCGCGGTGATCGGACGCACCGTGTCCAGCGCGCGGCCGTCGATGCGGGTCTTGGTCTTCAGCACGCCGTCGCGCAACGTGCGGTATTCCAGTTCGCCGAATTCCTTGGCGAGCTCCGCGCCATTCCAGCCTTCGTTTTCCGCGCGGCCGGCCAGCGACTGCATGACGTCCTGCTTCACCGCGGCGATCGCGTCGCGGCGCTGCAGCTTGTCGCGGATCTGGAAGGCTTCGACGAGGCGGTTGCCCACGGCTTCCTTCAGCGCGGCGATCATTGCCTCGTTGCGCGCAGGCGCGGTCCAGCTCGAAGGCCTGGTACCGGCTTCGACTGTAAGCTCGTTGATCGTGTTGATGACCTTCTGCATCTCGCGATGCCCGAACATCACCGCGCCGAGCATCACGTCCTCGGAAAGCAGCTTGGCTTCGGACTCGACCATCAACACCGCGTTGGCGGTGCCGGCGACGACCAGGTCCAGCGCGGAATCCTTCAGCTGCGCCTTGGTCGGGTTCAGCACGTACTGGCCGTTGACGTAACCGACGCGCGCGGCGCCGATCGGGCCCTTGAAGGGAATGCCCGCAAGAGAGAGCGCGGCGGACGCGCCGATCATCGCGGGGATGTCGCCGTCCACTTCCGGGTTCAAGGAAACAACGGTGGCGATGACCTGCACCTCGTTCTTGTATTCCTCAGGGAACAGCGGGCGCACCGGACGATCGATCAGGCGCGAGGTGAGGGTTTCCTTCTCGGTCGGGCGCCCTTCGCGCTTGAAGAAGCCGCCGGGGATGCGGCCCGCGGAGTAGAACTTTTCCTGATAGTCCACCGTGAGCGGGAAGAAATCCTGCCCTTCGCGTGGCTTGGCGGCAGCGACCGCGGTGACCAGCACCACGGTGCCGTCCATGCTGACCATCACCGAGCCGGAAGCCTGTTTGGCGATTTCGCCGGTCTCCAGCGTGACTTCGTGCTGGCCGTATTGGAATTTCTTGGTGATTTTGGCCACGAGGCTTATCTCCTCAGGCCGAGCTTGCCGATCAACGACTGGTAACGCGCGCTGTCCTTGGCCTTGAGGTAATTCAAAAGGCGGCGGCGGTGGTTCACCATCTTCAGCAGGCCGCGGCGCGAGTGGTGGTCCTGCTTGTGTGTTGCGAAGTGCTGGGAGAGGTGCTCGATGCGCGCGGAGAGCAGTGCGATCTGCACTTCCGGCGAACCGGTGTCGGTCGGCGCACGGCGGAAATCCGCGATGACCTGGTTGGTTTGTTCGGTGGAAAGCGACATGGGTTTTGCGTCCTGATGAATCGGCGCGAGGCTTGTCCAGAGGCACTCTCGATCGAAAGTGCGGCCAGATGGCTGCATTCCAATCTCGCGTTCATGGATGAACGCATTCAAATGCCGCTGCACAAGCCGCCGCCGTGGTGGAAGTCAGCGGTGAATGAAAACCACAGTGGAGCGTTGTGAAGCCGGATATTCTAACCGGGACAAACGCTTGGCAACAAGTTGGTCACGCGGGCGTGGAAAACCCCCGCAACACCCGCGCCTCCCGGCCGTCCGCCTCGACGAGTGCCAGCAACCGGCCATCGGCCGATTGGGTGCGATAGAGGCCAGGCGCGGCTTGCGTGGAGATCCGCCGGCCGTGCGCCAGTGCATCCAGATCCGCCGGGCTCGCAGGCAGCACCGGCCAGTCGGCCAGCCCGGCTTCCAGCGGCAAAAGGCATTGATCCAGACCTGCCGTGCCCTTTTCCGCCTGAATGTCTTCCAACTGCACCGGAGTGAACATGCACGGCTGCCTGAACGGCTCGACCCACAGCCGCCGAAGCGCGGCCAGGTGCGCACCGCAGCCGAGCGCTTCGCCGAGATCACGCACCAGCGCGCGGATGTAAGTACCGGACCCGCATTCGACGTGCAGCCGCAGGCGCTCATCGCCCGAGCGATCGATCAGATCGAAACGATGGATCTCTACTTCGCGGGGCGGCGCGGTCACGTTCTCGCCGCGGCGCGCGCGCTTGTAGAGCGCCACGCCCTGCTGCTTCAGCGCCGAATACACCGGCGGGACCTGGATAATGCGACCGGTGAGCCTCGCAAGCTGCACCGTGATCGCTTCATCATCCAGCATCGGGACCTGGCGCTCGCGCACCACCGCGCCTTCTGCATCATCGGTATCCGTGGTGATCCCGAGCCGGCACTCCGCTTCATAGGCCTTGCGAGAACCGAGCAGGTAACCGGCGATCTTGGTCGCCTCTCCGAAGCAGATAGGCAGCAAGCCCGTCGCCAGCGGATCGAGGCTGCCCGTGTGCCCGGCCTTTTCCGCGCGATACAGTCGCTTCGCGATCTGCAGGGCGCGATTGGAAGTGATGCCTGCGGGTTTGTCGAGCAGCAGGATGCCCGTGCACTGGCGACGCTCGATCATCAATCGGATTTCGGCTCCGCATTCCGCAACAACGACTCGATGCGTTCGCCCTTGTCCACCGAGTCGTCGTACTTGAAGCGCAGCTCCGGCACGCGCCGCATGCGCATCGTGTGCGAGAGCTCGCGGCGCAGATCCTTGGCCGCCTCCTTCAACGCCTTCACCACCTCGGCGGAACGCTCCGGCTGCAACGCCGTGACCCACACCGTGGCCACATCCAGGTCGCGCGTGACCTCCACGTCCGACACGCTGGCCTGCGGCAGCGCGTGATCGCGTACCAGTGCGTGCACCAGCGTGCCCAGCTCACGGCGAAGCTCGGCATTGACGCGATCGGTGCGGTGGAAGGAATGGGAGGGCATGCTTGAACAGGGGGTATCCATGTTTCGTGATTCCGGACGCGGCGAAGCCGCGGTCCGGAATCAAGTGTCTTTGGTTCAAACTTCAAAGCAAAGTCACTGGATTCCGGGTTCCGCCCGCGAAGTCGCGAACGGCCCCGGAATGACAATGTTTTTTCTGATCGCCCGCGCAGACTCCTGCGTCAAAGCGTCCTCGCAACCTCGACGCGCTCGAAGCACTCGATCTTGTCGCCCGGCTTGACGTCGTTGTACTGCTTGACGCCGATGCCGCACTCCATGCCGTTGCGCACTTCGTCCACGTTCTCCTTGAAGCGGCGCAGCGATTCGAGTTCGCCCTCGAAGATCACGATGTTGTCGCGCAGCACGCGGATCGGCTTGTGCCTGCGCACCACGCCCTCGATCACCATGCAGCCGGCGATCGCCCCGAACTTGGACGAGCGGAACACGTCGCGCACCTCGGCGGTGCCGAGGATGTCCTCTCGTACTTCGGTGCCGAGCAAACCGGTCGCGGCCTGCTTCACCTGATCGATCACGTCGTAGATGATCGAGAAGTAGCGCAGGTCCAGACCGTTGGCTTCGATCACCTTGCGCGCGGAGGCATCGGCGCGCACGTTGAAGCCGATGATCAGCGCCTTCGAAGCCGCCGCCAGCGTGGCATCGGATTCGGTGATGCCGCCGACACCAGAGGCGATCACGTTGACCTTGACCAGATCGTTGCCGATGTCCGTCAGCGATTGGCGGAGTGCTTCCGCCGAACCCTGCACGTCGGCCTTGATGACGAGGTTCAGCGTCTGCTGGCCTTCGCCCTTGCCCATCATCGCCATCACGTCTTCGAGCGTGTTGGTGCGGGTGACCAGTCGCTGGTCGCGGCGCTTGGCTTCGCGCTCGGAGACCACGTCCTTGGCCAGGCGCTCGTCGGCCACGACGACGAATTCGTCGCCCGCTTCCGGCACGCCGGAAAGGCCGAGCATCTGCACCGGAATGGACGGACCGGCCGCTTGCACTTGCGCGCCGGTTTCGTCGAACAGAGCGCGCACGCGGCCGTATTCGACGCCGCACACGACGTAGTCGCCGCGCTTCAGTTCGCCCGATTGCACAAGCACCGTCGCGACCGGACCGCGGCCCTTGTCCAGGCTCGATTCGATCACCACGCCGGAAGCACGGCCCTCGGCGACGGCGGAGAGTTCCATCACTTCCGCCTGCACCGTGATCGCGTCCAGCAATGCGTCCACGCCGTCGCCGGTCTTGGCCGACACCGGCACGAACTGCGTATCTCCGCCCCAATCCTCCGGCACGACCTCATGCTGCACCAGCCCTTGGCGCACGTTGTCCGGATTGGCTTCGGGTTTGTCCATTTTGTTGACCGCGACGATCAGCGGCACCTTGGCAGCACGCGCGTGCTGCACCGCCTCCACGGTCTGCGGCATCACGCCGTCGTCGGCAGCCACCACCAGCACCACGATGTCCGTGGACTGCGCGCCGCGCGCACGCATCGAAGTGAACGCGGCATGGCCGGGCGTGTCGAGGAAGGTGATCACGCCCTTGGGCGTGGTCACGTGATACGCACCGATGTGCTGGGTGATGCCGCCGGCCTCGCCCGCGGCCACTTTCGTGCGGCGGATGTAATCCAGCAGCGAGGTCTTGCCGTGGTCCACGTGGCCCATGATGGTCACCACCGGCGGACGCGACGAACGCTCGCCCTCGGCGGTTTCAGCGTGCGCGGCCAGCGCGGTCTCGGCGGTCTTCTCTTCCGCGCGCACGGCGGTGTGGCCGAGTTCCTCGACCACCAGCGCGGCGGTATCGTGGTCGATCACCTGGTTGATGGTGACCATCGTGCCCATCTTGAACAGGGCCTTCACCACATCGGAACCCTTCACCGCCATCTTCTGCGCGAGGTCTGCGACCACGATCGAATCGCCGATTGCGATTTCACGCGTGACCGGGGCGGTCGGCCTGGAGAAGCCGTGCTGCGTGGTCAGCTGCGAGAGATCGATCTTCTGCTTGGGCTTTTTGCGGGTGGAGCGGCGCGCGCGCTCGGCATCGGTGAGATGCAACTCACCGCCAACATAACGCGCCTTCAGGACATCCTCGTCACCCTCGTCGCGCATGCGATGCGAGCCGTGACGCTTGTGCTTGTGCGCCGTCGCGGGCTCTTCCTTGGCACGCGCAGGTTTCGGCGCCTCATGGCGGCGCGCCGCGGGCGCTGCGGCTTCGCGCGCGGGTTCGACGGCGGTGGCCGCCGCAGCCTGGGCCAGGGCTTCGGCTTCGGCACGCGCGCGCTCTTCCTCTGCACGACGGCGCTCTTCCTCGACGGCCTGCAATTTGGCCTGCTCTTCTTGCCGGCGACGATCCTGTTCGGCACGCTCGGCTTCCTCGCGCTCGCGCTGTTCCTGCGACTCGGCCAACAGGCGGCGCGCTTCCTCGCGCTCGGCATCGGCATTGGCTTCTTCGGCAATCACGCTACGCTTCACGTAGGTGCGCTTGGCGCGAACCTCGACGTTCACCGTCTTGGAATTCGCGCCGCGGCCGCCGCCAACGGTGATCTCGCTGACCTTGCGGCGCTTCAGCGTGATCTGGCGCGGCGAGGCTTGCTCCTCGCGCGCTTCGTCGCGCTTGCCGTGCGTGCGGCGCAGGAAGCCGAGCAGCTTCACCTTCTCGGTGCTGCTGATGACCTGGTCGGGGTTCTTGAACGACATGCCGGCTTCGGCAAGCTGCGTCAGCAGCTTGTCTTCCGTCATGCCCAGCACACCCGCCAGTTGTTTGATGGTTACGTCTGACATTCAATTCGCCTCTGCTTTCTGCTTCGGCTCGAAAGCCGCCGAGCACCGCCGCCGGCGCGCATCATTCCGATTGAATCGGGCCGAGCGCGAGCTTTCAATCGCTCACCTGGATTCCTGCTGCATCCTTTCCAGCATCGGCGCGCGGGCGGCCATGATCAGCGCCGCCGCACGTTCCTCGTCCATGCCCTCTATGTCAATAAGGTCGTCCACCGCCTGGTCGGCGAGATCGTCCACCGTGGTGATCTCGCGCTCGGCCAGCGCGTAGGCAGTTTCCTCGTCCATGCCTTCCAGCGCCAGCAGCGCATCGGAAGGCTTGTGCTCGTCGAGGTCCTCTTCCACCGCCAAGGCCTCTGTCAGCAGTGCATCCTTGGCGCGGGCACGCAGTTCCTCGACGATGTCTTCGTCGAAGCCTTCGACCGCCAGCAGTTCGCCGGTCGGCACGTAGGCGATTTCCTCGACCGTGGAGAAGCCTTCCTGCACCAGGATGTTGGCGATCTCCTGATCCACTTCCAGCTTGTCCATAAACAACTGCCGCGCGGCTTCCTGCTCGGCCTCGCTCTTGGCGGCGACCTGGTCCTGCGTCATCACCTTGAGATCCCAGCCGGTCAGCTTGCTGGCCAGGCGCACGTTCTGGCCGCCGCGGCCGATGGCCTGCGACAGCTTGTCCTCGGCCACGGCGATATCCATCGAGTGCTTGTCCTCGTCCACGATGATGGACTGAACTTCCGCCGGCGCCATCGCGTTGATCACGAATTGCGCGGGCGCATCGCTCCACAGCACGATGTCGATGCGCTCGCCGTTCAATTCGTTCGACACCGCCTGCACGCGCGAACCGCGCATGCCGATGCAGGCGCCGATCGGGTCGGTGCGATTGTCGTGTGCCAGCACGGCTATCTTGGCGCGGTCGCCGGCATCGCGCGCGCAGGCCTTGATCTCGACCAGGCCCTGGCCGACTTCCGGCACCTCGATCTTGAACAGCTCCATCATGAATTCCGGAGCGGTGCGGGAGACGAACAACTGCGGGCCGCGCACTTCCGAGCGCACCTCGTAGAGATAGCCGCGAACGCGATCGCCCACGCGGGTGGATTCGCGCGGAATGGACTTGTCGCGCGGGATGAATGCCTCCGCGTTGCCGCCGAGGTCAAGGTAGATGTTGCCGCGCTCGACGCGCTTGACCACGCCCGTGATCAGCTCGCCGACGCGATCCTTGAACGCGTCCACGACCTGCGCGCGTTCGGCCTCGCGGATGCGCTGCACGATCACCTGCTTGGCGGCCTGCGCGGTAATGCGGCCGAATTCCGGGTTCTCGATCTGCTGCTCGATGAATTCGCCGACTTGCGCGCCCGGGCGCTCGTCCTCGGCGTCCATCAGGCGCAACTGGAAGTCCGGTGATTCCATCTCTCCGTCGTCCGCGATCACCTCCCAGCGGCGGAAGGTCTCGTAGTCGCCGCTGTCGCGGTTGATGCTGACGCGGACCATCGGCTCCTCGCCGGGATAGCGCTTCTTGGCGGCGGTCGCCAGCGCGGCTTCGATCGCCTCGAAGATCACTTCGCGCGGTACGCCCTTCTCGTTCGCCACGGCGTCCACGACCATCAGAAGATCACGGTTCATCTCTACTCTCCAGCGAAGCGACCCTCATTGCGCGCTTCGGTTTTTGAAATCGTCATCCCGGCGCCAGCCGGACTCTCTACCCTCTTCGTCATCCGGTGCGCAGCACCGCCTGGCCTTTGATGCGCAAAGCCGATGACTTTTCAATCCATCAATGCTTGCGTTTGGGCTTCTTGCCCTTCGCGCTGCCCGGGGGCTTGCCCGGCTTGGGCTTGGGCTCGTAGCCCAGCGCTTGCCAGTCCGGCACCAGCCGCGCGCTTTCGATCTCGTCCTCGCGCACGTCCATCGCTGCGCCGTCCACTTCCAGCGTGATGCGGTCACCGGTCACCGCGACGATGCGGCCGCGCAACCGGCGCCTTCCATCACGCGGCAGCTTCAACGTGACTTTCGCTTCATCGTTGATGAAGCGCGCAAACTGTTCGGCGCTGAACAGTGGCCGGTCGAGTCCGGGCGAGGAGACTTCCAGCACGTAATGCCCGGCGATCGGATCCTCGACATCCAGCAGCGCGGAAACCTCGCGGCTGGCGGCTTCGCAATCGTCCACCGTCACCGACTCGCCGTCACGATCTATGTACAGGCGCAGCAAACCTTCCCCGCGGCCCGGCACCCATTCGATACCGAGGCATTCCAGCCCCAGTTCCTCCAGGGCCGGTGCGATTCTTGCGGCGAGCGCTTGTACGTCCATTCGATCGCGACACTCCTGTTCGACCGCCACAAACGAAAAATGGGCCAGAGGCCCATTCCGTAGTTCGCCGGTTTTGATCCTGAACCCGGCGTCCCTCATCCTTGAGGGCCCGGCAAGCACAACCTCGAAGCCGCTTGCCGCAAGAATCTGGTAGCGGGGGTAGGATTTGAACCTACGACCTTCGGGTTATGAGCCCGACGAGCTGCCAGACTGCTCCACCCCGCATCAGAGCCCGCAAATATAGCGGCCGGGGTGAATTTTTGCAAGATTGCGGTTCGCGCACCTCGGGCGCGGGACCCGCTTCTCTTCACTTCTCCCGCCTGGGAGAACCGCCGTCCATGGCCGAGAGCTCCGTGGTGCCCGGAGGGCGGATGAGGGTATCGCGCACCAAGTGCACCGTTTTCGCCACCGAAGCACGACACCCACGGCCAAGAGCTCCGTCGGCGGGATGACAATTGATCGTGCCGCCAGGCAAAAAAAACAGATTCCAGGTTCCGCGTTACGCGCGGTCCCGGAATGACGAAGGAAGTTCACGGAGCCGGAAGAGAAAAATCCGGGTGCCGGCGATCAGCCCGTGAACGCCCTCTGGCACCAGTCCAGCAGCGGGCCGGAGCCGAAGCCCAGCGCCAGCAGCGCGAGTGCATTGGCGGAGAGCACCCAACGCATCGAGAAGTCACGCTTCGCTTCCAGCGGCGGTGCGTCTTCCTGCGGCGCGTCGAAGTACATCACCTTGACCACGCGCAGGTAATAGAACAGGCCGACGATGGAGAACACGATCGCGACGATCGCCAGCCACAGCATGCCCCCGTCGATCGCGGCCTTGAGCACCAGCACCTTGGCGAAGAAGCCGAACAGCGGCGGCACGCCCGCGAGCGAGAACATCGCGAGCGCCATCATGCCGGCGAACCACGGCGAGCGGCGATTCAGTCCCTTGAGGTCGTCGATCATCTCGCACTCGAAGCCCTTGCGCGCCAGCAGCAGGATGATGCCGAACGAGGCGGTGGACATCAGCGCGTAGCAGATGCCGTAGTACATTGCCGCGGCGTAACCGGCGTTGCTTCCTTCGGCGAGGCCGAGCAGCAGGAAGCCCATGTGCGAGATCGTCGAATAGCCGAGCATGCGCTTGAGGTTGCTCTGCGCGATCGCGGCGACATTGCCGATCGCGAGCGACAGCACGGCGATCGCCGCCAGCATGATCCGCCAGTCCGGCGACATGCTGCCCATGCCCGATTGAAGCAACCGGAACGCCATCGCGAACGCGGCCAGCTTGGGCGCGGAACTGACGAAGGCGACCACCGGCGTGGGCGCCCCTTCGTACACGTCCGGAATCCACATGTGGAACGGCGCAGCGCCGAACTTGAAGCCGATGCCAATCACCAGGAACACCAGCCCGAAGCGAAGCAGGTTGGGATGGTTGGTGGTCGCGGCGGCGCTGTGGATCGTCGCCAGGCTCAGGCTTCCGGTCGCCCCGTACAACATGGACATGCCGTACAGCAGCAGGCCGGAGGCGAGCGCGCTCAGCACGAAATACTTGATCGCCGCCTCGGAGGACAGCTGCGAGTCGCGATTGAACGCGATCAGCGCGTAAGCCGAGAGGCTGTACAACTCCAGCCCGAGATACAGCGACACCAGGTTGCCGGCGGAGATCAGCAGCATCTGGCCGAGCACCGCGAACAGCATCAGCGTGTAGAACTCCCCGCGCATCAGTCCGCGGTCGCGCAGGTACGGACGCGACGAGATGAACACGATCGCGGTAGCACCCAGCACGAAAACCTTGAGGATTTCGGCCATCGCGTCGCGCACGAACATGCCATCGAACGCGGTCGCAGCGACAGCGGGCTGGCCGAAGATCACCAGATAGATGCCCACCAGCAGAACCACGATCGCCATCCAATGCGTCGCATCGCGCTGCTCGTCGCTCAGGAACGCGTCCACCAACAGCAACAGGCAGGCGGCGCCGGTGAGGTAGAGCTCCGGCAGCATGACCAGCAGGTCGTTCATCGAGAACATTTGCGGAATCCTTGACCTGATCCTTCAATCCCGTTCGTGGCCAGGTGTCGAACCACGAACGTTTGCGTGACCATGTTCGCCCTTCGATGCCTTCGGGCGAACGGATTAGTGAATCTTCGTTGCGAACGCTTGCGTGACCAGGTGTGACACCGAAGCATCCATCAGGTGCGTCAGCGGGCCCGGCCACACGCCCAGGACCAGCACACCGAGCGCGAACGCGCCGAGCACGGCCGCCTCGCGCAGGTTGATGTCCGGCATGGTGCGCACGGCTTCGTTCTGCACGTCTCCGAAAATCACGCGCTTCACAAGCCACAGGGTGTAAGCCGCGCCGATGATCAGGGTGAATGCAGCCAGCAGGGCGATCCACGGATTGGCCTTGAAGCTTGCCAGGATCACCATGAACTCGCCGACGAAGCCGCTGGTGCCCGGCAGGCCGCAATTCGCCATCGCGAACAGCACGACGAAAGCGGCGAACCACGGCATCTGTTTCGCCAGGCCGCCGTAATCCTTGATCAGGCGGGTATGCAGGCGGTCGTACATAACGCCGATGCAGGTGAACATCGCGCCCGAGACGAAGCCGTGCGAGATCATCTGCACCATCGCGCCCTGCACGCCCAGTTGCGCCGTTTGCGGATCGTGCAAGCCACGCACCAGCATGAAGACGATGAACAGACCGAGCGTGACGAAGCCCATGTGCGCGATGGACGAGTACGCGATCAGCTTCTTCATGTCCTCCTGCACCAGCGCGACATAGCCGATGTAGATGATCGCCAGCAGCGAGAGCGCGATCACCAGCCAGGCGAACTGCTGGGAAGCATCCGGCACGATCGGCAGCGAAAAGCGGATGAAACCGTAGCCGCCCACCTTCAGCATGATCGCGGCCAGGATCACCGAGCCGCCGGTCGGCGCTTCCACGTGCGCGTCGGGCAACCAGGTGTGCACCGGCACCATCGGGATCTTCACCGCGAAGGCGATCAGGAAGGCGAAGAACAACCAGGCCTGCTCGCCCGCGGTGAGCGGCAACGACCAAAGCGTCTGCAGGTCGAAGGTGCCGGCCTTCAGGTACAGGTAGATCAGCGCGACCAGCATGAAGATCGCGCCGAGGAAGGTGTAGATGAAGAACTTCAGCGTCGCATACACGCGGCGCGGGCCACCCCAGATGCCGATGATGATGAACATCGGGATCAGCATCGCTTCGAAGAAGAAGTAGAACAGCAGCGCGTCCATCGCGCAGAACATGCCGATCAGCATGCCCTCCAGCACCAGCATCGCTGCCATGTACTGGTGGACCTTGTCGCGGATCACCTCCCACGCGCCGCCGATCACCAGCACGGTGGTGAAGGTGGTGAGGATGATCAGCGCCACCGAGATGCCGTCCACGCCCAGCTTGTATTGGGAATGGATCGCCGGCAGCCACGAATGCAGCTCCGGGAATTGCATCGCACTGGTGCCGAATTCGAAATTCGGCAGCATCCACAGGCTCAGGCCGAAGGCGATCAGCGACACTGCCAGCGACAGCCAGCGCGCAAGCCGCGGACGCGCGTTGCCGCAGGCAAGCACCGGCACGGCACCCAGCACCGGCACCCAGATCATGAAGCTCAGCAACGGCCAACCGGTCATGCGATTCCCCAGGCGTTCGGCGTGCGCATCAGTGCAGTCCCCAATACCAAAACCCGCCGAGCAGCAGGATCAATCCGACGATCATCGCGAAGGCGTAGTGATACAGAAAACCGGATTGCACGCGGCGCACGATCTGCGCGGTGCGCGCGACGAACGCGGCCGAACCGTTCACCACCACGCCGTCCAGCAGCGCGCCGTCGCCGCCACGCCACAGCGCGCGGCCGAACTTCACGCCGCCGCGCGCGAACAGGTTGTAATACAACTCGTCGAACCAGTACTTGCGCACCAGCGCCCGGTAAACCGGCAGGAACATCCGCTCGGCTGCATCGGCGACTTTCGGATTGAAAAGATAGACGTACGTCGCGACCGCGAAGCCGGCCAGCGCGATCCAGAACGGCGGGCTGATGAAGCCCTGCGCGAACATGCCGACCACGCCGGGGAACTCGCGCGCCAGTTCCGCCAGCACGTCGTTGGCCTGAGCCACGTGTATGGACGAGCCGAACCAGCCGCCGTACAGCATGGGCTGGATGGTCGGCCAGCCGATCATGAAGGAAGGGATCGCCAGCAGGATCAGCGGCACCGTGATCACCCACGGCGATTCCCTGGGCGGATGTTCCAGCTCGCCCGGGTTGTGCGCATGATGCGGATCGTCCGAAGTGGTCTTGGCATGCGTGCCGCCGTGCACCTGGCCGTGGCCATGCCCGACCACGGTGTAGCGCGGCGCGCCATGGAAGGTCATGTAGAGCAGCCGGAAGCTGTACAGAGCGGTCACGAACACGCCGGCCAGCACGCACACATATGCATACACGTGGCCGGTGCGGTGCGATTCACCGATCGCCTCGATGATCGCATCCTTGGAAAAGAAGCCGGCGAAACCCGGGCATCCGGCCAGTGCGAGCGAGCCGATCCACATCGTGATGTAGGTGATCGGCATCTGCTTGCGCAGCCCGCCCATGCGGCGCATGTCCTGCTCGTGGTGCATGGCCACGATCACCGAACCCGCGCCCAGGAACAGCAGTGCCTTGAAGAATGCATGCGTCATCAGGTGGTAGACGCCCGCGGCATACGCCGATGCGCCGAGCGCAGCGCACATGTAGCCGAGCTGCGAAAGCGTGGAGTACGCGATCACCCGCTTGATGTCGTTCTGCACGATGCCGATCAGGCCGGTGAAGAGCGCCGTGGTCGCGCCGATCACCAGCACCACGGACAATGCGGTATCCGAGAGTTCAAACAATGGCGACATGCGCGCCACCATGAAGATGCCGGCGGTCACCATGGTCGCCGCGTGGATCAGCGCGGAGATCGGGGTGGGGCCTTCCATCGAATCGGGCAGCCACACGTGCAGCGGCACCTGCGCGGATTTGCCCATCGCGCCGACGAACAGCAGCAGGCAGATCAGCGTGGCCATCGACCACGGGTGCCCGCTGACGATCTCGATGGTCATGCCCTTCAGCGTGCCGGCATTGGCGAACACCGTGCCGTAGTCCAGCGTGCCGAAGACGTACAGCACCGCGGGGATGCCGAGCACGAAACCGAAATCGCCGACACGGTTGACCAGGAATGCCTTGAGCGAAGCGAAAGTGGCCGAATCGCGCTCGAACCAGAAGCCGATCAGCAGGTAGGAAACCAGACCCACCGCTTCCCAGCCGAAGAACAGCTGCAGGAAGTTGTTGGCCATCACCAGCATCAGCATCGAGAAGGTGAACAGCGCGATGTAGCTGAAGAAGCGCTGGTAACCCGGATCATCCGCCATGTAGCCGATGGTGTAGATGTGCACCATCAGCGAAACGAAGGTGACCACGACAAGCATCATCGCGGTCAGGCGGTCCACCAGGAACCCGATGTGCAACGACAGCTTGCCGACGGTGAACCAGGTGTAGACGTCCTGGTTGAACGGCTGTGCCCCGCCCCACACCAGCTGGTACAGCACGACGCATGACAGCGCGCAGGCTACGCCTACGCCCAGGATGGTGGCTCCGGCGGCACCGGCGCGACCGATCCGGTTGCGCAGCAACCCGGCGACGATCGAGCCCGCCAGGGGCGCCAGCACGATGACCAGCAGAAGGGTTTCGCTTATCACGATCATCAATCCTTGAGCGAATCAATCTCGGCCACGTTCACCGTGCCGCGGTTGCGGAACAGCAGCACCAGGATCGCAAGCCCGATCGCCGACTCGGCCGCCGCCACGGTCAGGATGAAGAACACGAACACCTGCCCGGCCGGGTCGCCGATGAAGCGCGAGAAGGCGACGAAATTGGTGTTCACCGCAAGCAGCATCAGCTCGATGCACATCAGCAGCACGATCACGTTCTTGCGGTTGATGAATACGCCGGCAATCGCGATGCAGAACAGCACCGTGCCGAACACGATGTAGTAAGCGAGAGGAATCATCATTGCGGCGTGCCCCTTGTGGGCGTGGACGCATCGGGCTCCGCGCGCATCTTCACGATGCGCACGCGCTGCGAGGCGCGCACCGCTACCTGCTGCGAAGGGTTCTGGACTTTCTTGTCGGTGCGTTCGCGCGCCGCCAGCACCACCGCCGCAACCAGACCGACGGTCAGGATCACCGCGGCGATCTCGAACGGCAGCAGGAAGCGCGTGAACAGCGCCTGCCCCAGCCACTCGGTATTGGACACGCCGGCCGGATTCGGGCCCGGCAGCACGTCCATCGAACGCACGCCGATGATGCCCAGCATCTCCGCCAGCATGACGCCGGCGACCACGATGCCGACCGGCAGGTACCTGATGAAGCCCTCGCGCAGCGGCTCCATTTTCAGGTCGAGCATCATCACCACGAACAGGAACAACACCATGACCGCGCCGACATACACGACCACGAGAGCTATTCCGAGGAATTCCGCCTGCAGCAGCAGCCAAATGCAAGCTGTCGAGAAGAAGGTGAGCACGAGCGAAAGCACCGCGTGCACGGAATTGCGCAGCGTGATCACCGCAAGCGCGGATGCCACGGCGACGACGGCGAAGGCCCAGAAACAGACGAACTGGAAGGTAGTGTGCAATTCGGCCATTGTCGTCACCTGTACGCCGCGTCCTGCGCGCGCGCCGCCGCGATGCGCGGCTCGAAGCGGTCGCCGATCGCCAGCAGTTGCGGCTTGGTAATCACATTCTGCCCACGCTGCTCGAAGTGGTACTCGAGGATGTCGGTTTCCACGATCGAATCCACCGGGCAGCTCTCTTCGCAGAAACCGCAGAAAATGCATTTGAACAGGTCAATGTCGTAGCGCGTGGTGCGACGGGTGCCATCGGAAGCGCGCGGACCCGAATCGATCGTGATCGCCAGCGCCGGGCACACCGCTTCGCACAGCTTGCACGCGATGCAGCGTTCCTCGCCATTCGGATAACGGCGCAGCGCGTGCAGGCCGCGGAAGCGATTGGAGCGCGGGATCTTCTCCATCGGGAAGTGCATCGTGTACTTGGGCTTGAACAGATACTTCAGTGTCAGCCACAAGCCCGCGAACAGCTCCAGCAGGAGCAGGCTCTTGAAGTAGTTGGTGATCCGTTTCATGCGTCAGTGCCCGATCGTGACGATGTTGAAGTACTTGAACAGCCCCGCCGCGAAGATCCACAGGATCGAGATCGGGATGAACACCTTCCAGCCCAGTCGCATGATCTGGTCGTAGCGATAGCGCGGGAAGGTCGCACGCAACCACAGGTAGGCTGTGGCGAAGATGAAGGCCTTGATGATCAGCCACCACCAGCCCGGTGCACCGATCGCGCCCCACGCCTGCGGGAACGGACTGAGCCAGCCGCCGAGGAACAGGATCGGCGCCAGGAACGACACCAGGATCATGTTGGCGTATTCGGCCAGGAAGAAGATCGCGAACGCCGAGCCCGAATACTCGACGTGGAAGCCGGCGACGATCTCCGACTCGCCTTCCGCCACGTCGAACGGGGCTCGGTTGGTCTCCGCCACGCCGGAGATGTAATAGATCAGGAACATCGGCAGCAGCGGCAACCAGAACCACTCGAAGATGCCCTTCGGGCCGGCCTGCGCATTGACGATATCGGTGAGATTCAGGCTGCCGGCGAGGATCAGCACGCACACCAGCGCCATGCCCATCGCGATCTCGTAGGAAATCACCTGCGCGGCCGAGCGCATCGCGCCGAGCAACGCGTATCGTGAGTTGGACGACCAGCCGGCGAGGATGATGCCGTACACGCCCAGGCTCGTCATAGCCAGCAGAAACAACAGGCCTGCGTTGATGTTCGCCAGCACCAGGTGATCGCTGAACGGAATCACAGACCACACCGCGAACGCGGGGATCACCGCCAGCATGGGCGCCAGGAAATACAGCGTCTTGTTGGCGTTGGTCGGCGCGATCACTTCCTTCAGCAGCAGCTTGAAGACGTCGGCGAAGGCCTGCAGCAGGCCGAACGGGCCGATCTTGTTCGGCCCGATGCGCACGTGCATCCAGCCGATCACCTTGCGCTCCCACCACACGTACATCGCGACCGCGATGATCAGCGGGACCGCGATCACCAGGATCTTCGCGAGCGTGATGCCGAAAATCAGGGCGTCGTTCATGCGGCGGGCGCCTTCTCGATGGTGAGCGTGGAGCCATACGGCGGCAGCTCCGCAGTGGCGTCGTGTCCCGCTTCGATCCAGGCACAGCCGCGCGGCACGCCGGCATCAACCACGACCGGTAACGCCACACCGTTCACGCGCGCCGGTTCGCCGTCGCGCAGTTTCAACGCGGCGGCATCTTCCGGATTCAGCCGCAACGCCGGTGCATGATTCAGGGGATGCTCCTGCAGCGGCTGCGAACGGCGCACCACCGCGTCCACCCGGTAGATCGGCACGGTCGCGAGCCGGACGAACGCATTGCCCGCGGCCTGGGGCGCATGCACATCCGCACCCGGCACACCGATCGGATGGCGCTCCCATACCGGCATCGTCTGCGCCGCGCCCGGCTCGGCATGCACGCGGACACCTTGCGGCAGCTTGGCGGTGAACGGCTCCCAGTCCCCGGCGGCCCCGCGCGGTGAGGGTTGCTCGCTGGCAAGCGAGGGCAGCATGCCGGCGCGCAACTGCGCCACATCCACGAAATCGAAGCCCGGAACCTGCAACGCGCCGCCCAACGCGCGCAGCACGCGCCAGCCCGCGCGCGCATCACCCGGCACCGTCGCCCCGGCGCTGCAGGGCTGCACACGGCCGTCGAGATTCACCAGTGTCGCATCGGTCTCCGGCGTCAGGCCGATCGGCAGGATCACGTCCGCCACTTCGCGCAGGCGCTCGCCCGCGAATGCGGAGAACGCGACGACACATTCGGCTGCACCGAGCGCCCGCATGGCCTGCGCGCCATCGGCGAAGTCGTACGGCGGCTCGGCGCCGTAAAGAATGTAAGCCTTGCGCGGCTGCTCCAGCATCGCGCGCGCGTCCAGGCCGCCCTCGCCTGGCAGCACGCCGGTGTGTGCAAGGCCCAGCGCATTGGCGCCATCGGGAATTTCGTTGAACGCCATGCCAGTCGTGCGCGCGATCATGCGCGCCAGTGCGCGCAGCAGCGATGCCTGCGGATGCTGCGCGGCAGCGAGGCCGAAGATCAGCACCGAAGACGGGCCCTTCTTCAGCGCCTCAGCCATCGCCCGCGCGTGATCTTCATCGGGAGCCGCGGCGAGCGCATCGGCGAGCTTGCGGTCTTCGCTCTGCACGCCGATCGCCTTGGCGAGCAGCAGCAACGATTCCAGCATGCGCTGCGGTGGCACCACGGTTTCGCCGGCCAGTACGTAATTGAAATCGAAATGCGCGGGGTTGATCGCGAAAACCTTCGCGCCTCGCTTGGTCGCCTGACGCAACCGGTGATTCAGCAGCGGCAGTTCGCGACGCGGATCGCAACCGATCAGCAGCGCGGCATTGGCCTGCTCGAGCCGCGCGTGCGGCAGCTCGAACGGCACCGCGACGGCCTTGTCGGCCAGATCCAGCGCGCGCAGACGGTGATCAAGGTTCGCGCTGCCGAGCGACTGCAGGATGCGCGCCAGCAGCGCGCCTTCCTCGCAGGAGGTCGCCGGATGCACCAGCGCGCCGATCTCCTCGCCCTTGAACGATTTCAGTTTCTGCTGGACGAACGCCAGTGCCTCGTTCCACTCCACGCCAACCCATTCGCCGTCGCGCTTGATCGCCGGTTTCACCGCGCGATCGGCCGCGTACAGGCCTTCGCAACTGTAGCGGTCGCGATCGGCCAGCCAGCACTCGTTGACCTGCTCGTTGTCGCGCGGCACCGTGCGCAGCACCTTGCCCACACGCGTGTGCAGCCACAGGTTCGAACCGAGCGCGTCGTGATAGCCGATGGACGGTCGCGCGATCAGTTCCCAGGCGCGCGCACGGAAGCGGAACGGCTTGTTGGTCAGCGCACCAACCGGGCACACGTCAATGATGTTGCCTGACAGCTCGCTGGTGACGGACTTGCCAATGTAGGTACCGATCTCGAGGTTTTCGCCGCGGCCCATGCCGCCGAGCTCGTACGTTCCCGCGATCTCGGCGGTGAAGCGGACGCAGCGCGTGCACTGGATGCAGCGCGTCATGTCGGTGGCGACCAGCGTTCCGAGGTCCTCGTCTGCCACCACGCGCTTGCGCTCGGTGAAGCGCGAGACCGAGCGGCCGTAGCCCATCGAGACATCCTGCAGCTCGCACTCGCCGCCCTGGTCGCAGATCGGGCAATCCAGCGGATGGTTGATCAGCAGGAACTCCATCACGCTGCGCTGCGCCTTCACCGCCTTGTCCGAGCGCGTGAACACCTTCATGCCGGGCGCGATCGGCGTCGCGCACGCGGGTGCAGGCTTGCCCATCTTCTCCACTTCCACCAGGCACTGGCGGCAGTTGGCCGCCACCGCGAGCTTCTTGTGGTAGCAAAAGCGCGGGATAGGAATGCCGGCCGCATCCGCGGCCTGGATGATCATCGAGCCCTTCGGCGCTTTCAGCGGCTTGCCGTCGATCTCGATATCGACCAGATCGGGGGCCGTGTTTTCTTTCGGTTGCGCGCTCACGCGGCGACTCCCAGCTTGTCGTCAACGATCGAGCGACCATGCTCGACGTAGTACTCGAACTCGTGCCAGTAATGGCGCAGGAAACCCTGCACCGGCCACGCAGCCGCTTCGCCGAACGCGCAGATGGTGTGGCCTTCGATCTGGCCGGCGACTGCTTTCAGGCGATGCAGGTCGTCCTGCGTGCCGTTGCCTTCCACGATGCGTCTCAGCACGCGGTACATCCAGCCGGTGCCTTCGCGGCACGGCGTGCACTGGCCGCAGGATTCGGCGTAGTAGAACCGCGCGATGCGCGTGCAGGCGCGCACCATGCAAGTGGTCTCGTCCATCACGATCACGGCGCCGGAACCCAGGCCCGAACCGGCCTTCTGGATCGCGTCGTAATCCATGGTGAGGCCCATCATCGTCTCGGCCGGCAGCACCGGCATGGACGAGCCGCCCGGGATCACGCCTTTCAACTTGTGGCCATTGCGCACGCCACCGGCCATCTCCAGCAATTCGGAAAACGGCGTGCCGAGACGGATCTCGAAATTCCCCGGCTTGTTGACGTGGCCGGAGACGGAAAAGATCTTCGGGCCGCCATTATTGGGCTTGCCGAGATTGAGGAACCAGTCCGCGCCCTTGCGCAGGATGGCAGGCGCGGAAGCGAACGTCTCGGTGTTGTTGATCGTGGTCGGGCGGCCGTACAGACCGAAGCCGGCGGGGAACGGCGGCTTGAAGCGCGGCTGGCCCTTCTTGCCTTCCAGCGATTCCATCAGCGCGGTTTCTTCGCCGCAGATGTAGGCGCCCGCGCCGAGCGCGTTGTGGATCTGGCAATCGATGCCGCTGCCCTTCAGGTTGGTGCCGAGCAGGCCGGCCTCGCGCGCCTCGCGCAGCGCTGCCTCCATGCGTTCGAACGGCTCGTGGTGGAACTCGCCGCGCATGTAGTTGTAGCCAACGGTGGAACCGGTGGCATAGCAGGCGATCGCCATGCCTTCCAGCACCGCGTGCGGATTGAAACGCAGGATGTCGCGATCCTTGCAGGTGCCCGGCTCCGACTCGTCGGAATTGCACAGGATGTATTTCTGGCCCGGCGCGTTGCGCGGCATGAAAGACCATTTGGTACCGGTCGGAAAACCGGCGCCGCCGCGTCCGCGCAATGCACTTTTCTTCAACTCATCAACGATCGTCTGCGGATCGGGCTTCTCGGCCAGGATCTTCTCCCATGCCTGCCAGCCGCCGGTCTTGCGGTAGTTTTCCAGCGTCCACGGCTGATCGAAATGCAGCGTGGTGTAGACGACCTGGTGTTCTTGCGGGGCTGGGCCGTATGCCATAGAAACCTTATGAACGTCGCAATCATCCCTGACTGCCAGGATCAAAAAGCAGTCATCCATGACTGCACTGTTCAATTGAGCCGTTGTCTGCCTGTCTCGTTCTTCGCTTCGCAGGAGCGCGCCTGCGCGCGACCCTTCATGCTCTGCAGGAGCCCGCTCGCATGCGACCGTCGCCGGTCGCGCGCAGGCACACTCCTACTTCAATGAATCCAGAATCTCGTCCACCTTCTCGACGGTGAGCTTCTCGTGGTAATGCCCGTCCACCACCATCATCGGCGCGCCGGCGCACGCGGCCAGGCATTCCTCTTCGCACTTCAGGAACACGCGCCCGTCGGCGGAACTCTCTCCGTGCTTGATGCCGTATTTCTTCTCGCAATGGCGCACGATGTCCTCGGCGCCGTTCAACCAGCATGAGATGTTGGTGCAGATCGCCACGTTGTGGCGGCCGACCGGCTCCAGCGCGAACATCGAGTAGAACGTCGCGACTTCGTACGCCCACACCGGCGGGATCTGCAGGTACTTCGCGACCGCGGCGATCAGCTCGTCGGTGAGGAAGCCGCCGTTCTGCTCCTGCGCGGCCATGAGCCCCTGGATTACCGCCGAGCGGCGGCGGTCCGGCGGGAACTTTGCGAGCCAGTGCTCGATGTGCGCGCGCGTCGCGTCGGTGAGCGCGACGTTCGGGTCGACGTCCTTGACCTTGTCGAAATTGCCCGTCGCTCTCATCGGTCCACTTCCCCGAACACCAGATCGTAGGTACCCACCATCGCCACCACGTCGGCCAGCATGTAACCGCGAATGATCGAATCCATCGAGGACAGATGCGCGAAGCTCGGCGCGCGGCACTTCACGCGGAACGGCTTGTTGGCACCATCGGAAATCATGTACACGCCGAACTCGCCCTTGGGCGCCTCGACCGCGGCATAGGCTTCGCCCGCCGGCACGTGATAGCCCTCGGTGAACAGCTTGAAGTGGTGGATCAGGGCTTCCATGTCCTCCTTCATGTCCTCGCGTTTCGGCGGCGCGACCTTGTAGTTCTCGATCATCACCGGACCCGGGTTGGCACGCAGCCAGTCCACGCACTGCTTGATGATGCGGTTGGCCTGGCGCATCTCCTCCACGCGCACGAGGTAACGGTCGTAGCAGTCTCCGTTGACGCCGACCGGAATGTCGAAATCCACTTCCGCGTATTTTGCGTAGGGCTGCTTCTTGCGCAGATCCCATTCGACACCGGAACCGCGCAGCATCGGGCCCGTCATGCCCCACTGGATCGCGTGTTCCGGAGACACCACGCCGATGCCGACGGTGCGCTGCTTCCAGATGCGGTTCTCGGTGAGCAGTTCCTCGTACTCGTCCACGCGCTTCGGAAAAGCGGCGCAGAACGCATCGATGTAGTCCAGCATCGTGCCTTCGCGCGCAGCGTTGAACTCCTTCAGTGCCTTGCCCTTGTGCCAGGGCGATTCCTTGTACTTGGGCATCTGCTGCGGCAGATCGCGGTACACGCCGCCGGGGCGGTAATACGTCGCATGCATGCGTGCGCCGCTCACCGCCTCGTACACGTCCATCAGCTCCTCGCGCTCGCGGAAGGCATAGAGGAACACCGCCATCGCGCCGAGATCGAGCGCGTTGGAACCGACCCACATCAGGTGGTTCAGGATGCGCGTGATCTCGTCGAACATCGTGCGGATCCACAGCGCGCGTTCCGGCGCCCTGATCCCCATCAGCGTCTCGATCGCGCGCACGTAGGCGTGCTCGTTGCACATCATCGAGACGTAGTCCAGGCGATCCATGTAACCGATGGACTGGTTGTACGGCTTGGACTCGGCGAGCTTCTCGGTCGCACGGTGCAGCAGGCCGACGTGCGGATCGGCGCGCACCACGGTTTCACCATCCATCTCCAGCACCAGGCGCAGTACGCCGTGGGCGGCCGGATGCTGCGGACCGAAGTTCATCGTGTAATTGCGGATTTCCGGCGCCGCCATCTCAATTTTCCTTCCAGTCGTCCGCGGCTTCGCCACGCGCGGTGGCGAAACGCGAATCCTCGCGCACCACGCGCGCCACCAGCACGCGCGGGCTGACCGAACTCACCGGCTCGTACACCACGCGCTGCGCTTCCGGGTCGTAGCGCACTTCCACGTTGCCGATCAACGGGAAATCCTTGCGGAACGGATGCCCCACGAAACCGTAATCGGTGAGGATGCGGCGCAGGTCCGGATGGCCTTCGTAAATGATGCCGTACAGGTCGAAGGCCTCGCGCTCGAACCAGTCGGCGATCGGCCAGATGCCCGTGACGCTCGGGATCACCGGCAGAGCGCTCTCCGGAGCGAAACAGCGCACACGCAGGCGTACGTTGTTCTTCAGCGAAAGCAGGTGGGTGACGGATGCGAACCGGCGCATTTGCTGTTCGTGCCGCGGCCGCGTGCTCCAGCTGAAGCGGCCGGGGCCTGCCGCGCCTTCCACGCCGCGCGAGAACCCTTCCGAGGTCGCCTCTTCCGAAGTCGCCCACTCGTCCTCGCCGTAACCGAGGTAATCCACGCCGCACAGGTCGATCAGCTGTTCGAAGTGGAACTGCGGTTCATCACGCAACGCGCGCGCGATTTCCAGCCAGTGCGCGGGCTGCACCTCGATGGTGGTCTGGCCGAGCCGCTCCGTGACGTTGCTGACGCGATCGCCGAAATGCGCGCGCAGGCGGTCGGCGAGGGATGTCGTTGCCGTATCGGTCATGGTCAGCGCGCAATCGTGTTGGTGCGGCGGATTTTTTTCTGCAACTGCAGGATGCCGTAGATCAACGCCTCGGCAGTGGGCGGGCAACCCGGCACGTAGATGTCCACCGGCACGATGCGATCGCAGCCGCGCACCACCGAATAGGAATAGTGGTAGTAACCGCCGCCGTTGGCGCAGGAGCCCATCGAGATCACCCACTTGGGATCGGGCATCTGGTCGTAGACCTTGCGCAGCGCCGGAGCCATCTTGTTGACCAGCGTGCCGGCCACGATCATCACGTCGGACTGGCGTGGACTCGGGCGGAAGATCACACCGTAACGGTCGAGGTCCAGGCGCGCCGCGCCGGCGTGCATCATCTCCACCGCGCAACAGGCCAGACCAAAGGTCATCGGCCACATCGAACCGGTGCGAGCCCAGTTCAGCAGCGCATCCACCGTAGTCGTCGCAAACCCGCGCTGGATCACCGGATTGTCGGAAGCCGGGCGCAGGATGTCGTCCACCTCGCTCACCGGCGAGGGGTTGTGCATCACTTTGTCGAGGGTGGAAATCAATCCCATTCGAGCGCGCCTTTCTTCCACACGTAAACGAAACCAATGACCAGCAGGAACAGGAACGTGCCCATCTCGACCAGCGCGGTCACGCCGATCTTCGCGAACACCGTGGCCCACGGAAACAGGAACGCGATTTCCAGATCGAAGATGATGAACAGGATCGCGATCAGGTAATAGCGCACGTCGAAGCGCAGCCGCGCGTCCTCGAAGGCTTCGAAGCCGCATTCGTAGGGCGACAGCTTCTCCGCCCCGGGGCGCCGCGGGCCGAGCACGAGGCCGATCACCAGCAGCGCGATGCCGAGGCCGCCGGCGACGATCAGGAACAGCAGGATGGGCCAGTACTGGATCAGCACGCGAAAGCACTTCCTTCCTGGGAATCCATGGAATTTTCGCACGGGCACGCACGCGACGGCAATCATGGATGCGCGAGAAGCACATCACACACCACCTTGGCTTCGAGGAGTGGCCGATTGCATCGCGCGGCGTGGCTTGCGGCACGTGCGGTTCCACGGGATCGGCCTAGTATGGAATCCCCGGCCCGGGGTGGCCGCTCCCGAGATGACCATGGCGATTTCGACGGGTTCGCGCGCGCTGCTCATGCTGGCTCTTGCCTCGCTCTGCGGCATCGCGCAGGCGCAGCAGCTGACCAATAGCGATTACGCGCGCGCGGCGCGCTTCCTGCGCCAGAACACCGAACCACTGGTGGATCACGATGTGCAACGCGTGCACTGGCTGGACGGCAGCCACTTCTGGTACGTGGACCACGATACCGATGGTGACCACTACCTTGTAATGGACGCGGCCACCGGCAAGGTATCGCCCTCCTTCGACCAGAAGAAGCTGGCTGCCGCATTGAGCAAGGCGAGCGGCAAGAAGATCGTGCCCGACAAGCTGCACGTCAAGGAGTACAGCCTCGTCGGAAAACACGGGTTCGAGATCACGCTGGACGACAAGCATTACGTCTGCGATCTCTCCGGCAGCGGTCGTTGCGAGGTCAAGTTCGCCACGGCCGAGCACAAGCCGGGTGACGAGCCAGGCGTGCTCTCGCCGGACCGCAAGCACGAAGTGTTCGTGCGCGACTGGAACCTGTGGCTGCGCGACACGGCCACGGGCGAGGAAACCCAGCTCACACACGACGGCGCCGAGAACTACGGCTACGCCACGCAGAACGCCGGCTGGATCCATACCAATGGCGCGATCGTGAAGTGGTCGCCCGATTCCAGCAAAGTCGCGACCTATCGGCAGGACCAGCGCCAGGTCGGCGACATGTACATGCTGCACACCCAGGTCGGCCACCCGAAGCTCGAGCAATGGAAATATCCGCTGCCCGGCGACGAGCACGTCTTCATGATCGAGCCGGTGATAATCGATGTCCGCAGCGGCAGGATGGTGCGACTGAAGATGGAGCCGGAGCAGCGCCTTTCCACGTTGTGCGACACGCTGGCCTGCGGCGACGATCCGCACGACTGGAGCGACGTGAAGTGGGCGCCCGACGGCAAGACGCTGGCCCTGGTCAGCACCTCGCGCGACCGCAAGCACGAGTGGTATCGCGTCGCCGACGCGAACACCGGCGACGTGCACACCGCCTTCGAGGACAGCGTCGAGACTTACTACGAAAGCGGCCGCGGCGAGGTCAACTGGCAATACCTGCCGAAGATGCAGCAGGCGATCTGGTTCTCCGAACAGACCGACTGGGGCAATTTGTATTTGTACGATCTCGCGACAGGAAAGCAATTGCACGCGATCACGCACGGCTCCGGCAACGTGGACCAGGTGCGGTACCTCGATCGCGATGCGCGCACGCTGTGGTTCGTCGGCAACGGCCGCACCCAGGGCATCAACCCGTATTACCGCCAGTTCTGGAAGGTGAACATCGATACCGGCGATGCGGTGCTGCTGACGCCGGAAGATGCCGACCACACCATCACGATGTCACCGGATGGCAAGTACTTCGTGGATTCGTATTCCACGCCCACGACGCCGCCGGTCACCGTGCTGCGCGCATCCACCGATGGCCACGTCATTGCGACCGTGGCCAAAGCCGACATCTCGCGCCTGAAGGCCGCAGGCTGGATACCGCCGGAGCCGATCACGGTGAAAGCGCGCGACGGCAAGACCACGCTGTACGGGATGATGTTCAAGCCGACGCATTTCGATCCCTCGAAGAAATATCCGGTCGTGGATTACATCTATCCCGGCCCGCAGACCGGCTCGGTGCGCGGCTACAGCTTCCTGGCCTCGCGCGGCGACAACCAGGCGCTGGCGGAACTGGGCTTCATCGTGGTCGCGATCGACGGCATGGGCACGCCGTGGCGCTCGGCGAGCTTCCACCACTACTGGTACGGCGACATGGGCGACAACACCCTGCCCGACCAGGTCGCGGGCCTCAGGGAACTCGGCGCGCGTTATCCGTGGATGGACCTGACCCGCGTGGGCATCTGGGGACATTCGGGCGGCGGCAACGCGACCGCGGATGCGATGTTCCGCTATCCGGATTTCTTCAAGGTCGGCTGGGCCGAAAGCGGCAACCACGACAACCGCAATTACGAGAACGACTGGGGCGAGAAGTACCAGGGCCTGCTGGTCACCAACAAGGACGGCAGCACCAATTACGACAACCAGGCCAACCAGCTCATCGCCAAGGACCTGAAAGGGCATTTGATGCTGGTGCACGGCTCGATGGACGACAACGTCCCCACCGGCGAAACGCTTCTTGTGGCCGATGCGCTGATCAAGGCCAACAAGGACTTCGACATGCTGATCATCCCCAACGTGCACCACGGCTACGGCAAGGTCGGTACGACCTACGCCACCCGTCGCCGCTGGGATTACTTCGTGCGCTATCTCATGGGCGCCGAGCCGCCGCGCGAATTCCCACTACCGGAACCGCCGGAGGATTGAGAACCTGCCCGGGCAAATGGCTCGGCGCGCCCGCGCCGGACCATCACCCGTGCGCCGCAACCAGGCGCGGGCCTGCAAACAAAAAAGCCAAGCCTCTTGCGAGGCTTGGCTTGCAATATGGTGCCCAAGGGGGGACTCGAACCCCCACGGAGTTACCCGCTACCACCTCAAGGTAGTGCGTCTACCAATTCCGCCACCTGGGCAAAGGTACCCGTCCCTGGGATCCGCACCGGCACATCCATGTGCCGGACTTTTAGAAAAGCTCGCTTCGAGAAGCGCCTCGTTTGATCCTCAGTGTCCGCCGCTCGTCGCCGGTTTCGGCGCGGGCTTGGCGGGTGCCGCCGGCTGCGTCGCCCGCGGTACTTCGGTGTTCTGCGCCGGCGCCGCCGGATTGGCGTGCGCGGCCTCCGCATTCTGCGGCGGGTTCGTCATCGAATTCACGTTGGGCGATGCGGTGGCGGTCGCGTTCGAGGCCGGGACCGGCGTCACCACGCCCGACATCACGCCCAGGTTCGCCTGCGGCTTCTGCATCCCGGTATGGCTGAGGTAAATACCCATTGCCAGGCTGAGGATGAAGAACAAGCCCGCCAGCACAGCCGTGGCGCGGGTCAGGAAGCTCGCCGAGCCGCGTGCGCCGAACACCGTGGCAGACGCGCCGCCGCCGAAGCCGGCGCCGGCCGAGGCGCCTTCGCCGCGCTGGATCAGGATCAACACGGTCAACGCCGCGGCGATCAGGACGTAGAAAACGCTGAAGATGGTGAAAAGCATTATGGATTTCCGGCGACGCTCAACGCGCCGCTGCACATATGGCGAGAAAGTCGGCCGCTTTCAAGGAAGCGCCGCCGATCAGGCCGCCATCCACGTCCGGTTGCGCGAACAAATCCGCCGCATTGTCGGGTTTGACGCTGCCGCCGTAGAGGATGCGGGTCGAACCCGCGATTTTAGCATCGGCCCGGGCCAGTTGGCTACGCAGGATCGAATGGACCTCCTGGGCCTTGGCCGGGCTGGCCGTGCGACCGGTACCGATCGCCCAGACCGGCTCGTAGGCGAGTATCACGCGCTCGAACACCTCGATGCCGCAATGTTCGACCACCTTGGCCAGCTGCCGCCTCACGACGTCGGCGGTGCGACCGGCATCGTGCTCCTCGAGGCTCTCGCCTACGCACAGAACCGGCGTGAGCTTGTTTTCCAGTGCCTGCACCACCTTGCAGGCGATCTGGGCGTCGCTCTCATGATGGTATTGACGGCGCTCCGAATGCCCGGCCAGCACGAAACCGCAACCGACATCCTTCAGCATCGTCGCCGATACCTCGCCTGTGTACGCGCCTTCCTTGTGCTCGCTGCAATCCTGTGCGCCGAAGCCCAGCTTGCCGCCGCCGTGCCGCTCGATCAGCGGTTGCAGGTACGGGAACGGTGGAAACACCGCCACGTCGCAATGCGAAGGAAAGTCGTCGAGGATCGCCCGCACCAGCGCGTCGGCGCTGGCACGTGAGCCGTACATCTTCCAGTTCCCGGCAACCAGTTTGCGGCGCATCGAGGGCTCATCCATCATTCGCGGACGCGAAGGATAACGAGAGCCGCGCCGCGATGCGAACGCCCGACGACCAACCCCCGCGCGCCCTGGTCACGGGTGCATCCGCCGGCATCGGCGCCGCCTTCGCGCGCGAACTTGCCGTGCGCGGCTGCAACCTGGTGCTGACCGCGCGACGCGGAGATCGGCTGCAGGCGCTCGCGAACGAACTGCGTATGAAATACGACGTGGATGCGCAAGTGCTGGTGGCCGATCTGGCGCAGCCGGACGCGTGCGAAAAGATCGCCGCTGCGCTTGCGCAGCGCGGATTGCGCGTGGACATCCTGGTCAACAATGCAGGTTACGGCGTTCCGGGAAGTTTCACTGACAGCGAGTGGCGCACCCACGAGGATTTCATCCGCGTGCTGATGATCGCGCCTACCGAATTGAGCCACCGCCTGCTCCCCGCGATGCGCGAGCGCGGTTACGGATGCATCATCAACGTCGCGTCTTTGGCGGGTCTGGTGCCGGGCACGCCGGGACACACGCTGTACGCCGCGGCCAAGGCGTACCTGATCTCGTTTTCGCAATCGCTCGGGCTGGAGAACCGCTCGCACGGCGTGAACGTCTGCGCGCTGTGCCCGGGCTTCACGTATTCCGAATTCCACGACGTCACCGGCGCTCGCGAGAAGGTCTCGAAAATGCCGGGCTGGATGTGGATGGATGCCGATCGCGTCGTGCGCGAAGGCCTCGATGCGACGGCACGCGGATCGATCGTCTACGTGCCGGGGCGCGTGAACCGCGCGATCAGGCGGGTGTTCAAGCTGCTTCCGGACAAGCTGGCTCTGAAGTTGATTGCACGCAGGGCGAAGCACTTCCGGGTCGAGAAATAGGAGCCCGCTTGAAGGCGGCCTCGATGCCGCCCATGCCCAAGATCTCCGTGGTCGCGCGCAGGCGCGCTGCTACATCGCCCTGAACACATCCTCGCCAAAACCCCGCAACTGCGGCGCGGCGGCGTAGCCCAGATGCGGCAAGCCGTAGATGTCTTCCACGCTGCGCAGGAACGAGTAGTGGTTGTACGGCACGTTCGAGACCGTGCCCGGCGTGATGAAGGGAGAAATCAGCACTGCGCCGATGCGACCACCTCCGGGACCGAACTGGCCCGGTTGCGGCCCACCCGGCAAACCTTGCTCGCCACAGCAGGCCCCGCCATCAGTGCCTTCGTCGAATGTGATCACCAGCAGACCGTCCCGCTGGAACGCGGGCGAGGCGAGGATGCGCGGCACCCACTCGCGCAGGAATTTGTCGGCTGAAACCAGTCCGCCCGGCTCGCCGTTTCTGCACGGCGCGTCATGGCCATCATGGCAGAGGCTGGGCGTGATGAAAGCGAAGTTCGGCGTGCTCGCGACCGTACGCAAATCGTTCTTCAGGACATCGAGGTTCACCACGTGCGCCGCGCAGCGCGCATGATCATCAATGATGGAATGGAAATACACGAACGGATCGTGCTTGTCGGCATACTGGTCCTTCGGCGTGGCGTGATTGGTGACGTCCACGGCACCGATCGGTACATGGCCGCACGCCGCAGCCTCGCGCGCGGGGTCCGCACCCATGTCTTCCATGTAGCCCTTCCACGTGTAACCTGCCGCTTCCAGCTGGTCGGCGACTGTCTTCACATCGGCCGGATACACGCAGCCCGTGCCGATCGCCTGGCCGTTCGCCTCCAGTCCGGGACGCGTGCGCACGAAATCGCTGAAAATGTGGCAGTCGTTCTGGGTCACGGGATTCGGGGCCTGCCCGCTGATCATCGCAATGTAGTTGTCGAGGCTGTAATGGCCGATGCCGTAGTAATTCGGCAGCAACGCGCCCAGCTTGGGCAACGCATGCGCTAGATACGGCGCCGGCGATTGCGCGCCGAAGGTGACTTCGTACGGCTCGTTTTCCAGCACGATCACGAACACGTGGCGGATGTGCGGGAGCATTCCTGCGCTCGACGCATCCTGCACGCGCGTGAATGGGCGTGCGCAGGCGGCCAACATCAACAGGGCGAGCAATGCGCACAGCTTTTTCGTCATAGTGAGGCAACCCATTTCGCCAGAAAGAACGCCGCGCACGCGGCGAGCCCGCCCACGACCACGGTTTGCACCGCGCCGCGCCACGCCCCCGTGCCCGAGATGCGGCCCTTGCCCGCGCCGAAGAGCGTGAGGGCAATCAAGGTGGCGAGCGCGGAAATCCACAGCGCCTCATGCGGTTGTGCCACCAGCATGTACGGGATCAGCGGCACCAGGCCGCCAACCACATAGGCGCCGCCGATCGTGAACGCGCTCCTCAGCGCGCGACCCGGCACCGGATGTTCGAGGCCGAGCTCGTAGCGCATCATGAAATCCACCCAGGCCTCGTGGTCCTTGTGGAAAGCCGCAAGTATCGGCTCGCACTGATCGCGGGTCAGCCCGTAGCGCCCCAGGATCGCCACGATTTCCTTTTCTTCTTCTCGCGGCAACTCGCGCACTTCATACAATTCGCGCTTGCGTTCGCTGGCGTAGTGTTCCGCATCGCCGCGCGCGGCGAGATAGCCGCCCAGGCCCATCGCAATCGCACCCGCGGCGATTTCCGCCACCCCCGCGGTGACGATCAGGCCGCTTGCAGCGACCGCGCCGGACAAACCGGCCGCCAGCGCGAACGGCACGGTCAGGCCATCGGCCATGCCGATCACGATGTCGCGGACCAGATCGGATGCGCCGAAATGCCTTTCCGTATGGGTGTGCAGTGCGCGCGCCATGACCTTGTCCCCCGCGAGGCCGACACTTTAGCGCGAACGCGCGCGGAATCGGTCAGGCGGTTTCGGCCGCGGTTTGCACGGAGTCGGCAAGGCGTTGCGCCAACTGCTGCACTTCGTCGGCATCGGCGGCTTCGATCGTGACGCGCACCAGCGGCTCGGTGCCGGAAGCGCGCAGCACCACGCGGCCGCGTCCGGCGAGTGCGTCGCGGGTTTCACGCAACGCATCCTGCACGCGCGGCGAGCGGATCAGCTCGGCACCGTCGCGCACGCGCAGGTTGATCGTGATCTGCGGCAGGCGTTTGAGATGCGCGCGCGCCTGGTGCAGGGACTGGCCGGATGCGACCAGCGCTTCCAGCACGGCGAGTGCGGCCACGATTCCGTCGCCGGTGCTGACCCGATCCATGTGCAGGATGTGCCCGGAGGCCTCGCCGCCGATCACCCCGCCGTGCTGCTTCAGCGCCTGCAGCACGTGGCGATCACCGACGTTGGCGCGCATGAACGCGATCCCCAGATCGGTCAGGCCCTGCTCCAGGCCGAAGTTGCTCATCAGCGTGCCGACCACCGGACCGCGCAGCACGCCGCGCGCGTGTGCATCGCGCGCGAGGATGTAGATCAGGTCGTCGCCGTCCACCAGCCCGCCGTTGCGATCCACCATCTGCACGCGATCGCCGTCGCCGTCGAAGGCGATGCCCAGGTCCGCGCGCTGCTCGCGAACAGCGGCGCTGAGCGCCCGCGGATGCAACGTGCCGACGTTCTGGTTGATGTTGAAACCGTCGGGTGCACAGCCGATGCAGTGCACGTCCGCGCCGAGCGCGTCGAACACCTTCGGCGCCACCTGATAGGTCGCCCCGTGCGCGCAATCCAGGATGATGCGCGTGCCACGCAGGTCCAGCGGATCACGCAGCGTGCCCAGGCAGAACGCGACGTAACGCTCGATCGCATCGTCTATCCGGCGCGCCTTGCCCAACCTCTCCGAAGCGACGGTGGCGAACGGAGCGTCCACTTCGCCCTCGATCGCGAGCTCGCGGGCGTCGTCCAGCTTCTCGCCGTCGGCCGAAAAGAACTTGATGCCATTGTCGTAATGCGGATTGTGCGAGGCGCTGATCACGATGCCCGCGCTGGCACCCAGTTCGCGCGTCAACTGCGCCACGCCGGGCGTCGGCATCGGCCCGAGCAGCAGCACGTCGGCCCCGGCAGCGGCCAGTCCGGCTTCCAGCGCGGCCTCGAACATGTAGCCGGAAACGCGGGTGTCCTTGCCGATCACCACGCTGGCTCGGGTGCCGTTACCGAGCGCCACGCCGGCGGCGCGCCCCAGTTTCAGCATGAACTCGGCGGTGATCGGCCATTCGCCGACGCGACCGCGGATGCCATCCGTGCCGAAGTAGCGGCGCGAGGAGAAAACCGGTTTACGGGAATCGGACATCGGATCGACGCAAAGCTAACGAAGAGGTCACAGCCTAGCAAACCCGAACGTCATGATTTCATCAATCCGGTCCGGCCGCAGAATCCTTCTACCCTGGATACTCGCCTTGGCGGTCGGGCAATCTGCATCCGATGATGGTTTCTCGCAGTCAGAAAGAGTTCAGTCATCGTCGAATCGTTGCGAACCGAATGGCCGGGGAGCGCTGCGCGGCGGCGCGTCCTGCTCGTGCACGGCCTCCCACACCGCCAGCGCATCGCGCGTGGCAGCGACGTCGTGCACGCGGACGATCTGCGCGCCGCGCTGTACCGCGATCAATGCCGCCGCCGCCGAGGCATTAGCGCGGCAACGCGGATCCCGCCCGGTGATCGCGCCGAGCATGGACTTGCGCGACAACCCGACGAACACGCCCGCCGCGAGATCGCGGAAGCGGTCCAGTGCACGCAGCAGCGCGAGATTGTGCTCCAGCGTCTTGCCGAAGCCGAAGCCCGGGTCCACCAGCACGCGCCGCTTGTCCATGCCGGCCATCTCGCAGGCGAACACGCGCTCGGCCAGGAAGCGGTGCACCTCGCCGACCACGTCTCCGTAATGCGGATTGTCCTGCATCGTGCGCGGCTCGCCCTGCATGTGCATCACACAAACGGGAACATGCAATGCCGCGGCGGCCTCGAGCGCGCCCTCGCGGCGCAGTGCGTACACGTCGTTGACAAGGCCGGCGCCGGCGTCGATCGCCGCGCGCATCACTTCCGGCTTGGAGGTATCCACGCTGATCGGCACGTCGGTTTCGCGCGCGAGCGCCTGGATCACCGGCACCACCCGCGCGATTTCCTCTTCCACCGGAACCGGCTCGGCACCCGGACGGGTGGATTCGCCGCCGACATCCAGGAGATCCGCGCCCTCTTCCACCATTTCCAGCCCGCGCCCGACCGCTGCGCGGACGTCATCACGCAAGCCGTCGCCGGAGAACGAATCACCGGTGAGGTTGAGCACGCCGCAGATGCGCGGGCGATCCAGTTTCAGCAGGCGGCCGCCGCAGTCGAGCGTGGGAGTGGTATCGAACATGATTTATTGTCCCGCGGTTGCAACCGGCACGGGAAGTGAAGTTGAAGACGCGTGCGGCGCCGCCACTCCACCGGGAGGTTGGACGCCCAGTTTCGCGCTCAGTGCCGCGAAACGCGGGTCCTCCTTGTAACCCAGGATGAAAGGATCGAAGAAGAGTATCGCGAGGCTGGTGTCGTGCTGTTTCCATGCGCGGTCCAGCCACTCGAACATCTCGTCCGGCTCATGGCGGATCGCGTACAGGCTTGCGATCACGAAAGGCTGGCTGGACGCGTTGTCGGCTTCGTAAGCGCGCAGCGCGGAATCGGCCCGGGCCCGATTCCCGCCGATCTGCGCCGCCATGGCGATCGCCCAGCTCTTGTAATCGCGCGCGGTCTCCCGCGCAGCGTCCCGTTGCGCCGCGGCAAAGTCGTTGCGCAGCACGTCCACGACCACCTGCTGCTGATGCAGGCCGGGGAAGTCCGGTTGCAACGACAGCGCGGTCTTGAGTGCCTTCCCGGCTTCGTCGAGACGGCCCAGCATGACCAGGTCGTCGGCAAGAATGGCGTACCAGTCCGGGCGCAGCGGATCGGTCACGAGCGCCCGCCTGTAAAGGTCGGCGGATTCCTGCCAGTGTCCCACCGTGCCGAGCTGCAATGCGAGGAACGCCATGATGGTGTCGTCGTTCGGAGCCAGGGCAAGGGCTTGCCTGTACTCGGTCAGCGCCGCCATCTGATCGAGATCCAGCACCGAAAGGACATAGGCGCGATCCATATGCGCCGAAGCACTGTTTGGCGCCAGTTCGTATTCCCGATTTGCGGCCGCGCGAGCTTTGGTGAATGCCGCCTGCTGCTCCTGTCCCGCGAGGGTACTGCCAAGGTTGATCCAGTAATTCGACAGCAGCCCATACACATAGGCATAGCCTGGGTCGAGCGCACCCGCCTGCTCAAGCAAGCCGATACCCTGCCGGTAAGCCTCCGGAGTGCCATGCCGGGCAATGGCCCTTCCCTGCAGCATCGCCTGATACGCCGCGATGTTGCCGCTCGGGGGCGCCTCGTCGGAGGCGACCGGCTTGCCCAGCAGCTTGATCTTCAGCGCGTTCGCCACTGCTGCACCGATTTCGGACTGGATCGCGAAAACGTCCTTCAGGTCGCGATCGAACGTATGCGACCACACGCTGGTTCCGTCCTTCGCGCGAACCATTTCTACGATGATCCGCAGGCGCTGGCCGCTCTGTCGCACGGAACCTTCGATGAGGTTGGCGACCCGGAGAGCGGCCCCGATTTCAGCCGGCGCGTCATTCGAATGCCGGAAGCGGAAGGAGGAAGTCTTTCCGATCACCTTCAAGCCGTTGATCTGGGTGAGATCGGAAATCAGTTCCTCCGACAACCCGTCGGAAAAATAGTCCTGTCGTGGATCACCGCTTTCGTTGGCCAGCGGAAGCACCGCGACGGACTTCTCCGGAACGCCGGCGAGACCCGCGACCGCATCCTCGTTCAGGCCCGCACCCTTGCGCCAGACGAAGGTGTTGGTGAGCAGCAGCACCACCGCGACCGTGAGTACCGCGATGATCGCAAAGTCGAGCTTGCGGGCGGTGGAATGCACGCGCGCGGGATCGGGCGACAGCTCGCTCTCGCGCTGCAGGCCGTGCGAAGTGAACTCGTAGAGCCAGGCGAACACCAGCCAGAACGGAAACCCGATGCCCGCCGCGATCAGGAACCAGCGCGTAGACCACTCCGGCGCGCCGACAACTGGCGTGAGCTGCGCGATGCCCTGCGCCAGCGCCCACACAGCGCCAATGTAAAGCAAACCGGCACGCACGACGTGCCGGCGTTTCAGTTCGGCAAAGAATCCGATCGGGCCTGCCACAATCCCCGTCCCCCGAGCGATGGCCTCGGACCGAGTTTCCGCATCCGCGCCAGGCAGCGCAAGCACGGAAATGAAAAGGCCGCCTTGCGGCGGCCTTTTCGGGTCAGTGCTGGCTGGCGGGAGCGCCGACCTTCGCGGGATCGCGTGGCGATGCCGGCTTGCCGCTGTCGGGCGGGTTGCCCGAAGACGGCGTGCGCCAGTCACGCGGCGGACCGGGCTCGCGGCCATCCATGATCGCGGCGATCTGCTCGCGATCGATGGTCTCGTACTGCAGCAGCGCGCGCGCCATCGCGTGCAGCTTTTCCATGTTGTCGGTCAGGATCTGGTGCGCGCGGCTGTAGGCATTGTCGATCACGCCGCGCACCGCCGCATCGATCTTGCGCGCGGTATCGTCCGACACGTTCTTGTGCTGCGTCACCGAGCGCCCCAGGAACACCTCGTCCTCTTCCTCGGTGTAGGTCATCGGCCCCAGCTCGTCGGACAGGCCGTACTTGGTGACCATGTCGCGAGCCAGTTGCGTGGCGCGCTGGATATCGTTGGACGCGCCGGTGGTGACCTTGTCCGCGCCGAAGATCAGCTCCTCGGCCACGCGCCCGCCGTAGAGACTCGCCAGCCGCGAATACAGCGACATCTTGCTGTGGCTGTACTTGTCCTGTTCGGGCAGGAACATGGTGACGCCCAGCGCGCGGCCGCGCGGGATGATCGTGACCTTGTGCACCGGATCGTGCTCCGGCACGGACAGGCCGACGATCGCGTGGCCGGCCTCGTGATAGGCAGTGAGCTTCTTCTCGTCCTCGCTCATGATCATCGAGCGCCGCTCGGCGCCCATCATGATCTTGTCCTTGGCGCGTTCGAAATCCGCCATGTTAACGTCGCGCGAATTGCTGCGCGCCGCGAACAGCGCGGCCTCGTTGACGAGGTTCGCAAGATCGGCGCCGCTGAACCCCGGCGTGCCGCGCGCGATCACCATCGCGTCCACGTCGGCCGCGATCGGCACCTTGCGCATGTGCACCTTCAGGATCTGCTCGCGGCCCTTCAGGTCCGGTAGCGGCACCACGACCTGACGGTCGAAGCGGCCCGGCCGCAGCAGCGCGGGATCGAGCACGTCCGGCCGGTTGGTCGCGGCGATGACGATGATGCCTTCGTTGCCCTCGAAGCCGTCCATCTCGACCAGCAACTGGTTGAGGGTCTGCTCGCGTTCGTCGTGCCCGCCACCCAAGCCGGCGCCACGATGACGACCGACCGCATCAATCTCGTCGATGAAGATGATGCACGGCGCGTGCTTCTTGGCCTGCTCGAACATGTCGCGCACGCGCGCGGCGCCCACGCCGACGAACATCTCAACGAAGTCGGAACCGGAAATCGAGAAGAACGGCACCTTGGCCTCGCCAGCGATGGCTTTCGCAAGCAAGGTCTTGCCGGTGCCGGGCGAACCCACCATCAGCACGCCGCGCGGAATCTTGCCGCCCAGCTTGGTGAACTTGGACGGATCGCGCAGGAACTCGACGAGCTCGCCGACCTCCTCCTTCGCCTCTTCGCAGCCGGCGACATCGATGAAGGTGACCTTGACCTGGTCCTCGCCCTGCAGTTTCGCGCGCGAGCGGCCGAAGCTCATCGCCCCGCGGCCGCCCCCTCCTGCCTGCATCTGCCGCACGAAATAGAACAGCAGGCCGAAGATGAACAGGAACGGCAGGTATTCGATGATCACCCGCATCAGCGAGAAGCCGTTGTCGCCCGGCTCCTGTGTGGTCTTGACGCGATGCTGGTCGAGCAGCTGCTGCAAATCGCTGTTGTCGGTGCTGAACACCGGCATCACGGTATGCAGGGTGCTGCCGTCCTTCAGCTTGCCGGTGATGACCGTCGGCACGCTCGGACTCGCCGAGATCGAGGCGACGTTGTCGTTCTTCACCTGCTGCACGAATTCGGTGTACGACATCTGCTGGTCCCCGCCGGTAAGGCGCGGACTCAGTGACTGGTAGACCACGATCAGGACGACCGCGACGATCAGCCACAGCAGTGCGTTCTTGGCGATGTCGTTCATGGGAGGCTTCACGATGCGGTTCCCTCGCAGGCGTCCGCACGTCCTTGCGCGGATTTCACGGTGGCACGCCAGCCGCTCGCCAGCGCGTAGACCTCGCGCGAACGGGCGCGCGAGGCCTTGGGTTTGCGCAGTGTCACGCGGTCGAACCCCGCGCGCAAGCCGCGCAGGTACTCGTCGAAACCTGTGCCTTGGAACAGTTTCACCAGAAAAGATCCTCCGGGTTTCAACCAGTTGCGCGCGAAATCCAGGGCCAATTCGGCCAAGTACATCGAGCGCGCCTGGTCGGCATCGCCTATGCCGCTGATATTGGGCGCCATGTCCGACAGCACAAGGTCGAGCTTGTGGCCGTTCAGCCGCGCTTGCAGGGCGTCCAGCACCTCGGCCTCGCGGAAGTCGCCATGGATGAACTCGACCCCGCCGATGCCCTGCATCGGCAGGATGTCCAGAGCGATGATGCGGCCATTGTCGCCCAACCGCTCGCGCAGCAACTGTGACCAGCCGCCAGGCGCGGCACCCAAGTCCACCACGCTCATGCCCGGCTTGAGCAGCCGGTCGCGCTCCAGCAGCTCGTCGAGCTTGAATGCCGCGCGCGAACGCAGCCCTTCCGCCTGTGCGCGCCGCACGTACGGATCGTCGAAGTGCTCCTTCAACCAGCGGGCGCTGCTTTTGCTCCGGGCCATTACGCGACTGTCCTTTACACCCACATGATACCCTGTCGGGCTTCTCCTCCCTGCTCGCCCGCTGAACAACATGTCTCTAACACCCAGTCAGCGCCGCTACCTGCGCGGCCTCGCGCACCCGCTGAAACCCGTGCTGCTGCTGGGCGGCAAGGGCGTGACGCCTTCCCTGTTGGCGGAACTGGGACATGCGCTGGATGATCACGAACTGATCAAGGTGAAACTGACCGGCGAGGATCGCGAGGAGCGCGCTTCGGCGCTCGCACAATTGTTGGATGCGTCAGGGGCGGAGAACGTTCAGACCATCGGGCACATCGCAGTGCTGTACCGGCGCAATGCAGAGCAGCCGAGGATTGCCCTGCCGCGTTAGCCGTGGAACTCTCCCTCGACCGCCCCGAAGACTTCCTGTTCGTGCGCCGCGCGGATGCGCAAGCGGTGACCGTGGTGGATCGCCAGCTCACCCACAGCTTCATCCTCGCGCGCGACCGCGCGATCGAAGACTGGAACGTGACCGACATCGCCGCGCTCACGCTGCAGCAGGTCGAGCCGATCCTTGCCCTGGAACCGGACGTGGTGCTGCTCGGCAGCGGGGCGCGCCAGCAGTTCCCGTCGCAGGCGGTGCTGGCGGCCTTTCTTCAACGCGGCGTCGGCGTGGAAGTGATGGACAACGCAGCCGCCGCGCGCACCTGGAACGTGCTGGCCGGCGAGCACCGCAACGTGGTCGCAGGCTTCATTCTGTCGTAGCGTGCGCCGCGGCTCCGCGCGTGCGCAGCATGGCTCACCGTTCCGGCAGGTAATCCGTGGGATCCACAGGCTTGCCGTTCTTGCGGATCTCGAAATGCAATTCCTCGCGTGGCGCGCCGCTGGAACCCATTTCCGCGATCAGTTGTCCGGCGCGCACGTGCTCGCCTTCCCTGACCAGCCGCTTGCGGTTGTGGCCGTAGGCGGACAGGTAAGTGTCGGAATGCTTGATGATGATCAGCTCGCCGTAGCCGATCAGGCCGTTGCCGCTGTACACCACCACGCCGTCGGCCGCCGCGCGCACCGGGTCGCCGGCGTTGCCCGCGATGTCCAGGCCCGCCCCGCTCCCTCCGCTGCCGTCCTGGAAGCCGCTGATCACCGCGCCATCGGCCGGCCATTGCCAAGTGATGCCGTCCACGCTGCGCATCTTTCCGGACATGACCTGCGGCAAAGGTTTCAATGCAGCCGGATTGACCGGCGGATTCGTAGCCGGCGGCACCTGCACAGACGGCGTGGCATTCGTGCCGCTTGCCGGTTCCGCGCGCGTCGTCGCGACGGAAGCAGAAGCTGCCGGCGGCGCGTGCGCCGGCTCGGATTCGTTCGGTACGGTCACGAACACCGGCGCATTATTCTGCGGGCGTGTTTCGCGCGGTGGCGCTTTCGCTACCGGGCCTCGCACGGGTGGGCCCGGCGGGGGCGCCGCCACGTCAATGCGCAGCACCTGTCCCGGATAGATCACGTATGGCGGCGCGATGCGGTTGCGCGCGGCCAGCGCGCGAAAATCCATGCCGTGCCTGAAAGCGATGCTGTAGAGCGTGTCGCCGCGCGCGACCACGTAGCCTTCGGAAGTCATGCGGCCGTTGACGTGATCGCCACCCGATTGCGAATAGCGCGGCGCCACCTCGCCGCCCATCGAGCGATCGACCACCGGCGCGGGGGAAGTGGCGCACCCGCCGAGCAGCGCGGCGGCCATACCGATCGACAGCAATCCGGACCACGAAATCAGGGTGCGCATGACGCGCGCAAGGATAACCGACTCGCGACGTTGTTCGGGAATCACGACTCCGGTTCACCGCAGGTAGAACCACAACCCCAGCGCGACGATGATGGCCACGATCACCCAGCCCGCGGTTTCGATGTGCCTGTGCAGCGCTTTCTCCGCGCGCTCGCCGCCGAGGCGGATCACGCCGGCGACCAGGAACACGCGCTTGCCGCGGCCGATCGCGATGCCGGCCAGGAACGGCAGGATCGGCATGCCCACGATGCCGCAGGCCCAGCTCGCGACCTTCATCGGGATCGGCAGGAAGCCTGCCGCGACCAGCATCCAGAACGCTTCCCAGGGATGCTGTTTCGCCGCCGCGCCGAATTCCTTCACCATCGCATCCAGGTGTTGCGACCAGCCGATGTCGGCTAGGAACGGTTGCAGGTAGTGGAATGCATAGTGGCCGAGTTCATAGCCGATCATCGAGCCGGCCAGCGAGCCGGCGAGACTGATCGAAGCGAACAGCCACCATTTGCGCGGACGCGCCAGTGTCATCGGCGCCAGCATGATTTCCGGCGCGACCGGAAAGATGAAGGCCTCGAAGAAGCTGAGCACGACCAGCCAGAGCTCGGCCATCGGCTTGGCCGCCCACTTCAGCGCCCACTCGTAGAGCGGCTTGAAGATCTTCATGTGCGCGAGCGCACCCGGTGCGCGCTCAAGACAAGCCACCCAGCAATGGCACGAAGCTCACTTCGTCCAATTCATCGCTGACCAGCGCATCGCCTTCGCGGCGCACGCGCGTGAGCCGCTGTTTGCCCGGCGGCCCGAGCGGCGCGACCAGCACGCCGCCATCGGCGAGCTGATCGAGCAGCTTGCGCGGAACGGTTTCGCCGGCCGCGGTGAGCACGATCGCATCGAACGGCGCCTCCGACGGCCAGCCGATGTTGCCGTCGTCGTGGCGCGAGCGGATGTTTTCGATCTTCATGTTGCGGAAACGCCGACGAGCCTGGCGCAGCAATTCCTCGATGCGCTCGACGGTGTATACCTGCGCCACCAGCGCCGACAGCACCGCGGCCTGGTAACCGGAACCGGTGCCGATCTCCAGTACCCGCCCGGGAATGCCGCGCTCGATCAGCAGCTCGGTCATGCGCGCCACCACCCAGGGCTGCGAGATGGTCTGCCCGAGCCCGATCGGCAGCGCGGTGTTCTCGTACGCGCGCGAGGCGAGTGCCTCGTCAATGAACAGATGTCGCGGCGTGGTGCGGATCACGTCCAGCACGCGCGGATCGGTGATGCCTTCCTCGCGCAGGTTCGCTACCAGGCGATCACGCGCGCGTTGCGAAGTCATGCCGCTGCCGCGCGGGTGCGGCGCGGCGCCGAACAGCGCGTGGCTCATGCGGCCTGCTCCCCGTTGGAGGGTGCATCCAGTTCGCGCGAGAGGGCACCCATCCATTTCGATACCTTGTCCAGCGCCTGGAACCGCGTGAGATCCACGTGGATCGGCGTCACCGAGACATAACCGTTGCGCACGGCGTGGAAATCGGTGCCGGGGCCGTCATCTTCGGCCTCGCCCGCCGGGCCGATCCAGAACACCAGCCGCCCCCGCGGATCACGCTGCGCGATGCACGGCGCGGACCGATGACGGCGGCCCAGGCGCGTCACTTCGAAGCCACGGATATCGCGCCATTCGCGATCGGGCACGTTGACATTCAATATGGTGTCGGCGGGCAACGGATCCACCAGCAGGCGCTTGGTCAGCAGCAGCACCGCGCGCGCGGCGGTTTCGAAATGCTCGGCGCGATGCTCTTCCGCCACCATCGAGACCGCGATCGCCGGCAGGCCGAGGAAGCGCCCTTCCATCGCCGCGGACACGGTGCCGGAATAGATCACGTCGTCGCCGAGATTGGCCGAGTTGTTGATGCCCGACACCACGATGTCGGGTTCGTGCTCCAGCAGGCCGGCCAGCGCCAGATGCACGCAATCGGTGGGCGTGCCGAAGATGCGATAGCGGCCGTCTTCCATTTGCTGCACACGCACGGGCTGGTCGAGCGTGAGGGAATTGCTGGCACCGGAGCGGTCGCGGTCCGGCGCCACCACGATCACCTCGCCGAGTTCGGCAAGGTGCGAGGCGAGCACGCGCAGGCCCAGCGCCTCCACGCCATCGTCGTTGCTGACCAGAACACGCATCGGATTCCCTGTTTGACGCGATTACGAAGCGATGCGCGAGCGCGCGCATCCCGGTGATGAAGTTTAGCCGATCCGCCACGCTCCGTTCGCTCTTGGAGCGCGCGGACCGCGGGCCGCAGGCCGGAGGGCGCTTCGACTCTGCTCGCTTCGCGAGCTACGCTCGGCGCAAACGGAATCATCACATGCCACGCAAGCGCAAAATCGAACCGGAACAGGTCAGCGACGAAGACGTGCGTCTGTTCCGCGAGGCGATCGGCGATATCCGGCCGCTCGCACCGAAGCCCGAATCCGGGCACGCGCGCACACCGCCGGCGCCGCATCCGGCGATGTTCGAGCGCGACGAGGCCGCGGTGAGGAACGAACTGCTGGAATCGGCGATCGACCCGGCGGCGCACGAAGTCGGCGAGGAGCTGCTGTACCTGCGCGAAGGCCATTCACCGCAGTTGCTGAAGCGGCTGCGGCGCGGTCATTTCAGCATCGGCGACGAGATCGACCTGCACCAGATGGACGAGCGGGCCGCGCGCGCAACACTGGGCGACTTCCTCGCCGACTGCCGCCGGCGCGGGATCACCTGCGTGCGCATCGTACATGGCAAGGGCTTGCGCTCCGGCAGCGCGGGACCTGTATTGAAGCGCATGGCCGATCGCGTACTGCGGCGGCGCGAAGACGTGCTGGCCTTCGCTTCCGCACGCCCGGCGCAGGGAGGAACGGGAGCGACGGTGGTGTTGCTGCGCAAGGCGCGCTAACGCTCTTTGTTGGAGCGAGCTCGCTCGCGACAAAGCGCCATCCATGACCAAGGGCTCCGTGGTCGCCTGCAAGCAGGCTCCTACGGAGAGCCTTGCAGCAGCACGACCGCCATCGCCGCAATGCCTTCGCCACGTCCGGCGAAGCCGAGCTTCTCGGTGGTGGTCGCTTTGACGCTGATCGCATCAACGTCGCACTGCATCGCCGAAGCGATCCGCGAACGCATCGCTTCGATGTGCGGCGCGAGTTTCGGTTTCTCGCAGATCACCGTGATATCGGCGTTGCCGAGTGCATGGCCACGCTCGCGCACCAGCGCCATGCAATGCGCGAGCAACTGCAGACTGTCGGCACCCTTCCAGCGCGGATCGCTGTCCGGGAAATGTTTGCCGATGTCACCGAGCGCCAGCGAACCGAGCAGCGCATCGCACAGCGCATGTACGGCGACATCACCATCCGAATGCGCGATCAGCCCCCGGGTGTGCGGAATGCGCACACCGCCCAGCGTCACGTGGTCGCCGGGGCCGAAGGCGTGCACGTCGAAGCCTTGGCCGACGCGCATCATGCGGTCTTCTCCAGCAGGAACTCCGCGAGCCTCAAATCCGAAGGCGTGGTGACCTTGATGTTGTCCTCGGCGCCTTCCACCAGCAGAGGCAGGATGCCGATTCGTTCCATCGCCATCGCCTCGTCGGTAACCAGGACGCCCTTCGCGCGTGCGCGCTCCAGCGCCAGCATCAACTCGCCGCGGCGGAACATCTGCGGCGTGAGGGCACGCCAACGCGCCTCGCGCGATTCGGTGGTCACGCTGCGGCCGGTGCCGTCGCTGCGCTTCAACGTATCGCGCAGCGGCGCGGCCAGCAATGCGCCACCGGCCTGGGTGCCTGCCTTGATCAAACGGCCCAGGTCTTCATAACGTACGCAGGGGCGTGCGGCATCGTGCACCAGCACGAAGTCCGCCTCGGTCACCGAATCGGGCAACGCGCGCAAACCGGCCAGCACGGAATCGCCCCGTTCGGAACCGCCGGTCGCGGTGATCACCGGCTTGCCGTTCACGCTGGCGAGTTTCGGCCACAGCGGATCCTTCGCCGCGAGGACCACCATCAGCCCGGCGATGCGGGGGTGTGCGGCGAGCCGCTCCAGCGTATGCAGGATCAGCGGCCGCCCGGCCAACGGCAGGTATTGCTTCGGTACCGCGCCGCCGAACCGCGTGCCGCGCCCGGCGGCAGGCACCACGCACCACAACGGGCTCGTTTCAGTGGCCATGATCGGATTCCGGTTGCGGCGCCGACGCGCCCGGCGCGGGCGTGACCACCTGGTAGAACGTTTCTCCCGGCTTGATCAGGCCGAGTTCCGACCGCGCGCGCGCCTCGACAGCCTGCTGGCCGTGCTTCAGGTCCTGCACCTCGGCAGAGAGCGCCTGGTTGCGCTGCTTCAGTTTCGCGTTGTCGGCCTGCTGCGCCGCCACGCGCGCGCGCAGCGCATGCAGGTCGCGCATGCCGCCCTCGCCGAGCCACAGCTTCACCTGCAAGGCAACCAGCAGCACGATCAGGATCACCGCGATCCAGCGCAGCATGCGATCGCCTCGCGCAGTCAGCCCGCGAAGGCCGGCAGATTGGGAAACGCCGCACGTCCGGCGTAGCGTGCATCCCTGCCGAGCTGTTCCTCGATGCGCAACAACTGGTTGTACTTGGCCACGCGATCCGTGCGGCACAACGAACCGGTCTTGATCTGCGTGGCCGTCGTGGCCACGGCGAGGTCGGCAATCGTCGTGTCCTCGGTTTCGCCCGAGCGATGCGACACCACCGCCGCGTACTTCGCCCTGTCGGCCATCGCGATCGCTTCCAGCGTCTCGCTCAGCGTGCCGATCTGGTTGACCTTGATCAGGATCGCGTTGGCGATGTGCCTTTCGATGCCTTCCCGGAAGATCGTCGGGTTGGTGACGAACAGGTCGTCGCCGACCAGTTGCACCTGCTTGCCGAGCTTGTCGGTGAGCAGCTTCCAGCCGTCCCAGTCGCCTTCGGCCATGCCGTCCTCGACGGTGATGATCGGATACTGCTTTACCCAACTCGCCAGCAGTTCGACGAACTGCTCCGGCGCGTACTGCTTGCCCTCGCCTTCCAGGTCGTACTTGCCGTTTTTGAAGAATTCGGAGCTGGCGACGTCCAGGCCCAGCATGATGTCGCCGCCGACCTTGTAGCCGGCCTTGTTCACCGCTTCGGCGATGGTGTCCAGCGCCTCGATGTTGGAGCGCAGGTTCGGCGCAAAACCACCTTCGTCGCCGACCGCGGTATTCAGGCCCTTGCCCTTCAGCACCGATTTCAGCGCGTGGAAGATTTCCGCGCCCGCGCGCAGCGCTTCCGAGAAACTCGGCGCGCCGACCGGCAAGATCATGAACTCCTGCACGTCCACGTTGTTGTCGGCGTGCGCGCCGCCATTGACGATGTTCATCATCGGAACGGGCAACGCACCGGGTTTGCCGTGCGAGAGGTATTGCCAAAGCGGCTGTTTGCGCGACGCGGCGGCCGCGTGCGCAGCCGCCATCGAGACCCCCAGCAACGCATTCGCGCCGAGTTTCGACTTGTTCGGCGTGCCGTCCAGCGCGATCAGTTTGGTGTCCAGCCCTTTCTGGTCCGCCGCATCGAAACCTTTCAATGCGTTCGCGATCGTTCCGTTGACATTGGCGACGGCGTTCTTCACGCCCTTGCCCATGTAGCGCGCCTTGTCGCCATCGCGCAGCTCGACCGCCTCGCGCGTGCCGGTGGACGCGCCACTCGGCACCGCCGCGCGGCCGAACGAACCGTCGGCAAGCGTGATTTCCGCTTCGAGCGTGGGATTGCCGCGGCTGTCGAGGATTTCGCGGGCGTGGATCGTCTTGATCGTCGTCATGCTCCGGTTCCGTGATGTTGCAGGAGCGCACTTGCACGCAGCCTGCGTTCGAAGAATCGCGCGCAGTGGCGCTCCTACAAAAGCGTTGAACGTTTCGCTACCGCGTCCAGCTCTTTCAGCGTTCCGAGCAGCGCTTCCATCTTCCCCAGCGGCCACGCGTTCGGGCCATCCGACAAAGCCTTGTCCGGATCGGGATGGGTTTCCATGAAAATGCCGCTGATGCCGACCGCGACCGCCGCGCGCGCCAGCACCGGCACGAACTCGCGCTGGCCACCGGACTTGCTGCCCTGCCCGCCCGGCAATTGCACCGAATGGGTCGCGTCGAATACCACCGGGCAGTTCGTCTCGCGCATCACCGCAAGCGAGCGCATGTCGGAAACGAGATTGTTGTAGCCGAAGCTCGCGCCGCGCTCGCAGACCATGATCTGCCCGTTGCCGGTGGAGCGCGCCTTCTCGACCACGTTCTTCATGTCCCACGGCGAGAGGAACTGGCCCTTCTTGATGTTGACCGGCTTGCCTGCGCTGCACACGTTGCGGATGAAGTCGGTCTGCCGGCACAGGAACGCCGGCGTCTGCAGCACATCCACCACCGACACGACTTCATCCAGCGGCGTGTACTCGTGCACGTCGGTCAGCACCGGCACGCCGATCTGCTTCTTCACTTCGGAGAGGATGCGCAAGCCCTCTTCCATGCCCAGTCCGCGGAAACCGCTGATCGACGTACGGTTGGCCTTGTCGAAGCTGGACTTGAAGATGAAAGGAATGCCGAGCTTGCCCGTGATTTCCTTCAGCGTGCCGGCGGTGTCGAGCTGCAACTGCGGCGACTCGACCACGCAGGGGCCGGCAATCAAAAAGAACGGCTGGTGCAACCCGGTTTCGAAGCCGCACAAATTCATGCGTGCGCTGCCCTTTCATCGTCATCCCGGCCATGGATTGGTCGGGACCCAGTGCCAGGGACGGCAACAGCGGCCAGCCGCGGCGCTTCCCGCATCGCCTTGAACTCGCGCGCGGCGCGCACGAAGCCGGAGAACAGCGGGTGGCCTTCGCGCGGGGTGGAGGTGAACTCCGGATGGAACTGGCAGGCCAGGAACCAGGGATGCTGCTGCGGTGGCAGCTCGATGATCTCGACCAGGTCGTCGTTGGATACACCGGCGATCACCAGCCCGAGCTTCTCGAAGCGCTCGCGATAGCGATTGTTGAATTCGAAGCGGTGGCGATGACGTTCGCGGATCGTGTCCTGCCCGTACAGCTCGCGCGAGATGGTGCCGGCTTTCAGGTGACATTCCTGCGCGCCGAGGCGCATGGTGCCGCCGAGATCCGAGGACTCGTCGCGGCGCTGCACGTCGCCTTGGCCCTGCGTCCATTCGGTGATCAGTGCGATCACCGGCTCCGCGGCATGGCGATCGTTTTCGGTCGAACCCGCGCCGGCCAACCCCGCCACGTCGCGCGCGAATTCGACCGTCGCCGCGTGCATGCCGTAGCAGATGCCGAAGTAGGGCACGCCGTTCTCGCGCGCATACCGCGCCGCCTGGATCTTGCCTTCGAAACCGCGCTTGCCGAAACCGCCCGGCACCAGGATCGCATCGGCATCCTTGAGCACCTCGGCCGCGCCGCGCGCCTCGATCTCCTCCGAATCCAGCCAGTCGAGCTGGACGCGCGCGTTGTTGTGGATGCCGCCGTGTTTCAGCGCCTCGCCCAGCGACTTGTAGGCATCCTTGTGTTCGACGTACTTGCCGACGATCGCGACGCGCACCTCGTCCTTCGGATGCTCGACGGCCTCCACCGTGCGCTTCCACTGCGAGAGATCGGTCGGCCTGGCATCCAGGTGCAGGCGCTCGACCACGATCTGGTCGAGCTGCTGCGAATGCAGCCACAGCGGCAGCTTGTAGATCACGTCCACGTCGATCGCGGTGATGACCGCGTTCTCCGGCACATTGGTGAATAGCGCGATCTTGCGGCGCTCGCCTTCGGGCAGCGGCTCCTCGCAGCGGCACAACAGGACATCCGGCTGGATGCCGAGCGCGCGCAGTTCCTTCACCGAATGCTGGGTCGGCTTGGTCTTGATCTCGCCGGCGGCGCGGATGTACGGCACCAGCGTGAGATGCAGGAACAGCACCTTGTCGGGGCCGTGCTCGATGCGCAACTGGCGCGCCGCTTCCAGGAACGGCTGCGATTCGATGTCGCCGACCGTGCCGCCGATCTCGACCAGCGCCACGTCGAAACCACGCGTGGCTTCCTCGATGGTGTGCTTGATCTGGTCGGTGATGTGCGGGATCACCTGCACGGTCGCGCCGAGATAGTCGCCGCGGCGCTCCTTGCGGATCACGGCTTCGTAGATCTTGCCAGTGGTGATCGAGTTCCTGCCCGACAACCGCGTGCGCACGAAGCGCTCGTAATGGCCGAGGTCCAGGTCGGTTTCGGCGCCGTCGTCGGTGACGTACACCTCGCCGTGCTGGAACGGGCTCATGGTGCCGGGATCGACGTTGATGTACGGGTCCAGCTTCATCAACGTGACGTTGAGGCCGCGCGCCTCGAGGATGGACGCGAGCGAGGCCGACGCGATGCCCTTGCCGAGGGAGGACACCACGCCGCCGGTGACGAAAATCAGGGGAGTCATGGAAAGACCGCTTCCGGAAAGCCGCATTCTACATGCTGAAGCGGAAGGAGGGAGACGTCAGGCGGGACGGGAAAGACATGGAGGTTGCGGCTCACGCCCGCATCCCACCCCCGCCTCGCTGCTCTTGCTAGCATCGCGGCATGAACTCGATCATCCCTGCCCGCCTCGCCGCGTTGCGCGCCCTCATGCGCGAGCGCGGCGTCGCATTTTGCCTCGTCCCCACCGCGGATCCCCACCTTTCCGAATACCTGCCAGCGCGCTGGATGGCGCGCGAGTGGCTCTCAGGCTTCACCGGCTCGGCTGGCATTTTGCTGGTCGGGGCGGAATTCGCCGGATTGTGGACGGATTCGCGCTACTTCGAACAGGCGGAACGCGAACTGGCGGGCAGCGGAATCGGGCTGATGAGGCTGAGCGTGCCGCACACGCCCGAACACCAGCAATGGCTGCGCGAACACGTGCGCAGAGATGAGCGCGTGGCCTGCGCGGCGGACATGCTTTCGCTCAATGGCGCGCGCGCGCTGCGCCGAGCACTGGACGAATGCGGCGCGGAACTGATCGGCGAGGACCTGCCCGGCGCCATCTGGAGTGATCGTCCCGGCTTGCCGGACGCGCCGGTCTTCGAACATCCCGTCGAATACGCGATCCGTACGCGCGCGGAAAAACTTGGCGCGGTACGCAAAGCGATGCAGGAGCGCGGCGCGACGCACCATCTGGTTTCCGCGCTCGACGAAATCGCCTGGCTCACCAACGTGCGCGGTTCGGATATCGAATACAACCCGGTGTTCCTGGCGCACCTGTTGGTGGATGCGCAGCGGGCGATGTTGTTCGTGGATCGAAAGAAGATCGGGGCGGACCTGGGCGCACGATTGCACAGCGAGGGATTTGAAGTACGGCACTATCCGGAAGTGCGCGACGCGCTCGCTGCCCTGCCGTCAGGCTCGAAACTGCTGCTCGACCCGCAGCACGTTTGCCTGCAGATCGCCCAGGCGATCCCCGCGAATGTGGCAACGGTCGAGGCGCCCGGCCCGATCGCCACACTCAAGGCGCGGAAGACCGAAGCCGAACTGGCGCATGTGCGCGAAACGATGCGCCACGACGGCGCGGCGCTGGTGCGAGCGGCACGCTGGCTGGAAGCGGCGCTCGCGCGCGGCGAACGGCTCACCGAACTGGACGTGGATGCCAAGCTGCGCGAGCTGCGTTCCCGGCAGCCGGGCTTCGTCAGCGAAAGTTTCTCGACGATCGCGGGTTACCAGGCCAACGGCGCGCTTCCGCACTATCGCGCCACGCCGGAGCACCATTCACCGCTGCACGCACGCGGCATGCTGTTGATCGATTCCGGCGGCCAGTACCTCGGCGGCACCACCGACATCACGCGCGTCTGGGCGCTCGGTGAGGTCACGGATGAGCAGCGCCGCGACGTCACGCTCGTACTGAAAGGGGTGATCGCGCTCTCGCGCGTGAAATTTCCGCGCGGCACATCGGGCCAGCAACTGGATGCGCTGGCGCGCGCGCCGATCTGGGCGTCCGGCGTCGACTATGGCCACGGCACCGGCCATGGCGTCGGCTATTGCCTCAACGTGCACGAAGGCCCGCAGGCGATCCGTCCGCCGCGCTCCGCTTCGCACCTGGAACCGCTCGACGTCGGAATGATCACCTCGATCGAGCCGGGCATTTACAAGCCGGACCGCCATGGCGTGCGCATCGAGAATCTGGTCGCGACCGTACCCGCGGGATCCGGCGAATTCGGTGAGTTCCTCGCTTTCGAAACACTCACCCTGTGCCCGCTAGATACCCGGCTTCTGGAACTTCGCTTGTTGGAGGATTCCGAAATCGCATGGCTCGACGCCTACCATGCGCGCGTGCGCGGACAACTCGCGCCGCTGCTGGAAGACGAAGCAGATCGCGCATGGCTGGAAGCGCGCTGCGCCCCGCTTTCCTGATTCGACGCAGAACGCAGCCCCCAACGGCCCGCACGGACCTTGACCAAAAGAAAGCCCCGCGAGTGCGGGGCTTTCCGGGTGCCGCGTGCCGCTTTTACTGCCGCTCGCCACCCGAAGTGGTGGAAGCGGGGCGGTGGTGATGGCGGCGCGAGTGTGTGCCCGAGTGCGTGGTGCCGGTGTTCGCGCCGGCGTTGGCGCCGGCCTGTGTGGAAGTGCCCACCTCGGCATTGCTGCCCCCGGCCGAGACGCCGGCGCTCGTGCTGGTGCCCAGCTCCGAATTGGCAGAAGCCTGGCCGCGGTTGTTGTTGACCCGGTTGATGGCGTTCTGGCTGGCGTTGTTGGCGCCCTGCGCGTTCTGGCGCGCGGTTTCGCGGACGCTGCTGCCGACCTGGCCACCACTGGTCTGCGCGTTCTGCACGGCACTGCGCACCGCGTCCCCATGCGTGTCGGTCTGTGCACCGACACCGGCGTTGGCCGTGCCGGACACATCGTCCTGGACATCGCTGGATACCACGCCTTGCACCTGCGTGGTTTGGTTCGCGCCGGCATTGGCGCCGGACGAAACTGCCTGCGGGACGCCTCCGGCGGTGCGCTCGGCCTGCTGCGCCGCGGAATTCGCGGTATTGCCGGCGTTCTGAGCCGCGGAGGAAACCTCATTGCCGACCGGCGGCGATGTCAGGTTGGCGCCGGAGTTGACCGAACCATTCATGCCGTTTTGCGCACCGATCGCGCCGAGCGGTGCGCCGACTTGCATGTGATTGGCAGCTCCCATGGCTCCGCCGACCGTACCGCCAATGTTGACTTGCGCGAATGCGGGTACTGCAAAGGCCGCGGCAACCAGGGCAGGAAGAATGAGCTTGCGCATGATGGACCTCCTTTGGGATGAGTGGGCGAACGTCCCCCTCATTCGCCCGTCCATCGTGGGCACCCGATGCAAACCGGTGCTGAATCCGGCACTTCGGGCTTTACATCCGGTACAGCTTGGGTCTGCAGCACTGCAAAAAAAACGCCCCGGAAGTCCGGGGCGTTCAGATCCGCAGTGAAACCGGAAAGGAATTACTTGCCGCTCGTGGAAGTGGAAGCCGGCGCGCTGGAAGCGGCCGCAGCCTTCTTGGCGTGATGATGACGGTGGTGCTTGCTGTGGTGCTTGGTGCTCTTGTGCTCCATGGTGCCCTGCTGGGACATGCTGGACGAAGTGGCGGTCGTTGCGGTGGAAGCCGCGGCCGGCGCGGTGGTGTCCTGGGCGAAGGCAGGCACGGAGAAAGCCACGGCGATCAACGCCGGGAGGATGAGCTTGCGCATGGTTTTTACTCCTGGAGTGTTTTGGATTGACGCGCCCCCTCGTTGGCGCAGAGAAATCATCCGCGCGGCTGGCACACCGCAAGCTGAACCGTTTTCGGGAGGGCCTGAAAGCTTCCGCACCCCTTGTCCGGTCGGGCGCGCATTGACCGTTTCGGCCTGCTTCGCCATCCTGCATGGCTGGCCTGATACCCGATTCGAATCGCATCCATGTCGCCATCCACTCGCTACAACGCCGCCGACATCGAAGTGCTGACCGGCCTGGAGCCGGTGCGCCGGCGCCCCGGCATGTACACCGACACCACGCGCCCGAACCATCTGGTGCAGGAGGTCGTGGACAACTCCGTGGACGAGGCGCTGGCCGGGTTCGCGACCACGGTGGACGTGATCGTGCACGCGGACGGCTCGGCGGAAGTGAGCGATGACGGCCGCGGCATGCCGGTGGACATCCATCCCGAGCAGGGCGTCAGTGGCGTCGAGCTGATCCTGACCCGCCTGCACGCGGGCGGAAAGTTCTCCGACCGCAACTACGCCTTCGCCGGAGGCCTGCACGGCGTGGGCGTATCGGTGGTGAATGCACTGTCCTCGCACCTGGAAGTGACGATCCGCCGCGAAGGCCATGAATACCGCATGCGCTTCGCGCACGGCGAACCTCTGGGCCAACTCGAAACACTGGGCGAAGTGCCGAAGAAACGCACCGGCACGACCCTGCGCTTCCTGCCCGATCCGAAATATTTCGACTCGCCCAAGGTTTCGCTGCCGAAACTGAAGCACCTGCTGCGCGCCAAGGCGGTACTGTGCGCAGGCTTGACCGTGCGCCTGCTCGATGAAGCATCCGGCGAGCAGCAGGAATGGCATTACGAGGATGGCCTTGCCGATTACCTGAAATCAGAATTGCAGGGCGCCCCCTGCCTGCCCGCGGACTTGTTCGTGCAGCACCTGCAACGCGAGAGCGGCGGGCTGGACGCCGCCTTCGCCTGGGTGCCGGAAGGCGAGCTGGTGCAGGAGAGTTACGTCAACCTGATCCCGACCGTGCAGGGCGGTACGCACGTCAACGGCTTGCGTTCGGGGCTGACCAACGCGCTGCGCGAATTCTGCGATTTGCGCAATCTCTTGCCGCGGGGCATCAAGCTGGCGCCGGAAGACGTGTGGGAGCGGCTTGCGTTCGTGCTCTCGGTGAAGATGCGCGATCCGCAATTCGCCGGGCAGACCAAGGAGCGACTGAGTTCGCGCGACGCCGCGGCAATGGTCGAGAACGCCACGCACGATGCGTTCTCGCTGTGGCTGAACCAGCACGTCGCCGCGGGCGAGGCGATCGCGCAGCTTGCGATCGAGCGTGCCTCCGCGCGCCTGAAAGCGGCCAAGCAAGTCGTGCGCAAGAAGATCACCCAAGGCCCGGCCTTGCCCGGCAAGCTGGCCGATTGCGCATCGAGTGATCCCGCGCGCACCGAGCTGTTCCTGGTCGAAGGCGATTCCGCCGGCGGTTCGGCCAAGCAGGCGCGCGACAAGGATTACCAGGCGATCCTGCCGCTGCGCGGCAAGATCCTGAACACCTGGGAAGTCGAATCGGGTTCCGTGCTCGCTTCGGAGGAAGTGCACAACCTCGCGATCGCGATCGGCTGCGATCCCGGCAAGGACGATCTCTCCGGGCTGCGCTACGACAAGGTGATCATCCTCGCCGACGCCGATTCCGACGGACTGCACATCGCCACGCTGCTCTCGGCGCTGTTCCTGCGCCACTTCCCTGCGCTGGTGCGCGAGGGCCATGTGTTCGTGGCGATGCCGCCGCTGTTCCGCGTGGACGTGGGCAAGCAGGTGTTCTATTGCCTCGACCAGTCGGAGCGCGACGCGCTGCTCCAGAAAATCGAGCGGGAGAAGATCAAGGGACAGGTGGCGGTGACGCGCTTCAAGGGACTGGGCGAAATGAATCCCGCGCAGCTGCGGGAATCCACCATCCATCCCGACACGCGCCGGCTGGTGCAGCTCACGGTGGACGACGGCACGGCCACGTCACAGTTGATGGACATGCTGCTCGCCAAGAAGCGCGCGTCCGACCGCAAGCAGTGGCTGGAGGAGAAAGGCGACCTAGCTTCGCTCGAAGTGTAGGAGCCTGCTGCAGGCGCCTCGCGGGCGCGCGCTCCCGCTACGACGGGAATCCCAGAAGCGCTTTTTTTGCGCGGTTTGCGGCGCTAAGGTAACGACTCACCTTACAGCGAAGCCGCCCATGTCCTCGCTCGTTCCACCTTTCAATTTGCAACGCTGGATCGCCGAACATCGGCATCTGCTGAAGCCACCGGTCGGCAACAAATGCATCGTGGACGGCGATTTCATCGTGATGATCGTCGGCGGTCCTAACGCGCGCAGCGATTACCACTGGGACGAGGGCCCGGAGTTCTTCTACCAGCTCGAAGGCGAGATGATCCTGCGCGTGCAGGACGACGGTGAACGCCGCGACCTACCGATCCGCGCCGGCGAGATCTTCTACCTGCCGCCGCGCGTGCCACATTCGCCGCAGCGCATGCCGGACTCCATCGGGCTGGTGATCGAGCGCCGTCGCCTCCCGCACGAAAAGGACGGCCTGCTGTGGTTCTGCGAGAACTGCAACTACAAGCTTTACGAGGAATACTTCGTGCTGGACAGCATCGAAAAGGATTTCCCTCCCGTCTTCGAGCGCTATTACCGCTCCGCCGACGCGCGCACCTGCAAGCGCTGCGGGCACGTGGACACGCCGCCGGAAAAGTACCGCTGAATCACGGCGCGCACGGCAAAATGCGCGCATGAACCTTGCCCGCCGGCTGCGTCATCCGCTGCTGCACACGCTCGTGCAGACGCAGCGTCGCGACGTGCCGTGGAGCGTGGCGGTGCGCAACACGGCGGCGATCGTGCTGCCGCTCGCCATCGGCGCGGCGACCAATCATCTTGCCGCAGGATTGGGCATTTCCGCCGGTGCCCTGAATACGATGTTCGCCGATCAGCCCGGGCCTTACCGGCTGCGGCTTCGACGCATGCTGCTCACCGCGCTGGCCGCGGGCGTCGCGGCGTTCGCAGGATCCATTCTCGGCGAGTGGCGCGTTGCGCTGACGATCGTCGCCGCGCTGTGGGGCTTTGCTGCCGCGTTGCTGGTCGCGCTCGGTCCACACGCCACGCGTGCGGGGCTGATCAGCATGATCCTGTTGGTGGTGCTCGGTGCGGAACCGCTGCGTGCCACGGAAGCGTGGCCGGCCGCGTTGCTGATCTTTGCCGGTGGTGTCTTGCAAACGCTGTTCGCGATCGCGGCTTGGCCCTTGCAGCGCTACCGGCCCGAGCGCATGGCAGTGGCGGAGGCGCTACGCGGTATCTCGGCACTCGGGCGGCAACCCGTCGCGAGCGGTGAACCGGTGCCGCTGCCGCCGTCATTGAATGATCTTCAGGCCTTGCTGTTCGGCAGCGGCCGCGCACGCGGGCGCGCCGTCGAGGCCTTCCAGGTGCTGGCCGAGCTGGCAGAGCGCATGCGCATCGAATTGTTCGCGCTGGCCGACCTGCAGGCGCATGCCGAGTCCGATGCGTTGCGCGACGACTTGCAGGCGGTGCGGCAATGCGCCGCAGTCGCGCTCGACGCGATTGCGGGCGCGCTGGAGCAGGCCGCAGCCCCGGATGCCGCCGATGCGTTGTCGCACTACCAGGCTGCTGCGGAATCGCTTTCCGAACACGACACGCAAACCGATTCCGCGGTGCACGTCGCCTCGGCACGCGTCACGGCGCTGGGCGGGCAACTGCGTGCGGCCGCGCGCAACGCGGAAGTCGCCGGCAGCCGCGGCGAATTGCAGGCGCAACGCGCGGAATTCCGCCTGCCACGCGCGCTGCGTCCCGCCAATCCGCTGGCGACGTTGCGCGCCAACCTGCATTTCTCGTCGGTGGCGTTCCGGCACGCGGTCCGCTGCGGACTCTGCCTCGCGCTGGCGCTGGTGCTGTCGCACCTGTTGCCGCTCTCGCGCGGCTATTGGTTGCCGATGACGGTAGCGATCGTGCTGAAGCCGGATTTCGGCGCGACCTGGCGCTACGGCCTGCTGCGCGTAGCCGGCACGCTGTGCGGCTTGCTGCTCACCACTGCGCTGCTGCATTTCGGATTCGCCGAATTCTGGGCCGCACTCGGGCTGTTCACCGTACTGTGCTTTGCCTATCGCGAACTGGCGACCGTGCATTACGGGATCGCGGTCGCGTGCCTGACCGGCGTGGTGGTGATCCTGCTTTCGTTTTACGGCATTGCGCCGGAAACCTCGATGCCCGCGCGCGCGGAAGACACGGTGTTCGGCAGCGCGCTGGCACTTGCCACGTATCTGCTGTGGCCCACCTGGGAACGCGGCCGCGAGCGTGCGACGCTGGCGCGCATGCTGGACAGCTACCGTGATTATCTGGTCGCCGTGCTGTGCGGCGATGCGCGCGCCCGATTCGAAACCCGCACGGCAGCGCGCGCCGCGCGCAGCAATGCCCAGGCCTCGCTGGAACGCCTGCGCCAGGAACCGCGCGGGCGCGCCAACCTGCCGCGGGCCGAAGCACTGTTGTCGCAGGCCAATCGCTTCATGCGCGCGGCAATGGTGCTGGAAGCGGCACGCACCGACGCCCACGACCCGCCGCTGCCACCGCAGGTCTCGCATTTCGCCGACGCCTGCGCGGGTGCATTGCGCGAAGCCGCGGCAAGCGTCCGCGAGGATCGCGCGCCCGCCGAGCCGCCGGGCCTGCGCGAGTTGCAACGCGCGCTGGTTTCGGCGGTGAACGCTCCGGGGAACACCGCTCCGGCCGCACTCTCCGCCGCGCTGCTCGACGCCAGCGACCGCATCGCCGATGCGATCAACAGCCTGCTTCACGTGTTGCGGGTGGCCGGCATTTGAATCGGAAGCAGCCGCCGGCCAGGGTTACGCCTTCGGCATGGCTTGCGGCGTGTAAGGCAGCCTTATCTTCTTCAACACTGCCTTGAAACGCGGATCGTCGCGGATCGGATCGAACGCCGGGAACCACAGCAACTGCTGGATCACGCTGTTGCCGTGGGTTGCGTAATCCT
>JBQCHG010000006.1:0-75913 GCA_051954935.1 Rhodanobacteraceae bacterium
CCGCGATCGCGGTACCCGCGCTGTCCTTGGGCGGGTCGAGGAAAGCCAGGCAGCCGATCGCGGTGAGGCCGCTTTCGTCGGCGACGCCGTATGCGCGACCCGGCGGCGGCTGGCGCTTGACCGCCACCACCAGCACGCGCAACCCGTCCTCGTTCAACTCGTGCGTCATCGCACGGATCTCGCGGCGCCGCGCGTCCGTCATCGATTCGATTACGTCGCCGTCGCGTGCGCAAGAACAGATGGCCAACATCTCCTCGACCGCGCCCTTGCACACCAGCAGCTCCTCGCCACTGCCGTCGGCCAGCACCACCGACATGCGCCGGCGCTGGAAGTCGAACGGGATCTCGTCCACCACGCGCCAGCGCGAGATGCTGCGCTCGAGGCCGCGGTGCGCCAGCACCGCCTTGTCCATCAGGTTCTTGAGGCCGGTCTGGAAGTGGCTGTTGAGATAGCCGAACTCCAGCGCGTCGTCGGATTCCTCGCCGCGGAGGTCCAGGTGCCGCTCCAGCACGATCCGGTCCAGCGTGAGCGTGCCGGTCTTGTCGGTGCACAGCACATCCATCGCGCCGAAGTTCTGGATCGCGTTCAGGCGTTTCACCACCACCTTGCGCTTGCTCATCGCCAGCGCGCCCTTGCCGAGGTTGGCGGTGACGATCAGCGGCAGCATCTCCGGGGTAAGGCCGACCGCGACCGAGATCGCGAACAGGAACGCTTCCAGCCAATCGTGCTTGTCGAATCCATTGATCAGGAAAACGATCGGCACCATCACGGCCATGAAGCGGATCAGCAGCCACGACACGCTGTTGACACCGCGGTCGAAACTGGTCTGCACGCGCTGACCCGTGAGCGACCGCGCCAGCGAGCCGAGGTAGGTGCGCGGGCCCGTCGCGGCCACCACCGCAGTCGCGCTGCCGCTGACCACGTTGGTGCCCATGTAGCAGACCGAAGGCAGGTCCAGCGGATTCTCGTGCGCGGGCGCATGCGCGGATTCGGGCGCGAGCTTTTCCACCGGCAGCGACTCGCCGGTGAGGATCGCCTGGCTGATGAACAGGTCCTTCGCGGAAAGCAGGCGCAGATCGGCGGGCACCATGTCGCCCGCCGACAGGTGCACGATGTCGCCGGCGACCAGTTCGCGCACAGGCACTTCGATCCGCTCGCTGTGGCCGTCGGAGGCGCGGCGCGTCACCGTGGCGGTGTTGCGCACCATCGCCTTCAACTTCTCGGCTGCCCTGGACGAGCGGAATTCCTGGATGAAGTTCAGCGATACGCTGATCCCCACCATCACCGCGATGATGATCGGCCCGGTGATGTCGTCCGAGGTCGCCAACTGCACGGCCGCCAGCACCAGAAGCACGATGATGAAGGGATTCTTGAAGGTGCGCAGCAGCTGCAGGGACCAGTGCGGCGGCCTTTCGTGCACGGCTTCGTTGATGCCATCGCGATCCAGCCGCGCCTCGATCTGCTCCTCGTCCAGTCCGGCAAGGCTGGTGTCCAGCTCCTGCAGCAGCTCCGTGTTCGCGCGCCAGGCCTGCTCCGCCACGCGCGGACGCGCACCGGCCGCACCGTTCTTCGCGGCGGCAGCTTTCGGCGTGTCGTTGAGCGGGGTTTGCAGCATGGCTCGCTTCCGTGGTTTCGGGTTTTTGCCACGAAGCGAGCGGGTCGGCTCGTGGTCAGCGCGGCAGGAACTCGCGATCGGCCCGAGGCGGTCGGGATCGCAACAGCCAGGATCGTTTTCGCAAGCCGGCGGGCATCAGGCTGTCAGACATCAGGCTTGCGCGCGCACGCGCGGCGCGGGCACGGTCACGTGCCACGCACGGCGATTGCGATTGCGTGAATGCGGCGCATGGCGGGCCGCCAGGCGCAGGCAGAATTCACGAAGGAGTTTCATGGCCCATCTCCTTGAGATCACGGTGCCGACGGCACCGCCAGGAGTGGGCCGGACTTCCCTAGCCGAGGAAAGTGCCGACCGGGCCTGAGCGATGGCCGCGGGCGAACTGATTGTTGGTCGCCGTCATCCGATGCGAGCGGATCACGGCGCTGCGACTAGGGTGTACGTCCATAACCTTTGCTTGGTGGACACGGGTACCGCGCAATGCAGACGCATCGTGCGATGGATGTATTTTCGCGGCGGCGCAGCATTGCGTCAACCCTGAGATGGACGTTTTTGCTGAAGTGAACGGCATCGGCCACCTTGCGTTCACGCTCGCCAGCCCCGGATGGATTTTTCGATTTTCCTGCGTCGGGCGGCTGAAGGGCGCGTTTCGAATTCCGGCCTCGTCCGGCTGCGCGGTATCATCGCCATTTCCGCTCGCGCCATTGCCATGCTCCTCCCGAACCTGCGCCGACTCCTGCTGCCTGTCCTGGGCGCGCTCCTGCTCGCTGCCTGCGGGCATGCGCCACTGCCCTGGCAATTGAACGACGTGCGCGGGCACCTGCCCGACCTGCAATTCAACCTGGTCTCGGATACGGGCAAGCCGATGACGGCCGCGGATTTCCGCGGCAAGTACGTGATGATGTACTTCGGCTACACGCATTGCCCGGACGTGTGCCCGCTGACGCTGGTGCACCTGCACCTGGTAATGCAGAAACTGGGCACGGAAGCCGAGAAGGTGCGCATCCTGTTCGTCAGCGTAGACCCGGCGCGCGATACGCCGCAGGTGCTGCATCAGTACGTGAGGGCGTTCGATCCGCGCATTGTCGGACTGACCGGTACATCCGCGCAGATCACCGCCATGGCCAAGCGCTACCGCGCGGCGTTCAACGAAGACGCAAGGCAACCGAACGGCGGCTACGAGGTGAGCCACAGCTCGGCGATCTACATCTTCGGCCCGCAGGGCCATGCGCAACTGCTGGGCACCTCGGCCGATACGCCGGATGCCATCGCTCACGATTTGAAATTGCTTATCGGGCAGGATTCATGAAAAAACTTCGGCACAAATCCGCATTCACTGCTCTCGGCCTGCTGCTCGCCAGCGCCGCATTCGCCGGCTCATCCGTCAAGGTCGAACAGGGCTGGGTTCGCTGGCTGCCGGCCAATCTGCCCGCGGCCGGTTACGCCACGATCCGCAACGACGGCGGCAAGCCGGTGGAGCTCACCGGGGCCGAGAGCCCCGATTACGGCATGGCGATGCTGCATCGCTCGGTCCAGAGGAACGGCAAGGACACCATGGAGGTGGTGGATGCGCTCAACATTCCCGCGCACGGCGAGGTGAAGCTCGCGCCGGGCGGCTATCACCTGATGCTGATGGATGCCAGGCACCCGATCAACCCGGGCGACATGGTGCACGTGTCGCTGCACCTCAACGACGGCGAAACGCTTCAGGCAACGTGGCCGGTGCGCCCGGCCAATGCCTCGGGCGATTGACGGGTCGCCTGCGCCTGCAACCTGCGTTGCTCCTTCCAGCGCTGCTGGATCGCCAGTCTCCCGCGTGCGGACAGCCGCAGCCAGTTGCGGAAGGCGAGCATCGCGCCGAGCGCACTCATCGTGGCCGTGGGAACCCACACGATCAGCCCGCCCATGTACTGGTCCGTGGCCTGGCTGATCCCGCCGAATGCACGCCCGCAGAGGTCGAACACGGGATAGAGGTCGTGGCGCGCGAAGGTGATGTAGGCGCCGACCAGCACCTGCGGCACCATCACCGCCATCTCCACAAGCACGCGCACCCCCGGCGCCAGCCGCGCCGGCGGCCTGGGCCGAGTATCCAGGATCAGCCACCAGTAGAGCAGCCCATCCAGGACCATGCTCCAGTTCATCAGCCGATAGAGCCGCCAGTCCAGCATGGTGACGAAGGTCACCGGCGGCACCAGCCAGAAGATCATCAATCCGACGAACAGCAGCGAGGCCACCAGCGGGTTGAACAAGAAACCGAAGAACCACCTCAGCGGGCCGCGCGAAAGCGCCGGCCGCAGCACGCGCGTGCGCCAGTGCAACGGCAGCGCGCGACGGAACGCTGCGCCGGGGTAAGCCAGTGCGATCAGGAACGGACCGACGTGCTGCAATCCGAATTGCTGCAGCCGACTGATGAAGAACTCGTGCTCGGCGTAGTAGTCCAGCTGCGTATGCAGGCAGAAATAGGTGATCACCAACCCCAGCCAGAACGCTCCTTGCCGCGATCGCGAGGTCGTCACTGGCGAGCGACGCGTACCGCGCCAGTACAGCCATCCCGCGAGCAGGATGCAGATCACCGCGGTCGGCGAAGGCTCCCACGGCACAAACCAGTGCAACACGCCGCCCATGTCAGCCAACCCGCTCCAGCACGTAACCGGCATGGGGCGTGGCGATCGACGCAAGCAGCCAGTGATCCGCCAGCAGCAGCGCGAACAGCGCCATCAGGTACACGATCGAGTAACCGAACGCGCGCATCGCGAACAGTTCGTCCGGCGGACGCATCAACCGCGCCGCGTAGTACAGGTACGCGATCCCGAGCACCAGCGCACCGCCCAGGTAGCAGAGTCCGCTCATGCCGGTGAGATACGGCAGCAGCGTCACCAGCACCAGCAGCACGGTGTAGAACAGCACGTGCCAGCGTGTGTACTGCACGTCGTAGGCCACCGGCAACATCGGGATGCAGGCGCGCTTGTAGTCCTCGCGGCGGAAGATCGCCAGCGACCAGAAGTGCGGCGGCGTCCACGCGAAAATGATCAGCACCAGCAGCAGTGCGTAAGCCCAGTCGGTGGGGCCACTCATGTCGGTGACCGCCGACCAGCCGAGCAGCGGCGGGATCGCCCCGGCCAGCCCGCCGATCACGATGTTCTGCGGCGTGGCGCGCTTCAGGAACGCGGTATAGATCACTGCGTAACCGATCAGTCCCGCGAAGGTCAACAGCGCGGTCAAGGGATTGACCAGGAAGAACAGCACCGCCATCGAGATCACGCCGATCACGATCGCGAATACGAATACCTGGCGCGGCGTGAGCGCGCCGGTTGCGAGCGGCCGCTGCATGGTGCGAGCCATGACCTTGTCTATGCGCTGGTCGATCAGGTGATTGAAGGCCGCAGCCGACGACGATGCCATCCAGATGCCGAGCGTGCCGAACACGAGCGCGCGCCACGGCGGCACACCCGGAACGCTGAGGAACATGCCGATCACCGCGGTGAACACCAGCAGTGCCACCACGCGCGGCTTGGTCAGCTCGAAGTATTGGGCAGCGAGCGAAGTCATCACGTTATTGTAGGAGCGCGCCTGCGCTCGGTGCCTTCTCGCCTTCGTGCGGTCCCGTTTTTGCGTCCAGGGCACGCGGCTGGGACACGGGCAAGCCGGCGCCCGCGCGCTGCGTATGCGCCACCAGCGACACGAGCGTGAAAAGCAGCAGTGCGGCACCGCCGTTGTGCGCGACGGCGATTGCAAGCGGCAGTCCGAACACCACGTTGCTGATGCCGAGCGCGACCTGCGCCAGCAGCAGCACGCCGAGCGCGATGCCGAGTCCGCGCAGGCCCGCGCGCGAAACCTTGTGCGAGAGCCAGGCGAGATACACGAACACCACCGCCGCGCCGAAACGATGCGCGATCTGGATCGCGCTTCGCGCCGCCGCATCCAGGATCCCGCCTTCGAAATTCACTCCGATGCCGCGCCACAGGATGAATCCCTGGTGGAAATCCACCGGCGGCCACCACTGGCCCAGGCATTTCGGGAACGATTCCGGACCGATGCCGCAAGCGAGCGCGGCGTAATTGGAGGATGTCCAGCCGCCCAGGAATATCTGGCAGGCCAGCAGCATCAGGCCGATCACCACCACGATGATCAGCGATGCCTCGCGCGGCGTGCGGGCGCGCGCACCGCCGAGGTTCCATGCCAACCATGCCAGCAGCGCAAATGTGGTCATGCCGCCGAGCAGATGCCCCGACACCACGATCGGCTTCAACAGCCAGGTCACCGTCCACATGCCCAGCAATGCCTGGAACGACACCACCGCAAGTGTAAGCACCGCGATGCGCCGCCAGCCGCCGCCACGCCAGAACAATGCGCAGCCCAGCAGCAGCGCCTCACCGATTGCGGCCACGATGCTGGAAGGCACGTAGCGCTGCGTCATGTAGAAGGGAATGCCGATCGCGATCAGCGCGATGCCGGCGATCACCAGCAGCAGGCGCCGGCGCACACGCCAGCTCGCCGCCAGCGCCAGCGCCAGCACCAGCACGCCCAGCGTTCCGGCCAGGAAGCGATGGGTCTGCTCGCGCCAGGCTTTGTGTGTTTCGTAGGGACGATCCGGGAACGCCGCGTCGGCCTTGGCAATCGCGTGCGGACGCTGCGGCCAGGTAATGTGGCCGTAACACGTCGGCCAGTCCGGGCACGACAGGCCGGCGTTGGACAACCGCACGAACGCGCCGAACACGATCACACAGAAGGCGAACGCGCAGGCGATCCATGCGAGTCCGCGCAGGGGCATGGAAGGATTCATTGGATCACCTTGTGCAGGTCTTTCTTCAGGCCGTCCGGATCGAAGCCCGCCGGATAATGCGTGAGCGCCACGCCGTCGGGCATCACCAGCACCGCGGAAACCGAATCGCGACGGCTGGAGCGCAGATCGTCGAATGCATCCGAGGAAGTCTGCGCGATGCTCCACGGCTGCAGCAGCATGCGCGCCTGGTCGCCCCGGGGCGGTACACCCAGGTACAGCAGGCGCAACTGATCCGCATGCTGGTTCAGCGTGATGCGGGCGCGGTGCATCATGTCCAGCGCATGCATGCACCGATCCTCGCAATCCGGCCCCGGCAGCGCGACCAGCGTCCAGCGGAACGAGCGATCACGCCACGCGAACGGCTGGCCGCCATCCAGATGCACCGGCACGCCCGCGACATTGCGCTGAGGCAGGATCGGTAGCCCGTAGCTCCTGGTGCCGGGCATCCAGCCGGCGGCGACCAGCGCGATGCCGACCAGCACCGGCGCGGCGAACAGAGAGGCGACCAGCAATAGTTGCAGGCGTTGGCGGCGAAGCGATGACATCAGGGCTGTTCCGGCACGGCGCGTTTGTCGCGGTGCATGATGAAAAAAATGACCAGCGCGGCAAGCGCAAACGTGAACCACTGAAACGCGTAGGCACGATGGCGCGACGGCGGCATGACGTCCGGCGTCCATTCCCGTACGTAAGGACTGGCCGGGTCGGGATCCAGCAGCAGCACGCGCGGATACAGCGCCTGATGCAGATCGCCGGCGAGCGCGCGAAGGTCAATGAACGTGAGCAATTTTGGCCACGCGCTCTCGCGGGTCAAGGGATTGCCTCCCAGTTTCAGGCCGGGGGCGGGCGGCGGCGCATACAGGCCGGTCAGGGTGGTGTCCTTGTCGGGAGTCGGCGGCAGGTCCGGAAGCACTTCGTCCGCGCCTTGGCGCGGCAGGAAACCCAGGTTGACCAGCAACTCGCGATTGCCCTGATCCGGCACAAAGGGCACGAATACGTTCACCCCCAGGCGACCGGCGTTCATCCGGTCGTCGAGGATGTAGATGCGATGCGCGGCGTAGTGGCCATGCACGCGCACATGCGGGTAGATCGTTTGCGGCGGCGCGGCGGCGACTTCGGCGAATGGCTGCACCACCGCGTGCGCAGCCTGCGCAAAGCGCGCCAGCAGGGTTTCTTTTTCCTGTGCGCGCCGCAATTGCCAGATCCCGAGTGCGACGAACGCAGCGACGCCGGCGAGCGTCAGGAAAACGGCGAACAACGAGGGCCGGCGGAAGCGAATCACGTCAGGTGCGCGCCGGATGGCCTTGGCGCCGCCGCTATAATCGCCGGACCCCTTCCGGCAGTACCCGCAATGAATCCCACGCTGTTCAAGGTCGTCCTGGTAATCGTGTTCCTGGTGGTCGTGTACAACCTGGGGCAGGCGCTGTATTTCATGATGACCGACCGCAGCAGCAATGGAGGCAAGATGGCCTGGGCACTGACCCGCCGCATCGCGCTCTCCCTGCTCCTGATCGGCCTGATCGCACTGGGGATCTGGGCGGGATGGCTGCACCCGCATGGCGTCGGTGGTTGAGCGTTGAAAGCCGCTGCGCTCTGACCTGCTTCTTTCGAACTGTTCAACGAAGCCTCGATCACTGACCGTGCGGGCGAAGCGCTGACAAGGCGTAGCCCGCGAGCAAAGCGGAGTTGACTAATGGTCAATGAGCATTTGCGAGCGGGCGTGCAACGACGTCGGCGCGAACCTCCGCGCGGTCAGAGAACGTAGACGAATAGAAAGAGGCACAGCCACACCACGTCCACGAAGTGCCAGTACCACGCCACGGCCTCGAAACCGAAGTGGTGTTCGCGGTTGAAGTGGCCGCGCACGCAGCGCAACCAGATGATCGTCAGCATGATCGTGCCGAGCGTCACGTGCAGGCCGTGGAAGCCGGTCAGCAGGAAGAACGTCGAGCCGTAGATGCCGGTGTGCAGGGTCAGGTTGAGGTTGGTGTAGGCCTCGTAGTACTCGTGGCCCTGCATGTAGAGGAAGCCCGCGCCCAACATCACCGTCAGCGCCAGGAACAGCAGCAGGCGGCCGCGATGGTTGGCGCGCAACGCATGGTGCGCGATGGTGACGGTCACGCTTGAGGTCAGCAGCAACAGGGTGTTGACCAGCGGAATCCCCCACGGCGGCATCACGCTGAACGGACCGCCGACGTGCGCCGGGCCATTGGTCGGCCAGGCCGGCGCGAAGCCGCTCCACAGGAACTGGTTGGTCAGCACGCCGCTGCCTTCGCCGCCCAGGATCGGGATGGTGAACATGCGCGTGTAGAACAGCGCACCGAAGAACGCGCCGAAGAACATCACTTCGGAGAAGATGAACCACATCATCCCCATGCGGAACGACACGTCCACCTGGCTGTTGAAGGTGCCGCGCAGGGATTCGTGGATCACCGAACCGAACCAGCCGATCATCATGCCGATGATGGTCAGCGCGCCGATGGCGATGATCACGTGGCCGGCCCCGACGTTGCCGTTGAGCCAGTTGGCTGCGCCGATCATGAACAGGAACAGGCCGATCGCGGCGACGATGGGCCAACGGCTGCCGTGCGGGATGTAATAGGTGCCTTGTTGCGACATGTTCCGGTTCCCGTTCTTCGATGATTCCCCGCGACCCGAAGATCGCACTTCAAGCTTCACGGCCGATGGCCGCTTCCCTCAACCCAAACCAATCAACATCTCAGAGATGATGCACCAGTGCCAGCTGCTGCACGATGCTCAGCACGAACATCGCAACCGCGATGATGCCGAGCACCCAAGCCGTGCGTCGCGCAGTGCGTTGCGAGTTCGAGATGTTCTTTGAATCAGTTGCCATTGCGTAACTTCTAAGCGTGCTGTTGTTCAAGAGTGTGGCCAGGGAGCTCTTTGCCACGGACGGCGGCTCTGGCGGCTCCCGGACTCCATGTCCGTAGGTGAATCAAATTTCGGACACGCATTTGGCGCGGCGATCATGGACGATCGCACACTTAATGCAGCACGTCGCCGTGCGCCAGGACGCTGTCGTCGATCACCGGCGGCGTGCTGAAGCTGTGGTGCGGCGGCGGCGAGGACAGCGTCCACTCCAGGCCGCGTGCACCTTCCCACACCTTGGCCGGGGCGCGCTTCTTCGAGAACCACACGCAGTGGATCACCACGCCCACGAAGATCAGCTGCGAGGCGCCGAACAGGAAGCCGCCGATCGAGGAAATCATGTTGAAGTCGGCGAACGCCACGTTGTAGTCGGGGATGCGGCGCGGCATGCCGGCAAGACCGAGGAAGTGCTGAGGGAAGAACAACACGTTCACCCAGATCGCGCTGTTCCAGAAATGCAACTTGCCCCAGAACTCGCTGTACATGTTGCCGGTCCACTTCGGCAGCCAGTAGTACACGGCCGCGATGATCGCGAAAGCCGCGCCGGTGACCAGCACGTAGTGGAAGTGGGCGACGATGAAGTAGGTCTGGTTGTACTGGAAGTCGGCCGGTACCAGGGCCATCATCACGCCGGAGAATCCGCCGATGGTGAACAGGATCACGAACGCGATCGCCCACAGCATCGGAGTCTCGAACGTCATCGAACCGCGCCACATCGTGGTGACCCAGTTGAACACCTTCACGCCGGTCGGCACCGCGATCAGCATGGTCGCGTACATGAAGAACAGTTCGCTGCCGATCGGCAGGCCGACGGTGAACATGTGGTGCGACCACACGATGAAGGACAGGAACGCGATGCAGGCGATCGCGTACACCATCGCCTTGTAGCCGAAGATCGGCTTGCGCGCGAAGGTCGGGATGATTTCCGAGATCAGCCCGAACGCGGGCAGGATCATGATGTAGACCTCGGGGTGCCCGAAGAACCAGAACACGTGCTGGTACAGCACCGGGTCGCCGCCACCGCCGACGTTGAAGAAGCTGGTGCCGAAGAACTTGTCGGTCAGCAGCATCGTCACCGCGCCCGCCAGCACCGGCATCACCGCCAGCAGCAGGAAGGCAGTGATCAGCCACGACCAGCAGAACAGCGGCATCTTGAGCAGGTCCATGCCCGGCGCGCGCATGTTGAGGATGGTCGCGATGATGTTGATGGCGCCCATGATCGAGCTGATGCCCATCAAGTGGATCGCGAAGATCATGAACGCGATCGCGTCGCCACCCTGCAGCACCAGCGGCGGATACATAGTCCAGCCCGCGGCCGGCGCGCCGCCCGGCATGAAGAACGTCGAGAGCAGCAGGCAGAACGCGAACGGCAGGATCCAGAACGAGAGGTTGTTCATGCGCGGCAGCGCCATGTCGGGCGCACCGATCATGATCGGCACCATCCAGTTCGCCAGGCCTACGAACGCCGGCATGATCGCGCCGAAGATGATCCCCAGCGCGTGGTGGGGGGTGAGCTCGTTGAAGAAGTACGGCTGCATCAACTGCATGCCGGGCTTGAACAGCTCGGCGCGGATGCCCATCGCGAACGCGCCGCCGATGAAGAACATCGTCAGCGAGAAGATCAGGTAAAGGGTGCCGATGTCCTTGTGGTTGGTGGACATCACCCAGCGATGGAAGAAGCCCTCGGGCGCTTCGTGGTGATGATCGTCGTGCATCAGGGCTGCGTCATGTGCCATTTTCTTTGACCTCGAAGCGTTACGTCAGTGCTGCGCCACCACGGGCGCACCCGGCGTGGCCTGCGCGGTATGCGCGGCCTTGTCCAGCGCGGCCTGTGACTCCTGCGCCGCCAGCCAGGATTCGAACTGCGCCTTCGGCAGCACGTTCACCACGATCGGCATGAAGCCGTGGTCCTGTCCGCACAGCACGTGGCACTGGCCGCGATAGACACCCGGTTTGTCCACCTTCACCCAAACATCGTTGATGATGCCGGGGATCGCGTCCTTCTTGATGCCGAACGGCGGAATCCAGAAGCCATGGATCACGTCCCCACCCGTCACCACGAAACGCACCTTCAGGCCGGCCGGGATCACCAGCGGCTTGTCCACGTCCAGCAGGTAATCCTCGAAGCCGTGGTCGGAAACGCTGTACGGATCGAGCCCGGAGTCGAGCTGGCGGATCCGGTTGCTGTCGGCGGCCAGCTTGGACATGTAGCCGACCTTGTTGACCGGCTTGCCTTCATACGACACGTAGTCGTAACGCCACTTCCACTGGTAGCCGGTGACCTTGATGGTCATGTCGGAGCCGGTCGAGTCGTACATGTGACGGACCATGATGGTGGCCGGCGTGGCCAGTCCAATCAGGATCAGCACCGGGATAAGCGTCCACATCACTTCGAGCTTTGTGTTGTGGCTCCAGGTTTCGGCCACCGCCCCGCGCGATTTGCGGAAGCGGAACATCGCGATGATCATCGCGCCGAACACCACGACGCCGATCGCCACGCAGACCCAGAACGCGGCCATGTGCAGGCTGTAGATTTCGTGCGACTCGTCGGTCACGCCGGGCGTGAGATTGATCTGCCAGGGCACCGGGTTCGCCAGCACCGCCGTGGAAGCCAGCAGCGCACCGAGTGCCGCCGCGGCGCGCAGGATGTTGCTCGATCTCATCAGATTCATACCCCGGAATTCTAGCGGCCGTCCGTGATCGCGAAGATCAAAAAGCTGCCACCATGGCAGCACTTTTCATTTCCCCTGCAATCATCCCTGATTGCAAACATCGAACCGCAGACATCCCGCCTGCCCTTCTGCACGTTTGCGATCCTCCGATCGCGAAGATCGAACAGCAAACGTCCATGTCCGCACTTCTCAATTCTTGTTCCTGCCGGTCAACACCGCCAAGGCGGATTGAAGCTCCTTCGACAATTCCAGGCGCTCCTCGTCGCCGAGGAAAGCGCCGACTTCGCGCTCGCGCCCGGAGGCCGCGAGCAGCACGTGCCGGTGCCCGCCCCAGTCGCGCAGGCGCACCCGCACCCACGCCGACGGAAACGCCACCGCGCCGCCGCGCGCCGGGATCGTCTCGATGCGCAGGTTGCGCGCATCCAGCGTGATCCGTTCGCGTCGCTCGCCGGCGCGCCAGGCAACCCGCAGCGCCAGCACCACGCACGGAGCTTCCAGCAGCGCGAACAGCGGCGCGAACACATTGCCCTGCCACGCAGCCATCAGCGCCACCGCCGCACCTGCAAGCACCAGGATGCCGATGCATCTGCGCAAGCCCTCGCGACTCAACGCCCGGTTGGGGGCGAGCAGCAGCGTCACCTGCTCCGCATCGGCGGCATCCGGCACATGCGTGATCATGGAATTCCTTTCCACGGCGCCGTACAACCGCACAATCATAAGGCCGTGTTGCCGCCGTGGGCAAGGAATGCTTGCTGCGCGCGATCCGGCCAACGCCGAAGGCCGAGCACACGCATGGCAGGCCGCATCCGCGCACCGCATCGCAGGATGCGGAACGGCATCTCGCGAAAGCGCAGCCTGACGCTCTACAATTCGCGCTTTGCCCTCCGTCTCGCGGTCCTTTTGATGGCCGATATTCTTTCCCCCGAACTGCCCCCCGCGGCCGATCCGTTGCGCGCGCGCATCACCGATGCGTGGAGCATGGACGAAACGCGGGCGGTTTCAGTCCTGCTCGAGCAGGCCGAGTTGCCGAGCGCGCAAAGCGAGCTGGTGCTGGCGCAGGCGGCCGAGCTGGTCGCGCGCGTGCGCGCCAAGGCCGCCGACCAGAGCGCGGTCGAATCCTTCATGCGCCAGTACGACCTCTCCTCCGAGGAAGGGGTGCTGCTGATGTGCGTTGCCGAAGCGCTGTTACGCATCCCCGATCGCCTGACCACCGACAAGCTGATCCGCGACAAGCTGGGCGAGGCGGATTGGAAGAAGCACCTCGGCACCAGCGATTCGCTGTTCGTCAACGCCTCCACCTGGGGGCTGATGCTCACCGGCCGGCTGGTGAACCTCGCCGATTCCACGCGCCGCGATGCGGCCGGCGCGTTCAAGCGCCTGATCGCGCGCGCGGGCGAACCGGTGATCCGTCTGGCCGTGCGCCGCGCGATGCGCATCATGGGCCATCAGTTCGTGATGGGCCGCTCGATAGAGGAAGCGCTGGATCGCTCCGCGAAGAACGGCAACGCGGCGTACCGCTATTCCTACGACATGCTCGGCGAGGCCGCGCTCACCGCGCCCGACGCCAAGCGCTATTTCAAGGCGTACGCGGACGCGATCGTGGCGCTGGGCAAGCGCGGTCCGTGGGCGGACGTGCGCGAGGCGCCGTCCATCTCGGTGAAGCTGTCCGCGCTGCATCCGCGCTACGAAGTCGCCAAGCGCGAGCGCGCGCATGTCGAACTCACCGAGTCGCTGCTGCAGCTGGCGCAACTCGCCAGGCAGCACGGCATCGGCATGACCGTGGACGCCGAAGAGGCCGACCGGCTGGAACTGTCGCTCGACATCATCGGTGCGGTGTTCGCCGCGAAATCGCTGGAAGGCTGGAATGGTTTCGGCCTGGCGGTGCAGGGCTACCAGAAGCGCGCACCGTTCGTGATCGACTGGCTCACGCACACGGCGAGACAGGCCAACCGCCGCTGGTGCGTGCGACTGGTGAAGGGCGCGTACTGGGATTCGGAAATCAAGCGTGCACAGGAACTGGGCCTTGCCGGCTACCCGGTGTTCACGCGCAAGCCCAACACCGACGTTTCGTATCTGGCCTGCGCGAGGAAGTTGCTGGATGCGGGCGCGGAATGGATCTATCCGCAATTCGCGACCCACAACGCGCACACGATCAGCGCGATCCACCGCATCGCCAACGGCCGCCCGTTCGAATATCAGCGCCTGCACGGCATGGGCGCGGATCTGTATTCGGAGGTGATCGGCGCCGACCACTGGAACGTGCCCTGCCGGGTGTACGCGCCGGTCGGCAGTCACGAGGACCTGCTGCCCTATCTGGTGCGGCGCCTGCTGGAAAACGGCGCCAACACATCGTTCGTCAATCGCGTGATCGACGAGGCGGTGCCGGTGCGCGATCTGGTCGCCGATCCGGTAGAAACGGTGCGCGCCTTCGGCGCCGCGCACGGCGGGCGCTATGAGCACCCGCGCATCCCGTTGCCGGTCAATCTCTATGGCTCACTGCGGAAGAATTCCATGGGCGTCAACCTTGCCAATGACGACGAACTCAAGGCCCTCGCGGAGGCGGTGAATGCGCCCCACGCGCCCTGGACCGCATCTCCGCTGGTGCCGGGCGCGAACTCGAACGAACCCGAGCGCGACGTCACCAATCCGGCCGACCGTCGGGTGGTGGTAGGCAGGAGCCGCAATGCCGATGCCACGACCATCGAACGCGCGCTCGCCAACGCGGTCGCCGCGCAGGAAGGCTGGGACACGCTGCCGGCTGCCAGCCGCGCGGTGATCCTGGAACGCGCGGCCGATCTGCTGGAACAGCGTCGCGGCGCATTCATCGCGATGTGCGTGCGCGAAGCGGGCAAGACCATTCCCGCCGCGATCTCGGAAGTGCGCGAAGCCGCCGATATGTGCCGCTATTACGCGGCGATGGCGCGCAAGCTGTTCGGCGAACCACACGAACTTCCCGGCCCGACCGGCGAGAGCAATCGCCTGTACCTGCGCGGACGCGGCGTGTTCGTGTGCATCAGCCCGTGGAATTTCCCCCTGGCAATTTTCACCGGCCAGATCGCTGCGGGCCTGGCGGCGGGCAACTCGGTGATCGCGAAGCCTGCGGACCAGACCACCCTGGTCGGCCACGCGATGGTGAAGCTGCTGCACGAAGCCGGCGTGCCGGAAATGGTTCTGCAATTCGTGCCCGCGAAAGGCTCGGTGATCGGCAACACGTTGTTGACAAAGCCTGAGGTCGCCGGCGTGTGCTTCACCGGTTCCACCGAAACCGCCTGGACGATCAATCGCACGCTGGCCGCGCGCAAGGCGCCCATCGCGGCGCTGATCGCCGAGACCGGCGGCCAGAACGCATTGATCGCCGATTCCTCCGCGCTGCCCGAGCAACTCGTCAAGGACGTGATGGCCAGCGCCTTCGATTCCGCCGGCCAGCGCTGCTCGGCGGCACGCGTCTTGTTCGTACAGGAGGATATCGCCGACAAGGTGATCGCGATGCTGTCCGGCGCGATGGACGAGCTCACCGTCGGCGACCCTGCGCTGTTGTCCACCGATGTCGGCCCGGTGATCGACGTGCCTTCCTGCGGCGTGCTGAACGAACACGCCCAGCGCATGGACCGCGAAGCGAAGCTGATCAACCAGGCGAAACTCTCGCCCGGCAGCGAGCACGGCACTTTCTTCGTGCCGCGCGCCTACGAGATTCCCTCCATCAGTGTGCTGACCCAGGAAGTGTTCGGCCCGGCGCTGCACGTGGTGCGCTGGAAGGCGAGCGAACTCGACCAGGTGATCGACGCGATCAACGCGACCGGCTTCGGCCTGACGCTCGGCATCCACAGCCGCATCGATGAAACCATCGAGCACATCACGCGGCGCGCGCGCGTGGGCAACACCTATGTGAATCGCAACCAGATCGGCGCGGTGGTCGGCGTGCAACCGTTCGGCGGCGAGAATCTCTCCGGCACCGGCCCCAAAGCCGGCGGTCCGCATTACCTGCTGCGCTTCGCCACCGAACGCACGGTGACCATCAACACCACCGCGGCAGGCGGTAATGCCAGCCTGCTGACGATGGCGGAGTAGACCGGTCGCGGCGAACAATCATTGTCTAATTGATGGGCCGCTGGTGCGGCGATCACTCGCGCGCAAACGTCCCGATGCAGCCTTGCAAATTGCACTGCGGGCAAGGTCCCTTTTGCACAATGCCCGAGATGACATGGAGCAGTCCGCGCCAAGCAATTGATTTTCCTGCTGGACGCAGTGCTGCCAACCTGGCATGCGGCTTGCGTATGACTCTGCGCGCATGGAAGCGCCGCGCACGGGTCGTTGCGCGACGGATTCATGGACGAAACCTCCCCCTTGCGTTCACGCTTGGCGGGAGGCGGACGCGGCGGGACGCTCCGTTCGTATTCCAAGGTGCCGGGCACGCAAGGATCTCATGGACGAATGCGGCGGCAGGGATGCCCCGGCTCCTTCTTAAAATCCCTAAAAAGAAAGCCGGCCAATGGCCGGCTTTTTTGCGATCGCCTGTCGCGAGCGTCACAAACGCACATCCATGTGCGCCGGATTTCCCGCATCCAACCTGATCGCGGAAATCAAAGCGGCCATCCCTGTCCGCACTTGCCTGACGCGATCAGAAGCGGAACGTCCCCGACACGCTCAGCAGGTTGCCGCTGTTGTCGAAGCTGCCGACCAGGTGGTCGCCGGTGACGGAAAGGTCGTTCACGTCGCCGTTGTCCACGAACAAGTGGGCATAACCGAGGTTGAACTCGACGTTCTGGCTGGGCGTGTAGCCCACGCCCACCGCGAGCCAGCGCCGTTGGCCGTCCGGGATGCGAGGAGTGCGGGTTTCATCGCGCGTGGGCGTCTGGTCGAGCGCCACGCCGCCGCGCAACGTCCACTGCTCGTTGAGTTTGTAGTCCAGGCCGAGCGATCCGAAGAAGGTGTTGCGCCAGTTCTCGGCCTCAACGGAGGGCGGCTGCGCCGGATTGGCGAAGCTGATCGCCAGCTGCTGGAACGAACTCCATTGGGTCCAGCCCAGGTTCGCGCCCCAGCTCACCGGACCATTGCCGATGTGCCAGTAGCTCAGCGTTGCAGAGGCAGGCGTCGCGAAATCGCCGCTGGCGGCACTGTTGGTAAACAAGCCCGTGCCGCCAAAGATCAGTTGCGCCACCGGCGGCAACTGGAACGTCGCATTGCCGCTGATGGTGTGGTTGATCTTGGCGTGATACGACAGGCCGATGCGATCCTGCGTGGTCGGCTTGAATTCCGCGCCCAACGTCCAGCCCCAGCTCCAGTCGTCGCCGCGCACGCGCGCCACGCCGTCGGCCGATTGAGGCAGCACGCTCGGAAGGCAGGCTCCGCCGCAAGCGGCAAGTTGTCCGGCGGCGATGATCGCCCCGAAATCCACCGCATTGCTCAGGTCCACGGTGGTCTTCTGCGCGATGACCGAAGCCCCCAGCGCGATCTGCGAATTGACCTGCCAGGAAATCGAGCCGGTCAGGTCCATGGAAGTCACCTTCGACTTCAGCGCCTGGTAGCGGCCGACCCAGCCGTCGTCGTATTCGGTCTTCAGGCCGTACGGCGCGCTGAACGCAAAGCCCACGCGCCAGGCATCGTTGATCGGGGCTGAGAAATAGAGCGCCGGCACCGGCGTGACATCACCGCCATTGCCGCCGTCGCCGCCGCTCAGCGGGAAGCCGAGCGCGTCGGTGCCGCTACCGTGGAAGCGGGTGTTCACGTCGATCGCGGTCACGTCGGCCTGGAACACCATGCCGCTCAGATCCGACATTGCTGCAGGATTGTTGACCACCACCGAGGCATCGTCGCCGGCGGTGTCCACGCCGGCGAAGGCGCGGCCCAGCGCCTTGGCGCTGTTTTCCTTGATCTGGAAGCCGGACGCGGCCGCGTCCGTGCTGACCAGCGCACCGGCCACCGACAGTGCCAGCGCGGCGACGGCCAAGCCGCGCGCACGCTGCCGGAACATCGAACTCGTACTCATGAAACGTTCTCCCTCAGGTTGAGACACGCGCAAACGCGCCTGACCGGCGCCATTCATACGCTTGTTTGAACTCCCGGTCGCCACTGTGAACGGATCGTGACAAGGATGCAAGGGCCTGCAGCAATGAAGGTCATCCGGCGCGCACGTCGTGTGCCGCCGCCACAAAAGCCCGTTCCCCCATGCGGCATTCATCGGCGCAATTAACACCCCGTTACCGTTTGCGCCCGTGAGGCTTGCGTATACTGCGGCGCTTCCGCCGTGCCGAGTTCCGCTCCATGCCAAGCTCCAAGCCGCGCCGACGGCCGCCGTTGCTGCGTTCCCTGCTGTATTTCCTGCCTGCCGTGGCCGCGGTCGCACTCGCCGCTTTCGGCACGCACACGTTGGCGCTGCTTCCGCTGCTGATTGCGAACACGCTGTGCATGGCAGCGATGTGCCACGCGATCGGTTTCGATCCCGAACCGTCGTTCCTGCGCACTGTGCTGCGCCGCGGCCCCACGCACCTGATCCTGTTCGCGATCTATACCGCGATCGTGTTCGCGCTGACGGCGTGGCCCTTGCTGCTGCTGTCCCAGACACCCTCCCTGCTCGCCACCCTTGGGCTCTGTGCTTCGCTGGTCGCGGCATTGGCGCTGCTGTGGCGGTTGTGGCCGGTCTTCGGCCTGGTGTTCGTGTGGGACGACGCGTTCCCGGAAGGCGAGGAGCGCTCGTGGATTTCCACCGCGCTGGCACGCAGCACGGCTTTTGCAGCACACCTCACCGGCGAGCAGGAGCATTTCTTCAGTCATTTCCTGCCTGCGGCGCTGTGCTATCTGGTCCTCACGTTCGGTGCACTGGTGCTGACAGGCTTCGGCTCGCTGATGCAGTTGCAGGATGAGCCGCGCACCGCCGCGCTGGTTCTGTATGCGCTCGTGCTGCTCCCTTTCGGCACCCTGCTCGCCGCCAATCGCACGTTGCGCGCGCTGTTGTGCGAAAACCGCGGCAAGCGCAAAACGGCTGGCGAACCTCCGCAAGCCCAACCTTTATCCGCGCCGCCCACTGCGACGCCGGTGCAGGGCGCCGATCCCGGCGTGGCATCGCGACAGCTTTCGCCCGCCGTGTTGAATCAGGCATTGCTGGATGCGGCCCGAAACGGCAATGTGGATGAAGCGCTCGCGCTGCTGGAAAACGGTGCCGATCCGGATGCGCTGCCTGTCCCCGGAGCGCGCGACCAGCGCAGCGCATTGGTGCTGGCCGCTCTTCTGCCGGACACGCGCCTGCTGCGCGCGTTGATCGCGCGCGGGGCGCAGGTCAATCGTGCACACGCCGACGTTACCGCGCTGCTCGCCGCGACGCGCGACAGCTATCACGGCCGTGCCGAAGCGGTGATGACCCTGCTCGCCAACGGCGGCGATCCGCGCCTGTGCGATCGCGACGGCAACACGCCGCTGCATCATGCCGCCCTGGCCGCCGAGCCTTCGATCGCCGCAATCCTGATCGACGCGCAAGCGCCGCTGGATGCGCTCAACCGCAATCGCCATGCGCCGCTGGGTTCGGCCGCCGGCGCGGGCAACTGGAGCCTGGTGAAATTCCTGCTCGAACACGGCGCGAAATGCGAACCCGCGCAGGGCGAGCCCGCGCTGCTCGCGGCGGCCGCGATCACCGACGACAACCCGCATGGCGTGCAGATCCTGCTCAAACACAAGGCGCGCGTGGACGCGGTGAACAGCCTTGGCCGGAGCGCGCTGATGAGCGCCGCGCTGGAAGGCCATGCGAACATCGTGCGCACGCTGCTGGAAGCCGGCGCGAATCCGAACCTCGCCGATCGCCACGGCACGACCGCACTTATGGAAGCCGCACGTGCCGGGGCCTGCGAGGTTCTGGAGGCACTGCTCGCCGCGCAGCCTGACTTACATGCGCGCGACGCACACGGCCGCGACGCGCTGCTGCTGGCCTGCCAGTCGCCGCGCGCGAACGCGCGCTGCGTACAGGCCTTGCTCGCCGCCGGCGCCGATCCGCATGCGCGCAACGGCGATGGCCGCAGCGCCCTGGATCACGCCGCAAGCGCGGGCCGCTGGGATCTGGTCGCACTGCTCGATCCGAACAAGCCACTGCCGTCTTCGCATGAGATCGCGGCGCAACCGGAGCCGGGCGCCGACACCCCCGCGCACCTGCTGGACGCCTTGCGCTTCGGGCATTGGGCGGTGGTGGCGGGTTTTGCCGAACGCGCGCGCACGTGGCCCGTCTCGGAACTCGCCGCGTTGTACATGGAACTGTCGGAAGACGAGGACACGACCGCGCGGCAATGGCTGCTGGAACACGGGCTCGGCCCGGAAACGAAACTCGACGACGGCGTACGCCTGTTCGATGCCCTGATCGCGCATCTCCCGGGATCTCTGGGTGCGCTGTGCCAGTTGCTGGACGCCGGCGCGAGCTGCGCGGGTGCGGGCCTCTACGCGCGTGCGCTGGCTCGGCTCGTGGACGCACCACAGGCCGCATCTTTCGCGCTGGATCTGCTTGCACGCGGCGCGGATACCTTCGGTGCCGATGCCGGCAATCGCACGCCGATGCACCACAGCGCCTGTGCAGCATTGGCGCCGGTGCTGCACGCGCTGCTCGCGCGCGGCGCCGACCCCAACGTACGCGATCGGGATGGCGCGACGCCGTTGCACATCGCGCTGAACGCGGAGCGCGCGGTGGCGTTGCCGCTGGTACGCGCGCTGATTGCGTACGGTGCCGACCCGGAAAGCCCGGCCGCCAACGGCGAAACGCCACTGGGACTGGCGCTGGCGCGCGGCGATGCCACGCTGGAACAGTGGCTGCGCTGGAGTCCCTGGGTACTGCCGCGGCGCCCGCTGCGCGCCGGTGATCTGCCCGCTGCTGCCGCCTGCGGCGACGCGGATGCGGTTTCGAAATTGCTCGAACTCGGTTTTGCGATAGATACCCGCGACGAGCGCGGGGCCAGTGCGCTGCTGCGCGCCTGCGGCGCGGGCCACCTGGACACCGCGCAACGGCTGCTGCAGGCGAAGGCCGATACGGCGCTTGCCGCCGAATCCGGCGCCACGCCGCTCTCTGCGGCGGTGAGCGCGCGGCGCCCGGAAATGGTGAAGCTGCTGCTGGAGCACGGCGCCAAGGCAGATCAACGCTTGCCCGGCAATGCGACCGCGTTGATGGTGGCCGCTGCGCTGGGCTTTCCGGAGACCGTCGAGGTTCTGTTGGAAGGCGGCGCGAATGCCGCGTTGACCGACGAGCACGGTCATACCGCATTGCACGCCGCCGCGCGCTTCTGCTTCGACAGCCGTGACAGCCTGCGCTGCCGCCGTCTGCTGGATGCGTTGCTGCGCGCGTGCGGCAAGGATCCGGCACGTGTGGACGCGCGCGACGCGCAAGGCGCCACCCCGCTGCTGTTGTTGCTCGGCGCGCAGGCCAAGCCGGACGCCGTGGCCGACGGCACCCATCTCGCCGCATTGGTGCCCGCGCTGCTGGATGCTGGTGCAGATGCCGATCACGCCGATGCGCGAGGGGTGAGCCCGCTGCACGCCTGCGCGATGCACGCGCTGTTCGCGCCGGCGCGTGCCTTGCTGGCGCGCGGCGCCAATCGGGAAGCCAGGGACAGCTTCGGGCGCACGCCTTCGGATGTGGCACGATTGCTCGGACTGGTTGATCTTGCGATGGAGCTAGCACCGCGCGCGATGCCGTCGGTCAATCGCGTGCTGCGGCAACCCGCGTCGTCGACGGATTGAGTTCCACCACCTTGGACGCGGCGTCCGCTTCGAACAGGTGCTCCAGTTCCTCGCGCGCTTCCTGCGCACCCTGCACCAGCGCGCCCTCGTCATCGTAAACCAAGTGCTGCTCCCGCAGCAGTCGCTCGTCGAACTTGCGGAAGGTGTCCACCGAAGCCTGGGCCGCTTCCGGCGAGAGCCCCAGCGCCTTCAGGGCAAGGCTGGCCATCTTCAGGCTGGAATGGAAAGTCTCGCGCACGACGTCATCGGGCGAAGTCAGGTCCATCAGGCGGAATGCGTGCTGGCGGTTGCGCGCGCGCGCCACGATCTTCAGGTGCGGAAACAGCCTGCGCACGATCCGTGCAGTGCGCACATTGGCCTCCGGATCGTCGGTGGCGAGCACGAACACTTCCGCCTTGTCCGCCTGTGCCGCGCGCAACAAATCCGGGCGGGTGGGATCGCCATAGAAAACCTTGTTTCCGAAGCGGCGCATGAAATCCACCTGCTCGACCGAACTTTCCAGCGCAGTGAACGGGATGTGGTGCGCATACAGCAATCTGCCGACGATCTGCCCGACGCGACCGAAGCCGGCGATGATCACGCGAGGTGTTTCTCCATCGATCGTGTCGAAGTCGCGCTTCTGGACGCGGGCGGCCGGCAGCTTCGCCGCGGCCAGCACCAGCAACGGCACCGCAGCCATGCTGAGCGTGATCACCAGCACCAGGAAGCGGTGCTGGTCGGCATCCAGCAGGCCACGCTCGGCCGCGAGCTTGAACACCACGAAGGCAAATTCGCCGCCGCCGGCCAGCAGCACGGCCAGCCGCAGCGAGCCAGCGAGATCCAGTCGCGCGATGCGCGCGATCGCGGCCAGTAGCGGCGCCTTGCAGGCGAGCAACAGCGCCACCAGCCCGCACACGATCCACGGATGCGCAATCAGCAGATGCAAATCCACTCCCATGCCGACAGCGATGAAGAAGAGGCCGAGCAGCAACCCCTCGAACGGCTGGATGTGCGATTCCAGATCGTGCCGGTATTCGGAATCGGCGAGCAGCACGCCTGCGAGGAACGTACCCAACGCCATCGAGATGCCAGCGAGCTGCATCAGATAGGCCGTGCCGATCACCACCAGCAACGCGGTGGCGGTCGAAACCTCGACCAATTGCGTTTTCGCCACCGCCCGGAACAACGGCCGCAGGGCATAGCGCCCGCCGATCACCACCACCGCGATCACGCCGACCACGCGCAGCGCACCCAGCCACCACGGTTGTGCGGCGGGCGTCGCGACCTGTACGCCCAGCAACGGGATGGCGGCGATCAGCGGAATCGCGGCCAGATCCTGGAACAGCAGGACCGCGAAGGCGAGCCGCCCGTGCGCACTCTGCAATTCCTTGCGCTCGGCCAGCGTCTGCAAGCCGAACGCGGTGGAGGACAGCGCAAGCCCCAGGCCGATCACGCTGGCGCTGGCCAGGCGCATGCCGAACGCAAAATGGGCGATCGCGCCGAGCAGCGCGGCGCAAGCGACCACCTGTGCGGCGCCCGCACCGAACACCGAGCGGCGCATCACCCACAGCCGCTGCGGCGAGAGTTCCAGGCCGATCACGAACAGCAGCAACGCCACGCCGAGTTCGGAAATCCCGGCGATGGCGTCCGGATTGCGCACCCATTGCAGGCCGTACGGGCCAATCACCACGCCGGCGGCGAGGTAACCGAGCACCGAGCCGAGCTTCAGCCGCCGAGCCAAGGGAACGGCGATCACCACCGCAAGCAGGAAGACGACGGCCGATTGCAGGAATGCGTGATCTTGCACGCGAAATGTCTCGCGGAAACGGGGAAGGATTATGGCAGGCGCGTATTACACGTGTGGGCGCCGCGCGCATAAAAAAGGAGGGGCTTGCGCCCCTCCCGATGGCATCCTGCACGTGTGGCAACACCGCCAATGGTGTGTGCCGCGGAGTCGGCGCGGTTTGTCCCGAACCACGCAACACGCGGCACTCCCTTGCCATCCCCTGTTCCGCTCGACCGCGATATGCCGCCCGAGGGTGAATTCGATGTTAGAACCGGGTTGCGCGCTGGCAAGAGCCGATTCGTCCCGGAGTTGCGACACTTCGTCGCCGTGCGCAATTGGACCGCGGTGGCCGGCTGTGTATGCTTGCGGCCGAGTTCAACGGCGCCGCAGGAGAAGGGGAACGTGCGACCGAACCGAGATGAAGGCGCGCCGGCCAGCCGAGCGGCCCCCGGCATCTCCTCCGGGGAACGCGCGCCCGGCATACCGGTCAATTCGCTTACCAGCTACGACCTGGGTGCGTTCCGCGTCATGCGCTCGCTGGTGGATCCCAGCGACCCCTCCGGAACCGCCGCCTTCATTCCATGGGACTGGGCCGATCAGGCCGGGCACCTTTCGGTACGACTGATCCTGAATGGCAAGCAACGCGTGAACTTCGGCGGCCGCGCGCTCGACCTGGCCGAAGGCGATCTCTACGTTTGTGAGCCGGGTTATCCGCTGTCCACCGAAGCGCGGCGTTTCGAACTCCTCACGATCGCGCTCGAACGCGATCGCCTCGACAATCCCAAGGGTTCACTGCACGGTTTGGTCCAGGGCGGCGACACCCCGCTGGGCCAGTTGCTCGGCGGGCATCTGCACCGACTGGTGCTGACGCTGCCCGGGCTGACGCTCGCCAACGTCGCCTCCACCGTGCACGTCACCCTGGCGTTGCTGCACACCTGCCTCGGCCTGCAATGCCAGGCCCTGGAAACGGCCGCGAGCGATCCGCTGCGCGCGCGCATCATCGCTTTCGTCGACTCGCACGTGCACGCGCCGGAGTTGAGTCCGCAATTGCTGCAGCAAACCTTCCATGTCTCGCGCGCGCGGCTGTACCGGATCCTCCAGGCCGACGGCGGGGTTGCACGCGTGATCGCGCGTGCGCGCACCGATGCGGCATTCCGCGACATCCGGAGTCGCCCCGAACAGCCGTTGCTGAAAGTGGCCGAGCGCTGGGGCTTCAGCAATCTTCGCCAGTTCCAGCGCGCCTTCCGCGCTCGCTTCGGATTTTCGCCCGCCACGTTGAGACAACCGCAATGGCGCGCACGTGTCGACGCGCCGGCATCGGCGCGCGAACCTGCTCAGGCCTCCCCGGCGAGGACGCGCGCAGCATCCAGCGCAAAGTAGGTGAGGATCGCATCCGCGCCTGCACGCTTGATGCAAGTCAGCGCCTCCAGCATGCAGGCACGTTCGTCCAGCCAGCCGTGAGCCGATGCGGCTTTCAGCATCGCGTATTCGCCGCTGACCTGATACACGAAGGTGGGCGCACCGAAACGATCCTTCACCCGCCGCACGATGTCCAGGTATGGCAGGCCGGGTTTCACCATCACCGCATCGGCGCCTTCGGCGAGATCGAGCTCCACTTCGCGAAGCGCCTCGTCGGAATTGGCAATATCCATCTGGTAAGTGTGCTTGGAGCCTTTGCCGAGCGTGGCGGCCGAGCCCACCGCATCGCGGAATGGTCCGTAGAAACTCGAAGCGTACTTGGCCGAGTACGCGAGGATGCGTGTATGGATCAGGCCGGCGTTCTCCAGCGCGGTGCGGACCGCACCGATGCGGCCGTCCATCATGTCCGAGGGAGCAACGAAATCCGCGCCCGCATGCGCCTGTGAAAGAGCCTGTTGCGTGAGCGCCTCGACGGTTTCGTCGTTCATCACGTAACCGGAATCGTCAATCAAGCCGTCCTGGCCATGGGTGGTGAACGGATCCAGCGCCACGTCGGCAATCACGCCCAGATCGGGAAAGCGCTGCTTCAGGGCGCGGATCGCGCGCTGCACCAGACCCTGATCGTTCCAGGCTTCGCGTGCGTCGGCGCTCTTGATCGAGTCTTCCAACGCGGGAAACAGCGCCAGCGCCGGAACGCCGAGCTGGACCGCCTCCTCGGCGATTCGAAGCAAAGCCTCTATCGAAACCCGCTGCACGCCCGGCATGGAGGGGACGTCCACGCGTACGTCGCCGGAACCTTCGCGCACGAATACCGGCAGGATCAGATCGTTGGGGGTCAAAACGGCTTCGCGCATCAGCGCGCGCGAGAACGCGTCGCGGCGCATGCGTCGCATGCGGGTAGCAGGAAAGGGCATGTGCCTGACCGGAAAGTGAGCAATCCGTCATTTTATCGCCAACCGGCTCGCTCGCGTCCCAAGCTGCGACGGCGACCTCAGTTCGGGTCGGGGAGCCTCTTATCATGATGGTCGAGTGAAGACTCGGTGGTACTCGCTTTCACATCGACGGTTTCTCCACGGTCGGCAGACCTCGCGATTGCATTCAGGCCAGGTTACTTGCCGTTAAATTAGGATTAAGGCACTATCCGATCCGAAGACTGCGTCACCTTCCGTAGTCAAGCCAAAGAAGAAGCTGCCAAGTTACGGATTCCCATAGCAATGTTCTCGACGCTCACCCTTTTAACCCTGCTTGTCTTAGTCGGTCTGCTGGCAGCGGTGTGCGTCAAACGGATTCCCGAAGGACAGGTCTACACCTTGCGTCGCCTGGGCAAGCCCGCGCGCACCCTGACTCCCGGCATGCATGTAGTGGTGCCGCTCATCGAGCGGATCGCGCACAAGATCAGCATCACCGGTTACACCCTCGCCATCGAGGAACGCGTGCAGATGGAAGGCCATACCCAGCCGGAAATCCTGCGCGGACGCGTATGGTGGCAGGTGCTCGATCCCGAGCGCGCCGATGCCGTGATTGATCGCGCCGACGACATGATCCGCACCCGCGTGATCGGCGCGTTGCCCGAGGTGGCGAGCGATACCGGCGACGATTTGCGCGCGCGCAACCTGCGTCTGAAGCAGGCACTGAACGGAACGTTGCGCGAACGCGGCGTGTTGGTGACAAGGGTGGAGCTCGACCTCGCCGCTTGATCGGTTCTTCCGCGGCTCGACGCCCATGGCAAAGAACTCGCCCGCCTTGTGCGGGCTTTTGCTTTTGCGCAGACACTGCACGGATACTGCGCGGCACCATGTCTACACGCCCTTCCCTGCAAGCAGATCTGGAACGAGGCCTCGCCGCCTTGCGGCTCGACCTGCCCGAAAGCGCCGTGTCGTTGCTGCTCGATTATCTCGACCTGCTGGTCAGCTGGAACAAGGCTTACAACCTGACCGCGGTGCGCGATCCGGCACAAATGATCACCCGCCATCTGCTCGATTCGCTCGCGGTATTGCCGTTCGTGCATAGCGCCACGCTGGCCGATATCGGCAGCGGCGCGGGGCTTCCGGGCATTCCGCTGGCGATCGCACAGCCGGGCCTGGAGGCCACGCTGGTGGACAGCAATGGCAAAAAGGCGCGCTTCCTGCGCGAGGCCGCGCGCGCGTTGCCGCTGGAGAACGTCGAGGTGCAGCAGGTGCGGGTGGAAGACCTGCCTGGCAGTTTCGATTGCATTACCGCGCGGGCGTTTGCCAGCCTGGGCGACATGCTGGCCTGGGGTGGGCATGCACTCGCCCCGAATGGGGTCTGGCTGGCACTGAAGGGTCAGATCGAAGCGGGTGAGCTGGCCCGGATACCGGCCGGTTTCCGCGTCGAGGCGATCCACGCGCTGGAGGTGCCAGGCCTTGACGCACAGCGCCATCTTGTGGAAATCCGCCGGGCGTAGATCGCGGGGCAATGCTAACCTTCGCGTTCCGTTGTCCCGAGGTTCAGGGGAACCGTTCCATCCCATGACGCGCATCATCGCCATCGCCAACCAGAAGGGCGGGGTCGGCAAGACCACCACCGCGGTGAACCTCGCCGCCGCGCTTTCCGAAACCAAACGCAAGATCCTGCTGGTCGACCTGGACCCGCAGGGCAATGCCACGATGGCCTCGGGCATAGACAAGCGCGACGTGCATCCCACCGGCTGCGAGGTGCTGCTGGAAGAGGCGAGCATCGAGTCGGCGGTCTTGTCCACGGAAGCCGGTTATGACCTGCTGCCGGGCAGCCGCGACCTCACCGCCGCCGAATTGAAACTGATGGACGCGATCGCGCGCGAGTCACGCCTGAAGGAACAGCTCGCGAAACTCGGCGACCGCTACCACACCATCCTGATCGACTGCCCGCCGTCTCTGCACCTGCTCACGCTCAACGCGCTGGCCGCCGCGCACAGCGTGCTGATCCCGGTGCAGTGCGAATATTTCGCGCTGGAAGGCCTGACCTCGCTGCTGGACACGGTGAAAGCCGTGCGCGCACGACTGAATCCGCAACTTGAAGTGGAAGGCCTGCTGCGCACGATGTACGACGTGCGCAACAATCTCGGCAACGATGTCTCGGCGCAACTGACCAAGCACTTTGGTGACAAGGTGCTGCGCTCGATCATCCCGCGCAACGTGCGGCTGGCCGAGGCGCCCAGCCACGGCAAGCCGATCAACCTTTATGACCGCGAGTCGCGCGGCGCGATCGCATACCTGGGCCTCGCCGGCGAGATGATCCGCCGCGAACGCGCCGGTACGGCTGCGCCTGCCGTGCAGGCCGCCAACAGTTGAGGTCCCGCTGAATGTCCGCGAAGAGACGAGGCCTGGGTTCGCGCGATCTGGACGTGCTGCTGGGCGGCGGCGATGCGAGCGACACCGAAGCCGGTGGCGAAGAGCTGCGCACGCTGCGCGTGACCCAGATCGCGCCGGGCAAATACCAGCCGCGCCAGCACATGGACGAGGCGAAGCTCGAAGAGCTCGCCGCCTCGATCAAGGCGCAGGGCCTGATCCAGCCGGTGGTGGTGCGCGCGCTGGGTCGGGACCAATTCGAACTGATCGCCGGCGAGCGCCGCTGGCGAGCCGCGCAGAAGGCGGGCCTGACCGAAGTGCCGGCCGTGGTGCGAGACGTCGCGCCGCAGGCGGTGCTGGCGATGGCGTTGATCGAGAACATCCAGCGCGAGGAACTCTCCGCGCTGGAGGAAGCGCAAGCGCTCCACCGGCTGATCGAAGAATTCAAGCTGACGCAACAACAGGCTGCCGACGCAGTCGGGCGCTCGCGCGTGGCGGTCACCAATCTGCTGCGGCTGCTGGAATTGCCCGAAGCGATCCGCCGCCTGCTCGAAAACGGCCGGATCGAAATGGGCCACGCGCGCGCGCTCGGCACGCTGCCTGCACCGCGGGCCGTCGCGCTGGCGGAGAAAGCCGCTGCCGAACAATGGTCGGTGCGCGAACTGGAGCAGGCCGTGCGGCTGGCGCAACTGGCGCCTTCGGCCAAGAAGCGCACGCCGAATGCCGATCCGGACATAGTCGCGCTGGAGCGCGAGCTCTCCGAAAAGCTCGGCGCGCGCGTACAGATCGCGCATGGGCGCAATGGGCGCGGCAAGCTCACCATCCGCTACCACAGCAGCGACGAACTCGAAGGCGTCCTGGCCAAATTGCGCTGAAAGCTGTTTTGACAAGGATCAACACGGATAAAGCGAATCGAAAAAGCGTCCATCTGGATGCTCCGCGTAAATCCGTGTCAAATGCCTTTTGAAAGGAACGCTGCGCCATGCCGGTCTTTCCCAAAGTGGGCAGCAGGCAACGCCAATTCGACGCACTGGTGCGCGCGCACGCGAACGATCTCTATCGCTTCGCCTACTGGCTGTGCGGCGAGGACGCGCGCGCGCAGGATCTGGTGCAGGAAACCCTGCTGCGCGCCTGGCGCGCGCTGGATTCCTTGCGTGACGGCGCGGCCGCCAAACCCTGGCTGCTGACCATCCTGCGCCGCGAATATGCGCGCGGTTTCGAGCGCAAGCGGCTCGACTTGAGCGAACTGGACGACAACCTCGTCGAGGACACCGCGGCAGTGGATCCGGAACGCGCCGGCTCCGACGCGCAGGTGCGCGCGGCGATCCTGCAACTGGAGCCGAAGTACCGCGAGCCGCTGCTGATGCAGGTGCTGGGCGGCTTCTCCTGCGAGGAGATCGCGGCCGAGCTCGACTGCAAACCCGGGGCGGTGATGACCCAGCTGTTCCGCGCGCGGCAGAAACTGCGGGCCGCGCTGGACGGTGATGCAAACATGAATCCGAAGGAGGCGTCCCATGGACTGCCTTGAATTCCGCCGCAGGCTCGCCGCCGAGCCGCGCACGCGCGAGGCGGCGTTCGTCGCGCATCGCGATAGTTGCCACGCCGGCTGCACCGAAGCGTGGTGGCGCGCGCAGCGGCTGGAGCGGCGCATCGAAGCCGCAGTCGCGATCGAAGCTCCGGCCGATCTTGCAGAACGCATCCTGCTGGCGCAGACCACGCGCATGCGCGTGCGCACGCGGCGCTGGCAGGTCGGTCTGGCGCTCGCGGCATCGCTTCTGCTGGCGCTGGGCATCGGCGCCGTCGCCTGGAACAAAAAGGCATCGGCCGATCCGCTGCCGGCGATGAGCGTGGCCCACCTGCGCGGCGAGGCATTCTCGCTGGCACTGACGCAGCCGGTTCCGGAACAGGCGTTGCGCCGTGATTTCGCCGCGCGCGGCGTGGACCTTCGCGCGATGCCCCAGGGTGCGGTGTTCGTGCGCGATTGCGATGTGGGCCCGTATCGCACCGTGCACCTGGTGTTCCGCGTCAATGACGAGCCGGTCACGGCGCTGTATTTTGTCGGCCGCGACGTCGCGCATGCGCGCGATTTTCACCACGCCGGCTGGCAGGGCCGCGAGTTGCCGCTCGATCACGGCACGCTGTTGCTGCTCGGCGCCGACGCACGTGGCTTCGCCGCGGTGGAACGCACCCTGCGCGATGCGCTGGACGCGCCGGTGCAACAGGCGCTCGGCGAGATCTGATCCGCTGCAAGCGGGTTCGATAACCACGCCCACGGGGCTTCGCACGTCCAGGCTGCACCGTTTCCGGTCATCGGCGATAATCGCGGCTCTTCCGCGAAGGGGCGCAACATGCCCGAACTTTCCGTCGTCGTGCCGGTCTTCAACGAGCGCGACAATATCCCGCCGCTGCTGGCCGAGATCGCCGCCGCCCTGCGCGGGCGCGTGGACTACGAAATCGTCTATGTGGACGACAGGAGTTCGGACGACTCGCTGGCCGTGCTGCAGGCCGAGCGTGCGCGTCATCCGGAACTGCGCATCGTCAAGCACCTGCGCCAGAGCGGCCAGAGCACCGCGATCTGGAACGGTGTGCGCGCCGCGCGCGGCAAGTGGATTGCGACGCTCGACGGCGACGGCCAGAACGATCCGGCCGACATTCCGAAGCTGCTGGACGCGCGCGCGCAGGCGAAGCCTTCGATCAAGCTGTTCGCCGGCTGGCGCACCACGCGCCGCGACACCTTCAACAAGCGCATCTCCTCGAAGATCGCCAATGGCGTGCGCTCGCGCATGCTGCGCGACGCCACGCCCGACACCGGCTGCGGCCTGAAACTGTTCGAGCGCGAGACGTTCCTGATCCTGCCCTACTTCGACCACATGCACCGCTATCTGCCGGCGCTGGTGAAGCGCGCCGGCTTCGAGAGCATCAGCGTGCCGGTGGGACACCGCCCGCGCACGCGCGGCGTTTCGAAATACGGGATGCTGGATCGCCTGTGGGTGGGCCTGGCCGACCTCCGCGGCGTGGGCTGGCTGATGCGGCGGGCGAAGGTGACGCCGACCGAGGAAATCTGACCGGTCAATCGCGCGCAGGCGCGCTCCTACGGCCGCTGTCGGAGGAGCCTGCTTGCAGGCGACAGCGTGCGAGCGCTCAGCTTCGGCCCTTGGCCAGCGGCAAATCCGCGCGCCTCCACGCATCGATGCCGCCGGAAAGCGTGTACACGCGGGCGAATCCGGCCTTGACCAGCCGACGCGCCGCCTTTTCCGATTCCGTGCCGTTGCGCGAAACAATCGCCACCGGCAACTCGCGCACCTTCTTCAATTCCTTGTTCTCCGGATCGAACTGGCTGGGCGCGATGTGGCGCGACCCTGGCACGTGCGCCTTCTCGAAATCGGCGATCGGGGAGACGTCGATCACCAGCGCATTGTCGCGGTTGATCAATTGCGTGAGCCCGGCCGGCGTCAGCTCCTTGAAGCCCCGGAAGCGCCGCGTGCCCTCCAGCCCGATCAGCGCCAGCACGATCACGATGAAGGCGCCGACCAGCAAAGGATGATGGGCGATGAATTGCGGGATGCGCGGCAGGATGTCGTTCATGGGCAATGGCGGGCAACGGGCGACCGCGCATTATCCGCGATGCGCGCGGTCAACGCGAACATGGCCCTGAACGCCTACTGCTGCGGCGAAATGTCCGGCAACCCCGACTCGAGCCACCAATGCTTGGTGGCCGGATCCCAGCGCCAGGTCTGCTGATCCACGATGTCGTAGGCGGACTGGCTGGCCTTGTTGATCAGGCTGATCTGCACGGCTTGCCTGATGGTGTTCTCGTCCACCGCACGCGGGCCATCGGTGTCGTATTGGGCCACCGCGACACTGTCGTAGCGCTGCTTCGCCGCTGCGTCCAGCGGATGCTCCTGGCGGATTTTGGGATCCACGAACTGGTAGGCGCCGGCGAAACCGCCCCAACGCAGGGCGGCCGCGTAATCGTCCAGGGTCTGATCGCGCAGCTTGTCCTTGCTCTGATTGCCCAGCGTGGCGCAGCCGGCAAGCAGGGCTGCCAATGCAAAAACGACCGTGATGCGGCGCATGGGCGAACTCCCGCGGCTACGTTGCGCCGATTGTGCATCATTGCGACGGTGCGATGCGCGACGGACCGCTCAACGCGCCTTGGCCACGAACGCGGCTTCCAGCGTGGCGGCTTCCCGCTCCCCGCCAGCGGTCGCGCACGTCACCTGGATGCGCGCCTTGCCGCGCGCGGCAAGGGTTTTCAGGAAGACATCGAGCGCATCGGCTTCGACGAACCGCGCCGTGGCGCGCAATTCGCCGAACAGCGGTTCACGGTAGCGCACGGTCGAATCGCCGACGTAGATGTCGCACTCGATGCCGCGCGCGCGCAGCGCCAGTTCAACCAGCCCCCAGCCGGCGAGCGTCATCAAGGACGCCATGCTGCCGCCGAATGCGCAGCCTTTGTCGTTGATGTTGGGCGCGAGCGGCGCGGCGAGTTCCAGTTCCGCGCCGTCGTAGCGCGTGACGCGCAACTCCATCGTGCGCGCCAGCGGGATGTTTTCGAGGATGTAGGCCTGCAACTGTGCTGCCAGCGCGGCGTGGACGGTGTCGGTCATGGAAGCGCCCGCCTGCGGGGCAAATGGGTGGTCCGCCAGTTTGACACGGACTCGCGATTCGACAAGCCGCGCCGCGCGCATTCGTTTAGCATCGCCGAATGCGCAAGAACTCCCGCCAGCCGCTTGCAGGTGCGCGCGTCGCGATCACGCGCCCGGTCGGCGCGGGCGGTGCACTGCGTGCGCGGGTGCGTGCGCTGGGCGGAGGCACGCTGTCCCTGCCCGGGTCAAGCCTGCGCGCGTCGAACGACGTGCGCCCCGCTCGTTTGCGCGAAGCGTTGGCTTGCGATGTGCTGATTTTCACCAGCCCCGCCGCAGTGCGCTTCGCCGCGCGGCTGCTGCCGCTGCGCACGCGTGCCGCAATGATCACGCCCGGAGCGGGAACCGCCGCGGCGCTGCGCCGCGTAGCCGATCTCGAGGCGGCGATTCCCGCGCGTGCGGACAGCGAAGGCATGCTTGCGCTGCCTGAACTGCAGCACGTGAACGGCAAGCGCGTCGGCATCGTCGGTGCGCCGGGCGGACGCGGGTTGCTGGATGGCACGCTGCGCGAGCGCGGCGCCCGCGTGGTGAACGCGCATGTCTACCGACGGATGCCGGCGCGGTTGGATCGGCGGCACATCGGGGCTTTGTTGCGGGCGCGCACAGCGCTGTACGTGCCGTTATCCAGCAGCGAGGCGCTGCGGAACCTGCTGGTCGCTTTGCCGGCAGAGGCGAAACCTGCCCTGCTTGCCGGCACTGCAATCGCCAGCAGCGAACGCCTGCTGAACGCGGCACGCGAGGCCGGCTTCGAACGCGTGCTGCGGGCGGATTCGGCCAGCGACGCCGATCTGATCGCCGCCATACTGATCGCGCACGCCCGACGATGACTTGAAGCGCTTGCACCGGCGCGTTCGCAAGCTAGCATTGCTGCCCATGAACGAAGTCTCCACCGACGCGGCGCCGCGCCGCACCTCTTCGTTGCTCGCGACGCTCGCCCTGCTGCTGGCGCTGCTTGCGCTGGCTCTGGTCGCATGGCTGTTGTGGCAGCAGCGGCATGCGCAGTCCGACATGGATGCACGCGCACTACAGTTGCAGACGCGCATCGGAAACATCGAACAGGGCCAGAGCGCCGATGGTTCGCAGCAACAGGCGTTGGCGCATCGCATGGACGCGCTGGAAAGCGACACTCGTGCGAAACGCGATGCCGAGCAGGACCTGGACCAGCGCATGCACAATCTGGAAGCCGCGCTCGGCGCGCTGTCGGACCAGCAGCTGCGCGGCCACGACGTGCTGCTGCTGGACGACGCCGAATTCCTGCTGGTCACCGAGCAGCAACGTCTGACCCTGTTGCACGACGCCGATGGCGCGTTGCGGGCCTGCCAACTCGCCGAGCAGGCGCTGTCGCACGTGCAGAATCCAGCCTTCGCGCCGGCGCGCGAAAGCACCGCGAACGAATGCGCGGCGCTGGCGCAGAATGCGCCACAGCGCGCACGGACCTTGGCCGCGCTGAGCGCGCTGCGCCAGCAAGTCCCGACGCTGCAACCGATCGAACCGCACGCCGAAGAGAGCACGGCCAGCGGCGGGGCATGGGCGAAACTGGTGCACGCGTTCAGCGGCATCCTGCGCGTCAGCCACGATGGCGATTCGCAAGTGCCCGTAGCCGACGCGAATCTCGCGCGCGAATTGCTGCAACTGGATCTCGCGCAGGCGCAGGCGGCACTGCTTGCCGAGGATCAATCGAGTTATCGCGATGCACTGGCGCGCGCATCCTCGCTGCTCGCCACGCGGTTCGACAAGGTCCAGCCGGCGGTGCGCAGCGCCGCGTCCGAACTCGCCAGGCTGGGCGATCTTCCTGCGGAACCCGCTGTGGCACCGGGCAATGCGCTGGCCGTGTTGCGCGGATTGCGCGCCAGCCATGGTCTGCAGTCGACGCTGCCCGCGCCGCCCGCGAGCAGCGGCGGTCATTCGAAATGAAGCCCTGGCGCTGGCTGCTGCTGTTGATCGCGATCGCTGCGCTCGGCGCGATCGCCTGGAACTGGCTGGCCACCGATCCCGGGTACGTGCTGATCCGCATGCGCGGCTGGCGCATCGAGGCGACCGTGATCGGCGCGGTGCTGCTGCTGATCACCGCCTGGATCCTGGTCGCGCTGGCGTGGTGGTTGGTGCGCTGGCCGTTCGGTGCGCTCACGCGCCGGCATCGCCGGATCAGCCGCAGGCGCCTGTTCGACGGCATGGTGGCGCTGGCCGAAGGACGCCATGCCGAAGCGGGACGCGCACTGGAGCGCGCCGCCCAGCATGCGCCGCTGCGCGCGCCGGCCCTGCTGGCCGCGGCCGAAGCCGCGCACCGGCGCGGTGAACCCGCGCGCGCACTGGAAACCCTGGACGAGGCCGGCCAGTACGCGCCGCAAGCCGCGCGCATGTTGCGCGCGCGCATCCTGCGCCGCGAGGGCCGCTACGACGAAGCGCTCGCGCTGCTGCTGCCGGAAGCGGACGCCAACCGCTTGCCGCCTTCCGGCTGGCACGAACTCGCACTCACCGCGCTCGCGGCCGGGCAACCGCAACGCGCGCGCGCGGCGCTGGAGCCACTGCGCCGGAGCAATGCGCTCGGTGCACGTGGATTCGCGGCGCTGGAAACGCGCGTGCTCGCCGCCGCGCTGGAATCGGCGAAAGACGTTGAGACCCTGCACGGCTCGTGGAACGGCCTGTCGCGCCAACAACGCTCAGCGCCGGAAGTGCTTGCCGCCTTCGCGAAGCGCTCCGCGCAACTGGACTCGCCGCTCGCCGCGATGGACGAGATCGAAGGCGCACTGCGCCGCGAGTGGTCGCCGCCATTGGTGGCCATGTACGGTGAACTTGCAGGCGAAGATGATGCGCCCACGCGGCTGCGCACCGCCGAGGGCTGGCTGGCTGCGCATCCCAATGATCCGACGCTGCTGGTCGCACTGGGCCATCTCGCCCTGCGCACGCAGCAGCCGCAGCGTGCGCGCGATTACCTGCGTCGCGCCGTCGGCCTGCAAACAGAAAACGTGGGTGGTTGGGAAGCGCTGGGCGAGGCGCACTCGATGCTGGGCGAACAGGCGGAAGCGATGCGCTGCTACGCCAATGCGCTGCGCGCAATGCACGGCCACGCGGTCGCGATCAGCCCGCGTGACGCGGTGCGCGACACCGGCGTGGTCGCGGTCGAAGAACGCGACCAGCACGGCTTGCCTCGATTGCCGGGCGAGCCGGCGCGGCCCGCACGCTGAAGCTACAGGCCGTGTATCCCCGCGCGGCTCGAAAGAATCTGTGCCAGCACATCCGGGGCGTAGTCGAACGAATCGTAATACAGCCTGTCTTCCGGCAACCCTGCCTCCACGAACGCGCGGCGACCGGCGTCGATCATCGCCGGCGGACCGCTCATGTACACGTCGAAGCCGGATAGATCCGGATAGTCCTCCAGCACCGCTTCGTGCACGAAACCCGAGCGCAGGTTCGCATCGCCCGAGGCTTCCGGCTCGGACAGCACGGCTTGCCAATCGAGGCGCTCGGCTTCGCGCACCCACTGCTCTGGAAGCTTGCGCAGATAAAGATCCGCCACGCTGCGCGCACCCCAGTACAGATGCATCGCGCGGCGGGTGCCCAGGTGCAGGAAGTGCTCGACCAGCGCCTTGATCGGCGCGAAGCCGGCTCCGCCGGCCATCAGGATCATCGGCCGCTCGGAATCCTCGCGCGGCACGAAAGTGCCAAGCGGGCCCTCGACCCGCAACGTATCGCCCACATTCAATTCATCGAATACGTATGAAGTGAAACCGCCGCCGGCGACGTGGCGCACGTGCAGTTCCGGCTGCGGCCCGAGGTGCGGCGCCAACGCGATCGAGAACGCGCGGCGCCGGCCGCCTTCCAGCAGCACGTCGACGTACTGGCCGGGCAGCCAGCGCAGGCGCGGCGTGGTCGCCAATCGCAGCATGACCATGTCCGGCGCCAGCGCCTGCTTGTCGATCACTTTCGCGTTCACGACGCGGCGCGGCAGGTCCTCCACCGATGCGACTTCGCGCGCGGCGATCACGAGATCGGTTTGCGGTACGGCCTGGCACAGCAGCACCGCATCGCGCGCGCGCTCGGCCGCGCTCAGGGCGGCAGGGGGGTTGCGCGGATAGGCGCACTCGCCTTCCAGCAACGTTGCCTTGCAACTGCCGCACACGCCGGCCAGGCACGAGTACGAAAGAGCAAGCCCCGCGCGCTGCGCGGCTTCCAGCACCGTTTCGCCTTCGCTCACCTCGAAGCGCTTGCCGCTGGCGGCCAAGGTAACAATGTGTGACATGCCGGCATTGTCGCCGAAACACGGCAAAATGAGAGGAATGGATTGTTGATCTTTGCGTCCGGGTCGGCCGCTTGGAGCTTGCGGGCCATCCGGGTCATTCCAAAAAGACGGCTTTTTGATCCCGCGGTCAGGATGATCGCGAGCGCGATTGTCCGAGGCCTCTATGTCCATCTGGAAACAGGAAGTCGATCTCGCCACGATCAACCGCTGGAGCGAAAACACGCTGATGCGGGCGATCGACATCCGCATCACCGCCATCGGCGAGGACTTCCTGCGTGGCACGATGCCGGTGGACTCGCGGACGCGCCAACCCTACGGGATCCTCCATGGCGGTGCATCGGTCGCACTGGCGGAAACGTTGGGCAGCACCGCGGCAATGCTCTGCTGCGATGAAGGCATGGCCACGGTGGGCGTGGAAATCAACGCCAACCATCTGCGCGCGGTGCGCGAGGGCGTCGTCACCGGGACAGCGCGTCCGCTTCACATCGGCCGCAGCACACAGGTCTGGGAAATCCGCATCGAGAACGCGACCGGCGATCTCACTTGCATTTCGCGGCTCACCATGGCCGTGGTACCGCAACGGGCGGTGAATACGCGCGACGTCGCCACCTGAGCGAAAGCTTTGCAACAATGCGCGCGTGAACGCGCAAGCCCCCTACTCAGAGCTCACGCCCGACATTGCCCTGGACGCGATCGCCGCGACAGGATTGGACCCGGACGGTCGCCTGCTGGCGCTGAACAGCTACGAGAACCGCGTCTATCAGGTGGGGCTGGAAGAAGGCGGCTTCGTGGTGGTGAAGTTCTATCGCCCCCAGCGCTGGAGCGACGAGGCCATCGCCGAGGAACACGCCTTCGCGCGCGAGCTGGTAGACGCCGAGCTGCCGGTGGTCGCGCCGCTGGCGTTCCATGGCGAAACGCTGCTGCGCCATGCGGGGTTCCGCTACACGATCTATCCACGACGCGGCGGACGCGCGGGCGAAATGGAATCGCGCGAGCACCTGGAATGGATCGGCCGCCTGCTGGCGCGTCTGCATGCCGTCGGCGCCCGTTCGATGTTCCGGCATCGCGGCGCGCTGGACCGTGCGACACTCATCGAGGCTCCGGCACGCGCGGTGCTCGCGTCGTCGCTGTTGCCGGCGCGACTGCATGACCCCTATTCGCGAGCAGTCGCGCGGGTGGACGCCGCGATGGCTGCGCGCGAGGAAGCAGTCGGCCCGATCGCGCGCATCCGCCTGCACGGCGATTGTCATCCGGGCAACCTGCTGTGGACCGATGCCGGTCCGCATTTCGTGGACCTGGATGACGCGCGCATGGGGCCGGCGGTGCAGGACCTGTGGATGCTCGCCGGGGATGAGAATTCGCTGGACGCGCTGCTGGAGGGCTACGCGCAATTCCGCGACTTCGATCCGCGCGAGCGCGCGCTGATCCCGGCGCTGCGCGCGATGCGCCAAGTGCATTGGGCCGGCTGGATCGCCGCGCGTTGGCACGATCCGGCGTTCCCCGCGGCGTTCCCGTTCGCAGCGGAAGCGCGCTGGTGGGAGCAGCACGTGCAGGATCTGCACGAAGCCGCGGATTCCATCGAGTAAGGCTCAGCTCCTGAGACCCCGCGCGCGTACACTTCGTCCATCTCTCGCCGAAGTTGTCCGCCGTGAACACCGCCCTGTTCATCATCGTACTGATCGCGCTGCTCGTCGCCTGCGGCCTGCTGATCGCGCTGCTCAAACGCGCGCGCCACCCGGATCAATCCGCATTGATCGCCAGGCTCGATGCCTTGCGTGGCGACGGCGAGCGCATCGAGCGCGTGTTGCGCGAAGAGCAGCGCGCCGGCCGCGGCGAGCTGGCCGAATCGCTGGCGCGGCTGGGCGAACAATTGCGGCAGACGCTGTCCGGCCTGACCGCCGACAACGAGAAGCGCCTGAACGAAGTGCGCGCCACGCTGGATGCGCAACTGAAATCATTGCAGACCGACAATGCCGCGCAACTGGAAAAGATGCGCGTGATCGTGGACGAAAAATTGCAAAGCACGCTCAATACGCGACTCGGCGAGTCGTTCAAGCTGATTTCCGAACGGCTGGAAGCGGTGCAACGTGGCCTGGGCGAAATGCAGTCGCTCGCCACCGGCGTGGGCGACCTCAAGCGCGTGCTGAGCAACGTGAAAACGCGCGGCACCTTCGGCGAGGTGCAACTGGGTGCGCTGCTGGAACAGATGCTCACCGCCGACCAGTACGCCGCCAACATTGCCACCGTCCCGCATTCGAACGAACGGGTGGAATACGCGATCCGCCTGCCGGGCCAGAACCGCGACGCGCCGGTATGGCTGCCGGTGGATTGCAAGTTCCCGATCGAGGATTACCAGCGCCTGCTGGACGCGCAAGAGCGTGCCGATGCGGATGCTGCTTCCGCCGCGGCGCTCGCGCTGGAGCGCCGCGTCCGCGACGAGGCGAAGACCATCCGCGCCAAGTACGTGGCGCCGCCGCACACGACGGACTTCGCGATCCTGTTCCTCCCCACCGAAGGCCTGTACGCGGAAGTGATCCGCCGCCCCGGCCTGTTCGAGGTGCTGCAGCGCGAACACCGCGTCACCGTCGCCGGCCCGACCACGCTGACGGCCATCCTCAATGCATTGCAGATGGGCTTCCGCACGCTTGCGATCGAACAGCGCAGCAGCGAGGTCTGGCAATTGCTCGGCGCGGTGAAGAGCGAGTTCGGCAAGTTTGGCGACATACTCGACAAGGTACGCAAGAAACTGGCGGAAGCGAGCAGGCAAATCGACGAGACCGGCGTGCGCTCGCGCGCCATCGAACGCAAGTTGCGCAACGTCGAGTCATTGCCCACCTCGGAATCCCAGGCCCTGTTGGGCGACGCGCTGGCATCCGCCGTCGACGAGGAAGCGCAGGAAGCGATCGAATAGCCCGTTCGCGCCCGGATATCCCGGGCGAAAGGCTTTACACCAGCCTTGATGCCCTCGCATGGCGTCGCCATTACACTTCTCCGGATGCACAGGACGGTCGCCTGCAGCGCGACCCTCCATCACGGGAGTCAGCCATGGCGGAAACACCCAAGCCTTCCTTTTGTACCCTGACGCGGCCGACTTCGCCCGAAGTCAGTCGCGAGCAAGCCATGGAAGCGGTGCGCACGCTGCTGCGCTGGGCCGGCGACGAGCCCACCCGCGAAGGCCTCCGCGACACGCCCAAACGCGTGGTGGACGCCTATGCCGAATGGTTCGCCGGATATAAAGAGGATCCCGAGGAATACCTGCGCCGCACCTTCGAGGAAGTCGCCGGCTATGACGAGATGATCGTTCTGCGCGACATCCAGTTCGAATCCTTCTGCGAGCATCACATGGCGCCGATCATCGGCCGCGCACACGTCGGTTACCTGCCCGACGGCAAGGTGGTCGGCATCAGCAAGCTCGCACGCGTGGTGGACGCGTTCGCGCACCGCTTCCAGGTGCAGGAGAAGATGACCGCGCAGATCGCCACCTGCATCGCGAACGTGCTGGCGCCGCGCGGCGTGGGCGTGGTGGTGGACGCGGTGCACCAGTGCATGACCACGCGCGGGGTGCACAAGCGCGGCGTGTCGCTGGTCACCAGCCAGATGCTCGGCACCTTCCGCGAAGACGCCCGCACCCGCGCGGAGTTTTTGCGGTTTATCGATATCGACGGCGGCACTTAGAGCGGCTGCAAAGCTACTGCGCTCGGCAGCTTGCACGCCGGCGGTGCTCGGAATGGTCATGTACTGACGTGTACACTCCGCTTCCTGCGCTCCGGCGACGCGCCTGATTCATGACGACGCGTCGCCTTCGCTCGTGACGCTTTGCAATCCGCTCTCTGGCATCCGAATTTTGCATGGTTGATCTCCACCCAGGGGTCGAACACCCGCGCCGCAACGCCGCGGTGATCTTCGTCTTCGTCACCGTGGCGATAGACATGCTGAGCTTCGGCATCATCATCCCGGTGCTGCCGCACCTGATCGTAGAACTGATCGGCGGCAGCATTGCCAAGGCCGCCGTGTGGCAGAGCGCGTTCGGCACGCTGTTCATGCTGATGCAGTTCGTGTGCTCGCCGATCCAGGGTGCGCTGTCGGACCGCTTCGGCCGCCGCACGGTGATCCTGATCTCCTGCTTCGGCCTGGGCGTGGACTTCATCGTGATGGCAATGACGCCGTACCTGTGGCTGCTGTTTCTCGGCCGCGCGGTGTCGGGCATCTGCGCGGCGAGCTTCACGACCGCCAATGCCTACATCGCCGACATCACACCGCGCGAGAAGCGCGCCGCCGCGTTCGGCCTGCTGGGTGCAGCGTTCGGCATCGGCTTCGTCGTCGGCCCGGCGGTGGGCGGCGCACTGGCTCACTTCGGGATTCGCGCGCCATTCTGGGCGGCGGCGCTGCTGTCACTGGTCAATTTCTGCTACGGCCTGTTCGTGCTGCCCGAGTCGCTGCCGAAGGAACGCCGCAGCAAGCGGATCGACTGGCGCCACGCCAACCCGCTCGGTTCGCTGCTGCTGTTGCGCCGCTACCCGCAGGTGTTCGGACTGGCTGCGGTGTTCTTCCTGATCGCGCTGGCGCAGTACTCGCTCAACTCCACCTACGTGCTCTATACCGACTACCGCTACGGCTGGGGTCCGCAAACCGTCGGCTACACGCTCGGGCTGGTGGGGCTGTGCAGCGGCATCGTGCAGGCGGTGCTGGTGCGCAAGCTGATGCCTGGCTGGGGCGAGCGCAAGATGATCCTCGTCGGCCTGACGTGCTGCACGTTCGGGTACCTGGCTTTCGGGTTGGCGCCGGATGCCTGGATCTTCCTCGCCGGCATCCCGCTGCTGTGCCTGGGCGGACTGGCCAGCCCACCGGCGCAATCATTGATCACGCACCAGGTGGATCCGAGCGAGCAGGGCCGGTTGCAAGGCGCGCTGTCCAGCCTGCAAAGCCTCGCCGGCATCTTCGGACCGGCCTTGTTCGCCAACCTGTTCGCGCTGTTCATCAGCGATCACGCACCGATGAAGCAGCTGCCCGGCGTCTCGTTCGTGCTCGCGGCGGCGCTGATCCTGGCCTCGCTCGCGCTGACCGCGTGGATCACGCGCGGCAACCAGCATGCCCCCGCAAACGAAACGGCTTGATGCAATCACTCTGGAGATACGCAATGACAATTTCGATGTATTCCGCTTCCGTTCCCGTGTTCGTGCGCGCGCTCAACAACCTCACCCACGTGTTGAAGAAAGGCGAGGCGCACGCGCAGGCGAAGAAGATTCCCGATCCCGACGCGCTGCTGCAGCAGCGGCTGATCTTCGACATGCTGCCGCTGGTCAAGCAGGTGCAGATCGCCTGCGACATGGCCGCGCGCGGCGCGGCACGGCTGGCCGGGGTGGAGCCGCAGTCGTTCGAGGACAACGAGAAGACCTTCGCCGAAGTGTATTCGCGCATCGAGCGTGCGATCGCCTACGTCCAGGGATTCAAGCCGGGGCAGATCGACGGCAGCGAGCAGCGCCCCGTCAGCTTCAAGACGCGCAACGGGGAGATGAATTTCACCGGCCTCGAATACCTGCAGCAGTTCACCCTGCCCAACCTGTTCTTCCACTGCACCACCGCCTACGACATCCTGCGCGTGGCGGGCGTCGAGATCGGCAAGAACGATTTCATCGGGGCGCGTTGAGCGCAACAGCAGGCGGGAGCTGCCGCGCAGCGGCGCTTCCCGCCGTGGCTGCCTCGCGAAGGCTGGCGGGTTGTGCGGCGCATCGCTAACCCGACCTGCCCCCTTCGCGTTCCCTGCACGCAGGGCTTGCGACCGTGGGATATCGGAGTGCTGACAAGGAGCCGTCATGCCATCGCGCACACCGCCACCTCGCCGCCCGCGTCCGGTGCTGTTCTGGATCATCGCGGCGATTGTCATCGCCGCCATCATCATGGCCTGGATTTACTGGGCCAACGACCTCGGCCGCGGCACCAATCCGAACACCAATGTGCCGATGACGCCGGGTTACGCGCCGGCCACCACGACCGGCGGACCGCCGCCGAGCGTACCGGCAGGCAATGCCACGCGTCCGGCGCCGGCCACCCAGCCCAATGCGATGAGCAACTCGACCGCGCTGCCGCCGCCGGGTTCGACCGGCACACCGACGTCCCCGGCAAATGCCGCGAACGGCGCGATCCCGCACGCGGCGCCACCGCCCAAATCCGGCAGCACGGCTCCGGCCAGCGGCGGCACGCATTGATTTGTCGCCGTGATCGGCGCACGCTCGCCGGGCGTGCAGGCGCGGAACCATCCGCGTCCGCCCACGTCAAAGTTGTGTCTCCCAGCGCCGGAGGATAGCCATGAGATCGGCTGCGCAGTGGATTGCGATCATCGTTCTTCTGGTGATCATCGCCATCGCGATCTGGTTCTTCGTGTTCGATCGCCCCGGTCCGCACGGACCTTCGCCCGCGGTGCTGAATCCGCATCCCGCGCCCGCCAGCAGCGCGCCGCAATACCCGATCAACAAGGCCAGCGTGCCGGCCTCCAATGCCAGCGCGGCGCTCCCCGACCTGCACAACAGCGATGCCGCAGTGATGCAGGCGCTACTCGCCATTCCCGGCGCGCAGGGCTTGCGCGACCTGCTGGTGCAGCAGGCGATCATTCCCAATATCGTCGCGACGGTGGACGCGCTGCCGCGGCAGACGTTCGGCTCCACCCGCATCATGCCGCTGAAAACGCCGGGTGGCACTTTCACGGTCGAGCAGAACAACGGTCGGGCCGTGATCGGGGCGCGGAATTACGGCCGATACGCGCCGTACATGCAGCTGCTGAAATCGGTCGACGACAAGGCGCTGGTGGCGTGGTACGTGCACAACTATCCGCTGTTCCAGCAGGCCTATCGCGAACTCGGCTATCCGAAGGGCTACTTCAACGACCGCCTGATCGCGGTCATCGACAACCTGCTGGCCACGCCGCAGCCGCAGCAGCCCATCGAGGTGCAGAAGAACGGCGCGTTCTATACCTATGCGGATCCGCAGCTCGAATCGTTGTCCGCCGGCCAGAAGATGCTGATCCACACCGGGCCGGAAAACGAGGCGCAGATCAAGATCAAGCTGCAGGACCTGCGCGCGTTGCTGGTCGGTCAGAAGCTTCCGGCGCCCAGCAGTTCGCTGGCACCGGCCGGTCAGGTCGGGGCGGCGCCCGCGACGCCTGTCACGCCGTCCACGCAAGCCCGGCCTGCCCCCGCGGGCACGCACTGAGCCGCGATGATCGGCTTCCTGCTCTGGCTGCTGCTGCTGATCGTGTGCTGGCCCCTCGCGCTGCTGGCGCTGATCCTGTGGCCGATCTTCTGGCTGCTGACGCTGCCGTTCCGGCTGCTCGGCATCGCGGTGGACGGCGTGTTCGATCTGCTGCGCGCGATCCTGAGCCTGCCGGCACGCGTGTTGCGCGGTCCGAAGGCCTGAGGGCCGGTGCACGCCCGATCGAACCGGCGGCGATCGAAACCATGATTCCCGACGGGAGCCGCCCCTTTTGGATGCCGCGCGGTCGACGCTTCGGCATCCGCGCAGCAGCATCCGGCGGCGTTCGGCATGCGACCGGCCGCAAGTTGTGAACTTTGGCATCCGGCCTCTTCGCATACACTTGGCGAGTTGCGCCGGGCGAGGCGGCACGTATGATGCCTCGGAGCTCGCAGGGACGGCGCGCGTCAGGGGCGGAGGATGGGAAAACTCGGCGGACTCTCGGTGCTCGTGGTCGAGGACCACGCGTTTCAGCGTGAGGTGGCGCTGCGCCTGCTCGGGCAGATCGGCGTGCAGCACGTGCTGGAAGCGAACGACGGTCGCAACGCGCTGACCCTGCTTGCAGCGCAACCGCGCACGCTGGACGTGGTGCTGGTGGATCTCGACCTGCCCCGCATGGACGGCATCGAGTTCATCGGTCATATCGCGCGCGATCACCTCGCGCATGCAGTGGTGGTGCTGACCGCGCTCGATCCCTCGCTGCTCAATACCGTGCAGATCATGGCCCGCGCCTCCGGCCTGCGCGTGCTCGGCACGCTGGAGAAGCCGCTGACCGCCGCCAAGCTGCACCAGACACTGGAGCTGTTCTCTCGCAACGAGGAGAAGAGCGACGAGTACGGCGACATCGAAATCAGCGAAGGCCTGCTGGCCGAGGCGCTGGCGCACGACGAATTCGTGCCATGGTTCCAGCCGCAGGTGGCGATCGGCAGCGGTTTCGTGGTCGGCGTGGAAGCACTGGCGCGCTGGCGTCACGACGGGAGGCAGATTCCACCTGCCCGCTTCATCCCGGAACTGGAGCGCGCCGGCGTGATCGATGCGCTGACCGAACGCATGCTGGCGCAGACCTGCGCATGGCGGCAACGCTGGCGGGGCGAAGGCCTCGACCTGCGCGTATCGGTGAACGTCTCCATGCACAACCTGGCGGACATGTCCGCGGCGGATCGCTATCAGGCGATCGCGCAGCACGCCGGCGTGGAGCCGCGCGACGTTACCCTGGAAATTACCGAAACCGCCGTGATGCACGAAGCGGCGAAGGTGCTGAACGTGTTGGCGCGACTGCGCCTGAAGGGCTTCGGCCTGTCGGTGGACGATTTCGGTACCGGCTGGTCCTCGCTCACGCAACTGGCGCAACTGCCGGTGACGGAACTGAAGATAGACCGCGGTTTCATCAATGGTGCGATCCACGAGCCGCGCCAGCGCGCGGTAGTGGAAGCGAGCATCGGGCTGGGCCACAAGCTCGGCCTGGCGACGGTCGCTGAAGGCGTGCAGAGCCTGGACGAATGGCAGCTGCTGGCCGAACTGGATTGCACCCGCGCGCAGGGCGCGCTGATCGGGATGGCCGTGCCAGGAGAGGAATTGCCCGGTCTCGTGCAGCAGTGGCGCAGGTCGCATTCGTAGAAGAAGTGCGCGCGATGCGCCAAAAACCCGCCACCCGCGTCTGGACCGTCCGCCGACAATTATCGCTGCTATTCGGCGTGCTGCTGGTGGCCGGCGCCAGCGTGATCGTGCTGGACGAGATCTATCAGCGCGGCCACGAGGCCACCCTCACCCGCCTTTACGACAACGCGCTCGGCGGCCAGAGCGAAGTGAAGGCGCTCACCGACGCCTACGGCATCGACCTGATCGGCGTCACCTTCAAGGTGCGCAACGGCCTGATGGACTGGAACGCGGGCCTGCAATCGCTGGACGCCGACCGCGCACGCATCGCGCAGGCGATCGCCGCGCTGCATGCGGAAACACTGCCGCCCAAGCAGCGCGAAGTGATGGACCGCATCGACCGCGAGCGCGCAGCCGCCGATGTCGCCATCACGCATCTTCAGCGGTTGCTGCAGGCGCGCGACATCATCGGCCTCGGCCATTTCGCCGATACGGAAATGTTTCCCGCCTTCGATCCGCTGCTGGGCGACCTGGACCTGCTTTCCGACCTGAAAATCCTGGATGCCGAACGGCAACTGCGCGACGACGCCGCGCACGCGCGCTGGTTGTCCTGGTGGCGGCTCGGGCTGTCCGCGATCGCGCTGCTGATCGTGGCCTACGCCGGCCGGCGCGTGCTGCGCAACATCTACCAGGGCATCGAACAGATGGTACAGATGGCGCAAGGGATGCGCGCCGGCGATTTCGACGTGCATCCGGGCGAGCGCGTGCCCGGCGAGATCGGCGAGGTGATGGACGTCTTCTCGGCGATGCGCACGGACATCAAGCACAACGCCGCCAGCCTGCGCGACAGCGAAGCGCGCGCGAAGGAAGCCAGCCGCGCCAAGAGCTCGTTCCTCGCGACGATGAGCCACGAAATACGCACGCCGATGATCGGGATCACCGGCATGCTGGAACTGCTGGAGCACACGAAGCTCGACGCCGAGCAGCGCCGCTGCGTCAACGTCGTGCAGAGTTCCGCGCAAACCCTGCTGCAGATCATCGGCGACATCCTCGATTTCTCCAAGATCGAGGCGGGGCGCATGCAACTGTCCCCGGAAAACGTGGACTTGCGCCGCCTGCTCAGCCACACCGTCCACAACTTCCTCGGTGTCGCCTCCAGCAAGGGACTCACGCTGGAGCTGGCGCTGGACGAGGATCTCGCGCCGACCTATGTCGCCGATCCGCTGCGGCTCCGGCAGATCCTTTCCAACTTCCTTTCCAACGCGCTGAAGTTCACCCAGACAGGCGGCGTGATCGTGCGCGCGGAGATCCTCGAATTGCTGCCGGAGAACCGCCAGCGCATCGCCCTGCGCGTGCGCGACAGCGGCATCGGCATCTCCGACGAGCAGCGCATGCAACTGTTCCAGCCGTTTTCGCAGGGCGACAGCGGCACCGCGAGGCAGTTCGGCGGGACGGGGCTCGGCCTCGCGATCTGCAGGCAGCTCGCGCACCTGATGGATGGCGAGATCGAACTGGCCAGCAAGCCCGGCGCAGGCAGCACCTTCAGTCTGGTCGTCGCGCTCGCGGTGGGCGATCCGGATGCGTTGCCGCTGGAGCATGATGAACCGGACGAGGAATCCTTCCCCAGCCGCGCCCTGCCGAGCGTCGAAGAGGCGGAGGACGAGCGCAGCCTGATCCTGGTCGTGGACGACCACCCGACGAATCGCGAGGTGCTGACGCGGCAACTCGCACGCGCGGGTTACGCCTGCGAAACCAGCTTCGACGGCGAGGACGCGCTGGAACGCTGGAAGACCGGCCGCTACGCATTGGTGCTGGCGGACATCCACATGCCGCGCATGGATGGGTACCAGCTCACCGCTGCGATCCGTGAAATCGAACGGCGCGAGCGGCGCCAGCACACGCCGATCATCGCCATCACGGCCAATGTCAGCAAGGGCGAACCGGAGCGCTGCCTCGAAGCGGGTATGGACGATTTCCTCGGGAAACCGCTGCGGATCGCGCAACTGGCCGCCATCCTCCACCGCTGGCTGCCGCATGTGGCGTTCGATCCGGCCGAACGCGTTACCGAAAGCGTGCCGAGGCCTTCGACCGAAGCGCTGTTCGATCCATTCACTGATGTCCTGAGCGCCCCGCACGCACCGATCGAACCGGACGTGCTGAAGGAGATCGCGGGCGAGGACCGTGTGTTCGCGCGCAATCTGCTGCGCGACTTCCTGCTCAGCGCGCGTCGCGACCTGCACGCAATGCGCGAGGCGCTGGATGCGGGAAACATGGCCGATGCGGCGCGGGAGGCGCACCGCATGAAAGGCGCCGCCGCGCTGATCGGCGCTCGCGATGTGCGCGCCGCGGCGGATGCGGTGGAAAGCGCCGCGCGTGCACGCGATCCGGAAGCCGCGCGCGGCGGGGAGCGGCGGCTCGCGACCACGCTGGATACGTTGGCGCTCTGGGTAGACGCGTGATGCCTGTAACGCACGTGGGCCATGCAGGGGCGAGCGCGCCCGCGACCACGGAGCTCTTGGCCATGGATGGCGGCTGTCATAATCGCCGCGCATGTGTCCTTGCCGGAATATTCCCTTGCTGCGGTTTTTGCGCGTCCTCGCGTGCGCGATCCTGCTGATCGCTTTCTCCAGCACCCACGCCCAGACCGATGAAGCGCAGCGCAAGACGCAGCAAGCTCAAGTCGAGCAGAAACTCACCGCCGTGCGCGCGCAGATCGCGCAACTTGCCGCAAGCCAGCGCGCCACTGCCGCGCAGCGCGACAGCATCAATGCCTCCCTCGCGCAGCAGGCACACCAGCTGAACGAAGCCGCGCGCGCGTTGCGCAACACCGATGCCGCGATCGAAACGAAATCCGCCGCGCTCGCGCAGCTGCAGGACCAGCGCACGGCTCTCGAGAAGAAACTCTCGGGTCAGCGCGAAGCCCTGGCGCAACTGCTGCGCGCGGCCTATGCGCTGAACCGCGGCAGCGACCTTTCCATGCTGCTGGGCGACGAAGATGTCGCGCGCATCTCGCGCGCGCTGGCCTATTCGCGCTATTTCCAGCAGGACCGCGTGCAGCGTATCCGCGGGCTGCTCGGGGACGTGGCGAAGCTCGACCAGGTGAAGCAGGGCATCGAAGCCGACCAGACCGCGCTGCGCACGCAACGCGAACAGCGCGCCGCGCAGGCGCAATCCCTGCAGCAGGCGCGCGACGCGCAACAGAAGCTGCTGGCGCAGGCCGACGCGCAACTTGCCCAACAGCGCGACAAGCTGGCCGCGCTGCATGCCCAGCAGAAGGATTTGGATCAACTGCTGGAAAGATTGAAGGACGTGTTCGCCGACATTCCCAGGCAGCTCGGCGCCGAGAAGCCCTTCGCGCAGATGAAGGGCGATCTCCCCTGGCCGGCGGGCGGCGCGGTGCGTGCCGGTAGCGGCGTGCTGGAACACGGGTTGCTGATCGCGGCAAGGCCCGGCACTGCCGTGCATGCAGTCGCCTACGGCCGCGTGGCCTGGGCGGATTTCATGCGCGGCTTCGGCATGCTGGTAATCGTGGATCACGGCGGCGGCTACATGACCCTGTACGGCAACAACGAAGCCACGTTGGTGGAGGTGGGCGACTGGGTGAATCCGGGCCAGGCGATCGCCACGGTCGGCCGCGGCCAGCAGCAACCCGGTGCCTACTTCGAGATTCGCAACAATGGCAAGCCGGTGGACGCGCGGGAGTGGTTGAAAGCGCGCTGAACCCCTCTCTCCCCGCTCCCCGGAAGCGAGAAGGAGTGATACGTGTGAACGCCTTTCTCACGGCGTTGTCGCATAATCGGCGCAACGTTCGTTGGTGTCGTTCCATGTCTTTCCGCAAACACCTGCTCTGTCTTTTGCTGCTGGCGTGCAGTGCCGCCGGCATGGCTGCGCCGCCGCCGGCGACGACGCCCGCATCTGCCTCATCCAATGCACCGCCAGAAACGACGAGCACGCCGACGGAGGCGAGTTCGATCGCCTCCGCTGCCAGCAGCGACACGCCGGATCTCGCCGACATTCGCGCCTTCACCCGCGTGTACGCGATGGTGAAGCAGGCCTACGTGGACAAGGTGAGCGACAAGACCCTGATGCAATCGGCGATCCGCGGCATGCTGGCCGGGCTGGATCCGCACAGCGAGTTCCTCGATACCAGTGATCTGAAGGACCTGACCGAAGACACCACCGGCGCGTATTCCGGGCTCGGCATCGAGGTCGCGCAACTCAATGACCAGCTGCGCATCATCGCGCCGATCGACGGCACGCCCGCCGCACGCGCCGGCATCAAGCCGGGCGACACAATCGTTTCGATCAACGGCAAGACCGTGCAGCCGGATGCGCTGGATTCGGCGGTCAAGGAATTGCGCGGGCCGCCCGGAAGCAAGATCACGCTGGGCATCCTGCACGCGGACTCGAAGGCGCCGGTCACGATTCCACTGACGCGGGAGCGTATCCACGTCGGCAGCGTCAAGGTCAGCATGCTCGATCCGGGTTACGCGTACATCCGCATCAGCCAGTTCCAGGAAGACACCGCGAGCGATCTCGACCACGACCTGGATGATCTGCAGAAGAAGAGCGGCCCCCTGCGCGGCGCGGTGCTGGACCTGCGCTCCAACCCGGGCGGCCTGCTGACCGCCGCGGTCGGCGTGAGCGATGCGTTCCTCGATTCCGGCACCATCGTCACCACAAAGGGCCGGCTGAAGGAAGCCGACCTGAAGTTCAGCGCCACGCCCGGCGATTTGTTGAACGGCGCGCCGATGGTGGTGCTGGTGGACAACGGCACCGCTTCCGCCGCCGAGATCGTCGCCGGCGCATTGAAGGACAACCACCGCGCGTTGCTGATGGGCCAGCGCACCTTCGGCAAAGGCTCGGTGCAAACCATCCTGCCGCTCTCGGACGACGAGGCGATCAAGCTCACCACCGCGCGTTACTACACGCCGGACGGTGCCTCGATCCAGGCCGCCGGCATCACGCCCGACATCACGCTGGCCAATCTCACCGTCAGCACGCAAGCCGGTACACCGGGCGACGACGAACACGAAAGCGACCTCCCCCACCACCTGCAGGGCAACACGCCAGTTGTCGAAGACACCGGCGCCGCGCAAGCCGGCAAGCTCGCAGCGAGCGACTACGCGCTCTCGGAGGCACTGCACGTGCTCAAGGGGCTGGCGCTGGCGCATCCGGTCGCCGTGCCCGGGGTAAGCAAGCACTGACGCTCTTTCTTCCCTGCTCGCCTGACGCGAGGGGAGTCGCCTGCACGCAGGCTCCTGCAACGGCGGCTTTTGCAGGAGCGAGCGTGCTCGTCACCACCGAGCCCTTGGCCATGGATGGCACCTGATCGCCTGCAAGCAGGCTCCTACACCTCCGCCAGCTCACGTATAGTTCGCAAGGAACCTGGCGCCGGGCATTCAAATGAAACTCATCACCGCGATCATCAAGCCGTTCAAGCTGGACGACGTGCGCGAGGCGCTGGCGGAAGTCGGCGTGGCGGGCATCACCGTCACGGAGGTCAAGGGCTTCGGCCGGCAGAAGGGCCACACCGAGTTGTACCGCGGCGCGGAATACGTGGTGGATTTCCTGCCCAAGGTGAAACTTGAGATCGCGCTGCCGGACGATCTTGTTGAGCGCGCGATCGAGGCGATCATGCAGGCCGCGCGCACCGGCAAGATCGGCGACGGCAAGATCTTCGTCAGTTCGCTGGATCAGGTAATCCGCATCCGTACCGGCGAGCTGGATGCGGATGCGCTTTGAACTCTGCGCTGGCGCGTATCGCCGCGCAAGCAGTGCACCGTTATCTCTGATTGAGTCACGACATCCATGTTTTTTCCGCGCCGTCCAGCGGCGCGGGTCACTTTCCTTTCGAGGAAAGTAACCAAAGCCATTGGCGCCGGGCACGACGATCTCGCCAACATCCGGTTGGCTCGACTCCGCTGCGATGCTCGCCGTCATGCGACGGCGCCGGAAAGCTCACTTCGACACGGCCATTCATGGCCTGCTCTCAGCCTTTCGCTTTTCCCTGCTTCGCCACCGCCGCTGCCTTGGCTGCAATCTCGGCCTCGTTACCCAGATATCGCCGACCTTTTGACTTCAGCGCCTCGTCGAATTCGTACACGATCGGCACACCGGTCGGGATGTTCAGTTCGACGATCGCCTCGTCGGAAATGTTGTCCAGGTACTTGATCAGCGCGCGCAGCGAGTTGCCGTGCGCGACGACGAGCACGCGCTGTCCGGCCTCGATCGCCGGCGCCAACGTTTCGTGCCAATACGGCAGCACGCGCGCGACGGTGTCCTTCAGGCATTCGGTGAGAGGGATCTGTTCCGGCTTCAACGACGCGTAACGCGGATCGCGGGCCATCGCGTTCTGCCCGGGGGTCCATGCCGGGGGGCGGATGTCATAGCTGCGGCGCCAGACATGCACTTGCTCGTCGCCGTACTTCGCCGCGGTCTCGGCCTTGTCCAGGCCCGTCAGTGCGCCGTAGTGCCGCTCGTTCAAGCGCCAATCGGTCCGAACGGGCAGCCACATCAGATCCATCGCCTCCTGCACCTGCCAGAGCGTGCGCACAGCGCGCTTCAGCACCGAGGTATGTGCGTGGTCGAAGGCAAAGCCTTCGCGCTTCAGCAGCTCGCCGGCCTCTCGCGCCTCCTGGCGGCCGAGCTCGGACAGGTCCACGTCCGCCCAGCCGGTGAAGCGGTTCTCCTTGTTCCATTGCGACTGGCCGTGGCGGATCAGGACGAGGGTGGGCATGGGAGGCATCCTTGGCGAAAAGGGCCATTTTAGCGGCGTGACTTTCGTACATTGCTAAACCGTCTGGACGCACCCAGCATCCAAGCCGCACGGACCCACCACGAGGTGAATCATGAAAGCGCGTTTCTTATTTGTGCTGCTGCCATTGCTGGCCTTCACCACCGCCTGCGTCGCGGGCGACGACAACGACAGCGGCATGGACAAGGTCAACGGTTCAATCCAGGTCGAGGCCGGACGGGCGCCGCAGGACGCCAGCACCGTCAATGGTTCGATCCGGCTGGCGGACAACGCCAAGGTGGAAGACGCCTCGACGGTGAACGGCTCGATCACGCTGGGCGATCATGCCAGCGCGAAGTCGGCGGACACGGTGAACGGTTCGATCAAGCTGGGCGAAGGCGCGCAGGTCGCCAAGGGCATCGAGTCGGTCAATGGCGCGCTGACGCTCGCGACCGGCGCGGAGGTCGCCGGTCACCTCAGCAACGTCAACGGCCACATCAGCGTCGATGGCGCACACGTCGGCGGCGGCATCGAAACCGTGGACGGCGACATCGACATCACCGGCAATGCGCGCGTGGACGGCGGCATCCTGGTGCACAAGCCGGATTCGGGCGGCTGGTTCCATTTCGGCAGCGATCGCGTGCCGGTGGTGACGATCGGCCCCGGCGCCACCGTCAACGGCACGCTGAAGTTCGAACGCGAAGTGAAGCTCTACGTCAGCGACAAGGCCCACGTCGGCCAGATCATCGGCGCCACGCCCGTGAAGTTCACGGGTGCGGAACCGCCAAACGGCTAATCCACCTCAGCAGAGGCCATGGATGGCCGTATCGCAGTGAGCTCGGCGCCGTCGCATGACGGCGAGCATCGCAGCGCCAAGCGGGAGCAAGGCGCGACTGTTTGAGCACAAGGACGTGCGAGTTCGCGCCGGCCCGCTTGGCGCGAGAAGCGCAGCGGAGTCGAGCCAACCGGACGTTGGCGAGACCGTCATGCCGGCACCAATGGCTTTGGTTACTTTCCCCGAAAGGAAAGTAACCGGCGCCGTGGGACGGCGCGGAAAAAGACATGGATGTCGAACAGAACGCAGGGCGAGGCATCCGCCCTTGCCGCGCAGGCGGGACGCGCTGCGCTACTCCCTCCCCACGGTATGCGTTATGAGCGCAGCCCGACTCCGCGATGCAACAGGGTCAGGGCAATCCCGCCCAGCACTGCCACGAACGCGCACATCACCACGTACGCGATCCACAGCGGCACGTCGCCCACGCCCAGCACGCCGAAGCGGAAGGCGTTGACCATGTACAGGATCGGGTTCACCAGCGAGATTGCGTGCCAAGGCTCGCCCAGCATGTTCACCGAATAGAACACGCCGCCGAGGTACGTCAGCGGCGTCAGCACGAAAGTCGGCACAATCGCGATGTCGTCGAACTTCTTGGCGAACATCGCGTTGATGAAGCCGGCGAGCGAGAAGATCGTCGCGCCCAGCAGCACCGTGGTCACCGCCACCAGCGGGTGCTCCAGTTTCAACGAAGTGAACAGCAGCGCGATTCCGAGCACGATCGCGCCGACCAGCAGGCCGCGCAGCACCGCACCGGCGACGTAGCCGGTCAGCACCACCCAGCTCGGCATCGGCGAAGCCAGCAGTTCCTCGACGTAGCGGCCGAACTTGGACCCGAAGAAGCTCGAGGTGATGTTGGAATAGCAGTTGTTGATGATGCTCATCATCACCAGGCCCGGCACGATGTACTGCATGTAGGTGAAACCGTGCATGGTGCCGATGCGACGGCCGATCAGCGTGCCGAAGATCACGAAGTACAGCGTCATCGTGATGGCGGGCGGGATCAGCGTCTGCGTCCAGATGCGCAGCATTCGCCGCACTTCGCGGCGGGTGATGGTGTAGAGCGCGACGGCATTGGCGCGCGCGACGGAAAATTCGCGCGTGCCTGCATTGATCGCCGCGTCGGTGCGCATGTCGTTCATGCCGCCGCCTTGCCGTGCGCGCCGTTCTGCTCGACGAGCCGCACGAACAGCTCCTCCAGCCGGTTGGTCTTGTTGCGCATCGAGGTGACCGTGATGCCGCGCGCCGAGAGCATCGCGAACAGCGAGTTCAGGTCGTGCTGCTTGGACATTTCCGCCTCCAGCGTGTGGCCGTCCATGCAGGTCAGCTTCACGCCGGGCACATCCGGCAGCGCATCGCAATTGCCGTGGATGTCGAGCACGAAGGTCTCCACGTCCAGCTTGCCCAGCAGCGTGCGCATCGCGGTGTTCTCCACGATCGTGCCGTGGTCGATGATCGCGATGTTGCGGCACAACTGCTCGGCTTCCTCGAGGTAATGCGTGGTGAGGATCACCGTGGTGCCGGCGCGGTTGATGCCGGTAATGAACTGCCACATCGAACGGCGGATTTCGATGTCCACGCCCGCGGTGGGTTCGTCCAGGATCAGCAGCCGTGGCTCGTTCATCATCGCGCGCGCGATCATCAACCGCCGCTTCATGCCGCCGGACATCATGCGCGTGGGCTGGTGCGCCTTGTCCCAGATGCGCAGCTCGTTGAGGTATTTCTCCGCACGTTTCATCGCAATGGAACGCGGGATGCCATAGAAACCGGCGACGTTGACGCAGACTTCGAACGGCGTCTCGAACTGGTTGAAGTTGATTTCCTGCGGCACCAGTCCGATCTGCCGCATCACGCCGCCGCGATCGTCGTGGATGGAGAGGCCGAACACGCGTGCGTCGCCCGCGGTCGGATTCACCAGCGAGGAGAGAATCCCGATCAGGGTGGATTTGCCTGCCCCGTTGGGACCCAGGAGCGCGAAGAAGTCGCCCGGGGCGACGCGCAGGGACACGCCCTTGAGCGCCTGCACGCCGTTGGAGTACGTCTTGCGAAGATCGATGGTTTCGAGCGCGGCGGTATCGCGCGCGGCTGCGGAATCGGACATGGGGCGCTAGTATATCGGGCTTTACCCGGGTTCTTTGGCTCCTGTGCCGCAACATTTTCAACTCAAACTTGCAGACAGTTTCATGCTGGCGCCGACGGTCCGCCACCTGTCGTTCGAACGCGCCGACGGCACGCCGTTCGCATTCACGCCAGGGCAATTCATCCAGGTCCACTTCAACTACGCGGACGGCAAGCCGACCAAGCGCAGCTATTCGGTCGGCACGGTCGGCGAAGCACCGGGCACGGTGCGGCGGCTGGAGATCGCGGTGTCCTACGTGCAGGGCGGTGCTGCGACCGAACTGCTGGGCAACCTGCCGCACGGCGGGGAGGTCGAGGCCAGCGGGCCGTACGGGCGGTTTTGCCTGGACGAGAAGGACAGCAATCAGCGCTACCTGCTGATCGCGACCGGGACCGGGGTCACGCCCTATCGCGCGATGCTCCCGCAGATCGAGAAACTGATCGCCGAACGCGGTTGCCGGTTCGTGCTGCTGTACGGCGCGCGCAACGAACAGGAATTGTTGTACGGCGAGGAATTCGATGCCTTCGCGCGCACGCACGAAGGTTTCGACTTCCATCCCTGTTTCTCGCGCGGGCCGCGCGCAGCGCCTCGCGCGCACGATCGCCTCGGTTACGTGCAGAAGGTATTGCCGGAATTCGAACCGAGCCCCGAGCACGACATTGCCTACCTGTGCGGCAATCCGGACATGGTGGACGCCACCTTCAACGTGCTGAAGGAAGCGGGGTTGCCGGTACAGCACATCCGGCGCGAGAAGTACGTCTCTTCGCGATAGAAGCGTATCCGGGGCCGCCCGGCGGTTCCTCACGATTGCAGTGGGTTGAAACCTGCCCTACCGTTCGCTTACGGGGGAGGCCGCCATGCACTTCGATCTCAACACCGCCGCGACCCTGGTAACGCTGGTCGTAATCATCGTCACCGCCGTTGCGGCGTTCGTGCAGCTGCGCCACATGCGCGCGAGCAATCAGTTGCAGGGCCTGCTGACCGTCCTGGAGCGCGTCGAGAGCGCGAATTTCAACCACCTGGTGGACGGTGCCCGTCAAGTGCTCGGCGAAAAGTTGCCCGATCCCGCATACCGGCGCAGCATCGAGGAGGGAACCGTCAGCCGTACCGACAATCCGTGGCTGAACCTGTGCAACTCCTACGAATGGGTGGGCAGCCTGGTCCGGCGCGGCCTGATCGAGGAGGACCCGGTGATGGACATCTACGCAGATCGCATCATCGCCGCCTGGAAGACGACCGAACCAGCCGTCGCCATCGCGCGCCGCGGTCGCGACGCAGGCGTGCTGGAAAATTTCGAGTACCTGTACATGCGCGCCTGCGAATATATCGCCCGCTACCCCGAGGGGATGTACCCCGCGCACATGCCGCGCGCAAAACTGCACGACCCCTGGGCGGAGGTCGATGCATCGAAGGCATCCGCCGAAGGATGAAACTGCTTCTGGTCGAGGACTCGCAACGCCTGCGCGACACGCTCGCGCGCGGACTGCGCGCGGCCGGTTTCACGGTGGACGTCGCCGCGGACGGCATGGAGGCCAACGGATTCCTCGCCGGCTTCGACTACGATTTCGTGCTGCTGGATTTGGGGCTGCCGCGCATGGACGGATTCGGCGTGCTGCGCGCCCTGCCCGCGGGCGGGCCGCGGCCGCGCGTACTGGTGCTCTCCGCGCGCGACCAGGTGGGCGACCGCATCGACGCACTGAATGCGGGCGCCGACGATTATCTGGTCAAGCCTTTCGCTTTCGAGGAAGTGCTGGCGCGGCTGCACGCGCTCGCGCGGCGCCCGGCCGAGGCGCGCGCGGATGTGCTGGAGCACGCGGGCATCCGGCTGGACGCGCGCGCGCATCAGGCCACGTGCGGCGAGCGGGCATTGAACCTGACCCCGCGCGAATTTTCACTGCTGGAGTTGCTGTTGCGTCATCGCGGGCGGGTATTCACGCGCGCCGCGATCCTGGAGCGCATCGCCGGGAGCAGCAGCGAGGTGTCGGATCGCAGCGTGGAGGTGCTGGTGTTCGGATTGCGCCGCAAACTCGATGAAGCCGGCTGCGCGGGTGTGATCGAGAACCGTCGCGGCGCGGGCTACATCATCCCGTGAAGGGCTTTTCGCTCCGACTGCGCCTCACCTTGCTGCTCGCGCTAGCGACGCTGGTGGCGCTCGGCATCGCCGCGTGGATCGTGGACTGGCGTGCGGATGCGGAGATGCAGCAGCGCTTTGACAGCGCGCTGCTCGCGCGCGCGCAGGCGTTCGCGGCGCTCGCGCGCGTCGAGGATGGCAGCATGATGGCGGCCAAGCCCGACGCAATCGCATCGGGCCTGTTTCCCGGCAGCACCGGCGCAAGCTGGTACGACTTGCGTTGCCGCGGCGCGCGCATCGCAAGCAGCGCGCAGCTTCCGCCGGCGATGAATTCCTCGGCAACTCCTCAGTTTGCCGACGCGCATTTGCCGAATGGACGTCTGTTGCGCGAAGTCGCCCTTCGGTTCACGCCCGCCGCGACCGCGCATTCACCCGCTTGCGAACTGTTTTACGCGCTGGATCGCGGTCCGCTCGACGAAATCCTCGATACACTGGATTTGATCCTGCTCGGCAGCATCCTTGGCGCATGCCTGGTCGTCCTCGCCCTGACACCATGGCTGGTGCGGCGCGGCCTTCGTCCGCTCAGCACGCTGGACGCGGCAATGGCGCGCATCGGTCCTGACGCGCCGGGCGAGCGGTTGCCGCGCGCCGATACGCGCGAGCTTGCGCCGCTGGTCGCGCGCTTCAATGAAGTGCTGGCGCGCATGGACGAAGGCCTCGCGCGCGAACGGCAGTTCGCCGCGGGGCTTGCGCACGAACTGCGCACGCGACTGGCCGAACTGCGCACCATCGTGGACGTGGAGATGCGGTATCCCGGCGAGCGCGGCATGCACAGCGTGCTGGAAGAGATCGGCAGCATCGGCCGCGAACTGGAGGCGACCGTCGCCGCACTCCTGCAGCTCACCCGCATCGAATCCGGCGTGCAAACCGCGCAACACGAAACGGTGGACGTTCGGGCGCTGCTGACGCGCGTGCTGGCGCGACACAACGACGCGCTGCTTGCACGCGGCTTGCGCGTGGAGCGCCACGACGCTCAGGTCGAAGTTCGCATCGAAACCGATCCCGCGCTGCTGGAGATCGTGCTGGACAATCTACTCGGCAACGCGGTGTCCTATGCGCCGGTGGACACTGTGGTGAGCATACACGTAGCACCACGGCACATCGGGATCGGCAACGCCGCGCCGGGTTTGGGCGAAGAGGACCTGGCGCGGTTCGGTCAGCGCTTCTGGCGCAAGGGCACCGGTGAGGGCGCGGGGCACGCGGGGCTCGGACTCGCGCTCTCGCAAGTGGCCGCGCGCGCGCTGGGGATGCGGCTGGATTTTGCGCTCGAATCAGAGATTTTGCGCGCGACGCTCGCGTGGTAACCCTCTATCCGATCCGCCCCTTCAACGACGCCGCATCGAAGGGACCGCTCTCCGCGATCAACGCGCGCGCGTTGTCCTTCTGGTCCCACGTGTTCCAGAGCAGCACGCCGCGCACACGGCCGTCCCCGAGGTAATACACCACGCCTTCGCGGTTCGGCTGCTTCCAGTCTTCGACCATTTGCAGGCGCGAATCGAGGTCGCCCAGGGCCTCGTAACCCAGGTCGAACAGGTCGGAATAGAAATACGGAAGGTGCGTGTAGGGCCGATCGGCCCCGGCCATGTTGGCGCCCGCGTGCGCGCCCATGGTGAGCGCGGCATCCTCGTGCTCGACGCGCCGCCGCGTGCCGAGCGTGGCATCCGGATAATTCGCCACGTCGCCAGCCGCGTAGACATCCGGCACGGATGTGCACAGGCGATCATCCACCACGATTCCGTTGTCCACCTGCAACCCGGCCGATTGCGCGAGCTGCACGTTGGGCGTGATCCCCAGTCCCGCAACCACCCATTCCGCTTCCACGCTGGTGCCGTCGCGCAGGCTCAATGTGACGCCTTCATCGGTGGCGCTGCCTGCTGTCACCATAGCGCCGCAGCGCACGTCCACGCCCTTGCCACGGTAGTAGTCGGTGACGAAGCGCGCCAGGTCCGGCGGATACACGCGCGCACCGATCGCGTCTTCGGCGACAAGTTGCGTCACTTTCGCGCCGTTCATCGCCAGCGCCGCCGCGATCTCGCTGCCGATGAAGCCGCCGCCGATCACCGCGATGCGGATGCCTTCGTGCAGCGCATCGCGCAGGGCGTGATAATCGTCCAGCACGCGGTAGTAGAGCACGCGGTCACCTTCCAGCCCACCGATACGCCGCGGCGTGCCGCCTGTGGCGAGCAGCAATTTGCCGTAACGGTAATGATCGCCGTGGTCGTCGCGCACGGACTTGGCGTGCGGGTCGAGCGCCGTCGCATGCCGGCCTGGGAACAGCGTCGCCTGCACGCCTTCGATGTCGCGCCAGATGTCCTCGGGCTGCTTCTTGCCGTTCCACAGATCCTTGGTGAGCGGCGGACGATCGTACGGCGGGTGCGCTTCCGCACCGATCAGGCCGATGCTGCCGCGCGGATCGCGCGCGCGGATGCCGTGCGCGGCGGCGGAAGCCGCCATGCCGGCGCCCAGGATCAGGTAGTCGTAGGCGTGTTCCATGGCTCTCCTTTGCGGTCATCGTGATCGCGGGCTTCAAAAGCGGACGCCCGCACCTTGCGGTTCTTTAGGCTCGCGTCCTGCGACACGATCCATTGTGCGCTTGATGATTCCGGGCGCCAAATGGTTCCCGGGTTCCGGGCGCTACTGCCTTGCTCCGCGCAGGTTCCGCGGCATCGCTCCGAAACCATGCGTCGCCCGCCACGGGTTGATGTCCAGCCCGCCGCGGCGGGTGAAGCGCGCGTACACGCTCAACGCGCGCGGCGCACAACGCGCCATGATGTCCACAAAGATGCGCTCCACGCACGCCTCGTGGAACCCGCAGTGGTTGCGATAGGAAACCAAATAGCGCAGCAAGCCGGCGTGATCCATCGGTGCGCCGGCGTAATGGATCTGCAGCGCGGCCCAGTCCGGCTGTCCGGTCACCGGGCAGTTGGAACGGAACGATTGCGTGGTCAGCGCCTCCTCGATATGGCGCGCGTGCGTGTTGGCGCACAGATGATCCGGCTGCGGCGGTCCGTAGTCGGCGATGTCGAGCTCCATGTCATCGAGCGAGGCGCCGGGCAGTTCGGCGATCTTCTGCGATGCGAAGTCGTGGCCCTCGACCAACGCGACTTCGACATTCGCGCCCGCGGCGGCGGAGAGATCGCGCGCGATGCTTGCCCCCAGCACTGCGGTGTCGTCGACACGCGTCTGCGCGTAACCGTTCAAGTACAGCTTCAGTGACTTGGATTCGACCAGGTTCGGCGAGTCGGCCGGCACGCGCAGCTCGGCGATCGCGACGCGCGGCTTGCCGCGCGCATCCAGCCACGACAGTTCGTAGGCGTTCCAGATGTCCGCGCCGGCGAATGGCAGCGCGCGCGCATCCAGCCCGAGTTCCGCGCGTGACTGCGAGCGCGCGATCGGGAACAGCACGCGCGCGTCCGGCGAGTCGGGATAGGCGACCTCGCGGCCGAGCGGGATTGTGTTTTGAGAAATCATGCGAACGTGGAATTCTTAATGCCAGATGCGAGCAGTAAGCCAGTGACTGCACCAGCCATCCATGGCGCGCTCTCCGATCGGCATCCATGCCTCACCCGACCAGGCGGCGCGATCTGCCATTCAAGGCAGATCGCAAACGCCGCCTAATCGACCACCGGGGCCACGATGTACTGTTCAAGCTTGCCGTCGGGCATGGTGTAGGTGCTGAGATCAAGCGTCATCTTGGGGAACCTGATCTTGTATGCGCGCATGGTCATGCCGCCGCGCAGGCGCCACGCGGTCTGCTCGAACTTCTGCGGCGTGCCCAGGGGCGCCAGGCTGTTCGCGTAATCCTTCAGCGCCGTCGCGTCGAAGTACGCGTTGCAGTTCGAGGTGAACAGCGCGCGGTCGATCCTGCCGTGCTGCAAGCCGGTGAAGATTTCACGCGCCTGCGCCAGCGCCCTGGCGGCGGCCGGATCCTGCACGTCGAACAGCACCTTAGCGATGGCTTTGGCGACGAGATCGGAAGCGGGCGTCGCATCCTGGTTCACCAGCACCACCACCGCCGCATCGTCGTCCGGATAGATCACGTTCATCGCGGTGAAGCCGGACACTTCGCCACTGTGGCTGATCACGCGGCGCCCGCCTTCGCTGCCCACGTGCACGCCGAGGCCGTACTGCGAACCGAGCCCATTGTTCAACACGACCTCGGTCTCCAGCGCGCGGTACGAGGACGGTTGCAACAGGCTCTGCTTCAGCACCGAAATGTCCCACTGCGCCAGATCCTGCGCGGTCATCGCCAGCTCGCCGGCGCCGAACATCCAGCCGGCGCCTTCCTTCGGCGCCGGCCGCGGCGGGCCGAGCGCGAAACGCGTGTAGCCGCGTGCGTCGGTCGCAGGCAGCGCCTTCAGGTTGGTGTTGTAGGCGTCCTTGATGCCAAGCTGCGGGAGCACGTTCTTCTGCAGGAATTCGAACGGCGTCAGTCCGCTGACCTTCTGGATGATCGCGCCGATGATCACGAAGCCGGTGTTGCTGTACTGCCACTTGGAACCGGGTTCGAAATCCAGCGGCTTCTTCGCCCAGGTGTCCATGATCCGCGCCGGCGTGGTCGCGTGCATCATGCCGGGCATCACGTAATCCTCCGGCCAGTAATCCTGGTAACCGGAAGTGTGCGACAGCAGCTCGCGCAGGGTGATGTCGTTCGCGCGCGTGAGGTCGGGAAAATATTTCGACAGCTTGTCGTCGAGGCTCAGCTTGCCTTGCTGCTGCAGCATCAGGATCGCCGCGGCGGCGAACTGCTTGCTGATCGAACCGATGCTGTAGCGCATGCCCGGCTTCGCCGCCGTGTCCGGCAGCCGCGCCTTGCCGTACGCCTGCGCATACGCGATCTTGCCGTCCTTCACCAGCGCGATCGAGGCGCTGGGCACGCCGGTGGTGGCCAGCACCTTGTTCACGGCCTGGTCGATCCTGCCGTGCAGCGCCACCGGTTGCGGCGCATCGGCCCATGCGGCCGACGCCAGGAACGCCAGCAGCCCGCCCAACAGCCAACGCGAATGGATGCGCACCGTCGCTCTCCCGAAAGGCACCGGAGGACAACGATAGCAGCCCGCTCCGTTTCGGCGCGAGACGGTGCGTTCGCGCCTCCGCCCATTGGCGGACGCACCCCTCTCCCGGGCGGGAGAGGGGTGGCAGGATCACTCCGTCTGCGGCTCGTTCAAGGCGGGCGTCTCGAGCTGCCCGCGTTGCTTCTGGTGATCCGCGGCCAGCAGCATGTAGAAGGCCGGCACCACGAACAGCGTGAACAGCGTGCCAATGGCGAGGCCGGTCGAGATCACCAGGCCCATGTTGAAGCGGCCCGCCGCGCCCGCGCCGGATGCAATCACCAGCGGCATCACGCCCAGCACCATCGCTGCGGTGGTCATCAGGATCGGACGCAACCGCACGCCGGCGGCATATTCGATTGCGTCACGCTTGCTCATGCCGGAGCGCTGCGATTCGTTCGCGAACTGCACGATCAGGATGCCGTGCTTCGAGATCAGACCCATCAGCGTCACCAGGCCGACCTGGGTGTAGATGTTCAGGCTGGTCAGCAGGTTGACGAAGATCAACGCGCCGAACAGCGCCATCGGCACCGAGACCAGGATCACCACCGGATCGCGCAGGCTGTTGAACAGCGCGGCCAGCGCGAGGAACACGATGATCACCGCGAACAGCAGCGTGGCGCCGAAACCGCCGGACTCCTGCATGAACTGCCGCGACTGCCCCGCGTAGTCCACGTGGTAACCAGTCGGCGCGACCTCATGCAGCGCGTCGCGCAGGAACTTCAGCGCATCGGCCTGCGACATGCCCGTGGCTCCGGAGATGGTGGCCGAGTTCAACTGCTGGAAGCGGTTGATCGAACGCGGCACCACCTCGTTCTTGAGATGCGCGATGGTCGAAGCCGGGATCATCGCACCGTTCGGCGCGCTGATGTAGTAGTCCAGCACCTGCTTCGGATTCAGGCGATCCACCTGCTCCACCTGCGGAATCACCTTGTAGGAACGCCCGGCGATCGAGAAGTAGTTGACGTAGCCGCCGCCCAGCGCCGCGCCCAGCGTGTTGCCGACATCCTGCTGGGTGAGGCCGAGCGTGGACACCATGTCGCGGTTGACCACCAGCGTGCTCTGCGGCTTGTCGATCTTGAGATCGGAATCCACGAAGTAGAACTTGCCGCTGTCCTTGGCCTTCTGCAGCACGGCCTGGGCGACTTCGTTCAGGTTCTGCACCGGCTCGGTGGTATTGATCACGAACTGCACCGGCGCGCCCTGCGCACCCGGCAACGGCGGCAGCGAGAACACGAAGATGTTGGCGCCGGCGATCTGGCTCCACATCTGCTGCAGCTCCTGGGTGAGCTGGTGTGCGCTCTTGCTGCGCTGGTCCCATGGCTTGAACGCCATGCCGCCGAAACCCACGCCCGGCTGCACGATCTGGAACATCATCCGGTGTTCGGGCACCTTGCTGCCGAGCGCGAACATCTGCTTCGAATAACCTTCCATCTGGTTGGCGGTGGCGTCGGGCGGGCCCTGCAACTGGTAGAACACGAAGCCCTGGTCTTCTTCCGGCGCCAGCTCCGACTGCGCGGTCGCGCCGAGCAGGAACGTCGCGGCCGCCAGCAGCACGCCCATCACCACGATCACCACCCAGGTCGAGAGCGCGCCATGCAGCATGCGCGCGTAGCCACGGTGCACGCGGTCGAACTGGCGGTCGATGAACTGCACGAAGCGGTTGCCTTCCTGCCCGGAGCTGAAGAACCGCGAGCACAGCATCGGCGACAACGTCAGCGCGATGATCGCCGACACGGTCACCGCGCCGACCAGGGTGAAGGCGAACTCGGTGAACAGCGCGCCGGTCAGACCCTTCTGGAATCCGATCGGCACGTACACCGCGATCAGCACCACCGTCATCGCCAGGATCGGTCCGCCCAGCTCGCGCGCGGCAAGCAAGGCCGCCTGCAGCGGCGACTTGCCTTCCTCCTTCATGTGGCGGTCCACGTTCTCGACCACGATGATCGCGTCGTCCACCACCAGGCCGATCGCCAGAACCAGCGCGAGCAGCGTGAGCAGGTTGATCGAATAGCCCAGCGCCAGCATCACGAAGAAGGCGCCGATCAGCGACAGCGGCATCGCCACGACCGGGATGATCACCGCCCGCAGGCTGCCCAGGAACAGGAAGATCACGATGGTGACGATGACCAGCGCCTCGATCAGCGTCTTCGCCACTTCGTGGATCGAAGCAGTGACGAACTCGGTCCCGTCATAGACGATCGTGCCGGTCAGGCCATTGGGCAGCTGCGCCTGGATGTCCGGCATCGCGTCGCGCACGCGCTGCGCCACGTCCAGCACATTGGCGTCCGGAGCCACCTTGATGCCGACGAACACCGCCTGCTTGCCGCTGAAGGACACGTTGAAGTCGTAGCTCTCGGCGCCCAGGGTGACGTTGGCCACGTCCTGCAGGCGCACGATCGCGCCGTTCTTCTGCTTGATCGCGAGTTGCTTGAACTCGTCCACCGTGTGCAGGTCGGTGTCGGCGGTGAGGTCCACGGAAACCATCTGGCCCTTGGTCGAGCCGACCGCGGTCAGGTAGTTGTTGGCCGACAGCGCCTTGTACACGTCCGACGCGGTCACGTCGTGCGCGGCCATCCGCACCGGATCCAGCCACGCGCGCAGCGCGAACTGGCGCCCGCCGAGGATCTCGGCCGTCTGCACGCCTTCGATCGCATCCAGCTTGGGCTTGACCTCGCGCACCAGGTAATCGGTGACGCTGTTGGGAGGCAGCACGTCACTGCGGAAGCCCAGGTACATCGCGTCGATCGTCTGGCCGGTCTGCACGGTGACCACTGGCTGCTGCGCCTGCGGCGGCAACTGGTTGCGCACCGAGCTGATCTGGGTCTGGATCTCGGTGAGCGCCTTGTTGGCGTCGTAGTTCAGGCGCAGCGTCGCGGTGATGGTGGACACGCCGCTGACGCTGGTCGAGGACAGGTAATCGATGCCCTGCGCCTGCGCGATCGCCTGCTCCAGCGGCTGGGTGATGAAGCCCGCCACGGTCTGCGCATCCGCGCCGTAATAGGCGGTGGTCACCGTGACCACCGCGTTCTCGGTCTTCGGATACTGGCGCACCGTCAGCGAAGTCACCGCGCGCACGCCGAGTACCAGGATCAGCGCGCTGACCACGATCGCCAGCACGGGCTTCTTGATGAAAATATCGGTGAAGTTCATGGGGTGCTTCGATCCTTGTGAGCCGTTCCCGCGGGCGCGGGAACGCACGCGTCAGTCTTCCTGCGGCGTGGGATTGGGGTTGTTCGGCGGCTGCACGCGGTTGTCCACCTTGATGGGCGCGCCGTTCTTCAGCTTGATCTGGCCGCTGGTCACGACTTCCTGGCCTTCCTTGAGGCCCTTCACGATCGCCACCTGGTCGCCGCGCGTTCCGCCCGTGACGACGAAGGTCTGCTGCACCACCAGCGCGTCGGGAGAAAGCTGCTGGGACTTGTCCGGACTCTTGCCGGATTCCCCGGCCTGTCCGCCGCCTTCATCGGAGCGGGAGGCGGCCTCCGCCTTGTCGTAGTCGGCCTTCTTCATGACCGTGTAGACGGTTTCGCCGTACGGGTTGTAGACCACCGCGGTCTGCGGCAGCGTCAGGTAACGCTGCTTGGTGCCCGCGTCCACCGCCACCTTGGCGAACATGCCGGGCGTCAACAGGCGATCGTGGTTGGGCACGGTGGCTTCCACCTGCACGTTGCGGGTGTCGTTGTCCACCTTGGGATTGATCGCACTGACCGTGCCCGTGAAGTGGCGGCCGCCGAACGCATCCAGCGAGAGATCGATCTTCTGACCCACGTGCACGCGGCTGAGCTCGCGCTGCGGCACGTAGAAATCCACGTAGAGCGGATCCATTTCCTGCAGGGTCACGATCGTCGTGCCGGCGTTGAGATAGGCGCCCGGATTCACCATGATGATGCCGGCGTGGCCGGAGAACGGCGCGCGCAGCGTCTTCTTGTTGACCAGCGCCTGCTGCGCGGCGACCTGCGCCTGTGCGCTCTTCAGGTTCGCCATGTCGGTGTCGTACTGCGCACGGCTGATCGCCTGCACCGCAAGCTGCTGCTTCGAACGATTGGCGGTGAGTTCGGCGAGCTTCTCGGTGGCCTGCAATGAGGCGAGCTTCGCCTGGTCGTCCGCGTCGCGAAGTTGCAGCAGCACCTGGCCCTTCTTCACGTCGTCGCCGGACTTCAGATTCACCGATTCGACCAGTCCGGAGACATCCAGCGCCAGATCGGCGCCGCGCATCGCGCGCAGCGTGCCGATCGCGGAGATCTGCGGTTGCCAGACCTGGTACTCGGCCTTCGCCGTGCTGACGGTGGCGGGAGCGGGCTTCGGGAAGCTCGCGATCATGCGCATCACCAGCAGTACCTTGACCGCGGCGATGATCGCAATCAGCACCAGTACGCCGACGATCATCCAGATCATGCGCTTTCTGGTATTCGGCATTCTTTGTGCGAGTGTTTGCATGTGTGTCTTTTCCTTGGCTGTGCGACCACCCGGATCGTTCATGCGATCATCCTGATCGCTGCGATCTGGAGCCAAAATCGGGCTTCGTGGTTTTCGTGGTGCGGCAAATCCAAAAGCGCACGTCCCTGTGCGCACTTCCAGAAAAGCTAGTCCTTCGTTGCGACTTCCTCGTTACCGTTCCAGCTGCCACCGAGGGCCGCATACAGCGCAGCCGTGTCGGCGAGACGCGCGGCGCGCGCCTGGATCAACGCGATGCGCGACTGCTGGTACTGGCGCTCGGCGTCAAGCAGGCTCAGGTAATCCACCGCGCCGACCCGATATTGCGTGCGGGTGAGATCGAGCCGCTTCGACGCGGCCTGCTCGGCGGTGTTCTGCGCGGCGAGTCCCTGCGCATCCAGGTCCAGAGCCTGCAACGTGTCGGCTACGTTCTGGAACGCGGTCAATACGGTCTGCTGCCAGTCGGCCACGGCACGCTCCATGCCGGCTTGTGCGGCGCGCTTCCTGTGCAGCAGCTCGCCGCCATGGAAGATCGGTTGCAGGAGATTCAGGCCCAGCGACCAGGCACCGGTGCCGGCGGAGAACAGGTCGCCGGCGTGCAGCGCCTGCGACCCGCCGCTGCCCGACAGCGTGAGCTGCGGCAGCATGTTCGCGATGGCGACACCGACCTGTGCCGTCGCCGCATGCAGTTGCGCGGAGGCGGCGCGGATATCGGGGCGCTGCTCGACAATTTTCGATGGCAGGCTCACCGGCACGTCCTGCGGCAACGTGACATTCGCCAGTTCGATGGGCTGCAGCCGCAGTTGTGCCGGCGTCACGCCCAGGTAGGTCGCAAGCTGGTCCTGCGTCGCCGCCAGTTGCTTGCGCAACGGCGGCAAGGTGGCCTCCGTGCTCGCCAGCTGTGCCTCCACGGCCAGCGTGTCGGACAGGGATTTCGCGCCGATCTGCTGCTGCTTGCGCGCGATGTCCAGTTCCTTCTTCAATGAATCGGCGATCTCCTCGGTCGCGCGAACCTGTTCGCGCAACGAAGCTTCCTGCAGCGAAGCGGTGACCACGTTGCTGGCGAGGATCAGGTACGTCGCATCCAGTTGCGCGCGCTGCGCGTCGGCCAGCGCCGATTGCGCTTCCACCCCGCGACGCACGCCACCGAAGATGTCGAACACATAACCCACGCTGACGCCGGCGTTGTAGACCGTGAACGGCCCGCTGCTGAAGCCGGCGCCGGCCGTGCCGAACTGCGCGCCGGAGGATTTCTGCCGGGTTGCGCCGGCGCTGGCATCCAGCGACGGAAAGAACGAGCCGCGCGCGGCCTTTGCGTTCTCTTCGGCCTCACGCAACGCGGCCTGCGCGGAGGCGATCGTCGGCGAATGCGTCAGGGCCTGCTGCACGCGACGGTCGAGTTCTTCGTTGCCGAATGTCGTCCACCAGCGTTGCGGCACGTCGCGGCCTTCGAGAAAGCGCTGCGCGTCGCCACCGGCGGTATCGGTGGACGCTGTCTGTGCGGGCAGCGGCTGTGCGGTGTAGCGGTCCACCGCCGGTGAATCCGGACGCTTGTAGTTCGGCCCGACCGCACAGCCGGCGAGGATCAGCGCCAAGGCGCAAGCCAGCGCACCGCGCGCGGGCAGGTTCGTATGTGGTTGGCTCATTGTGATTGTTGTTCGAGGGAGCGGATCCGATGCAGCGGAGCGGCGCAAGCGGCCGCTTCATAACTGAACCGAGCGGTAAAGATATTCGAAACTATTTTCAAATGCAAATATTTTTCGCGACAGGGCCGAAAGTCGTGCGCGTACGCATGACATGCGTCATGCGAGCGCCCGGTGAATCTTTCGTTTCACGACGATTGAGCCGTGCGCATTTCGACATCGGTGCCGGGGCAAGCCATTCAAGGCATGACTAATGCCCTAGGCAGGCTGAATTCAGCGATGCGCCTCGGCGAGATATGCGGCACTTTGCATCTCGATCAAGCGGCTCGCCGTGCGCGCGAAGGCGGCGCGAAGGCGCGTGCCATCGTACAGCTCCACCGCGGGCACCGCGGCGGAGAGCGCCAGTTTGACGCGGCGATCGTACAACTCGTCCACGAGCTGGATGAACCGGCGCGCGGCATCCTCCCGCAGCGGAGTGAATTGCGGTACTTCGCTGATCAGGATCGCCGGATACGCGCGCGCCAGCTCGATGTAATCGGCCGAGCCGCGGGGGCCTTCGCACAATGCATCGAAGTCGAACCACGCTGCTTGCGCGCACGCGCGCCGCACCGGGATCGCGCGATCGTTGACGTCCAGCGTACCGCCTTCCTGCACCGGCCCGCGCGCGAGACTGTCGAACAGGATCGCCAGCGCACGCTCGGCCTGCGCGCCGGGCGGGGTGAGATAAACGGGAGCACGGGTCAGCGCGCGCAGCCTCCAGTCGTGCGGCGAAGCGATTTCCAGCACATGGCAATGCCGTTGCAGCAGCGTGATCGCCGGCAGGAACCGCGCGCGCTGCAGGCCGTCGCGATAGAGATCCTGCGGCGGCGTGTTGGAAGTCGTGACCAGCGCGACGCCGGCGCGAAACAGCGCGCGCAGCAGATTCGCCAGGATCATCGCATCGCCGATGTCCTCGACCTGGAACTCGTCCAGGCACAGGACGCGCGCCTTGCGCGCCAACCGCGCGGCCACGTCGTTCAGCGGATCACGCCGCTCGCCCAGGCAGCGCAATTGCGCGTGGATGTCCAGCATGAAGCGATGGAAGTGCACGCGCAGCGCGATGCCGGGTGGCAGCGAATCCACGAACAGGTCCATCAGCATGGTCTTGCCGCGCCCGACCGATCCCCACAGGTAAATGCCCTGCGGCGCATGGCGTGGGCGCCAGCGCGAAAACCAGCCGGATTCCGGCACCACGAGCTGCGCATGCAGGCGGTCGAATTCGCCCAGCACCGCGCGTTGCGCGGGATCATCCCGCCAGGCGTCCGTCCCCACGCCTTGCGCATAGCGCCGGCTCGGCGTCATCGGGATTTCAGGCGCCGCGGAATCCACGCAAGCGATCACGCGCCTGCGCGAAGCGGGGGCAGCCAGCCGCGCACTCCGTTCTTGACGGCGCCGCGCAAATCCATCAGCCGGCGATGGAAGAAGTGCCCGGTCTCCGGCATGCGCACCAGCGCGGGCTGGGGATCGAGCGTTTCCACCCACTCGAAGACCGCCTGCGGATCCACGACCTCGTCGTCTTCGCCCTGCACGATCAGCCACGGGCATTCGGGCATCGCCACGCCGGCAAAATCCCAGCGTCCGACCGGCGGCGCCACCGTGATCAGCGCATTCGCGGCGAGCGAACGCGCGGTGCGCAGCGCGACATAGGAGCCGAACGAGAACCCGGCCAGCCACAGCGCATCCTGCGGATGCACGCGGCGCACCCATTGCGTGACCGCGACCAGGTCTCCGCTCTCCCCGTCGCCCTCATCGTATTCGCCTTCCGATTCACCCACGCCGCGGAAGTTGAAGCGCACCGTGTCCAGGCCGGATTCGCGCAGGCTGCGCTCCAGCATCGTCACGACCTTGTTGCGCAGGCTGCCGCCGTGCTGTGGATGCGGATGGCAGATGACCACCGTGCCCGCGCGCGCCTCGGCCGGCTTGGCCGCGCAGGTCGCAAGTTCCAGCCGCCCGGCCGGGCCAGGCAATGCGAATTCGCGCGGCTCGCGCGGAAACTCCGCGGGCACGTGGGGCGCGGTCGGCTGCGGGTCGGTCATGCGAGACATCATACCCAAGCCGCGCACAGCGCGGCTTTCATCCCAGAGCCAGGGATCACCCGGCAGGACCTTGGGGACGGGACGGACCGGGACGCGGGCTGCGCGCGATGCTTATCGCGGCCGGGACGCCCGGGCCCAGGGCAAGGGGGTCATTTGACCTGGCTCACCATCCACTTCACCGTCGCCTCGACCTGCGCGTCGGTGAGCGCCGGGTTGCCGCCCTTGGCCGGCATGTGGTTGCCATCCGGGCCGGTGTAGCCGTCGATCGCATGCTTGACCAGCGTGTCGATGCCCTCGGCGACCCGCGGCGCCCATGCGGCCTTGTCGGTGATCTTCGGCGCGCCTGCAGCGCCGGTGGAATGGCAGGTGGTGCACAGCTGGCCGAAGATCGTCTTCCCGTCGGTGGTGCCGCCGTAGGCGACCTGCGAGGCGGCGGCTTTCGCCGCGGCAGCGGCCTGCGCCTGCATCGCCGCGCGCCCGGTGGCACCCGCGTAATCGGCACCCACCGGCATGATCCGCTTGCTGGCCTCGCGCGCCTGCGTATCGGACGCTTCGGTCGGCTGGTAGGCGTGCACGATCTGGCCGATGATGATCAGGATCACGGCAAGGCCGGCCAGGGCCGCGATCATGATCGCGAAGTGGCGCATGAAAGTGCGATCGGAAGGGGTCATGTGATCGCTCACGGCAAACTCCGGTTGAAAGTTCGTTGCAGCGGGTCGCACCCGCGACAGCCGCGAGCGCCAAAAGACGCGAAAGTATAACGAGGTCGCGGCGCGGGACAAAGCGCCTCGGCGCGACAGCTGGACGTCAGGAGGCCTTTTGCGCCCGCTTGCGCGCCGGCCGCTTGCGTGCGGCGGACTTGGCGGATTTCTTCGCGGCGGTCTTTTTCGCCGGAGCGCGCTCGGCCGCCGGGGTGCGCTGCTTGGCATCGATGCTCTTCTGCAGCAGCGACATGAAGTCCACCACGTTCGTGGCGGCGTTCCTGGGCAGTTCGGTTTCCGCGGCCGACGGCGTGCGCACCACGCCCTTGGCCTTGACCCGATCCTCGATCACCTTGACCAGCCGCTCGCGGAAGTCGTCGTGGTAGTTCTCCGGCTGCCATTGGCCGATCATGGATTTCACCAGCGACTCGGCCATGTCCAGTTCCTTCGCGCTGATCCGGTAGGCCGCGGGCTTCTTGTCAGGGAAGGCGTATTCGTCCGCGCTCACCAGCTCCTGCGGATAGCGCAGCAGCATCAGCCGCAACGCGTCGCCCTGCGGGATCACCAGCGCGAGATATTCGCGGGTGCGGATCACCACCCGCGCCAACCCTGCCGTTTTCAGGCGCTTCAGCGTTTCGCGCAGCAGCACGTAACCCTTCTCGGCCTTCTTGGCCGGCACAAGGTAGTAGGGCTTCTCGAAGTATTCCGGGCCGATTTCGTCGGCATTGACGAAAGCTTCGATATCCACCGACTCGGTGGATTCCGGCGCGGCTTTCGCGAAGTCCTCCTTTTCCAGCACGACATACGAACCCTTGTCGTACTCGAAGGCCTTGACGATGTCCTTCCAGGGCACCTCCTCGCCAGTTTCCTCGTTGACGCGCTCGTAGCGGATCGGCGCGTTGTTGCGCGAATCGAGCATGCGGAAATGCAGGTCGGTGTGCCGCTCGGCGGTCATCAACTGCACCGGGATGTTCAACAACCCGAAGGTTATGGTGCCGCTCCATATCGGTCTTGGCATGACACGCTCCTTGTCTTGATGCCGCCCGCGCTGAGCGTAGCGCCGCAGGCGCGGAGTCGAAGGGCAGTTGTCCTTCCCTCCGCGTTTCGACTCCGCTTCGCGTAGCCTGTCCTGAGCTTGTCGAAGGGCTCAATGCGAACGGAATCTGCAGTTACGAACTACCCGGCAGCGCCTGCCGCACTTCCTCGATCCCTTCCCAGGGATCGCTCTTCAACGATTTCAGCCGGCGCGGCAGGTTCTTGATGGTGTACTGCGCGCCGGAGCGCAATTTCGAAAGTTCTTCCCAGTGCAGCGGCGTGGCGATACCGGCCCCTTCGCGCGCACGTACGCAATACGAAGCGACAGCCGTGGAACCACGCGCGTTGCGCAGGTAATCCACGAAGATGCGGCCCTTGCGCCGCGCCTTGGAAGCGACCGACACATATTCGCGCGGTGATTCGGATTCCAGCGTGCGCGCCAGCGCGTGCGAAAAAGCCTTTGCGGTTTCCCAGTCCGGGCGCGGATTCAAGGGCACCACGACGTGCAGCCCCTTGCCGCCGGTGGTGCGCAGGAAGCTCTGCAGGTCCACCGCGGCCAGCCGCTCGCGCAGCAGGCGCGCAGCTTCCTTCACGCGCGGCCATCCCACGCCGGCATCGGGATCGAGGTCGAACACCAGCCGATCGGGATGCTCGAGGTCGGCGATCGTCGAACCCCAGGGGTGGATCTCGATCACGTTCATCTGCACCAGGCCGAGCACGCCTTCGATGCCATCCACGTACAGGAATTCCTCGTCCTCGCCCTTCGAATTGCGCTGCGTGCCGACGCGGATGCTTTCGGGCATGCCGCTCATCCCGTGCTTCTGGAAGAAACACGCCTTGCCGATGCCGTCCGGGCAACGCACCAGCGACAGCGGCCGGCCGACGATGCCGGGCAGCAGGCGGTCGGCAATGCTGGTGTAGAACTCCGCCAGGTCCTGCTTGGTGACACGCGGCTTGTCGATCAGCACGCGCTCCGGATGGGTCAGCGCGATTGTCGGCATCGGCGCGTCCTCCGAAGCGACATGGTCGGCGCGCCGGTCGCTGTCACGCAAATCGGCCGGCGACTTGTCCGGACGCAGGCCCTTGAAGCTTCCCTGCCGCAGCATCTCATCGCCGGTACGTCCGCGAAAAGCGATCTCGACCACGTGATCCGGCTTCACCCAGGTGACCTTGCCGCCACGCAATTGCTTCGCATCCGGCGGGTTGATCAGCGCGGGTCGCTCGCGTACCGGCTTCAGCAGATCGTGGACCTGCCCCAGCATCGCCTCGTCCATGCCGGTACCGACGCGACCGACGTAATGCCAGCCGCCCTCGCGCGGCTCGGCCAGCAGCAGCGCGCCCAGCGCGCCGCGCGAACCCTTGCCGGCGGTGTAGCCGACGATCACGAATTCGTCGGAATCCACGCATTTCAATTTGCGCCATGCGTCGCTGCGGCCTTCCGCGTAAGGCGCATCCACGGCCTTGCTGATGATGCCTTCCAGCCCCGCTTCGCAGGCGCGCTTGTGCGCCAGCGCGCCCTCGCCCTGGATGAAGCCGGAGAGCATCAGCACCTCGTCAGCGCTTTCCAGCAATTTCGACAGCGCCGCCTTGCGCCGGTGCAGTGGCTGGTCGCGCAGATCCTTGCCGTCCAGCATCAGCAGGTCGAAGATCACGAAATGCGCGGCGTCGGCGTGCGCTCGCGTGAATTCCTGTTGCAGCAGGTCGAAGCGGGTGTGGCCTTGCGCATCGAACACCACCAGTTCGCCGTCCAGCGCGCAGCTCTTGCACTTCAACGCGCGCGTGGCGTCCACGATGCGCGGCAGGCGGTCGGTCCAGTCCAGCCGATTGCGCGAGAGCAGTTGCAGATCCCTGCCGTTGCGCCAGGCCAGCATGCGGTAGCCGTCATATTTGACTTCGTGGAGCCAGTCGGAACCGGAAGGCGCGCGCTGGTACAGCCGGGCCAGCTGGAACCCGAAATCTTGCGGCGACAACTTGCTGGTTTCGGCTCCGCGCGCCACGCGGCGAATGCTTCGCGAGGTCTTGCGCGTGCCCTTCTGCGCAGTTTCCTCGCGCAGGTGCTCCAGCTTCCACTGTGACAGCGGGGTGTCGTCGGCCACGTCGCCGCGGTCGGTGAACTGGTCCTCGCCCTTGATCAGAAGCCACTGCGGCTTGTCGGACGACTTGCCGCTGGTGCGCACCAGCGACCAGCGCCCGTGCAGGCGCGCGCCGTGCAGTTCGAAGCGCAGATGACCCTTCGTCAGCTGCGCAGTCGCGGACCCATCGGTGCTCCAGGTGCCCTCGTCCCAGATCGCCACGGAGCCCGCGCCGTAGTGGCCTTCCGGGATCGTGCCCTCGAAGCCGGCATAGCTCAGCGGATGATCTTCCACCTGCACCGCGAGATGCTTGATCGAAGGGTCGCGCGACGGGCCCTTCGGCACCGCCCAGCTGCGCAAGCTGCCGCCCACTTGCAGGCGCAAATCGAAATGCCGCCGGCGCGCGTGGTGGAGATGGATCACGAAGCGCCGCTCGGCCGGTTCGGCCGAGGACGATGCACGCCGCCGCAGTGTGCGCGCGGGCTCCGGCGTGTGCTGGAACCTGCGTTTGCGCCGGTAAGTCTCCAAGCCTTGGCGATGGCTTCCTGCCATCGTTCCAGCCTAGCAGCCCGGCCGCTTTACCCCGCGTGAAAGCGGCGGATCAGGGCTTTTTTGGCGCGTAACGCGCTACGTACCTGCTCTGCACACCGCCTTTACGGAGCCACCCTCTATTCTTCAGACCGATGGGCACGGACGCCCACCGGAGCGGTGGTGATCTCCGAACCGCTCCACTCCACGGAGGGACCTCTCTATGCATCACCACTCTCGAGCGCACGACCGCAGCGGCAGGACGCCGCGCCTGCGTGCGCGGCATCGCAGGAAAGGAGGATTGCTGCGCGGTCTGCTGCGGCAGGCGTGGCGCCATCCGCTCGCCTTCGGCGCAACCGTCGCCGCGGTCGGCTGGCTGCTCGGCGGCGACAACGAACGGCACGAACCGGCGCGCGCACGGCGCGCCGCGCGTGTACAGGCATCCGGCGCAGGACGCGCCATCAACGGGGAAGCGAGCCATGGATAACACCAACCTGCTGGACATGATCGCGGTGCTGGAAGAGGAGCAGCGCTTCAACGAGGCGGCTGCGCTGTTGTGCAGCAACGCAGCGCAACGCAAGCAGTACGCCGCAAAGGTGCGGCAGGGTGCGGCAGCGATCAAGGCGATCCGCCACGAGATGGCGCGTGGCGGCAAGCATTCGCGTGCGCGCGAGCGGCGCATCGAGAACTACATGGA
>JBQCHG010000007.1:0-17017 GCA_051954935.1 Rhodanobacteraceae bacterium
TGGTGCCGAAGGTGGGACTCGAACCCACACGCTTTTAAGGGCGGTGGATTTTGAGTCCACTGCGTCTACCAATTCCGCCACTTCGGCAGCGGGCCGCAAATTATGCTGGAGCGTGCCCGGGATTCCAAGGGTCTCCGCGGAGCCGGAGCCGGTGTGCGGGCGGCAGGAAAGCCCGCCTCATCCGCAGGTCGAATCCCGTGCGTTGGGGTCTGCCTGAGCGGATCGCGGGTCGCGCTGCCTGGTTCAGTGCGTGTTGTCCTGCGGCAGCGTCCGCTCGCCGCGGGTGTACCACTCTTCGCCAGCCGGTTCGAAAACCGAACAGCAGGTCATGCGGTTCTGGTAGATGTGCAGGCTCACGGTGACCGATTCGTCACTGGGGTTGCGAATGGTGTGGTACTCGTGCGGCGGGATCAGGCTGCCGGCCGAGCCGGGGCCTGCCTGGATTGCGCCGGCGGGACGGAAGCGGTAGCGGCGCGCGTCGTGCTCCAGCAGTTCGTACTGGACCACTTCCAGTTCGCCGTGCCACACGCCTTCCACGCACCACATGCCGGCGTGATCGTGGATCGGCGTGCCCTGACCCGGGCTCCAGGTCATCGCCACTACGCAATAGCCATGTTCGTCACTGTGGTACAGCTCGCGACGGGCGTAATGATCCGCGCACGGTTCGAACACGCACGCGGGCAGCTCGACGTCCGGGCAGCGGATCATCCGGCACAGTGCGTCGCGCAGCGCGCGCGTGACCTGTTCGGTTTCGTGTCGCGCCACCGCCGCATCCAGCGATTCGATCAGTTTGCGGCGGCCGGGGAAATCAACGGCGAGCATGGGCATGTGCTGATGACGTTCGGGCATAAAGGATTGTAGCAGCGCGCCCAGGTCGGAGATGTGACGTTTATTGCCTCAGATCAGGCTTTGCATGAAACGTCCGATCGCCGCGCCGAAGCGTTCCGTGTCCACCAGGAACGCATCATGGCCCTGCGGCGAATCCAGTCCGACGAAATCCACTTCCGCGCCGCCGGCGCGCAGGCCGCCGGCGATTTCCTCCTGTTGCTCCAGCGGGAACAGGATGTCGGTTTCCACGCCGATCACCAGCGCGCGCTGCAACTTGATCCGCGACAGCGCCTTGCGCACCGCCGCGCCCGGCTCGTCGCCAACGTCCGGGCCGGCGTATTCGGCGATGTCGAACCAGTCGGAGGCGCGCGACAGGTACAGGTAGCAATTCGGGTCGAAGGCGTGCACGAACCTGCGCGCGTGCGCATTGAGATACGACTCGATCTGGAATTCCGCGCCGAACGGTTCTTCCTCGCGTTTGTCAGGCTCCAGGCGGATGCGGCCGAAGCGTCCGCTCCATTCGATCGCGGAACGATAGGTGATCACGCCCAGCTTGCGCGCCAAGCTGATGCCGACCTCGGGATAGTGTTCGTCGTCGTAGTTGCCTTCGTTCCAGTTGGGATCGAGGCGAATGGCTTCGCGTTGCAGCGAGCGGATCGCGATGGCGAACGGCCGCGCCTGTGGTGCGGTGGACACGCTGACATGCGCGCGCGCCGAGCCGGGGTGATGGATCAAATATCCCAGGGATGCCATGCCGCCCATCGAGCAGCCGACCAGCGCGGCGAGGCGCTCGATGCCCAGCCCGCGCGCCAGTTCGAATGCCGCGTTGCCGATGTCTTCGAGCGTGAGCTCCGGGAAATCCAGCCGATACGGCTTGCCGCTCGCCGGATTGATCGAGGCCGGTCCGGTCGATCCCTTGCAACTGCCCAGCGAGTTCACGCAGATGACGAACCAGCGGTTCGTATCCAGCGCCTTGCCGGGTCCGACGATGTCTTCCCACCAGCCCGGCGTGTCGTCAGCGGCACTGCGCGCCGCGTGCGCGCTGGGCGAAAGGCCGGTCAGGATCAACACGGCATTGTCGCGCTCCGCGTTCAACGTTCCCCAGGTTTCGTAACTCAGGCGCGCGCCGGTAATGGCTCCCCCTCGCTTCATGCGGAAAGGCGAGGGCAGGTCGAAATACTGGCGGGCGTCGGCCATCGGGATCGCTGTGCGGGGATCGGAAACGCGCAAGGGTAACGAAGGCGTGCGGCGCGGCCAAGTGAGGCATCGGCCCGCGAGCGTTCCTTGCTAACGGCTTTGCCGATGCGTCATCCCGGCCAATCCATGGCCGGGATGACGAATTGTCATATGCCGCCCGTCAGCGAACCCGGTCAATCACCAGCGCCACCGGCTGCTTCGCATCACTCGCGGCCTGCACCGGCTGCGCTTCCAGATCGCCGACTTGCGGCATGGCATTGCCTGATTTGCTGATGCGCGCTGAAACCTGCACGCGCGGGAAGGACGACAGTTTCAATTGCGGCGTCATCGCCATCGCGTCGGTCAGTGTGACGCTTGCCGGCAGCGCGGAGGCTTTGAGGCGCGCCACCGCCAGTGGCATCGGCGGGCCGTTGAGTGCGCGTGCGTAGACGAACAGCGTGTCGTCTGGCGCCACCTTGCCCGCCAGCTTTGGATCGAGCTTCACCTGCACCCTGAGTGCAACCGAAGACGGTGCTTCCCCGGCATTCGCGCTCTCGGAATTCACTGCCGTTGTGGCCGCGGGTGCGATGGGCGCAGCGTGCTGCGCCGCCACCGCCTGCGCGATCGCCTCGGCTTCCGCCTGCGTTTTGCCCTGGGCGCGCGCCTGCGCCATCGCGATCTGCCCGTTCACCGCGGCAGCGATGCCGGAGCCGGGCTGCAGCAGGGTCAGCAGATGCTTCCAGTGTGCGAGCGCATCGTTGAAACGCCCGAGCTGGTAATCGCTGATGCCGAGCAGCCAGAGGCCGCGCTGGTGGTCGGGCGCGAGCGCGACCGCGCGTTCCAGCAGCTTGCGCGAGTCGCCCTCGATGCGATGATCGGTCCGCACCTGCGCATCGGCTTCCGCGAACGCCACCATGGTGTCCGGATCGTCCGGCTTCAGCTTGAGCGCATAGCCGTATGCATCGCGCGCGTCCGCCGGACGGTCCATCGCCGTGTATGCCTGCCCGAGCAGCAGCCAGCCTTCCGGATGGTTGGGCGAGCGCTGCAGCTTGGCGCGCAGCTCCGCCGTGGCCTGCGCGAAGTCCATCTTGCCCGCATCGGCCACTGGCGCGCGTAGCGCGTCGGGTGTTCCAATCCATGCATAGAGTCCGATCGCCACGAGTGGCAACGCGAATGCGATCAGCAGGGACAGAATGAAGGGCATGCGCGCGCGGCCATTGCGGCGCCCGGCGTGCACCAGCGGCAGCAACACGCAGGCCAGCGCCGCGGCCAGCATGAGCGCCGCAATCACGAAGAACCAGATGTTCACCAGTCGTCCCCTGTCTCCGCGGTTGCCGCAACCTGCGCGGCCGGCTTCGCTCGCCTTCGCAGCAGCACCAGCACGACGATGCCACCGGCCAGCACCAGCGCCGCCGGCCCGAACCACAGCAGTACGGTCGAGGCCTTCAATGGCGGGTCGTACAGCACGAAGTCCGAATAGCGCGCGACCAGGTAATGCTTGATCTGCTCGTCGGATTTGCCCTGCTGCATCATGTCGAAGATCTGGTGGCGGAGATCCTTGGCGAGATCCGCATTGGACGCGTCAAGGCTCTCGTTCTGGCAGACCATGCAGCGGAGTTGCGAGGTGAGATGCTGGAAGCGTTGGCGCTGCGCGGCATCCTTGAACGGCAGCGGGTCGATCGCGAAGGCGGGAAGGATGATCGCGAATATCAGCAACGCGGCGGCCAAAAGGCGCCAGAAATTGCGTGATTTTCTCCCGTGCGGGGAGAGGGGAGTGCAAAGTATTTCGCAAGCCCCCTCATCCGGTCTGCGGCCATCACGGAGCTTTCGGCCATGGATGGCGGCTTTGCCCCCAGGGGGAGAAGGGAGAGCGAAGAAACGTTCAGCAGGGGTCATTGCTTGGCGCCCTGTGCGGCCTTGATCGCCGGATCGAGTTCCTGCGCGATCACTTCCGGTGTCAGCGGGCCGATGTGCTTGTAGCGGATCACGCCCTGGGCATCCACCAGGAAGGTTTCGGGCGCACCGTACACGCCAAAGTCGATCGCGGTCGCGCCACTGACGTCGGCCAGCACTTCGTGATACGGATTGCCGTGCTCGTCCAGCCAGGCTTTCGCGTCGGCGGCCTGGTCCTTGTAGTCGTAGCCGATCAGCGGCACCCCGAGCTTCTTCGAGTATTCCATCAGCACCGGGTGTTCCTCGCCGCAGGCGAAGCACCAGCTCGCGAACACGTTGATCAGGTACGGCTTGCCGAGCAGGTCGGCTTTGCGCACGCGCTGCGCCGGATCTTGCAGCCGCGGCAGGTCGAAGGCGGGCGCGGCCTTGCCGATCAGCGGCGAGGGCACGTAGCGTGCGTCGTGATGTTGGTTCCAGACGATGCCCACGCCGAACAGCGCTACCAGCAATGCGAACACGACGAACGGGATCAGCCGCGCGTTCATGCGTTCTGTTCCGCCGGCAGCACGGGCAGCGCCGGCACGGTTTCCGGTTGCTGCGCTTCGCTGCGCAAACGGAAGCGCTTGTCCGCCGCGGCGCAAAAGCCGCCGAGCATCATCAGCAGGCCGCCGGCCCAGATCCAGCGCACGAACGGCTTGTCGTAGACGCGGACCGCCCAGGCGCCGTTGCCGATCGGATCGCCCAGCGAGACGTACAGATCGCGGAACACGCCCGGATGGATCGAAGCTTCCGTCTGCACCTGGCCGCGCGGATAGGTGCGCTTCTGCGGGTGCAGGGTGACGACGAGATTGCCGTCCTTCGAGACTTCGACCGTGCCCTGCTGCGCCAGCCAGTTGGGCCCCTGCGTCTCGCCCACGCCATCGAAGCGGAAGTCGTACGCGCCGACGTGCACGGTTTCGCCGGGCGAGAGCGCGACGTCCTGCTCGACGCTGAGTGAGCGTGTCAGGATCGCACCGGCGATGAACACGCCCACGCCGACATGCGCGAACAGCATGCCTGCCATCTCCAGTGGATAGCGTTTGCCACGCGGCGCTTCCTTCCAGCGTTTGATTGCGTAGAACGCGGTGCCTGCGAGCACGTAGGTGGAAGCGGTCACGCCGAGCAGCGGCATGAAGCCGCGCGCGCCCAGCACCCAGCCGATGATGCCGGCCAGCACCGCAAGCCCGACGATGCGCGCGAGCGCTCGTTTCCAGATCGCGATGTCGGCCTTGCCCCAGCGCGACAGCGGCGCGAACGGTAGCGCCAGCACCAGCGGCGTCATCAGCAGCATGAAAAGAAAACCGAAGTAGGGCGCGCCGACCGAAATGCGGCCGATGTTGAAAGCCTCGCCGACCAGCGGATACAGCGTGCCGAGCAGCACCGTGGCTGCTGCGACCGTCAGCATCAGGTTGCCGACCAGGATCAGGGTTTCGCGCGAAGCCAGCGCAAAGGGCTTGCCACCTGCGACCTTCGGCGCACGCAGCGCGTACAGCAGCAGCGAACCACCGACCACCACCGCGAGGAAACCTAGGATGAATACGCCGCGTTTCGGATCGGCCGCGAACGAATGCACGCTGGTCAGCACGCCCGAACGAACCAGGAAGGTACCGAGCAGCGACAGCGAGAACGCGAAGATCGCCAACAGCAGGGTCCACGCGCGCAGTCCGCCGCGCTTGTCGGTCACCGCCTGCGCATGGATCAGCGCGGCGCCGACCAGCCATGGCATGAAGCTCGCGTTCTCGACCGGATCCCAGAACCACCAGCCGCCCCAGCCCAGTTCCGAATACGCCCACCAGCTCCCGGCGACGATGCCGGCGGAGAGGAACCCCCACGCGACGTTCGTCCAGGGACGCGACCAGCGCACCCAGGTGGATTGCAGTTCGCCGCCCAGCAGAGCGGCGATCGCGAACGCGAAGGCCACGCTGAAACCGACGTAGCCCATGTACAGAACCGGCGGATGCATGATCAGGCCGGGATCCTGCAACACGGGATTGAGGTCCACGCCGTCCATCGGTGCAGGAATCAAGCGTGCGAAGGGATTCGAGGTCGTCAGCGAGAACAGCAGGAAGCCGAACGCGACGAAGCCGAGCACGCCCAGCACGCGCGCGTAGAACTTTTCCGGCAGCTTGCCGCCCAGCGCAGCGACCGCGAGGGTCCAGATGTCCAGGATCAGCACCCATAGAAGCAACGAGCCTTCGTGCGCGCCCCACACCGCCGAGAAGCGATACCACCACGGCAGTTCCAGGTTGCTGTTCTGCGCGACGTAGGCGACCGAGAAATCCTGCACCAGGAATGCCCAGGTCAGGATTCCGAACGCGAGCGCCACGAACACGAACTGGCCGACGGCAAGCGAACGCGCGGTCGCCATCAGCGGCTTGCTGTCGCGCCAGGCTCCAACGACCGGCAGCACGCATTGCAGGCCGGACAGGATGAGCGCGAGGATCAGCGCGAGCTGGCCCAGTTCGGGGATCATTGCGCGCCGCCTTCCCGAGCGATCGCGGGTACCTTGTGCGCGGCTTTTGCCTTCGCGATCGCGTCGGCGACTTCCTTCGGCATGTAAGTCTCGTCGTGCTTGGCCAGTACCTGCGTGGCGGTGAATCCACTTCCACTCATGTGTCCGGTCGTGACCACGCTCTGGCCTTCGCGGAAGAGATCCGGAAGGATGCCGGTGTATTGCACGGGCATGTCGTGGAAGCGGTCGGTAATCACGAAATCGGTCGTGAGCGTGCCGGTCACGCGATGCACGCTGCCTTCCTTCACGATCCCGCCCAGCCGGAACGCGGCGCTCGCGGGTGCCTTGCCCGCTTCCACTTCGGAAGGCGAATACAGATACGTCATGTTCTGCTGCAGCGCGAACACGGTCAGCGCCGCAGCGATGCCGACCGCAAGCACGATCAGCGAGATCACGATCAGGCGGCGTTTGCGGACGGGATTCATGACGACGACCTCATGCCGACGCGCCTTCGCGCTGCGCATTCGCCGAACGCCGGCGCCGGAGTTGCTCGCGCGCAACGCGGCCGCGCAATTCGTTCAACAACTGGCGGCGGCGCAGCACGGGTGCGATCCAATCCCAGGCGAGCACGATGAAGAACACCGCGTACGCGGGCCAGACGTACATGGCGTAGCCGCCCATTGCGATCCACTCAGACATGATCGGGCGAGGCTCCATATTCGAAGTTCGCAGGAAAACGCAATGGAAGCAGCCTTCCACAACCCCCTACGATCCTTTGCAGGCAAAGAATCGTTTGCCCCCTTGACTCAAGGGGGCGGGTGAATCCGGCACGAATGAGAACATTGCTGCTCATTGCGGGTTCTCCGCAATCAGTGATCGCGCCCATTCCTTGCCGCCTTCCACCGCGAGCAATCCCACGCGCGAGCGCGCCAGCAGGCTTGCGAAGAAATACAGGTGCGTGGCGAGCGCCATCAGCAGCAGCGGCCAGAGCATGTCCGGCGCGATCTTGGACTTGCCTAGCAGGTTCACCGTCTGGCCCTGGTGCAGCGTGTTCCACCACACCACCGAGTAATGAACGATCGGAAGATTGACGATGCCTACGAGCGCAAGCAATGAAGCGGCACGCGCCGCGCGGCGGCGGTCCTCGATCGCGTTGAACAGACCGATCACGCCCAGGTACAGGAACAGCAGCACCAGCTCGGAGGTCAGCCGCGCATCCCAGGTCCACCACGTGCCCCACATCGGCTTGCCCCAGAGTGAGCCGGTGATCAGCGTGATCAGCGTGAAGGCGGCGCCGATCGGCGCGCATTCCATCGCGATCACCTCGGCCAGCTTGATCCGCCAGACCATCGCGATCAGCGCGGCCACTGCCATGGAGACATAAATGAACAGGCTCATCCACGCGCTCGGCACGTGGATGAAGATGATGCGGTAGGCATCGCCCTGCTGGTAATCCGCAGGTGCCAGCACCAGCCCGCCGTACAACGCGAGGGCGGCGAGGAGGATCGCGCTCCACAGGAACCACGGACGCAGGCTGCCTGCAAAACGGTAGAACACCGGCGGCGAGGAGAGCTTGTGCAACCAGAGAGGAATGATCTTCATGTTTCGGCGGCGATGCGCAGGGCTGCCGCGCTCGCGAACGGCGCCAGCACCAGCGCCAGGATCAGGGCCGCGGCCAGCCACAACAGCGGGGCGAGGTACGGCAAACCGGATTGCGCCGCCGCCACGGCACCCGCGGCGAAGATCACCACCGGCACGGCCAAAGGCAGCAGCATCAAGGCCAACAGTATAGCCGAGCGGCGCGTGCCGGCGGTCAAAGCCGACAGGATCGCGCCCAGCAGCGCGAGCAGCGGCGTCGCCAGCAGCAGCGCGACCAGCAGCACGGGCAGAACCTGCGCAGGCAGGCGCAGCAGCACGGCCAGCAGCGGCATCACGATGATCAGCGGCAGCATCGTCGTGGCCCAGTGCGCCAGCACTCGAATCAACACCAGCAGCGCCAAAGGCTGGGGCGCGAGCAGCATCTGTTCCAGCGAACCGTCTTCCAGGTCGCCGCGGAACAGCGATTCCAGGCTGGGCAGCATCGCCAACAGGACCGTGACCAGCAGCACGCCGCCGCTGATGCGTGCCAGCAGCGCGTCTTCCGGCCCGAGCGCGAACGGGAACAGGCTGACCACGATCAGCGCGTAGAGCACCGGGAACAGCGCATCCGCGCGCCGCCGCCAAGCCAGCAGCAGTTCGCGCCGCAGCAGCGCGCGAATCGCCGCGAACGTGCCGGGCGTGCGGATCGCCGCGCGCGGCGCCTGCGCGATGCTGGCCGTGTTCATGCAGCCAACTCCAGGCGCACGTGCCGTGCGTGCGGGTCGGCGAAGCGTACCGCGCCGTGGCTGGTCAGCAACGTGGCACCGCCGCGTGCGCAATGTGCCGCGACCAGCGCATTGACCATCTCGATGCCGCGCCGGTCCAGGTTGGCGTAGGGTTCGTCGAGGAGCCACAGCTCGCCCGGCAGGAGCGCCAGCCGCGCAAGTGCAGCGCGTTTCTTTTGCCCGGCGGAAAGCAGGCGCAGCGGCGTATCGGCATAGATCGCGAGGTCCACCTGCTCGAGCGCGGAGGGAATGCCGGCGCCCTCGCTCGTGCCGTACAGGCCGGCGAGAAACGCCAGGTTCTCGCACGGCGAGAGGTCGTTCTTCAGTCCAAGCTGATGGCCGAGGAACACCATCCGCCCTTGGAGTGCGCCATGATCCAGCGGCCGGCCATCCAGGCGGATTTCCCCGGTGCTGGCCGGCAGCAGGCCCGCCAGCACGCGCAAAAGCGTGGTCTTGCCGGAGCCGTTGTCGCCCTCGACCAGCAGGGTCTCGCCGCGACCCAGCGCAAAATCCAGCGGGCCGAACACGGCCTCGTCGTTGCGCGCGAAGGCGAGGCCTTGCACGTCGAGGATGGGATCGGCACTGGCGGACAGGGGAATAGGCATGGCGCGAACGGAGCTAACCGCGCATTGTCCCAGTCGCGGCGCGGCATTGTCCATGATCCGCCATCAGGAGCGCGCCTTCGCGCACAGGTGTCGCGGCCTACCACAGCTCGCGCAGCTCGGCGTCGCCGTATCCGACCCCGCGTACGATCGCGGCTTGCTCAAAACGGCGCCCGAGCGTGGCCAGCGTGGCGAAGTCCAGTCCAGTGACGAACAGGCCGGGCTCGCGCCAGTTGGGATCGCCTGTGCCGACGCCGACACCCGCCCGCGGCGTGGTCCCGAGTCCACGCAGTGCTGCCAGCAATTCGCGCTGCGCCGCGCGGTTGCGTTCGCGTGATGCCTTTTGCGCGAATGGATTCCAGGCGGTGACGAAGCCCCATGGCGTGTGTTCATTTTTCACGAGGCCGTGAAGCTCGCGCGGCAGCGGTGCGCCGACGCAGATCAGCGTCCAGCCGCCCCGCGGCAGGCGTACGCGGTACTCGGTGAGCAGGAACTCGCGAAGCGTGCCCGGCGGAATCGGCATCGCCCTAGAGCGGCAGCGGCGTCAGTTCGGCGCGTACGCGCGCGACCGCCGCGTCCAGATTCACGCCCCCGACGTGCGACTTGCCGGCGAGCAGCGATTCGAGCAGGGCATCCTGTTCGCGCCCGCGTTGCAGGCAGTACGCGTAGGGCAGGTGGGTGAAGGTGACCATCCGGTAGCGCGACATGAAATGCGTCGGCACACGCTCGGTAAGCGCGGCGGTCAGCGAGCGCTTAAGCAGGTAATGCGGATCGGCCACGCCGTCGCGCATTTCCACGTAGTTTTCCAGCGCCATGGCGGCGATTGCATCCGCATTCGGCTTGCGTTGCTGCTGGAATTGCGCGAAGACCGCGGCCGGATCGCCCGGCTGCCCCTGCAGCAGATCTGCCAATTCCACAGCATCCTCGAAACCCGCGTTCATGCCCTGGCCGTGGAACGGGACGATCGCGTGCGCGGCATCGCCCAGCAGCAGCGCGCGGCCGCCGAGGTGCCAGCTGTCCAGATAGAGCGTCGCGAGCTGCCCGACCGGATGCGCGCTCCAGTCCTCGTCGAAAGTCGGCATCAACGCCAGCGCGTCGGCGAACTGCTCCTCGAAAAGCGCGCGTGCTGTTTTCACATCAGGCAGGGTCGCGAAGCTCGGGTGTGGTCCCGCGTTGGGCAGGAACAGCGTGACCGTGAAATTGCCTTGCGCGTTCGGCAGCGCGATGCACATGTAATGACCGCGCGGCCAGATGTGCAGCGCGTGAGGCTCGATGGCGAAAGGAGCCTCTACTCCCGGTGGTATTTTCAGTTCCTTGTAGCCATGCCCGAGTGGCTCCACGCGCTCGTGCAGATCGGTTTCGCGAGACATCGCTGCACGCAGCGCCGAGCCGGCGCCATCGCAACCGAGCAGGGTTTCCGCCGAGTGCGTGCGCCCCACACCGCTCGCGTCGGACAGCGTGATCGAACCGTTTGCGAAGTCGGCACTCGATAGTGCGGCATGGAAACGCAGCACGGCACCGGCTCGCTCGGCCGCGTCCATCAGCAGCATGTTGAGGTCGCCGCGCGAAACCGACCAGATCACTTCCGAATCGTCGCGCCCATAGCGCTGCAGGTTGGCGGTGCCGTCGGCGTGCACCATCCGGCCGCGCATCATCACCGCTTGCTGCAATACCTCGTCCGCGAGCCCGGCCTGTCGCAGCGCATTCAATCCGCGCTCGGCCAGCGCCAGGTTGATCGAGCGCCCGCCGAGGAACCCATGCAGGCGCGGATCGGGCCGGCGCTCGAACACTTCCACACGAAAGCCGCGTTGCGCCAGCAGCGTCGCCAGGAGCGAACCGACCAGGCCGGCGCCGATGATCGTGACTGAACCCTTCGAACGGGAACTCATGGAATCATTGCCACGATTGCCGCCACGCCTGCACCGCTTGCGCGAACTTCAGGCAATCCCCGAAGCGGTTGTAGAGCGGTGCGGGACTGATGCGCATCACATCCGGCTCGCGCCAGTCGCCGAGCACGCCGCTCGCGACCAGATGCTCGAACAGCGAGCGTCCCGCATCACGCCCGTGGCGCACGCGCAACGACAGTTGCGCGCCGCGGCGTTCGGGCTGCACGGGAGTCAGGATCTCGAGCACGTCATCCAGTTGCGTGCGGATCAGCCATTCCAGATAGCCGGTGAGCTTTTCCGATTTCTCGCGCAACCGTCGCATTCCCGCGTGCCGGAAGATTTCCAGCGAGATGCGCAAAGGCGCGAGCGCGAAGATCGGCGGATTGGACAACTGCCAGCCGTCGGCGCCGGGCGTGGGGTCGAATTCGGGTCGCATCCGGAAGCGCGTGGCTTCCAGATGGCCCCACCACCCGGCGAAGCGTGGAAGGTCCCCGCGCGCATGTCGTGAGTGCACGAAGCAGCCGGCGATCGCGCCGGGTCCGGAGTTCAGGTATTTGTACGAGCACCACGCGGCGAAATCGCAGCCGCTGTCGTGCAGGTTGGTGGGCACGTTGCCGGCCGCGTGGGCCAGATCGAAACCGATCATGCAGCCCTGCGCGTGCGCGAGCTTTGTGATTGCGGCGACATCGAACGCCTGGCCCGTCAGGTATTGCACGCCCGGCCAGAGCACCAGCGCGATCCGTGATCCATGCTTGCGCAGCGCGCGCTCGATGGCTTCCATCGAGAGGGTGCCGCCCGGTTCGTCGGCATCCAGTTCGATCAGGGCCTCGTCCGGATCGTAACCGTGGAATGCGATCTGGGATGCGACGGCATGGCGGTCGGACGGAAACGCGTTGCGTTCGATCAGGATCGCGTAGCGTTCTCGCGTGGGCCGATAGAAACTCACCATCATCAAATGGAGATTCACGGTGAGCGAATTCATCGCCACGACTTCGGACGGTTCAGCTCCGACCACTTCCGCCAGTGCGTCGCGCACTTCCGAGTGATACGGCAGCCACGGGTGCCGGCCGTGCACGTGGCCTTCCACGCCCAGTCGCGCCCAATCTTCAAGCTCATCGAGCAGGGCCTGGCGCGTCGCACGCGGCTGCAGGCCAAGCGAATTGCCGCAGAGGTAAACCTGTTCGCCGCCCGCGTGCGGCGGGATCAGGAACTCGTTTCGGAATTCGCGAAGCGGATCGGCCCGATCCTGCGCGTGTGCCCAGGCGGCGTCGAATGCGTAATCGCTCATTGCGCAGTCGACACCGCTTTGGCGATGGCCGAACAGCCCGCGTCAAACGTCGCCGCCCAAGACTCCACCGCCGACTCCGGTCGCACGCAGCGCACCTGGATCGCGATGCCGTCGCGGTAGTAGTAGTACTCCGTGTAATCCGTCTTCTGCTTGTTCTCCGTCGCGGTATAGCGGCGGCCGGACGGGATCGGGCGCGAATCGTTGGAGCGATATTCGGTGAGCCTGCGCGCCTTGGCGACATTGTCCTTGACGAACTGCTGGAATGCCTGTGCATCGCCTGCATGCTGCGTCGTGACGGTGATGCGCGCCAGCGTGTCGGGCGGTGCATCCGGCTCCATGATGCGCAGCGCCAGGAACTGCGGGTCGCCATCGTGCTTTTCCATGATCGGCGTCCACGCGTCCGGCGCCGAGAAATGCACCTTGCCTTCGTCCAGCGAATAGTCGGCCGCGTGCGCGATCAGCGGGGCGGCACACAGCGCGCACAGGGCGGAAAAGAACAGGGGTCGCATTTTCATGATGCTCTCCGGCAACGGGGGATCGTCCGCGATACCTCACCACGAACGGTGCTGCAAAAAATCATGGGTCGTGCGCAAAACGCGAAACCGGCAGGTTGAGCCATTCCAGCGCCGTGCCATGGAACATCCGCGCGCGGCCGGCCTCATCCATGCCGAGCGCATCGATGCCGCTGCCGGGTTCCTGCTCGCCGAGCGGGAACGGGTAATCGGTGCCCAGCATCACGCGATCGGTGCCAACCACGTCCAGCAGGTAGCGCAGGGCTTGCGGGTCGTGCACGCAGGAATCGAAGTACAGCCGAGAAAAATAATCGCGCGGATTGCGCGCGTTGTCGGTGGCGACCAGGTCCGGGCGCATCCGGAAACCGTGTTCGATGCGGCCGATGGTGAACGGGAATGCGCCGCCGCCGTGCGCGAAGGCGATGCGCAACGAAGGCAGGCGTTCCAGCACGCCGCCGAAAATCAGCGAACACGCCGCGCGCGATTGCTCGGCCGGCATGCCGACCAGCCAGGGCAGCCAGTATTTCGGCATCGAGTCGCCGCCCATCATGTCCCAGGGATGCACCAGGATCGCGGCGTCCAGATCCGCCGCGGCCTCGAAGAACGGGAACAGCTCCGGTGCATCGAGGTTCCACCTGTTGCAGTGCGAACCGATCTGCACGCCCTGCAAGCCAAGTTGCTCGACACAGCGCTCCAGCTCCTCGATCGCAAGTCGCGGCGATTGCAGCGGTACGGTGCCGATGCCGGCGTAGTGGCGCGGATGCGCGCGGCAGACCTCCGCGGCGTGGTCGTTCAGATGCCTGTGCAGTTCCAGCGCCTGATTGGGCTTGGCCCAGTACGAGAACAGCACCGGCACGGTCGAGATCACCTGCACGTCCACGCCGTGCTGCTTGTATTCGTGGATGCGATGCTCGGCATCGAAGGCGTTCTGCCAGACCTCGCGGAAGAACTTGCCGTCCTTGTAGATGCGATGCCGGCCGCCCGCGCGCACCATCACCGGGAAGCGCTCGTCGCCGTACTTCTTGGCCAGGTCCGGCCAGTGCGGCGGCAAGAGGTGCGCGTGGGTGTCTATCTTGAGCATTGAACAAGTATAAGTAGGAGCCTGCGTGCAGGCGACCACGGAGCTCTTGGCCATGGACGGCAATCGCCTTTTGGGCGTGATGCCTGCACGCAGGCTCCTCGACGCCGCGCTTGCGCCGCACCACGCACCCGCGGAAACTGCGCGAGTCGGAGGCCGGCAAGCTGCCGGTGGACACAGGGGCGCATGGTGGGGACTCGCGGTCTGCTCGCGGAACTGCGCCGCCGCAACGTGCTGCGCGCCGGCGTGCTTTACGCAGGCGCGGTGTGGGCGCTGGCGCAAGGCATTGCCCAACTCGGCCCGTTCTTCGGCGCGCCGGACTGGACCGTGCGCTGGTTCGTGATCGCGGCGGTGATCGGATTCCCGTTCTGGATCGCCTTCGCCTGGTTTTACGAATTCACGCCTCAGGGCCTCAAACGCGAGAGCGAAATTGCAGCCGATGCGTCCATCGCGCGCGGCGGCACGCGCAAGCTGGATCGCGCGATCATCGGCGTGCTGGCGATCGCGGTGGTGCTGCTGCTGGCCAATACGTTCGTCTGGCGCAAAGGCGCGGGCTTGAGTGGCGATTCGGCGCCGACCATCCCGGCCAAATCCATCGCGGTGCTGCCGTTCGAGGATTTGAGTCCCGGCCACGACCACGGTTACTTCTCGGCGGGGCTCGCCGAAGAACTTTTGAACGCGCTGGCGAAAGTGCAGGACCTGAAAGTCGCAGGGCGCGCCTCGTCGTTCTATTACGGCAGCCGCAACGCCGATCTGCGCACCATCGGCAAGGCCCTGGACGTCGCCAACGTGCTGGAAGGCTCGGTGCGCACGCAGAACGACGCGGTGCGAATCAGCGTGCAATTGATCCGCACCAGCGACGGCTTCGAAGTGTGGTCGCAAAGTTACGACGGCGACCTGGGCAACATCTTCGACCTGCAGGAGCGCATCGCGCGCGCGATCACCGATCACCTTAAAGTCGTCCTGACTGGCAGCGAGCAGGCGCGGCTGGTGCCGGTGGCGACCACGAGCGCGGAAGCCTACGCGGACTTCGTCACTGCGCAAACGCTGGTCAACAAGCGTGTGGGCGACAGTCTGCCGCGCGCGATCGGACTGCTGCAGAAGGCCACCACGCTCGATCCGAAATTCGCCCGTGCATGGTCGAAAATGGCGGTCGCTTATGCGGTGCTGCCGCAGTACGTGTCCGGCGACTGGAAGGTCAGCTGGCAAATTTCGGATGATGCCGCGCATCGCGCGCTCGTGCTCGATCCGGGTGACGCGGAAGCTTACGCGGCACTGAGCTACAACCAGTTCTCGCAGCGGCATTACGTGGACATGGTCGACCCCATGCGGCGCGCGCTGGAATTGGCGCCGGATGATTCCGCGGTGAATTACTGGGCCGCCAACGAACTTGCCGCGATGGGCCGCACGCGCGCGGCCGAAGCGCGGATCGACAAGGCGCTGGTCAACGATCCCGCCAATGTCCTCCTGTTGTTCTACAAGAGCATGCTTCGCTGGCGCGAAGGCGACCAGGCCGGTGCGCTGGCGTACATCCATCGCGCCGGTGTCACGGACTCGCCCTTCGGTGCGCTGATGCTGGAATTCTATGATGCTGCGCATGGCGACATGGCGGGATCTGCCGTCCAGTTCGCCAAGTCGACGAGCAAGATGGGGACGAAGATTCCGCTTGCGGATTTGCAGACGATCTATCGCGGCACTTACGGCGATGCCACACGGCGCCAGGCAGCGCTGAAAATACTCGATGGGCATCCGGACGACGACTGGGCGCCGACCATGCTGCTGCAACTGGGCGAACCCGCGCGCGCGTTCGATCTGTATGAGCACGGCCATAGCGGCCTGTCCGACGCCTACCTCAACTGGCTGTGGCAACCGGAGCCCTGGTCGCGCAAGGCGCGTCAGGACCCCGCGTTCCAGGGCTTTGCGCGACGCATCGGCATGCTCGCTTATTGGAAACAATACGGCTGGCCGGATCTGTGTAAACCCGCGCCCGAGAAAGGGCCTGATGGTTTTGTTTGCCAATGAGCGCGCGCCGGTCACTTCTTTTCGAGATGAAGCGCGTCCAGCGCGATGGGCCGCAGTACCTGATTGCTGAAGGAACGTGCCCATGTTGCGCCATGTGATCTCGCATCGGCGCCGCCAGGACTGGATGGCGTTCATCATCGAACTGGTCATCGTGATACTGGGCGTGTTCATCGGCATCCAGGTCTCCAACTGGAACCAGGCCCGGGCTGATGCGCAACTTGGCCAGGATTACGTGAAAAGACTGGCCCACGATCTCAGTACCGATCTCATGGGCGTTCGCGCGGAAAGCGCCTATTACTCTGCCGTCCTGCAAAGCGTCCGAAAGACGGACGAGCTTTTGAGAGAACCCGCCGCCGACCCGCGCGAGCTCGTGGTCAACGCCTATCGCGCAACTGAAATTCTCTATAACGCCCCGAGGCGTGCGACGTGGGACCAGATCGTTTCCTCCGGGCATCTCGGTCTGCTGCCGGCGAAGGCGGTCGACTCCGGTTTGTCGGAGTACTTTGCATTCGACACCGCACAGGATCTCTATAACACGGGTTGGAGGTCGGACTATCGCAAGATCGTGCGGGAAATCATCCCGCTGGACATGCAGATCGCCATGCATAAGACCTGCAGCGACGTGCGGAACCGGGACGGCTATATCGTCGGGTTTGTCCAACGCTGCGAATTCGAGGCCGATCCTGCGGCCCTCCAGGCAGTTGCCGCCGCGCTTCGCAGCAATCCGGGCGTCACCGCGTCGCTGCGCTATCAGTACAGCTTTGCCGTCAATGCGACGACTAACGTCGGCAGATTGAAAAGGAACATCGAGGATGCGCTCGACGCGCTTGGCGCCAAGCCGCAATTCACCACACGGGCGGCGCCCGACCTCGCGCGCG
>JBQCHG010000008.1:0-10188 GCA_051954935.1 Rhodanobacteraceae bacterium
CACTCTGCCTAAGTCCGGCCTGTACCTGACGAGCGGCTTTGTCACTGGCTTCGCGGATGTGGCGTCGGTTGTAGGCAGCTCCCGAAGCCTTGCTGCGATGGCCGTTCAAGAACGCGCGAACATCCAGTTCTCTGGCCTCGCTGATGGGAGGCGCCTGAGTTTCCACGGCCTCTGCCCGAGCCCTGGCATTCTGTTGGTCAATACTGACGGAGAGTTCGTAGTTGAAGTGATGCCGAAAAGCGTGTGGATGGATCTCCGCGAAGTCGGGATCCACTGCACGCATCCGAGCAAAAATCTGGCTATTGAGGGCCGAGATCGACAGCGGCTTGCCCCAGGTAAGGCCCTTTTGATGCGAAACAAGTAGATAGGGATGTCGCCGGGCGGGAGCGATCTTGGCGCGCACTCGCATGATGTAGCGATCGATCTGGTTGACAAGCACCTCGGGCAGCGGCAGAGGTCGCTCCTTGGTCTTGGCTACGGGCTGATACCGGCGGGAGTCATGACTGTCATCATGGTTGCGCCGAATCCACACCTTCGGCTCATTGCCCAAATCGAACTGGTCGATGCGAAGGCTCAGCAACTCGCCACGCCGCATCCCGGTATACCGGAATAGCCCAAAGATGATGGCATTCCGTAGACGAACCTCCGCATTCCGAAAGGGATTGCGCGGATCGCCCTCGGAGCCCACCGTCATAAACCGCTCGACCAATTCGGAAGGTGGTGAACGCAAATCAGCATCGTCGCTCCACCGTTTCGCCAGCCCACGGGGGCGGTGTTTGCGAATGGTCTTGGCCATCCGAGCGATCTCTTGTATGACCTGAGCCGAGTTCCGATGCTGCGTGACGACCGAAGCCGTGAATCCCAAGTAATCGGCGATCGTACTGATGCGGTTGTAGTGCTGCTGACCACCGATAGTGGCCTCGGCTGAGCTTGTGGCAATTTTCGACTCGAGAAAGCCCACGACGTTAGTCTCGGGAATGTGGTCGGTGCCACCCATCTCCGCCTGGTGTCGCATATCAAGCTTGGCAAAGTCCCGCAGCGAGATCACGTCAGCTAGCGTGAGGAAGCGGCCATTGCGGAACTCCGAGATCAAGTCCCGCCCTTGCAAAGATTCCCATCGCAGGAGCACGACGATGTCGGCGAGCTTGTTACGAATTGTGTTGACCGCGGCCCCGGCATTCCGGAGCTGGGATGTTGCGAAGAGGGTCGGATAAAAGAGCGGCAGTCCCTGGGCGTCGTGGAGCATCGGGACGCGCTCGCCCCCGCCAAGTACATGGACTGACAGTCTGGTCACGACAGGTCTTTCTCACCGATTTTCACAAGTGTATGACTATATCAATCTTTTTCAACACTACAAGACGATGTAAAAAAAAAGAGAGGCCCCGTAAAAGCAGGGCCTCTCCAATTTTTTATTCAACACTTTTAGATAAGTGTTGTCTAGAACGGGATGTCGTCGTCCTCGAAGTCGCCCACGCCGCCGGCAGCCGGTTGCTGCGCGGGTGCCGGGCGTCCGGCGCCACCCATTCCGCCGCCGCGCGACTGCGACTGCGGGCGCTCGCGATAGCCGCCGCCCTCGCCGGCGCCACGCGAGCCGCCTTCGCCACCGCCGCCGAGCATCTGCATCTCGTCGGCGATGATGTCGGTGCTGTAGCGCTCGACGCCTTCCTTGTCGGTGTACTTGTCGGTACGCAGGCTGCCCTCGATGTAAACCTGCCGGCCCTTCTTCAGGTATTCGCCGGCGATCTCGGCCAGCCGGCCGAAGAATTTCACCCGGTGCCACTCGGTGCGCTCCTGCGGCTGCCCGGTCTGCTTGTCCTTCCACTGTTCGGAAGTGGCCAGGCGGATGGTGCACATGGCTGTGCCCGAAGCGCTGTAGCGGGTCTCCGGATCCGCGCCCAGATTGCCGATCAGGATGACCTTGTTGACGCCGCGTGCCATGGTGCTGCCCTCGAAGAACCAATCAAGCGCACAGGATGCCAGCACCGGGGCGCGGCCGCCACCGGATCCGGCGGCAGACGGTGTAGGTAGCCGCCGCTTTCGCGTGTCGGTGAGCCGCCCCGTCTATAATCGTTCTTCCCAGTCAGTCCCGGCACGCATGAACCAGGCCGTTTCCACGCGACCCGACGTTGCAACCGACTTCGCCTCCGTGCGCGCGCTGGCCGCGTCCGACATGGCGGCGGTGGACGCGCTGATCCGCAAGCGGCTGGCTTCAGACGTGGCGCTGGTGCACGCAGTCGGCGAGCACATCGTCGGCGGCGGCGGCAAGCGGCTGCGACCGATGCTGCACGTGCTCGCCGCGCGCGCGGCCGGTTACACGGGCGAGGCACACGTGCAGCTTGCCGCGATCGTGGAGTTCATCCACACCGCCACGCTGCTGCATGACGACGTGGTGGACGGCTCGGACCTCCGGCGCGGGCGCAAGACCGCCAACGCGTTGTGGGGCAACGCGGCGAGCGTGCTGGTCGGCGATTTCCTGTATTCGCGTGCGTTCCAGTTGATGGTGGAACTGGATCGCATGCGGGTGATGGGCATCCTCGCCGACACCACCAACGCGATCGCCGAAGGCGAGGTGTTGCAGCTGCTCAATCTCGGCAACGCCGATATCGACGAAGCCGCCTACCTGCGCGTGATCGAACGCAAGACCGCGGTGCTATTCGCCGCCGCGACGCAACTCGGCGCCGTGCTGGCAGGATTGCCGGAAAAACAGGAACGCGCGCTGCGCGAATACGGCATGCGGCTCGGCTTCGCCTTCCAGATCGCAGACGACCTGCTGGATTATGTTTCCGACGCGCAGACGTTGGGCAAGAACATCGGCGACGACCTTGCCGAGGGCAAGCCGACGCTGCCGCTGATCTACGCCATCGAGCGCGCCACGCCCGCGCAGGCCGAAACGCTGCGCCGCGCGCTCAGTTCCGAACGGCTGCCTTCGCTGGACGCCATCGTGCAGGCGATCCGCGAATCCGGCGCGATCGGACGCGTGCGCGAACGCGCACAGACCCACGCCGAAGCCGCGCGCGAAGCGCTCGCCGTGCTGCCGCCGTCACGCCATCGCGACGCGCTGGACGCGCTCGCGGTATATGCGGTCGAACGCGATCACTAGAAACCTCGGCAAAGCTGCTGCGCTCGACATCCTGTGCGCTGGCGAGCTGGTGCTCGGATCAGGCCCGGTGCATGGATGTACCGTTTTTGGGCCTTCGACCACTCTATTCGCGAGAAACCGGCTGACTGAAGGCTTCGTCCAGCCAATCGTGCATCATCCTGAACGCGCGCTTGGCCACCTTCGGGTTGTAGACGCAACCGGGCGGTGACTTCGCATCCGGTTCGGCGAAGCAGTGAACCGCGTGGCCGAACACCACGAACTGCCATTCGGCCGGGCTCATCCGCATCTCGTCCATGAACTTGTCGGCGTCCGGCATGGTGCCCCTGTCGTCGGCGCCGTTCATCGCCAGCACCCGCGCCTTGATGTGCCTGGCGAGCGACGGATCGTCGGTGGACAGCCCGCCGTGGAAGCTCACCACCGCGGCGACATCCGCGCCGCTGCGGGCGAGATCCAGTACCGACGAGCCGCCGAAGCAAAAGCCGATCGCGGCGAGCTTCGAGGCTTCGATCGGCGCCGCATGCGATTGCGCCAGTTTCTTCAATTCATCGAATGCCGCCACCGCCCGCGCGCGCATTTCCGCGCGATCGCTATACAACGGCTTCACCGCCGCCTGCGCCTCTTCGTCGTTCTTCGGCCGCAGACCCTTGCCGTACATGTCGCCCATGAAGATCACGTAGTCGCGGCCGGCGATGATCTTGGCCTTGGCGATATTCGCATCATTGATGCCGTACCAGTTCGGGACCAGCAGCAGGCCGGGCCGCGGTGTCTTGACCGCGTCATCCCAGACCAGCACGCCGCGCATGGCCTTGCCGTGCACGGTGTAGTCGATCGTCTTCGCCTGCATCGCCGCATGGGCGAAAGTCGAGAAGCCGAACAGCAACGCAGCGATCAACAGCAGGCGGGTACGCATGGTCGTCTCCTTTGATGTCGGGACTCGGAACCCAAAAATCGAAATCGAAAATCGGTCGACTGTAACGACACACCGAATGCATCAACTCCGTTCGCGCTGAGCGTAGCGGTTGAAAACCGCGGAGTCGAAGCGCCTTGCCCTTCGACTCCGGCCCTGCGGGCCTGCGCTCAGGGCGAACGGTTCAAGGGCTTAGCTTCGCCCCGCCGCGTGGGCCACCAGCCTGCGTTTGACCGGCCCCAGCGCATCCACTGCGCGCATGCCGATCCCGCGCAGCGCGACCAGTGGCGGCGCGCGCCAGGCGAATGCGCGCGAGAGCGCATCGAACGACAGTGCATCCAGCGTGTCGGCCGAGCGGCGGCGGCGTGCGTAACGTCGCAAGACGTGCACGGCCGCGAAGTCGCGGTTCGCATCGCGCGCCCGGTTCAATACGGAAACGAGTTCAGCCACATCTCGCAAGCCGAGGTTCGCGCCCTGCCCGGCCAGCGGATGCACCGCATGCGCGGCATCGCCCAGCAGCACGCAGCGCTCGCTCGCATAGGTCTGCGCCAGTTGCAGGCGCAAGGGGAACGATGCCCGCTGCGTGGTCTCGGTGATCCGTCCAAGGCCAAAATCGGTGGCAAGACCGACCGCTTCGCGAAACGCCTGGTCGTCCAGTGCAAGCACGCGTTGCGCCTCCGCTTCCGGCAAGGTCCACACGATCGAACTGCGCCCGTCGCGCAACGGCAGCAGCGCAATGGGGCCATCGGCGAGAAAGCGCTGCCAGGCCGTCGCGCCGTGCGGCTTTTCGGTTGCGACGTGCGCCACCACCGCGCGCTGCATGTAATCGCGACCGCGCGTTGCGATCCCGAGCTTGTCGCGCAACGTGGATTTCGCGCCGTCCGCGACCACCAGCACTCGCGCGGACAGCGGCTCGCCCTGACTCAACTCCAGCGATACGCGATCGGCGCGCGCTTCCAGATCACGCACCTCGCCCGGACAGACGCGGCGCACACCGGCCCGATCCAGCGCCTGCCACAGCGTCCATTGCAGCAGCTTGTTCTCGACAATCCAGCCGAGCTCCGCGCGGCCTTCCCGGGTGGCATCGAAATGCAATTCCGCGCCGCTGTCGGCATCCCACACACGCATGTGTGCGTACGGCGAAACACGCGCGTCGCGCACCGCTTTCCACACACCGACTTCATCCAGCAACTTCGCGGACGAGGGCGCCAATGCGATCACGCGCAGGTCCTCGCGATCCTCCGCGCGCCACGGCGCGGGCTCGCGCGCCTCGATCAACACCACTTCGAAACCCTTGCGCGCCAGCGCCAGCGCGCAGGCCGCGCCGATCATGCCGCCGCCGGCGATCGCAACGTCGGGCATCGTTCGACGCGCATTCATGGCGCACGTTCCAGCGTGGCGGTGGGCGGCGCCGAACCGCGCCAGCCCATGCCGCGGCGCGCGAGTGCACGTTTCAACGGCGGCACGCTGTCGAAAGCGATCAGCGCCAGGGAACGCAGCGGAGCCAGGGCGGGTTGCGGCAGGCAGGCAAGGGAAATCAGACCGTGGCTGAAGGCGAGCACGCCTTCGCGATCGGGCGCGCGACGTGAGGCGTAATCGCGCAGCAAGTCGTCGTTGCCTGGGTCTGCGGCGCCCGCGATCAATTCCGCCAGGATCAGTGCATCGCGCAGGCCGAGATTGAAGCCCTGCGCGCCGATCGGATGTACGGTCTGGGCGGCATTGCCGATCATCACCGCGCGCGGTGCGATCAGCGATTGCGCCAGCACGCGCCACGCGTGATGTGCCTGCCGTTTGCCGGGGCGCGCGAATCGCCCCAGCTTCCAGCCGAAGCGCCGCTGCGCCAGGGCGGCAAATTCATCGTCGCTCATCGCCAGCACGCCTTCGGCCTGGTCCGCAGCCACCGTGAGCACCAGCCCGCAGTGCCGGCCTGACAACGGCAACAGCGCGACCGGACCTTCGTCGGAGAAACGTTCGTACGCGCAGCCATCCGCATCGCGCTCCGGCGTGATCGTGCAGACGATCAGGGTTTGCGCATAGTCGTGTTCACTTGCAGCAATACCGGCCTGCGCGCGCACGAACGAGTTCGTGCCGTCCGCGCCGATCAGCAGTTTCGTTTCGATCTCGCGGACTCCGTCGCCGGTGCGGATCGTCGCGCGCCAACCGTTTTCGACCAGCTGCAGCTTCTCCAACTTTGCCGGCATCAGCCGGGTCACGTGCCTGCATTGCTGCAAACGCAGCTCCAGTGCGTTGCCGAGCTCACGAGCGGGCAGCGTAGCGCCGAGCGCATCCACACCGGCTTCATGCGCGGACAGGCGCGCGGCGCCGAACTCGCCAGCGCGGCTCACGTGCAGGCGCGTGATCGGTGTGGCGCCCTGCGCGTGCTTCCACACGTCGAGGTTCGTGAGCGCGTTGACAGTCGCGCGCGCCAACGCGAGATTGCGTTCGTCGTAACTGGGCTGCGCCGGTGCGCGCGGCGCGGCGGCCTCGACCAGCGTGGCGCTGCGGCCGGCTGCATCCAGCGCAATCGCGAGGCTCGCGCCCACCAGTCCGCCGCCGACGATCAGGATGTCCGTGTGCTCGCGCATGACACGATGATAATGGGATCGCGCCAGGATCCGCTTTGCTCAGCGCCAGCCTGCGTCCTGCAATCCGATTGCGGTAAGCTATCCAGATCGCTATCGAGGATGTTCCCATGCCGCGCACCCACGAATCCTCCCTGTTCACGCCGCGCAACCTGGTGTTGTGCGCGATGATCGCGTTCGCGGTCGGCTACCGGCTGCTGGTGCATTTCTCCGCAGGCGCGCTGCCCTGGAACTTCACCCCGGTGGAAGCGATGGCGCTGTTCGGCGGTGCGTACTTCGCCGACAAGTGGCTGGCGGTCCTGGTGCCGCTGGCGGCGATGGTGCTGTCCGATGTCGTGATCGGCTTCGACGGCGCGATGTCACTGATCGTGTACGCGTGCATTGCGGCGACCGCGTTTGCCGGTTTCGGCCTGCGCGGACGCGTGCGCATCCTGAACACCGCCTTGGCCGCGATCGCCAGCGCGACCGGCTTCTACCTGGTCACCAACTTCTTCGTGTGGCTCACCGGCTCGATGTACGCACACAGCTTCGCCGGGCTGGTCGAGTGCTATGTCGCCGGCTGGCCGTTCTACCAGTACGGTTCGCTGCCCGGCACGGTGCTGTGGAGCGCCCTGCTGTTCGGCGGCTTCGCGCTGCTGAGCCGGCGCTGGACGGTGTTGCGACTCGCCGCCGTTTGATTGGCGCCCGCCGTGGGCAACCGGCTTTCGAAGATCTATACCCGCACCGGCGACGACGGATCGACGGGCCTCGGTGACGGCACCCGCGTGCGCAAGGATTCCGCGCGTGTCGAGGCTTACGGCACGGTGGACGAACTCAACAGCACGCTGGGCGTGCTGCTCGCGATTCCCGACCTGCCCACGGCGGTCGTCGAAATGCTGACGCAAGTCCAGCACGACCTGTTCGACCTCGGTGGCGAGCTGTGCATTCCCGGCATGGCGGTGGTGGACGACGCCGATATCGCGCGGCTGGAATCCACGCTGGACCAGCTCAACGAAGACCTGCCGCCACTGAAGGAATTCATCCTGCCCGGCGGCGGCATGGCCGGGGCGCAATGCCATGTCGCCCGCACCGTGTGCCGGCGCGCGGAGCGCTGCGTGGTGACGCTGGCGCGCGAGGAAACGGTACGACCGCAGGCGCTGCACTATCTGAATCGTCTCTCCGACCTGCTGTTCGTGCTGGCGCGCGTGCTGGCACGTTCCAGTGGCCACGGAGAAGTGCTGTGGCAACACGAACGCAGGAAGCGCAGCAAGCCAGCGTAGATGCGCGTCTACACCCATCCTGCCTGCCTGAGACACGATCCTGGCATGGGTCACCCCGAATCGCCGGCGCGACTGCGCGCGGTGCTGGAAGCGCTGGATGATCCGCGTTTCGCGCAACTCGAACGCGTCGAGGCGCCGCGCGTCACGCGCGAGCAGTTGCTGCGCGTGCACGAGCCGGCGTACGTCGAAAGCATCTACGCGAGCGCACCGCAAAGCGGTTCGCTGCGGCTCGATCCGGACACGATGATGTCGCCCGCTTCGCTGGAAGCGACGGAGCGCGCGGCCGGCGCGGCATGCGCGGCGGTGGATGCGGTGCTCGCGAACCAGACCATGCGCGCGTTCTGCGCGGTGCGCCCACCCGGCCACCACGCCACGCCGGATGCGGCGATGGGTTTTTGCATCTTCAACGGGATCGCGGTCGGCGCGGCGCATGCGCTGGCTGCGCACGGACTGGAACGCGTCGCGATCCTGGATCCGGATGTGCACCACGGCAACGGCACGCAGGACATTTTCCGGCGCGAACCGCGCGTGATGTATCTCTCCAGCCACCAGATGCCGCTGTATCCGGGCACCGGCGCGAGCAACGAGCGCGGCGTGGGCAACGTCGTGAACGCGCCGCTGCCGCCGCTGGCCGGCTCGCGCGAGTTCCGCGCGGCGTGGGACGAAATCCTGTTCCCGGCACTGGAGGATTTCCGCCCGCAGTTGCTGCTGGTCTCGGCCGGTTTCGACGCGCACCGTCTCGACCCGCTGGCGCAATTGCAACTCGAGGTGGACGATTACACATGGCTCACGCTGCGATTGCGCGGAATCGCCGACGAGCACGCAGGCGGTCGCGTGGTTTCCGTACTGGAAGGGGGCTACAGCCTGGAAGCCCTGCGCCAATCGGTGGCGGCGCACGTGGCGGTCCTGCTCCAGGGAAGCTCTGAATAACCTGCTCGCTCGGCCTGATTCAAAACAATGTGTTGCACGCCGGCGATGCGCAATCTGCCTTCACTCGCGACGGTTCTTCGAGATTCCCTCGCGCGGTGGCGCGAATTCCTCGCCGTACTTCTTTCTGTTAATTTAACGTGGTTCCCGTGACGAGGAAGCCACGTGCTGCGCCAACCTTCACCGCTGACGCCGCGTGCGCTCGCCTTCGCCATTGCACTGGCGGTGCTGCCGGCTGCCGCCGCGGTGGCGCAAACCACCACCCAATACGTCTGTCCGCTGGGTGCGTTCACCTGCCCGCATCAGAAGAACGATTACAGCCTCTGCAAGAAGAACGACCTGCTGGATTTCTACGTGCCGGGCCTGCCGACCACGGGTGATGCCTCACAGGCCGTTTCAGACGTACAGGCCGACCGGCTCGAAAGCCCGGACAGCAACGTGTTCCACCTTTACGGCGACGTTCGCCTGCAGCGCCTGGACGAGCTGCTGCACGCGGACCGCATCGATTACACGAAAGACACCACGGCGTACCTCGCCGAGGGCAACGTGCGTTATCAGGACCGCAGCCAGCTGTTTTCGGCCAGCCGCATGCAGGGCACCACCAGCCCCGAGCACGGCGTGGCCGACAACGTGCGGTTCCAGATGCTCACCTCGCGCGGCAATGGCGATGCCAGGCAGGTCACCGTGGTGGACCAGGACCATGCAATCTACTCGCAGGGCAGCTTCTCCACCTGCGATCCCAGCGATCGCGTGTGGGAGATCCGCTCGTCGCAGATGACCGCCGACCAGACCACCGGCGTCGGCCGCGCACACAACGTGACCTTGCGGCTGAAGGGCGTGCCGATCCTGTGGCTGCCGTACATGCGTTTCCCGATCAACCACGAGCGGCAATCGGGTTTTCTCTATCCGCGGTTCGGCAACAGCAGCCATTCCGGTTTTTATTTCGCGTGGCCGTATTACTTCAACCTAGCGCCGAATTACGATGCCACGCTGACGCCGGGCATGTATTCCGACCGCGGCTTCATGCTGGGCACCGAATTCCGCTATCTGGTCGGCAGCAGCGCCGGCATTCTTCAGGCCGACTTCATGCCCAACGATCGCCTTGCCCATCGCGATCGCGGTTTCCTGCACTTCCAGGACACGACCGGACTGATACCGGGATGGGCTTTCAGCGCCAACATCAACCGGGTCACCGACAAGAGCTATTTCCAGGATTTCGGCAACAGCCTCATCACCGCCGCGACCTCCCTGATCGGCTCATCCGCCTACATCACCGGCAGCGGCAACTGGTGGGATGCCGGGATCGGCGTGGATTCCTGGCAGATCACCGATCCGACCATTCCCGATTCCGCCGAGCCGTACAAAAGGCTGCCGCGGATCTACTTCGATGCGGACAAGCCGTTCGGCCCGCTC
>JBQCHG010000009.1:0-16113 GCA_051954935.1 Rhodanobacteraceae bacterium
GCAAGTCCTGCCTGTAATCCGATTGGACTGCGCGAGCTGCGCTTATAGAATCTCCTGACTGCACACGAGCGATGAAGCCATGAGCGAGATACCCGGCGATCTGAAATTCCTGAAATCCCACGAGTGGGCGCGCGTCGAGGACGCCGACCAGGTGCGCATCGGTATTTCCGATCACGCGCAGGGCCAGCTCGGCGATCTGGTCTATGTCGAGTTGCCGAATGTCGGCGACCACGTCGATGCGGGCAACGCCTGCGCGGTGGTGGAATCCGTGAAAGCGGCTTCCGACGTCTACGCGCCGGTGAGCGGCGAGGTCACCGCGATCAACGAGATGCTCGCCGACAAGCCTGAAACCATCAACGAGGATGCCTACGGCGACGGCTGGCTGTTCCTGGTCAGGCCCGATGCCGAAGCCAGGGACCAGCTCGAAGAGCTGCTCGATCCGGATGCGTATGCCGAGTTGATCGAGGGCGACGAGCATTGAACCGACTCCACCGCAAACCTCAAGACAAGCCCTGAATCCTCCATGCACCATCCCGTCGTTCCGGGGCCGCGCGCAGCGCGGAACCCGGAATCTGCTCTTCAGCGGACCAAAAGCAGATTCCGGATCGCGGTTTGCGCCGCGTCCGGGATGATGGCCTCGTAGTGTTCCGCTCTCCTTTCTGATTTCTGCTTCTTCCCATGCCCTTCATCCCCCATTCCGAAGCCGATGTGAAATCCATGCTCGCCGCGATCGGCGTCGAGCGCATCGAGGATCTGTTCGACGAGATTCCGCAGGCGCTGAAAGTCGACGCGCTGAAGAACGTGCCGTCCGGGCTGTCGGAAATGGAAGTCACGCGGTTGATGAAGTCGCGTGCGGCGATGGACGGCACGCCGCTGAACTTTGCCGGCGCCGGTGCCTACGAGCACCACATCCCGGCGGCGGTGTGGGCGATCGTGTCGCGTGGCGAGTTCTATTCGGCCTACACCCCGTACCAGGCCGAGGCCAGCCAGGGCACGCTGCAACTCATCTACGAATACCAGACGATGATGACGCGGCTGACCGGCATGGACGTCAGCAACGCGTCGCTGTACGACGGCGCCACCGCGCTGGCCGAGGCCGCGCTCATGGCCGAGCGCTGCGTGCGCAACGGCCCGCGCCGGATCCTGGTGCCGCGCTGCGTGCACCCGGCCTACCGCAAGACGCTGAAGACCATCGTCGAGCTGCAGGATATCGAGGTTGTCGAATTCGATTTCTGCCACGGCGGCGGCACGGCGGGCGGCATCGATCCCGCTTGGCTGACACAACAGGACTTCGGTGCGTTCACCGCGCTGGTGATTCCGCAGCCGAACTTCTTCGGCGTGCTGGAAGATGTGGACGCGCTGACCGACTGGGCGCATTCGAAGGGTGCGCTGGTGATCGGCGTGGTGAACCCGATTTCGCTCTCCGTATTGAAGGCGCCAGGTCGCTGGGGGGCCAAGGGTGCGGACATCATCTGCGGCGACGGCCAGCCGCTGGGCGTGCCGCTGTCCTCGGGCGGGCCGTATTTCGGCATCCTGGCCTGCAAGCAGGCGCTGGTCCGGCAGATGCCCGGCCGCATCGTCGGCCGCACCACCGATCTGGACGGCCGCGAAGGTTTCGCGCTCACCCTGCAGGCGCGCGAGCAGCACATCCGTCGCGCCAAGGCGACCTCCAACATCTGCACCAACCAGGGCCTGCTGGTCACCGCGGCGACGATTTACATGGCGATGCTCGGTCCCGAAGGGCTGCGCCGCGTCGCCGCCAACAGCATGGCGAACGCGCGCGCGTTGCGTGAAAAACTCTGCGCGATTCCGGGCGTGCAAGCGCTGTTCGCACGCACGGGTTTTCACGAGTTCGCACTGAAACTTTCGAAGCCCGCGAGCGATGTGATCGAGACGCTCGCGCGCCGAAACATCGTCGCCGGCGTCGCGCTTGGCGAGGACTATCCGGAACTCGGCGACGCACTGCTCGTGTGTGCGACCGAGACCAAAACGCGCGCCGATCTCGATGTTTTTGCCGTCGCGATGGCGCATGCGCTGAGCTGAAATTTCCCCGCCGTTCAGTCCGGGTTGCCTTCGATTGCCACGCACGCAGGCGCGCAATGGCGTGAAGGCGTGTCGTGACGTGCGGAAGCGCAAATCGCGCGAGCGCTGTCGGCTGGAACTCAAGCCCGGCGCGGCTCTCGGCGATTCCACCTGTTCCTGTCACGTCCATTAATTTGGACGTCCAGACGTCCAAATTCGATGCGAAAAACAGGTACGGAAGCGACCCGCCGCGGTGCCGTCCGCCCCTTGCGCAACGCTCGCAAGAGCTTCATCTGTCGCGAAAAATTGATTGACAGCGCGTTTTTACAGGAATAGTTTCTGCGCCCGACGACATGCGTCTGAAGGAAATATGCCGGCTGCCAAGTACATCGAGCCCTATGTCGAGCACGGTCACAAGAGTGACCAGGTGAAAAAAATCACCGTCTCGATTCCGCTTCATGTACTCCGGTTGCTTTCCGACGAACGTACACGTCGCCAGGTGTTGAACCTGCGGCATGCCAGCAACAGTGACCTGCTTTGCGAGGCATTCCTGCATGCGTTTACTGGGCAACCACTGCCAACTGATGAGGAGCTGAGACGAACCATGGCAATGAAGAAAGCTGCTGCGAAGAAATCCGCCAAAAAGGCGGCCAAGAAGTCCACCGCGAAGAAGGCCCGCAAGCCCGCTCGCGCCAAGACCGCTTCGGCACGCAAGACCGCCAAGCGCAAACCTGCTGCAAAGAAAGCCGCGAAGAAGCCGGCGCGCAAGCGCGCGGCGAAGAAGGGCGCCCGCAAGGCCGCCCCGAAGAAGGCTGCCGTGATGGCGAAGGCCACCCGCGCCAGCAAGACGTCCAAGGCGAAAGCCAAGAAGAAGAAGTAAGCAAGGGTCCACTGTCTAGCAACAAGCTGACGCACCATAACTACAAGCGAAGCTCTCCCTGTGGTCCGCCCAGCGCAGGGGGAGCTTGGTAACCGAACGAATCGTTTGCCAACCCCGGCTTCCAGCCGGGGTTTTCGTTTGTACGCCCCTCACTGCGCAAGCGTCAGGCTGCCCTCCATGGTCTTGTCAAACAATGTGTCGCGGCGCGCAACGATTGCCGCGCGCCGGCAATGGCGTTATGTTTCCTCGCGCCGCTCGATGCGGTGGGGGACCGGAAAGCCTGATGGGCCGCGCGCGTGCCGCGCCGCATGGAACGGTTCATGCTAGGGCTCCGGTGTGGCGCGATCTCGCGCGTTCCATGTGAGTTCACAAGATGACCGCATTGACTCAGTCAGCCCGATTCATTTCGTCCGTGCGCGCCTGCGCGAGCTTCGCCGCAATCGGCCTTCTCGCCTTCGCGCTCGCCGCCTGCGGCAACAACAACGCGCCGCAGAACACCGCCACTACGGCGCAACCGGGCGCAGCGACTACCACGCCGGCCAAGCCGGCGGCTGCCTCGACTGCGCAAACCCAGGCGCAGGTGCAAGCCCAGGCGCAGGCGGAGCAGGCCGCACAGGCCAAGCTCGACTCGATGACCGTCGACCAGTTGCTTGCGGCGGCGCGCATTGCCATGAACCAGCAGAAGCTGGTGGCGCCCAAGGGCGACAACGCCTTCGAGTATTACGAGAAGACGTTGCAGAAGGATCCCAAGAACCAGGTTGCGCAGGATGCTCTGCGCGAGTCGTTCCCGTTCGGTGCCAACGCGGTCGAATCAGCGATCGGCCAGAACAACTTCGACGAGGCGCAGCGTGAGATCGGGTTACTGGCCAAGGCCGACCCGAGCAACTATACGCTGACCATCTTGCGTTCAAAGCTGGATGCGGCGAAGAAGCAGCAGCAGCGGGAGGCGGACCAGAAGGCCAAGGCCGCCGCCGAGTTGGCAGCCAAGCAGGCGGCCGCCGCGAAGGCGGCCGCCCAAGCCGCCAAGGCACCGCCGCCGCCGCCTGTTGCACAGCAGGCGCCCGCGCCGGTGCAGGAAGCACCCAAGCCTGCGCCCCCACCGCAACCGGTCGGCGAAACACGCGCGGCCCAGGCCGTCAGTCCTGCCGCGCCGGAGTATCCGCTTGAGGCTGCCCGCAACCGCACCTCCGGTTACGCCACGGTCGAGTTCACCGTCAATCCGGACGGTTCCGTGAGCAATGCGCACGTGATCGCTTCGCAACCCCATCGTGTCTTCGACCAGGCGGCAATTCAGGCAGTATCGCGTTCGAAGTTCAAGCCGGCGTTGAAGGATGGCCAGCCCGTACCGAGCACGCTGCAGCGTCGCATCGACTTCAAATTCGGGGGGTGAGAAGCAGCGTTTGCGACATGCCTTGAATGGCATGTCGCGCTGCTTCGAACGCGCGCACATGGATGTGCGGGCACGCCGGTAGCTACTCGCAACGCGGCACCATGCGCCGACGCCCCGCAACTGAATCCGCACCCGGCGGTTCGCTCGCCGTGCGAGCGAATCAATCGCCCTTTTTCGTCCTCGCGTGCCGGTGCGACCGCGATGCCTTGCGCGTGCGATGCTCCGCGCGCGTGTGCGCATTCAACCCCGCCCAGTCCACTTCCGGAAGGCCCAGCAATTTGTCGAACAGCATCGGCATCAGGCCCGCGGGTTCCGAGCACTCGCAGTTCCAAAGCACCACCATGCCGACGTGGTATTCCGGGAAGAAGCCGATCTCGGTGCGGTACCCCTTCACCGCGCCCGCATGGAAGATGAGCGTGTGACCTTCGTAGTCATAGACGCGCCAGCCCAGCCCGTAATGCGCGTCCTTCAGGCGCGCGCGCCGCCAGGGAGAGGCAACGCGCTCGCTCGGCGTGTTGATGCCGGGTGCGTGCAGCACCTCCAGCAGCGCCGGCGGCAGCACCATCGGGCGGCCGCCCATCTGCGCGATCAGCCACTGCTCCATGTCCCGGATGCTGGCGTTCACGCCGGCCGCGGGCGGGACGTAGAAGTTGTCGTTGGGTTCGAATGCGACCCAATTGTTGCCATGCCGGTAATGCGGGTGCGCCCAGCTCTTGCTCGATTCCAAGCCATCGCGGCCGTAGGTCGCGGTGGTCATGCCCAACGGCAAGAACAGCCGCTTGTCCACGAGGTGATAGAAGAAGTCGCCGGTTTCGGCGTAGATCACGTCGCCGATCAGCGAGAAGGCGACGTTCTGGTATCCGTAGCAGTCGCCCACCCCGCAACTCATGTCCACTTCGTCCAGCTTGCGCGCCAGCTCCGGGTAGGGCACGCCGCTGGTCAGCATGTTGTCGTAGGCATTGCGCGGCAGCCCGAGGCGCTGTCCGAGGATGTCGCGCACGGTGGCCTGCTCGGTGGCATGCGCGTCCTTCAACTTGAAGAAGGGCAGCACGTCCGAAAGGCGCGTATCCCAGCTCATCACGCCATCGTGCACCAGCAAGCCGGTGAGCGCGGTAGCGAACGCCTTGGACAATGAGGCCAGGCGGAACACCGTATCCGGCTTCACCTTCTCGCCGGTCTGCGCATCGGCCCAGCCGAGCGTGCGCTCGTAACGAACCTTGTCGTCCACGACTACCGCCGTGGCGAGTCCGGCCACGCGATTGGATGCTTCGATCTGATCCAGCCAGCCATCGTAGGCCTGGATCGCATCGCGGATCCGCTCCGGCGGCAGCTCGCTGCGCGGCCCGGTGTGCACCACGGTGGGTTCGTGTGGGGGCGCAGGGTGCGCAATCGCCGCCGGCGCGCACAGCGCGATGCAGGCGATCAAGGCACTGATGCAAAGCGAATGCGAACGCGTGTTAAGCTCGCGGCGATCAAGTTGGGACGGGTGTGCGCGGCACGCGCGGAACAGCGAGGAGAAACGCATGACAGGCATTATCGTGGTGCTGATCATCATCGCGGTGATTGTGGTGTACTTCATCGCGATCTACAACGGACTCGTCACGGCACGCAACGCCTACAAGAACGCCTTCGCGCAGATAGACGTTCAGCTCACGAGGCGGCATGACCTGATTCCGAATCTGGTGGAAACCGCCAAAGGCTACATTGCGCACGAGCGCGAAACACTCGAAGCCGTCACGGCTGCGCGCACTGCGGCGGTGAATGGACTGGCTGCAGCCAAGGCCAAGCCGGGCGATCCGAACGCGATGCAGCAGTTGTCCGGCAGCGAGAACCAGTTGACCCAGGCGCTGGGCCGGCTGTTCGCGGTCAGCGAGGCGTATCCGGATCTGAAGGCCAACCAGAACATGATGCAGTTGTCGGAGGAGCTGACCTCCACCGAAAATCGCGTCGCCTTCGCGCGGCAGGCCTACAACGATGCGGTGATGAGCTACAACAATCGTCGCGAGACCTTCCCGGGCAACCTGATCGCGTCCGGCTTCGCCGCCGCCGAACCCCTGGCGATCGACGATCCGGCCAAGCGCGAGGCGCCGAAGGTTTCGTTCGTCTAGGTCTGCGCGATCGTCCGTGAACGCTGCTCGAATCGATTCATTGCACGGGTTTTGATTTCTTCGCGCAAGCCCGGCCAGAAGCGGCCACGGAGTCCTCAGCCAGGGATGGCACCCAGTCCGCACTCCTGAAGAACAGCACGTTCCGAACAAACTCTGCCGAACCCGATCATGGACTTTTTTGCCCAACAAGCGCGTGTCCGGCGCAATGCCCGCTGGCTGGTGGTGCTGTTCGTGCTGGCGGTGGCGGCGATCGTGGCGGCGGTGGACCTGATCTGCGCATTCCTGTTGATCGGGCCGCGCCCCGGCGCGCTGCTGGGCATTTCCATCGCGGTGATCGTGCTGATCGGCCTGTGTTCGCTGTATCGCGTCGCATCCCTGCGCGGCGGCGGCTCGGCGGTGGCGATCGGCATGGGTGCCACGCCGGTGCCGGCGGACACCGCCAATCCGGCCTGGAAGCGGCTGCGTAACGTGATCGAGGAGGTGGCGATCGCCTCCGGCGTGCCGGTGCCCGAAATCTGGGTGATGGAGAACGAGCCCGCGATCAACGCCTTCGCCGCGGGTTACACGCCGTCCGATGCCGCGGTATGCGTGACGCAAGGCTGCCTGGACAGGCTCAACCGCGACGAATTGCAGGGCGTGATCGCGCACGAGTTCAGCCACGTGCTGAACGGCGACATGCGCCTCAATATCCGCCTGATCGGCCTGCTGTTCGGCATCCTCGCGATCGGCATCGTCGGGCGGTTCATGATGTACAGCAGCAGCGGCCGCAGCCGCCGCAACAGCGGCAATCTCGCGCTCGCCGGGCTTGCGCTGTTCGTGATCGGCTACATCGGGCTGTTCTTCGGCAAGCTCATCCAGGCCGCGGTGGCGCGCGCACGGGAATCGCTGGCGGACGCCTCGGCGGTTCAGTTCACGCGCCAGACCTCCGGCATCGCCGGCGCGCTGAAGAAGATCGCCGCACTGGCGGACGGCTCGCAGTTGCAGGCATCCGGCCGCGACGAGGTGCGGCACATGCTGTTCGGCGATGCCGATTTTTCCTCGCTGTTCGCTACCCATCCGCCGATCCTGCAACGCATCCGCGCGCTGGAGCCACAGTTCGATCCGAGGGAACTGGACAAGATCGCGCACGACTGGGTGCAGGCTGGAGGCGATCCGGAGACGATCGATCTGCAGCACGGTGGGCATGATTTCGCGCAAGCCGTGCACCAGTTCGCTCGCGCGGATGGCGACGTGGACATCAACGAGCCGGTGTTCGCTCAATCCGGCAACGCTGCCGCGGGAACGCCCGGCTCTGCAGCTGCCATGGCGGCGGCTGCAGCGATTCCGCATCGGGCCGCCACGCTGGCCATCGCCGCCGGTGCGATCGCAGCCCAGGTCGGCGCGCCAGGTGCAGACGACTACCGGGCTGCATCGGCGCTTCATGCGCGCATCCCCGACGGATTGGCCGCTTCCGCGCGCGATGCGCGTGGAGCGCTCGCCGTGATGTTCGCGCTGGTGCTGTCCGACCAGTCCGACGTGCAGCAGAAGCAGGTGCAGGCCATTGCGCAGGCCTTCGACGCCTCCACGGCGGAGGCCGCGCGCAGCGCGCTCGTGCAGTTGGCGCAATTGCATCCGATGCTTCGCCTGCCGCTCGCGCAATTGGCATTCCCTGCGCTGAAGCGCCGCCCGCGTCCGGAACTGGAGCGCTTCGTTTCCACGCTGGACGCGCTGATCCGCGCCGACGACAAAGTGGAACTGGACGAATACTGCATCGCCAAGCTTGTGCAGGTGCAGGTGATGGCGGCGCTCGATCCCGCCGCGCATTTCCAGGCCGGCAGCGTACGCCTGCGCAATGCACAGGATGGGCTGCGCGATCTGTGCGCATTGGTGGCGCATTTCGGCGCAGACGACGAGGACGCCGCGCGATGCGCCTTCCTGCTTGGCATGCAGGAGGCGCTGCCCGGGGCCACGCCGCTGTATGCGATTCCGGACGACTGGCAAACCGCGCTCGACGGGGCGCTGGAGCAACTGGCGCGGCTGGCGCCGGAGGGCAAGCAGCTTGTGGTACGCGCGTTGACCAGCGCGATTGCCGCCGACGGCGTGGTGAATGTCGCCGAGTCGGAACTGCTGCGCGTCACCTGCGCGGCGCTGGGTTGTCCGCTCCCGCCAGTGCTCGCCAGCGATTAAGGCTTGTTCAGCCGGCGATGTATCGCTGCAGCTGGTCTATCTCGACAGCCTGGTCATCGATGACCGCCTTCACCAGGTCGCCAATCGAAACCACGCCGATCACCTTGCCGCCATCCATCACCGGCAGGTGGCGCACACGGCGGTCGGTACACAAACGCATGCATTCATCCACCGAAGAGTTCGGGCTGACGCACAGCGGCGCGGGTGTCATGATTTCCGATACCGGCGTGTCTCTCGAGGAACGTCCCTTGAGGATCACCTTGCGCGCGTAATCGCGCTCGCTGACGATGCCGGTCAGCTCGCCGCCGCGCATCACCAGCAGCGCACCGATGCCGCGCTCGGCCATCGAGCGGATCGCGTCCAGCACCGGCGCATCCGGAGCGATCGCGTACACCGCGTTGCCCTTGGCTTCCAGCAGATGCTTGACCTGGCGCATGGGTTTCTCCTTGCGATGTCCGACCCGCTTCGCGAAGGATTCTAGCGCTGGTCAGTGACGGCCGCGTGTGGTGTCGCGTGGTCGCGGCGGGTTCGGATTCAGCACGTAGGAAACCCCGCCGAGCTGGGCCATCTGTCGCTCGATCCAGGCCGCGCGGCGTTGCACGTAGCCCGAGGGGCGATCGGCATGCAACCGGCGCGGATCGGGCAGCACCGCGGCCAGCAGGGCGGCCTGGTGCCCATTCAATTGCGAGGCGTGTGCGCCGAAATACGCCTGCGATGCGGCTTCCACGCCGTAGATCCCGTCGCCCAGTTCGGCGATGTTGGCGTACACCTCGAGGATGCGACGCTTGGGCCAGGTCGCTTCGATCAGCACCGTGAAATACGCCTCGATGCCCTTGCGCACGAAGCTGCGGCCGTTCCAAAGGAACAGGTTCTTGGCCGTCTGCTGGCTGATGGTGCTGGCACCGCGCAGCCGCTCGCCGCGATCGGCATCGTTGATCGCATCGTGGATGGATTCCAGGTCGAAGCCGTGGTGGAAGGGGAATTTCTGATCCTCGCCCGCCACCATGGCCAGCGGCGCGGCCGGCGCGATTTGGGACCACGGCACCCAGTGGTACTGCAGGCGAAAATCGTGCTCGCCGTGCATGGCGGCGCCGATGCGTCGTTCGACCATGAAAGCGCTTGTCGGCGGCGGCAGGAAACGCAGCAGCAGGATGGGCAGCCAGGTCAGCAGGAACAGCGCGATCAGCACGAACATGCAACGGCGTGCGATGCGCCGCCAACGCCGCGGCGCGTTTGTCTTCGCTGCAGGAGTCACGCGCCGGTTTTCAGCCACGTCTCGGCCGGTTCCGCGTGCGCGAACAGGAAGCCCTGGCCGCACTCGCATCCCAGCTTGCACAGCACCTCGCGCTGCGCCTCGGTTTCAATGCCCTCGGCGATCACCTGCAGGGACAAAGTATCGGCAAGCGCTAGGATCGCGCGCACTACGGCCACGCTGCCGCCGCTGTCGCCTTCGGCCAGATTGGCTACGAAGGACTGGTCGATCTTCAGTGCCTGCAACGGATATTGATGCACGTAGGACAGGGAGGAATAGCCGGTGCCAAAATCATCCAACGCGACGCTGATGCCGTGCGAGCGCAACGTCTGCAGCAGGCGCTTCACATCCGGCGGGTTCTCCAGCAGCGCGCGTTCGGTGACTTCGATGCGCAGGCGGTGCGCGGGCAGGCCGTAGCGCGCAAGCAATCCGAGCAGGCGGCGATCGAGGTCCTCGCTACGGAAATGCCGCCCGGAAAGATTGATGCTGATGAACCGGCCTTCTGCGGTGAGCGCCTGTCCCTGGCTGAATACCTGCTCGAACATCTGCCAGTCGATCGCTTCCGACAGCCCGCTTTCCTCGGCGACGGTGAGGAACTCGCCGGGCAGCAGCAGGCCGCGTTGCGGATGGCGCCAGCGCATCAGCGCCTCGTAGCCGATGATGGCGCGATCGGACAGCCGTACGATCGGCTGGTAATGCGGTTCGAATTCGCTGCGCGTCAGACCGCGCCGCAGGTCGTTCTCCACTTCCAGCAGGGTCAGGGCCTGCTGGCGCAAGCCTTCGTCGAACAGCGCATAGCGGTGGCGGCCTTCGGCCTTGGCGCGATACATCGCCGAATCCGCGTCGCGCAGCAATTCCTCGGGACGACGATACTGGGACGCGACGATTGCGATGCCGATGGACGTGGACGTGAACAGTTCCTTCGCCGCCAGCCGGAACGGCGCATTCAATTCGTTGATGATGCGCTCAGCCACCTGGCAGGCGGACTCGGCATCGCCGATGTCCTCCAGCAACACGCCGAACTCGTCTCCGCCCAGGCGCGCGACGACGTCCTGCGATTTCAGGCAGGCGCGCACGCGGCCGCCGGCCTGGAACAGCAGGTCGTCGCCGATCAGGTGGCCGACCGAATCGTTGATCACCTTGAAGCGATCGAGATCCAGGAACAGCACCGCGAAGAGGCGCGACGGATCGGCGTGGTACTGCTCCAGCGCCTGCTCCAGGCGCTGCATCAGCAGGCTGCGATTCGGCAGCCCGGTCAACGAGTCGTGCAGAGTCTCGTATTTCAGGCGCGCTTCCACCCGCTCGCGTTCGGCGATCTGTTCGCGCAGGTCGCGGTTGGCGAGCGCCAGCGCGCGCGTGCGTTCGCCCACGCGCCGCTCCAGCCCGGCATAAGCGGCCTTCAACGATTCCGCCGCGCGCACGCGCTCGAGTGCATTCGCGATGTGATACGAGACGAAAGTGAGCAACTCCTGGTCGCGCAGGCTGTATCGATGCTCGGGCGAGTAGCTCTGGACGACGAGTGCGCCGACGGTGCGCTCGGCGCAGACCAGCGGCACGCCCAGCCAGCACACCGAATCGGTGCCGCTCTGCACCACGTCGCCGCGTTCGCGCATGTGCACGATATCTTCCGAGTTGGCCAGCAGCGCGGTGCCGTGGCTCAGCACATATTCGGTGAGGCCCCTGCCGAGCTTGCGCGTATGCCGTTCCGGATCGCGCTCGTCCACCGAATAAGGGAAGGTCAGTTCATCCTGATCCTCCGAGAGCAGCGCGATGTAGAAGTTGCGCGCGTACAACAGGCCGCCCACCACGCGGTGCACCGCCGCGTAGAAGTCCTCGATGCTCTCGGTTGTGTTCGCCAGTTCCGCGATTCGGAACAGCGCCGCCTGCAGGCGTTCGCCGCGCTGACGCTCCAGCACCTGTTGTTGAAGCACGCGATTGGCTTCGCGCAAGGCCTCGGTGCGCTCATCCACGCGCCGCTCGAGTTCGGCATGCGCGAAACGGCGTTCCAGCGCGGTCTGGATGTGCTGCGCGACGTAGATCAGCAATTCCTTGTCGCGTTCGCTGTAGCGTGCGCTTTCGGTGTAGCTCTGCACCACCACCCCGCCGACCACCTGGTCCTTGCGCAGCAGCGGTACGCCCAACCAGTCCACGCTCTCCGGGCCGGTCCCGCGGTACGGGCCTCCCACGGAAACCGCGATTTCGTCGAGTCCGCCCATCAAGGGTTTGCCTGTCCGGATCAGATACCAGGTCGGCCCGTACCGGATCTCGTCCATCGGCTGGTCGAAATTCGGATCGGGCGGATCGGGATCGGCGACATCGGCGAAATACGCAAAGCGGATGGTGTCGCGCAGGCTGTCGTACAGCACGATGTAGAAATTCTCCGCGTACATCAGATCGGCCACGATCCGATGCAGCGCGCGCAAGGTCTGGTTGACGTCCTGATTGGCACTGGCCTGATCGGCGATCGCATACAGCGCGCGTTGCAGGCGCTCCGCTTCCTCCAGGCGCAGGACCGAAGCGGTGAGTTCCTGATGCTGCGACAGCGCACCCAGACGCAATTCGATCAGCCGGACCGCGGCCTGAAGCAGGTGATCACCGCCGGCCAAGACAGGCGCGGGGCGCAATTCCAATTGATGCTCGTGCGCCAACGGCAGCCGCAGTGACCGCTCGTCGGGGGGCGCATCACCGGCCGGGACCAGGCGTGCGCGAATTCCGGGGAACAGATTGGAAATCAGCTCGCCGACGGCAGCTTCGACGCCGCCGAAGTCCTGCGGTACCCACAACTGGCGGCATAGGTCGAGCAAATTCGGCTCGGATGCCGCGCCCCCGGTTGCGCTTGCGGTGAGATGGTGAACGCGGCCGGCCATTTCCTGTCAAAAACCCCACTGAGGGTCGCAGTGTAGCGCTGGAATGCGAGCAGGAAACGTGCCTGCAAGCCGGGGGCGGCGGTCCGTGAGTGGATTGTGATTGTTAGCAAAATGTAAGAATTCTGCTGTATACTTGCTCCAAATCGAAGGGCGCGTCAGCCCGGATTCGTTTCACGATGCGTTTTGTAATAGCCAGCCTTGTCTCTGCCAGCATGGCGCTGGGGTTGCCGTTGGTCGCCAGCGGCCAGACCCACGTGCGTCATTCGCGCGCGCAAACCGCGCCTGCGACCGCGCCATTGGTGTTGGCGGGGGCGGATACCGACAACGTTCTGCCAGTATGGCAGACCGCCGACGGACGAACCCTGACCGTGGTGACCGGCGCGCAGACCTCGGGCAGCGCGGTGCCCGGCTCCGCCGTGAGCCTGCGTTCGATCGATGCGCATTCGGCGGCCGCCAGCACGGGCCTGCAATTCAATGTCTCGCCCAACCTGTACGGGCGGGCGGATATTTCGCAGCAGAACTGGCTGTCCAACGTGGCGTGCCAACCCGCGCAGCCGGGCATGAAGAATTCCGTGTGCCTGGGCGACGCGCCGCTCGCCAATACCCAGAGCGGGGAAGTCGGCGCGGGATTCGCCAACAATGCAGTGAAGCTGGATCTTTCAATCGGCCAGTCGCGCACCAATGGCAGCACCGCAGCCTTGAATGGCGGTGCGAACCTGCCGCGCGTACTGCCCTCCGATTCGGGCGCCGGGATTGCAGCGCCGCTCTTGTTCCCCGACAGCACTGCCACGAATCTTAGTGCCCGGGGACAAATCCGCATCCTTCCGGACACCCAGGTGGACGTGGGTGCCAGCCGCGGCCGCGTGCATTTCATGCCGAATGCCGGATTAGTCGGCAGCGACGATCTGAACCAGACCACGCTAAGCCTCGGCATCGAGCACGGGCCGGTCAGTGGCACCATCGTCGGTCGCACCTTGGAGCCTGCATTGCCGGGTGCCGCGTTCGATCCTTCCCAGCGCTGGAGCGGGATCGATCTGGGCGTCAGCGTCCGTCTGCCTTGGCAGGGCGAGCTGAGCTTCGGCGCACAAAACGTGTGGTCCTCGGGCAAGCAGCCACTGCTGAACCCGCAGGACGTCAGCCCTGACCAGGCGCGCGTTCCGTACGTGCAGTACCATCAGGAGCTGTGATCCGGCTTCGCGTTTCGCTACCGGTACCCATGGGGAGCGAGCTGGCTCTCCGGATCGCGGGTGAACCGTGAGTCAGGCCATCCCCGCAGCCATCTCCTACAAACTCAATTCCGCGCTGTCACTGCTGCGTGCAGGCAAGCGGGGTCAAGCGCGCGCGCTACTGATGGAAGTGGTTTCCGCGGTTCCGGATTTTCCCGATGCACACTGGCTGCTTGCGGGCATCCTGTTCGAATCGGGCGATCTGCGCGGCGCGTTGGATGAGTTGCAATCGGTCATTCGCCTGGACCCGCGTCGGGAGGCGGCCCATGTCATGGCCGGGCGTGTGCTTGCCACGCTCGGCAGACTGGATGATGCGGCGCGATCGCTGAGGCGTGCGCTCGATATCCGGCGCGATCCCGCCACCGCTTCGGCACTTGCGCGCCTGCTGCTTTCGCAAGATCGGGCGGAGGAAGCTCGCTCGGTCGTCCAGCCATATCTGGCGGTTCCCGACGTTTCGCCCGAGTTGCTCCTTTTGCATGGCCATGCCTCGATGTTGCTGAAGCAGCCTGAGCGCGCCAGCGAAAGTTTCGGCCGTCTGGTCGCCATGTCGCCCCGGAGTCATGACGCGAGAGTGCGCTTGTCCGCGGCCTTGTGCGACGGCGGCAAATATGCCGAAGCCGAGGCGCAGGCTCGCAAGGCGATGGCGTTTGGCGCGGATGGGCCCGAGGCGCACTTCGTGCTCGGCCGTGCACTGATGGGCCAAGGCCGGATGGCGGAAGCCGAGCCGGAACTCAGGCGCGTGGTTCGTACGAATCCGACGCATCTTGTCGCCCAGAGCAACCTTTGCGAACTGCTCTGGATGCAGTCAGGCAGCATTGCGATCGCAAGCGCCGAGATAGACGCAACGCTGCAGGATCACCCAGGGCTCTCTCCGCTGCGGATCAGCAAGGCGCGCTTGCTTATGGCGGCGGAAGATCCGGATGGCGCAATCCAGGAAATCGAGCGTGGCCTTGCGGTCACGCCGGATGACTCCGATCTCACGCTCGCAGCAGCCCAGACGGCGCTCGGGCACGATGCGGAGCGCGCAGTGCGATATTCCAAACGCGCAATGCAGTTGATGCCAGGCAATCCGTACGCGCTTTCAGCGTACGGCGATGCATTGCTTGCGGCGGGAGATGCCCCGCAGGCAATCGCCGTTGCGGCCGAATTGCTCCGGATCCAGCCTGATGATGGTCGTGGCATCGCGCTGCTGGCGAGCGCCGGCCGCATGGCGAATGATCCGCGCGGTCGCGAATTGTTCGACTACCAGCATTTTGTGAAGGCTCAGCTGATAGACGTGCCCCCGGGATGGAAAACCCTGGGCGATTATCTTGGCGAATTGGCCGAAGCCTTGCATCGCCTGCATCCAGCGTCGGTACATCCGGTGGGACAGTCGCTTCGGGGTGGCAGCCAGCTGGAGCTCGATTTCGAACACGCGGGCGAGCCGGTCATTGCGGCTTTCGCCAAAGCCATCCATGGGCCGATCAGCCGATACATCGAGGCGCTTGGCCATGGTTCGGATCCGATGCGCAGGCGCAACACCGGGCGATATCGGATCAAGGGGGCGTGGTCGGTCCGACTGAGACCGAATGGCTTCCACGTCAACCATTTTCATCCCGAGGGCTGGATTTCCTCCGCTTGCTACATTGAACTGCCGCCTGCCGTCGACAATAGGAACCGGGAAGGCTGGTTACAGCTGGGCGCGCCAGGGTTCAAAACCGTGCCTCCGCTTCCGCCCGAGCGCTATGTCAAGCCGGAGCCAGGCCTGCTCGCGCTTTTCCCTTCCTACATGTGGCACGGCACCGTTCCGTTCGCCGGCGCGGCAGGGGAGTCCCGCCTCACGATCGCCTTCGATGTGGTACCGGTTTAGTTCGGGGCGCTCCCGCGCCCCGCGCTTGCAATTAACGGTGTTTTCACGTATTGATTAGCGTCCGCGTAAAAGGGAAGTCCGGAACGCGGACTCAAAAAGAAGGGGCGGGCAGCTGTCGCTGGCTATTGGGACCCAAGCGAACTTGTAAAACGCGTTCTGACGCGTGCGTGCATGCGCGTTATGGGGGGATTCCCAAAGGGTTAGGAAGTTGTTAGCATCCGTCCCTGCCGAGGGTTTAGTGGGCCTCGCTGGCTTTTTCCAGGGCGGAGCACTTGTCCCGAAACTGTGTCACATCTGACGTTGGAGAGTGTAATGAGACTTGACCGCAATGAGCTTTCCAAGGCCGTGCGTAT
>JBQCHG010000010.1:0-3980 GCA_051954935.1 Rhodanobacteraceae bacterium
GCAGCGCGATCAGGGTACTGACCGCCCGATACACCTTGCCATGCTGGTGCTGATACTCGGATTGCTGCGCAAGCCGATCGAATTGCCTGCGAAGGAAATTGCGCTGCGCGAGCAGGCGGTTCGTGTCCTCGTTGTACTGGAACGGCGTTCGCTTGACCTTGGAGTAGTCACCTTCCTCGATGCGGCGTTTCAGTTCCAGGATTTGCTTGGCGAGTTGACCCTGCCGGATCTTGTCCTGCCGCGTGTTTGCGTTGCGCCCCTTGCGCCACTGGTCAGTGGTCTCGCGCAGCTTGGCGAACAACTCGCCCTGCGTTTCCTTCTGTTTGCCGCACTGTGCCTGTTCGCGGCCTGCCAGTTCGGTCTCGACGTCCTGCAACTTCTGGTGAATGTCGGCGACTCGCTTGATGTCCTTTTCGTCCAGCGGCTTGCCCTTGGCGGCGGCAAGTCTGCTTTCCATCCCCTCTCGACTGTAATCCAGTTTCGCCATCGCCTTGCGGATGGCAAGGCCAAGGCCCTGCTCGTAGCCGGACTGGCGAGCGGCTTTGTCGTTCACTTCCATCTGCTGATTGGCGAGCATCAGCTTGGCGCGGGCGATACCCTCCGCGGCCTCGTCTCCGGACTTGACCGCGGCATTGATCTCGTCGGCTGCTTGATGGCGCTGGACGGATATACGCGCGCGGTCCTGCGTGAGCAACGCGGTTTCTTCGGCGGACAGCGCCCGCGGTTTCTCGATGATCGACTGCGCCAGCGATTGCCCGGCCTGCGGATCAGCGCGCAGTTTGGCGTCTGCGGCATCCCACACCGTGCCAAACGAACGCTTGCCTTCGGCGTGCAATTCGTCAAGTCCGCGCGCCTCTCGTTCGGCCTTGGTCTGCGCGTTCTTGACGCCGGTCGTAGCCTGCGCGGGTTCCTCGCTATAGTACGGCGTCACGTCGTTGTTCAGGTGCTTCTCGTCCCAAATGACGTAGTTGTGCGAGTCGCCCTTGCCGCCAGAAATCTGCTCGGCACGGTAGCGCAATCCGGGAATCCCGATTGATGCAAGGTACTCGCTAGCCTGACGCTCGCCGCCAAGCTCATGCGCAAGCAGCGCGTACAGGTTCGCGCCCTTCCCTTTGCCGCGGGTATCCATGGGCAACGAAAAGTCCGCGCGAGCTTCGCGCATCTTCTTCAACAATCCCGCATCACGAAGTTTTGCCAGAACGGAAGGCGGCTGACTCGTCAAAGGTTTGTCGGAGTCCAGCAGGTCTTTGTCCTCGGGGATTTCGGCGTGGTAGAGCTGGCCCGGTTTATCATCCGCCCTGAACGTCATGTTGCCAGTTTCGATTGACCGTTTGAGAGCTTTCAACGCAGGCAAGCCGCCGGGTTCCGCGATCTCGCGCTTGCTCGCAAAATATATGCCCCACCCGTACGCTTGCGCGCCTTCGCCGGACCCGATCTTGTTGAGCTTGAATCCTTCCTTCTCGATCCCGCGATGCGGTGAGCCGTGGAATACCTGCTGATCGGCAAGCTCACCTTCAGCACCCTCACCTTTCGACGCCTCCCACATGTCGTTCAACATGTCGTGCACGTCGGCATCGCTGAATGCGTTTTGCTTGCCCGTGAGCTTGGCGTGGATCGCGTTCAGGATCGCCTTGATCCGGCGCACGAAACCAGCCAGTGCGCCTTTGACGCCTTCGCGCACGGATGGCGGAACGTCCACCCCATACTTGCGCTTGAGTTCGCCCCAATCGCCTGAACGCATCGCGGCCTGCAATTCGGCCATCGCTTCCTCGCCCATGCGCGGCAAATCGTCCGAACCGCGCTGTCTTGCGATCACTTCAGCAAGCTTGTGTACGGTCGGGTTTTGCAACACGCGGTTGCGGGCAAGGTCATGGGCCTGCTTCGCCGTCAGACTGCCCACCTTTACGTCAGGGTGAGCCGCTGCCAATTCAGCCATGCCGCCGTGGCCGCCTACCTCATGCAGCGCAGTCCACACAGCGCGCTCGGGCGTGTTGGCGTGCTTGGTGAAGATGTAGGAATCGCCCTCGGGCGTGTGCAGCCCATAGCGGACGTTTCCCTGCTTGATCGTCTTTCCGCGCTTGCGAATGTCTTCCGGCAACCCATCCTGATCGTGCACGAAGTGCAACTTGCTTGCGCGTTCCGGTCCAAGGGCTTCGACCACCGCACCACGCAAGCCAAGTTCACCGGCCTCGCGCTCGCCACGTTCGACGGACTCTCGATGTAGCTGGTCCGATGCTGCGGTGTCAGCTTTGGCCGCCTCGGCGCGTCCACGTACCTGCCGCACCAGCTCACGGTCCTCGGGCGAAAGATCGTCCTCCGCGACTTCGTGCACGCCGTGCAGTCCATCCATTTCGGCGCGATCGTCTGGCGTGAGGTCGCCCGTTTCCACGGGGCGTTCTGGTGTACGTCGTGCAGGGCGTGCCGCAACCAAACGCTCCTGTTCGGCGCGGTCTGCCGCAGTCAGGGGTTCGGCGTGGTCCTGAATACCGAATTGTTCCGGTGCATCACCCTCGAACAGGGTGCCTGGACCGGCGTGGATGTCCTTGCGGCCCTCGCGGGTCAGTCCGTTGCGTTCGGCGTCCCTGGCCTCGGCGGCGGCGCGGAGTCGTTCGCGGCTGGTCGGTTCCGCAAAGAGTTGTCCGCTTCGCGCTTGTCCAGCCGGGCGCGCGCCTTCTGGAACAGCGGCGGCTTGCCCTTCGCCTTCCGGGCCGCGACCGCCTTCACGATCGAGTTGAATTGGCTGTCGTTCAGTGGCATTGCCTGCACCTCGTTCACGGATGGCCTGCGAAAGACGCGCGATCTTCTCGCCGGTCGTGCCGCGGCCTGCGGCTTGAGCGACCTCTTCGGCGGTCATGCCGCTATCGATGGCACGCTCGGCCCATTGTGCCACGGTCAGCGCTTCGCCGTGATCGGCGTTGGCGAAGCGGGCATTCTCGCGGCGAAGGTCGTCCATCGCCTGCGCCCGCTCGATGTCGTTGGCTTCCTTCTGTTCGTCAGCGAACCGCTGCATCGCCTCGGCATGTTCCTGCGCGTAGTCGTTCGCCTGCCGCTTGGCGTAGTCCACAAAGCGCTGTTCGATCGGGCGCAAGGGTTCACCACGACGCGCCTTGGCAAGCGCTCCACGGGCCTCCTGCTCGGTCAGACGCTTGTCGGGTCGGCTGCGCCAGAAATCCGATTCGCCCTCATTGTCCACGCGGGGCTTGCCCACCCATTTCGTACGTCCCGTGACATTCCCTGCTGCGCGTCCGGGATCGGGGCCGATGCCATCGGCTCCTTCGCTGCCATCGCGGATGATCCGTCCGCCCACCTGATCCCACCCGATTTCGTTGCCGATATCATCGAAGTAGTGTTGCGCCAAGGCTGGATCGGCCTGCGGTTTGCCACGCCCCGGCTGTGCGGAAGGCTTGCCCAAGAGGCCTTCGTCGCCACCATCCACGTAGGGGGTGCGGTCAAGGTCTTTCGGGATGGCAGCATCACCCGCACTGCGCTCGCGCGCCGCGTCAATGTACGGTTTCAACGCCTTGTCCACGGCCTCTCTGCTGACGCCGTACTTCTTCTGGTAGTAGGCGTCCTCCGCGTGGTTGGCGTTCTCATTGTGGGCATCCGCGTATTCCTTCCCGCGCTGGTCCATCTGCGGGAACTCGTTGCCCTCGTGCACCACCAGACCGCCCACAGTCGGGTCGTTCGGGTCGTACAGGACGACGTGTGCGACGCTTCCGTCAGGGCGGTCCACCGGCAGCACAGGCGGGATATGCGGGTCCACGTACATCGTGGTCCCGTCCGTGGACAGCCCAGCGCCAAGCGGCGTGGGAGCCACTACGACGCGACGCGGCACAACTGGCGGCTTGGCATTGGGGTCGATCGCGCGCGAAGCCTGGGCGGCTGCCTGCTGCGCCGCTACTTCACTCGTAGCGGCATGGCTACCCGCGGGCGCTCCATGCGCGGTTCCATCGGGCGCGGTATCCGCAGCTTCGGGTTGT
>JBQCHG010000011.1:0-13603 GCA_051954935.1 Rhodanobacteraceae bacterium
CATGACCGCGCGCTGGGCGCACCTGCCATACGAATTCCTGGAACGCGTGTCGTTGCGCATCATCAACGAACTGCGCGGCATCTCGCGGGTGGTCTACGACATTTCGGGGAAGCCGCCGGCTACCATTGAATGGGAGTGATCTAGCATCGTTTCACCTCGTTTCAGGAAGTGCCAAAACTCGCGCTAGCACCTTGACCTTTCAGGGTTAGGCGTCCCGCCACGTCCCGCGCCGTATCACCGAAGCTCGCGCAACTCGACGGTATGTCGTGACGGTACCTTCTGCCCGCGATACCGGCTACGACCCGGTGCGCAAGGCACCCGAGACCCGAAGCGCTCGAGTACGGCTTGGGCCTGTCTCTGCGCGAAGCCGGCACACTGCTCGACCGTGCCTGGCGAGGTGTGGAGCGCGGAATCTCCCCATCTCGGGCAAAGGCCGACGCGCACGACTGCCAGCGAGACTCGAAGTGGTACGACGCAGAAGTCAGGGAGCCGGCTCTGCCAGTCTTCGCAGCGGCCGTATGATCCCAATTCCAACAAAAAAGGCCACAACCGATGGCACGAGCAGATGGACAAACCAGCTGACCAGCCCCACGACAGCGAGCCCCGCAAAGCCTGCGCTCTCATCGTGGGTCCTGCTTATCCCGTAAATGAGGTAGCCAATGACGGCGACCGCCGCTGCGAGCGCAATTCCGGCCGGGACCGAGCCGAACAGGAAGGATCTGCGGACTAGCGCGCCCCAGCCGATGCCCAACAGCAGACCTGCAACGACCCACATCAAGGTCGCGGTCCGCAGGGAAAGGTGGAACAGGGCGAGCGAGGCCGCTTCGAATGGGGATTGGCAGTTACCGAGCTCGTGGCAGCTCGTGCCTTTGAGCTCGGTAACGACGCGGTCGTAGATCGAAGGATGCGATTCGAGTCCGTAGAATTCGTAGTCGCTTGGCTCCTCGGGACTGACCTGCAATGGAGCAGTGGGTCCATATTTCTCCGTAGCCTCGTAGGTGACATCCGGGTTCGCGACGAGAACATGCGGATTCTCCAAAGCGAGCCATTCCACCCAGGCTGAAAGGGGACCGTGATGTTGCGCCGCCTGAACCGCCCGCACCACCTCGTCGTCCTTTAGTTCGTTCGACCAAATACAGCGCTCCACCGCCTGACCGCCAGGCACGATCGGATTGGGCATCTGCAATTCATAGTCCGTCTGGTCGCAATCGAACACGAGGGGCGCACCGGCCGCGGAAGGAAGCGCGAACCTGACGCGGAAGAACTTGATATCCCAAGGGCTCCGGTTTCGCGCCGCAATGATGACGTACAGGCGGATGCCAGCTGCCTCGTGGAAGACCAATCCCGGTCCGCCGTATTTGTTGTACCCCCAGAATCCCGGGTCAGTCGTCGTGGCCTGACGTATCAAATCCTGGGTAGCCAGGGAAACCGAGAGAGATTGATTCACCTCCGATGCGAGCTGTCCCGTCAACGGCAAGGCGATTGGCGCATATCCCAGCCCCTGGGGTGGTCCGGGATGATCGACCGCCGAACGCACGGTCTCGCGGGTGCACGCGTCCTCCTGACCGAAAAAGCGCTGTACGTTGCAGTTGGCGAAGAAGGTCCGCAGCCGCTCCGCGCGTTGCGACTGCCCTGCGAATGAGAGTATCGCCAGCGCCCTGCCTAAGCTTTGCGGATCATTGCCGACCCGCTGCGCGTACACTGCCGCGAGGATTTTGCTGTTCGTGGAAATCGGCGCGACCCCGTGATCCCGCTCCTGCTGTACAGCCAGTCCGAAGCCGGTACGCCACATGCAGATCCCCAGGACGACGCTCGTAATGGCGAGCACCGCGATTGAACGTAACGCGTATTTCATTTCAGCGCGCCTTCGCTGTTGGGGCAACGGTTACCGTTGGATAGCATCTGGGAGCCAAGTCGGCATGCCGAGCAGCCCCTGCACTGCGCCATCTCTCTTCGAATTTTGCCGACCTTGCAGCCTCGAGTATTTCGCCGCGAGAGGATAATCCGAAAAGCGCCGTTGCGAATGCGGTTCTGTGGAAGCAGGACACACGACGCAAGACGGTGCGCGCGCGCACCTAACCAGGTAGGGCGATTGGGGAAGCGACCGTCGGGTGGTTTCAGGCCGGATGCAGCGGGTGAGCGAAGCGCCGGGCGGTATCGCTAACCGGAGGCGCGTGCGAGGTATCGCGGCAGTTCCCGCTCGAACTCGGGAAAGTACCGTGGGATCCCGCTGACATCGAACCGGCCGAGGATGGACTCTTTCGGCTCGCGGTCGAGCAGGAACCGGAAGGCGGCCTCGATGCAGCGCTCGGGTGCATGCCCGCCCGCCGCCATTCTTTCGAACATCGTCCGGCTCATGGTTACGCGATGCCGGCTCTCGCCATTTGTTTCGCGAATCTCCACTTCGAATTCGAGAGGATTTCCATCGGCGATCCGCCTGACTTCGATCATGCCCGGCTCAACCTTTTGGCACTCCGTCCACGCATTGTACGCGCGGTACTCCGATTGCCCGTTTTCGGCGGCTTCGTCCGCAACCGTCCTGAATTCCGCGTTCCACTGAGCTCAATGGAGGCTCGCCCCGCCGGCGTACTGGTCCACCGCGCCGGCCATTTCCCTGAGCGTCTGCTCCATGGACTTCACGCCAATAGGGATAGAACGACGATTTGTCGCCCGCGTTCCACTTGCGCCTCAGTTCCCGATCGGACAAATCCCAATCGGCGCGAATGCTGCGGGTGAGCTCGCGCAGTTCCTGGTGCAGTTCCGACACGGACGGGCGGCCCCAGTAGTAGTAGCCGTTCCAGATCTTGCGGATCTTCAGGCCTGGCCCGAGCAGGAAGGTGTGCGGGATCATCGGCGCGTGCTCGGTATCGGTGTATTCGAGAATACCCAGCTCGTCGCGCACTTGCTTCTTCTCGTCGTACAAGAACGGATAGCTCGCGCCCAATTGCTGGCGCAGGTTGTTGGTGGTGTGCCAGTCGTCGGTGGTGATCACCACAAGATGACAACTACCGACCACCAGCTGCGGATGGAAGCGCGTCAACGCTTTCAGCTGCTCGCGATCCTTGGGGCAGAAAAAGCCGCGGATCAGGACCAGCAGCATCGGATCTTCCTGGCTCTGCAGCGCCGACAGCCGGCGCAGGGTGTTGGTGTGGTCGGGCAACTCGAAATCGGGAAAGATCTGACCGACCGCATACTTGTTGTTCATGTGCACCTCCGCTGTGCAGTGTGGGCGATACGGAGCAATTTGCGTGCCTCGGATGGAGCAGGCTCCGGACACAACTCCGCTCCCAGGTGCGTCCTGAAATGATCATCGGCGAAATCCACCGCGTGCCTTTCTCCGAAAACATTACAAGAACCATGTACGAGAATTTCGACAAGGCGGCCGCGCGACTCGGGCCCTGCTTTCACGCAGGCGGTTGGAGCCGCGCGTCTCGACGGAAGGGCTCCAGAACGCATGCAGACCGGATTCGCATTTTTCACGGCAATGGCGCCATACTGTTGCCTCGCAACCGGCCTCGGGGAGCCGCTGTTGCCGAAGGAACGCGAGCGGACCCGGTTCCGCTTGCGGGTCGTCCGGTGGAGATCGGCGGCCGAACTTTGGTTTCGGCGTGGTAGGCAGGCAACGCATCGCCCTGTGACGGGGGCGCATGCCGGAGGAGCCGGAGGAAGCGAGGTGCGAATGGCCGCTGATACGAGCATTGCCGAGCATGGACAGGAAGCCGCGCCGGACCGCGGGCTGGTTCCATTGGATGCCATCGTTGGCACGGAAGAGCTCTGGCGTCGTCCTTCGCGCCCCCCTGATCACAAAGCCGAAAACGAAGCCTTTGCGAAGCTCGTTCGCGCACTGGATGAAGCACCGCGAACGATTCTCCAGACCTTGGCTGATACATTGCTGGAAATCCTCAAGGCGGATTCCGCGGGAATGAGTCTGCTCGCGAAGGACGGCCGGAGTTTTCACTGGGCAGCGATTGCCGGCGCCTGGAGCCCGCACCTGGGCGGAGGTACTCCGCGCGATTTCGGGCCCTGCGGGGACGTGCTCGATCACGACGGACCGCTGCTCTTCAAGCATTGGGAATTGCGGTATCCCTATCTGACCGAAGCGACCCCTCTGGCAGAGGAAGGCCTTCTGGTGCCTTTCTACGTGGGCGGCAAGGCGGTGGGCACCATCTGGGTCATCGCGCACAGCGATCGCCGCAAATTCGACAGTGAAGACTTGCGCCAGCTCGAGAGCATGGGCCGATTTGCATCGGCCGCCTACCAGGTCGTGCAGCTCCTGGACGAGCAGGAGGCAAGCCGTGTGGCGCTGGAGAGCATGGAAACGGCGGTCAGGACCAAGCAGATGCTTGAAGCCATCGTCGAGACCACGCCTGATTGCATCAAGATCGTTGCTCCCGACGGCACGCTCCTGCAGATGAACGCCGCAGGGCGAGAGATGGTGGAAGCGGAGACTACCCGCGACGTTGAAGGCACGAACATGCTGGACGTCGTCGCACCCGAGTTCAGGGAGACCTGGAAGACCCATCACGATAGGGTCTGCAGGGGCGAAAAGCTCAACTGGGAGTTCGACATCATCGGCCTGAACGGGACCCGGCGGCACATGGAAAGCCATGCATCTCCGATCCGGCTGCCGGATGGAACGGTGGCCCAGTTGGCGGTGACCCGGGATATCACCCAGCGCAAGCAGGACGATCTGAAAATCCGCGAATCCGAACATCGCTTTCGCGAGCTTCTGCAGGCGCTCCCGGCCGCGGTCTACACCACGGACGCCGAGGGACGGATCACCTTTTTCAATGAGGCCGCCGTGGAATTCGCCGGCAGGCTTCCATTGCTGGGAGAGCTCTGGTGCGTGACCTGGAGGCTGTACAACAAGGATGGGTCGCGCTTGCCGCACGATCAATGCCCGATGGCCGTCGCCTTGAAGGAAAACCGGCCGGTGCGTGGCGCGGAAGCCGTCGCGGAGAGACCGGACGGCAGCAGGCGCTGGTTTGCGCCTTATCCGACGCCGCTGCTCGACTCGTCGGGCAAGCTGACCGGCGCCATCAACATGCTGGTGGATATCACTGAGCGAAAGGAAGCCGAGCGCCGGCAGAAGCTGCTCATAGACGAGCTGAATCATCGCGTGAAAAACACGCTTGCCACCGTCCAGTCCCTGATCGCGCAAACCGCAAGAAGCACCAGCGACATTGACGAATTCCGCAAGGCCGTGGAGGGGCGCATCCTTGCGCTGAGCCGCGCCCACAACCAGCTGAGCTTGCGCAGTTGGGCCGACGCGGAGCTGCGCGAATTGCTGCACGCCGTGCTTGAACCTTATCTAGCCAAGGGCAACGTGGCGCTCTCGGGCGAGCCTGTCAGGATTTCCCCGCGGATTGCATTGATGATCTCCATGGCCATCCACGAACTTGCGACCAATGCGGCCAAATACGGAGCCTTGTCGTCCCCCTCCGGACACATTGAACTGGACTGGTTCATCGAAGCCCATCAGGCGAAGCCCTGGCTGAAACTGCGGTGGCTCGAGCGGAACGGTCCCCCGGTTGTGAGACCAGACCGCCAGGGTTTCGGCACGCGCCTTCTCGAACGCGGAATCCAGGCCGAACTGCAAGGCACGACCTCGATCGAACACCCGTCCGCAGGCGTGCGCTGCGAGATCGGGATTCCGTTGGCGAATGCGAATGGCTGAGCCAACCGACACCATAATGGGGCTGCACGTTTTCCTCGCCGAGGACGAATTCCATGTTCTCCAGCTGATCGAGGACATGCTGGTGGATCTCGGCTGCGTGATCGCCGATTCGGTGTCCAGCCTCGACGCGGCGCTCGAGCGGGCAGGCGAGACCAAGGCCCAAGTGGCCATACTCGATGTCAATCTGCGCGGCAGGGCGGCCTATCCCGCGGCGCTGGCGCTGCGCGATCGCGGCATCCCCGTTGTATTTTCGACCGGCTACGGAGCGGCCGGACTCGAACCCGAATGGCAGGACTGCCCGGTGGTCCAGAAGCCATTCGCAAGCGAACAACTGGCCGCGACGCTCATGCAAATCGCATCCAATTTGCCGAATCCCGTGCCTGCGGCCTAGTCCATCGAACACGAAGGCGGCGCACATCGGTGGTGCAAGTGATGCACCATCCATTTCAGATGCCTGCAAGCAGCGCTATCGGTTCGGACTTCCTGTGTCCCAGACATGGGGGCGGGCGGAACGACCGAGCTGTGCTTACAATCGCGCGCGTGCCGCAGTCGTACTGAGTCATGTTCAACGAATTCCCGTCCGTGCCATTTCTGCCCGAGGATGTCGCTCACATGCGCCGCGCGCTGGAGCTCGCCGTGCACGCGCGCGACGCGGATGGCGAGGTGCCGGTCGGTGCGGTGCTGGTGCGCGATGGGGAAATCGTGGGCGAGGGCTGGAATCGCAACATCACACTTGCCGATCCCAGCGCACACGCGGAGATCGGCGCATTGCGCGATGCCGGCCAGCGGCTGCGCAACCATCGCATTCCGGATTCGACTTTGTACGTGACCCTGGAACCCTGTGCGATGTGCGCGATGGCGCTGGTGCACGCGCGTGTTGCGCGCGTGGTATACGCCGCAACAGACCCCAAGACCGGCGCCGCGGGCAGCGTGTTCGACACATTGGTATCGGAGCGCCACAACCATCGCATCGAAGTGCAAGGTGGTTTGCTGGCGGAACAATCCGCCACCTTGCTGCGTGATTTCTTCCGCGCGCGACGTTGATCTTTGTACCTCGCGAACGGGCGCTCCCGGGTTGTTGTGGCACCCGGAAATCGCCGGAAAGAATTTCGCCGGACACACCCTTTTTTAGTCGCGATCTTTGTAGGTCCGGATGAGGCAGGGAGGGGAGCGCCCGCTTCCGAAGCAGGCATCCGCAGACCCCGCGAATGTCCTCATGAAGCGCTTCGCCGCGATGTGTCCGGCGCCGATTCCTTGCGCGCCCCCTTGCGCCACCCGCCCGGCACCTTGGCACGCGATTTGCGACCCGCGCCGGCGAGGGAATCGAGGACTTGCGCATGAACTACGGATTGCACGCGAGCGAGTTGCTCAGGCAAGAACATCGCCAGGTCGAAGCGTTGTTTTCGCGCTACGAAAGCACCGCCGAGGACGCTCCGGAACGTCCGCGCCTGCTCAGCCAGATCGCGATGGCGCTCTCGGTGCACATGCGCGTGCAGGAGGAGGTATTCCATCCTGCCGCGCGCGATGCGCTGGATGCGGATGGGCGGGAACTGCTCGACGAGGCCGCGGTCGAGAACGTATCGCAGAAATATTTTTTGATCGAGCTGATTACCTCGCACAAGTCCGATCGATTGTTCAAGGCACGCATCAAGGTGATCCGCAAGCACTTCCGCCACCACGTGCGTGAGGAGGAGCAACGCATTCTGCCGTTGCTGGATTCCAGCCGGCTCGACCAGGCCGCGTTGGGTTTGCAGATCGTGGCCTGCCGCGAGGCGATGCTGGCCGCCGCCGCAGGCGTGGTGGAGGAACAGGTCGACGATTGAAGAGATGTTGCAGCCATGGATGGCTGCATTTTTGATCCTCGCGTTCATGGATGAACACACGAAGACGGGGCAGCCATGGAAGACCGCCCTTTGATCTTCGCGTGCATGGAAGCACGCAATGTCAGTGGAAGCCTATGGAGCAGTCTATGGAACGACATCATCAGCAGGGCAGCGGACGCAACGAGCGTTACGGCAGCGGCCGCGAGCGCATGCGTGGCTTGGGCGGCGAATGGTATGGGCGCGATGCGCGCGGGCAATCGCGGCATCAGCGCTGGAGCGGCGATCGGGATCGCGAGTATTCGGCAAGCGGCGATTTCTGGGACGAGGATCTGGGCGATTACGGCGGCTATGGCGAATACGGTGGCGGTCGTGATCAGTCGTGGGCCAGCCAAGGCTATCGACGCGGGCAGGGCAGCAATGAGGACGAGTTTTCGCGCAGCCAGCGCTATCGCTCGGGCGGCGATCAATCCTCGTTCCGTGCCGGCAGCCGCTCGGGAGAGTACGGCGATTACGGAGACCTGGCCGGCGACACGCGTTCGGGCGCGTACCGCAACTACGGCAGCCTGCGCAATAGCGGACGCAGTACCAGCAGCTACGGTGATTACGGATACCGCACGGGCGAGACGGGTTGGGGTGGCGAAGGCGGGCTCGAGCGCGGCTATCGCGGCGACTACGAGAGCATGCAAGGCCGGCAGCCGCGCGGTGGCGGTCGCGAGCACGAGCAGATGCGCAGTTTCCGCGGCCGCGGCCCGAAGAACTACACCCGCTCGGACGACCGCATCCGCGAGGATATCAACGAACAGTTGATGGATGCCGACGACGTCGACGCCAGCGATGTTTCCGTCGACGTCAAGGATGGCGTGGTCACGCTCAGTGGCAGCGTCGAGCAGCGGTGGCTGAAACACCGCATCGAGGACATGGCCGACAACTGCAGCGGAGTCAAGGACGTGAGGAACGAAATTCGCGTGCAATCGCGAAGCGACTGGCCCTACGACAAGCAGCAGGTGACCGGCGGACTGGGTTCCACGTCGTCGCAAGGTACATCCGCCACCCCCGGCGGTGTCTCAAGTTCCTCTCGCAGCCAGACCGGAACTTCGGCGCATTGAGAACCCGGGGTGCGGACGGGGCGCCCTCTCCGCAGTAGGGGGCGCCTTCGTCAGTGCGGCGCAGGCTGGGGGCGCACGGGGTGCGCCGGCCAGAGAAGGCGCGGATTGCCGGCTGGCGGAGTCCTGGATTTGGCGCGAATGCCGAGCAGGCGCAACACCTCGATGGACTTGACCGGCCGCACCAGATGACCGACGTGGCGAAAGCCGCATTGCTCCAGCTGGAACCGCTCCCGATCGCAGGACAGCAACGCGGTGATCTCGATTGGCGGGCCATCCGACGCACTTGCGTAGCGCAGCAGTTCAGACCCGCACTCGCGCAGGAGGGCGATGTCGATCAGGATGGCCGAGGGCCGGGGCGCCTTCGGTGTCGGTGAGGCAAGCCGCGCGATAAGCGCGGCGCTGCTGCGGAGATAGAAGATCGGGCAATCGAAGCCGGCGTTGCGGATGGCGAGCAGCGTTGACTGGGCCTGGTCCAGGTCGCGGTCGGCGATGATCAGTGTATCGGGCATGGCGCATTCCTCCCTGAAGCGCATCAACTCCGTTATCGCAAGTAGCGTGCCATGGAATCGGAGCGCGCCAGCCCGCATCCTGCATGAACTCGCGTTGGCCGAGCGCCGGTTCCGTCTTGCATTTTTTGCGCACGCGCGAATTTCTTTCAGCATTCCCCTGAAATTTCGCTGGCCGGCGAAACCCGCACGCCCAGCACTTCGCTCATATGGTCGAGGGCGCGTTGCTTGCGCGCGTCGGTAATCGAGGCAATCGCATCCGCCGGCACCCACAGCTGGTAGTTGCGAATGTGCGCATCCATGGCCGTCGTCAGAATGCACTGGTCGCCGGTGATGCCGGCCAGCGCGAGATGCGATACCTTCAGGTGGTCCAGCAGGGTCGCCAGCGCGGTTTGATAGAAACCCGACTGTGCCGGTTTCAGCACGAAGTAGTCCGAGCCGCGCGGCCTCAGGCGCGCGGCGATCCTGGCGCCGGCCGCGTCCTCGCGGCTGCACCGGGCGATCACTTCATCGAAGTCCGAACGCCAGCGCCCGAAGTTGTCGTTGACGTAGATCACCGGTCGCTGGGCGGCGTCGTAGCGGGCACGCAGCGCTTCGATCGCATCGGCCACCGGGCCCATCTGCCCGGCCAGCCGATCGCCGCCGGGAAACGCGAAATCATTGATGACATCGATGATCAGCAGGGCGCTGCCGGATGGGATCTGCGACGGCATCCGCAGATTCTGTGGCGCAGACCGTCCAGAAACGATCAAGGCTTGTGTTTTCCGTGCGTGGCAGGCGCATAATCGTCCGGTCGTCCGCAGGGAAGCAGCATGCATCTACCCGCCAGCCCCGCAGAGGAAAAGGCATCGCGCACGGGATCCGTCGCGGACGCCGGCGTCGCTCAGGTGATCGGCGATCTCGCGCACGAGCTGGTCAATCCGCTCAACGCCGCGGCGATGAGCACCGAGTTGGCCAAGCTGATGCTCTCGCGCGGCCAGTACGAAAAAGCCGGCGAGGCGCTGGACAGGATCGGCGGGGACTGCATGCGCTGCGCGCGCATCCTGCGCGACGCGCAGGACTACCTGACCGTCACCATCAACGGGCCCGAACATGGCATGGATCCGGCCGTGCCACTGGACGAAGCCTCGCGCATGTTGAGCGACCGCGGCGAGATAGTGAGCGACGCATCCTTGGGCGCATTCAAGATGGATGGCGATCCGATCGCATTGCGGCGGATGTTCACCGAACTGCTGCGCAACGCCTTCGACCACGGCGCGACCCGCGTGGAAATCCATGCCGGACGCACGGGCGATGCGCTCCACATCCGCATCGCCGACAACGGCCCGGGCGTAAAGCCGGCACATTTGCAGCGCGTTTTCGACCCGTTCTTCTCGACCAAACGCGACCAGCACAGCGGAGTGGGTCTGTCGATCGCACGCCGGATCGCACGCGCGCACGGCGGCGAGCTCAGCGCGGAGAGCAGCGGGGGCGGGGCGGTGTTCCGCGTGACCCTGCCACTGTAGCGTGCGCTCGCGCCGGCTCAGTGTCGCTGCCGTGCAAGCAGGCCGACATTGGAAACGATGAAGGGCGTCAGGTAATCCAACGCAATCTTGGCGTCGAGACGCGCGTCCAGACCGTCGCGCCAAAGCTCATCGCCGTGGTTGAACGCCGTGAGCCAGGTACCCACGACCAAGGCGAGAAGCGCAGTGCGGCGGAGGTGCACCGGCCGCAGGGCGATCGCAACGAGTTCGCGCGCGCGTGGCTTTCCCATGGCGCCGCAGCATACACGAGCGTTAGGCCGGAACTGCGTGGCTCGCGCAGCCCCGTGAATCTGCGCACGGCCGGGCATGTGCGGGGCTCATGTGTTCACATCGTGAAGGGTCCCATCCATCTTGCTCACATGTGTATGATGGTCAATTCAGGGGTGCAGCTGACGTCAGTTGCTGGCATGGATGCCATGATCTTCAAACACTCGCATTCCGATAACTCACCCGGCCGCTTCGATTTTCTCCACGCGCGTGGCGAACTGGCGCGGCTGATCCGCGAAAAGGACTGGTCGAAAAACCCGCTCGGCGCGGCCGAGCGCTGGCCACGGACGCTCAAGGTTGCGCTGGCAATCTGCCTCAACTCGAAATTCGCCACCTACGTGTGGTGGGGCGAGGACCTGATCCAGCTGTACAACGATGCCGCTGTCGGGCACTTGCGCAGGAAGCATCCCGGGTGCCTGGGCGTTCCGGCGCGACAGTGCTGGAGCGAGGTGTGGCCGGAAACGGGGCCGCTGGTGGAAAGGGTGCTCGCCACCGGCGAAGCGGTACGCGAGGAGAACTTCGAGGTAGTCCCCAAGCGCGACAAAACGCTCGACTCCGCGTGGTTCACCTTCGGCTGCACGCCGCTGCGCGATGAAGGCAGCAACATCGCCGGCCTGTTCATCACCTCCATCGAAACCACCGAGCAAATGCGTGCAGCGGCGGCCCTGCAAGCAAGCGAGGCACGCCTGCACGCAATCATCCAGAGCGCCACCGAGTACGCGATCGTGACCCTGGACGCGCAGGGGCGCATCACCAGCTGGAATTCCGGTGCCGAGAGTGTGCTCGGCTACAGCGAGGAAGAGGCAATCGGCCAGCCCGGCGAAATCTTCTTCACCCCGGAAGATCGCGCTTCCGAGCTGCCCGCAATCGAGATGACCCTCGCCCGCGAAGAGGGCCGCGCCAGCGACGAGCGCTGGCACGTGCGCAAGGATGGCTCGCTGTTCTGGGGATCGGGAGTGATGCTGCCGGTGGAGGGCCACAAGCGGGATCGCTACCTGAAGATTTTCCGCGACAGCACGCGCGAGCGTCTCGCCCAGCAGCGCCAGGAATTCCTGACCGAGGAATTGAACCACCGCGTCAAGAACACGATGGCCATCGTGCAATCGGTCGCGATGCAGACCCTGCGCCAGTCGGCCACTGTCGAGGAGGCGCGCGAAGCGCTGGAATCGCGGCTTGTCGCGCTGGGCCGCGCACACGACATTCTCGTCGCGACGAATTGGCGGGGCGGCGATCTGCGCGAGACGATCGAAGGTGTTCTGCGCATGATCCTGGACGAGGCGCTAGGAACGCGTGTACATCTGCACGGCCCGGATATCCATCTGGAACCCGGACCCTTGCTTGGGTTGACGCTGGCACTGCACGAACTTGCGACCAATGCCATCAAGCACGGCGCGATGTCCAACGCCGGCGGACGTATCGAAATACGCTGGGAAATCACCGAAGATACGCTTCGCTGTTTCCGGCTACGCTGGGTGGAACGAGACGGTCCGCCGGTGGAACCGCCGCGCAAGCGCGGGTTCGGCTCGCGCGTGATCGAGGAAGGCCTTGCGCACGAGTTCGATGGCAGGGTGGAATTGAAGTTCGCGAGGGAAGGGCTGGAGTGCACCATCCGGGCACCCTTGCGCGAAATCACGGGCGAGCGATGATGACCTCTCTGGGAAACGATCTGAAAGGCTGCCGCGTCCTCATCGTCGAGGATGACGTGCGCATCAGCATGCTGATGCAGGAATCGCTGGAGGAAATGGGTTGCGAGGTGGCCGGCACCGCGATGCTTTTCGATGATGCCTTCGACATGGCGGCATCCCAGCCCTTCGATGTCGCACTGCTGGATATCAGTTTGAACGGCGAGCTGAGTTACCCGGTGGCAGAGGCAATGCTCGATCGCAACCAGAAGTTCGTATTCGTTACCGGCCACGTCATGGAAACCCTGCCGGCGCCGTTCCAGGGCACGCCCGTGCTGCACAAACCGTTCGGGCTGCGCGAGCTGCAGAATGTGTTGCGCATGGCGCTGTCCGGGCGCTGACGTTCAGTCACGTAAACTTTCTCAACAAGTGTGAAGAAGGGCTTCACGGAAGTGAAAGCCGCTGTATGCTTGGCGTGCACTCGCGGACAGCGAGTCGGCAGGGGAAAGCATGACAAAGTCCGATTTACGCGGCCGGCGTGTGCTGGTCGTGGAGGACGAATCGCGCATCGCGATGCTGATCCGCGACACGCTGGAAGACCTTGGGTGCGAAGTAGTGGCGATTGCCTCGCGATTCCAGGATGCCCTCGAAAAGGCCACTGGACTTGTCTTCGACATCGCATTGCTGGACGTCAACCTGGATGGCCAGCCCAGCTTCGCCATTGCCAGCGAGCTTGCTGCACGTGGCGTGCCCTTCGTGCTGGCCACCGGTTACGGCTCCCCGACGGTTCCCGCCGAACTCAAGCAAGCCCCGGTGCTGGAGAAGCCTTTCCTGCGTGCCGAACTGGAACGCGTCCTATTGGCCGCCCTGGCTTCCTGAGAGCCGCAGGCTGCGTCGAACTTTGGCGTGGTCGAATGCGCTCCGCGCGCAGAGGCGCGCGCGACGGCCTACGAGGCATCGGGATCCGAGAATCTGCCGGAATGCTGAGCCGAGAGCAGCAGGGGGCGTTGCCAGAACCCATCCGTGTCTTTGCTTCTCGGCTCAAATATTATTTTACATAATAGACATTCTCGTAGTTT
>JBQCHG010000012.1:0-57880 GCA_051954935.1 Rhodanobacteraceae bacterium
TGCGGGGCGAGAGCTACGAGGCGATCGCCCGCACCGGCGGGGGCATCCTTTCCACCGTGCGCGCCACGCGCGCGGCATCGGAAGACGAGTTGCTCGAACAATCGCTGCCCCGCGCGCGCGGCCTCGTGGCGGATGGCGCCACGACCATCGAGATCAAGTCCGGTTACGGGCTGGATCTCGAAACCGAGCTGAAGATGCTGAGGGTCGCGCGACGGATCGGCACGGAGCTGGGCATCACCGTGCGCACCACCCTGCTCGGCCTGCACGCGCTGCCGGGGGAATACAAGGAGCGCCGCGCCGACTACGTGGACATGGTGTGCGACGATTGGCTGCCCGCCGCGAAGCGCGCGGGCCTGGCCGACGCGGTGGACGCGTTCTGCGAGAACATCGCTTTCACCCCTGACGAAGTGCGCCGCGTGTTCGAACGCGCGCGCGAGCTGGGATTGCCGGTGAAACTGCACGCAGACCAACTGTCCGGTCTCGGCGGCGGCGAACTTGCGGCCGAGCACCGGGCGCTGTCGGCCGACCACCTGGAATGCGCGAGCGAGTCGTGCATCGCCGCGATGTCGCGGGCGGGTACCGTCGCGGTACTTCTGCCCGGCAGCTTCTACGCGCTGCGCGAAACCCGCATACCTCCGGTGGCTGCAATGCGCGAGCACGGCGTGGCGATGGCCGTCGCGACCGATCTCAACCCCGGCACCTCGCCGCTGCGCTCGCTGCGATTGGCGATTTCGATGGCGTGCACGCTGTTCCAGCTCACGCCGGAAGAAGCTCTGCGCGGCGCGACCGTGAATGCAGCGCGCGCGCTGGGCCTGTCCGATCGCGGACGCCTCGCCGCCGGACAGCGTGCCGATCTTGCGATCTGGGACATCCGCGAACCGGCGGAACTTGCCTACTGGATCGGCGGAGTGCTGACGAAACGCGTGTTCGCCGACGGGTGCGAACTGCGCGACGGGGGTGTTTTCTGACCGCGAGAACCGGCTCGACACACAAATCCACGTTCTCGCATCGCGTTCGCGTGAAAGTCACAGACTGTGAACGCCAACCAGCTCACACTTCGTTCAAATAGACGTCCAAACGCATGCGCGTTTTCGTGAACTGCGTTCACGCGACCGTCACAGAGTGTGACCGCAAAACGAGGTGAGCACTGCGTCTCGTTCGCTCACCTGCGCAGGAACGAGTATGCCGCCGGGGGATACACCGGGTGGCCGAAATGAACACACTCCTGAAAACGATTACTGCCGTCGCGTTTTGCGCAACCATGGCGCTTGCGCCGGCCGCTGTTGCCGACGAAACCGGCAGCCAACTGCACGTGTCGGTGACGATCGTCGCTTCCTGCCGCTTCACCGTGGACGACGCCACTCTGTCGTTCGGCAACGTGGCGCAGGACGCCGGCAGCGCCACCGCGCAAACCAATCTGGGCGTGCGCTGTTCCGCGAACCAGCCCTATGCGATCAGCTTCGACTACGGCCAGCACGCCGAAGGCGACCAGCGCCGCATGAGCGATGGCAGCAACGGCGTCGCCTACCAGTTGTATGCGGATGCGAGCTATCGCAAGCCGGTGGGTCCGCAGGGCTCCGCTGGCGAAATGCGCGGCGTGGGCAACGGAAACGAACAGATCGTTCCGGTGTACGGCAAGCTCGAACTTACCGACGGCACGCCGCCGGGCGTCTACAACGACACGGTCAGAATGACGGTGACCTGGTAATCCTCAGACCGCCCAACAAAAAGCCCCGCGATGCGGGGCTTTTTGTTGGGCCGGAAAGCAGGCTCAACCGGCCGATTTTTTCGCCGCTGCCTTCTTGACCGGAGCCTTCTTGACTGCCGGACGCGCCGCCGGCTTGGCGGCCTTCTTCACCGCCGACTTCGATTTCGCCGAATGCGGACGCGCGTTGCCATGGCTGCCCGCGTAAATCTTGCCCTTGCGTGTTCTCTTGTCGCCCTTGCCCATTGTTCCGGTTCCGCAGTTGTGGTGCGCGGCATGGTAGCAGCCCGGCGCGCATGCGCAAGCATGGCGCCGCCTCAATCGCGGCCTTCGACCGGCGCAACCTGGTCGATCGCACGCAGGTAATCGGATGCCCTGCCGGTGAAGAAGAAGCAGAGGTCATGCATGCCGGATTGCGCGGCAAGTTCTGCATGCAACGAGTCCGGCCTGCCGCGCGGCACGCCGGCCATCGGCACCGAAGCCAGCAGCGGGCCATCGCAGGTGTCGCGGTGGATCTCCAGTTCGCCGCCGGACGTGCGCGCCGGATAAACCACCACGTTTGCCGCATCGTGCCAGAGCTGGAAGTTGTTCGGCACGGTGCCGACGCGCACATCGATCCCGGTGATGCCTGTCATGTCGAGCGATGGATAGATCCAGCATGGATCCATGATGTCGATGTCGTAGCGGGTGCCCGCCTCGCCCGCGCCATCTTCCAGCCGCAGCGGCAGTGCGCCCTTGCAGGACTTCAGTTCATCGCTGCTACGGCGCAACAACGATTGCGGATCGAGCTTGCGCGAGCGCACGGCGGCGAGTGCAGTGCCGCCCGAAAAAGCGTTGGCCCGGATCGTCACCGGCATCGCCACCGCAAGCGATGTCCCGTACACGGGCGAACCCGGAGTCGGCTCGCTGCCATCCAGCGTGTAACGGATCGTGCCGAAGCCGGTCTGGTTCGACAGCGTGACCTGCGCCGTGTTCGCAGCGCTGCCGGGATGTGCCTCGATCTTTACCGCGAAGGCATCGTCGGCGTAGTCCACACCGAGCGCGCGATAGCGCGCCAGCTGCGCCGGCATGCGCTGGAGAAACCGCTGCCAGTCCTGTGCTCCGGCCGGCGACCACAGCATCTCGGCCAGTGCCGCGATGCGCGGAAACGCCGCGTGCTCCACCCGAGCCGGGGTCGTCAGGTATTCGCTCCACAGGTTTGCCTGCGCGCCGAGCACGTGCTGCGCCTCTTGCGCGTCCAGTTCCTTCGGCACCGGTTCGAAGTCGTACACGTCCTTCAGCGAGATCACGTCCGGACGACCCGTCGGCTCGTCCGGAAGATCGCTTTGCAGGTGATCGAAATACAGCGTCGGCGAGGGCGACATCACCGTGTCATGGCCGAGCTTCGCTGCCTCGATCGCACCCTGCGTGCCGCGCCAGGACATCACGATCGCATTTGCGGGCACGCCGCCCTGCAGGATCTCGTCCCAGCCGACCAGCCTGCGCCCCTTTGCCTGGATGTGCTGCCCGATCCGTGCGATGAACCACCCCTGCAGCGCATCCTCGTTCTTGATGCCGAGCGCGCGCATGCGGCGCTGGATCTTCTTCGACGCCTGCCACTGGTCCTTGACCGCTTCGTCGCCGCCGACGTGGATGTACGGCCCGGGGAACAGCGCCATGGTTTCGTCCAGGACGTTTTCGAGGAAATCGAACGTGCCGTCGTCGATGTTGTAGAGGAACGTATGCACGCCCCAGTCGTGCGAAACAGGCGGGCGCTTGCCGATCACGCCTAACTTCGGATATGACGCGATCGCCGCCTGCGCATGCCCCGGCATCTCGATTTCCGGCACCACGGTGATGTGGCGCGCGGCGGCGTAGGCGACGACCTCACGGATTTCATCGGGCGTGTAATAGCCGCCGTACTTGCCGTCCTGGTTCGCCAGTGCAACGTCCGGCCCGGCCGGCTTGCGCCACGAGCCGATCTTCGTCAGTTCGGGATAGCGCGCGATCGCGATGCGCCAGCCCTGGTCGTCGGTCAAATGCCACTGGAAAGTGTTGAGCTTGTGCAGCGCCATTTCATCCAGCAGCTTCTCGATGAAGGCGACCGGCTGGTAATGGCGCGCGGAATCGAGCATCAGCCCGCGCCAGCGGAAGCGGGGCCAGTCCTCAATGTGCATGGCGGGAACCTGCACCGGTCCGGCGTAATCCGCCGCGGGCACGCCAGCCGGCGTCAGCAGTTGCCAGAGCGTGACGCCGCCATAGAACAGGCCCGTGGCAGTTCGCGCGCGTATCTCGATTCCGTCCGGCTCCGAGTCCAGCACGTAGCCTTCGGGATCGCTGACCGCCGCGTGCGGATCGAGCGCAAACACGATCGCATTGGCGCCGTGCGGTTTGCCTTCGGCAACGATCGAGAGGCGCAACGGAGTCGTACGCTGCAACGTTTCCACGAAATAACGCGCCGCTGCCGCAGCTTGCGGATCACGCGGAGCCACGACGACCGGCGTGCCCGACGAGATCGCAAAAGTCCCGTTGCGGACATTCACACGCGCCGGCATCGGAACCATCGGCAGCGGTGCTGTCCATGTCGATGCGAGCTCCACGGGTTTCGCGACCCTTTGCGCGCACCCTGCCAGCAGCAATGCCGACACAACCAGCACCACGGCCAGCCATCGCGTCTCCACGGCGGATCGCATCATCATCACTGTCCTTCTTCGACCATCTCTACAAAGAAAACGGGCCCGGAGTGGGGGTCCGGGCCCGAAGCGTTACACACCTGCGGGAGAGACGATCACATCTTGAAATGCAGCGTGGCGATGTATTCGCGGCCCTGCTTGTACCTGGCGACCGGCATGTCCTTGGTGCCGAGATAGCCCAGGTAGGTGGAATCGAGCAGGTTCAGCGCATCGAAACCGACCGACAAGTGGTCGTTGAATTTCCATGCGGCGGTGAGATCCAGTTCCTTCCACGCATCCACCGTTTCCGAAGGCGCGCCGGCCACGTAACCGCCGGCCAGGTAACTGCTCCGCCAACCATACGAGATGCTGGCGCTCAGCGGTCCCTGCTCGTAATACGGGGTGATGTTGTAGGCGTTCTTGGAGTTGTACGGCAGCCGACCGCCATCGTGCGTGGAAGCGTCCGTGTAGGTGTAGTTGGCGCGGATGCCGAAGCCGGTATCGCCGAACGGCTGCTGGTAGCTCAGCGTGAAGCCCTTGGCGGTGGCCTTGCCGCCGTTCTGCGGACGGCTGACCGAGTAATCGCAGAAGCCCTGGTTGTCGCAGTTGCCGCCGTTCAATTGCGCGTACTGGCCGGGGTTGCTGGTGAACAGCGAGTTGAACAGCCGCTCTGTGCCCACGCCCTGCACGATGTAGTTCTGGATGTCCTTGTAGAACACCGACGCGGCGAACAGCGCTTCCGGCGCGAAGTAGTATTCGGCCGAGAGGTTGAAGTTGTTGGACTTGTACGGATCAAGGTGCGCATTGCCGCCGGTGCCAGTCAACACGGAGTCGTTGGTGAAGGTGTATTCGGCTTCCTGGTTGTACGGCGCGAAGGCGATCGCCTTGTAGGCCGCCCCGCGCAGGATGAAGTCCGGCGTGATGTTCCAGGCGACGTTGACCGAAGGCAGCACGTTGTTGTGCGAGCTGCTCACGGCCTTGTAGCTGCCGTCTGGCGGCGGCAACGTGTTTTCCTGATCGGCACTGACCTGGTAGGCGTAACTGGTCAGCCCGCTGCGCACGAAGCGCAGGCCGACGTTTCCGCGCACCGTTTCATTGCCGAAATCCAGTTGCGCGTAGCCGGCCTTGCTCGACTGGTCGATGTTGTACGTGCCGGTATACACGTAGGGTGCATACAGGAACTGCGGTGCGGTCACGTTGGGACTGCCGAGCACCCAGTCCTTCACCGCGTCGCCGCTGGACGGCTGCACGTGATGCGCGGCATCGCTCCAGAAGCCCAGGTCGCTGATGTCGGTGAGTCCGCCGGCGCCGACCTGCGCCAGCGTGCCGACGGTCACGCCACCCGACCATACCAGCAGGTTCTGGCCTTCATGGTGATCGGCCCAGCGCACGCCCAGCTGCAGGTCATTCAGGAAGCCGTCGAAGTCCAGCTTGAAGTCCGCCTGCGCGTAGTTGTCGCGCGCGCGATCGGGCCACTCGCCGTAGTTGCCCATCCAGCCCGCACCCGCCCAGTTGGCCGGATTACCGGCAGCGGTCGGATCATCGAACTTGAAGCCCTTGCTGATATCCCAGGTGTAGCCGCCGAAATACACCGGCTCGATGAAGGCCTGCGTGCTGGGCGTGCGCGAGGTGCTGACGCCGGCCTGCCCGCTCAACTGCCACTTGTCGCCGCGCAAGGTGCCGTGCAGGTCGGCGCCCTTGGTGGTGACCACCGAATGGCGGACCTGGTTGTCGAACACCGTGCCGCCCGCGCCCGGGCAGGTCGCATCGGTGGACGGATCGCAGTTGTGGCCGCTCGTGATCACGCCGCCCGGACCTTCGGTCAGGCTGGTGATTCCGGCCACCGTGCTGGTGAGCCACATCGGGAACGCGTACATCGACTGGTTCCAGTTCGACAGGTCGTCACGGATGTACATCAGCCCCAGTCCCACTTCGAAGTTGTCGCTGGGCTTGAACTGGATGTTCGAGGTGACGCTGTTGCGCTTCTCGGTCTGCTGGAAATAGGCGACGTTGATCTCGTTGGGCATCATGTCGGTGCCCTTGATCGAGCCACCCGCAACCTGCGCCGCGATCGCCGGGTTCGTCGCGGCGATGGCGGAAACCGGCGTGTAGCCGAAGATCTCGAGGCCTTCGCGGTCGGTCGCCTGCTCGTAATGCTGCGCGGAGACGTCGACGCCGAAGGTCTGGTCCGGATTCTTCCAGCTGTAGAACGCCGAGATGTTCGGCTTCCCGCGGCTGGTCATGTCGTTGTAGTTGTATCCCACCGATCCACTGAAGGTGTTGGCCGGGATGTCCAGCGGCTGGATCGTGTGCATCAGGATGGTGCCGCCCAGCGAGCCTTCCGGCAGGCGCGCCTCCGGACTCTTGTAGATCTCCATCGCGCCGAGGATCTCCGCCGGCAGCAGGGAGAAATTGAAGCCGCGGTCCGGATTGTCGCCGTAGCGCCAGACCGCCTGCGCGACCGGATGACCGTCCAGGAACGTGACGTTCAGGCTCGGGTCCATGCCGTCCACGCTCACGCGCTGGGTCGCGCCGAACTGGCGATCCAGCGTCACGCCGGGCATCTGCGCCAGCGCTTCGGCCACGTTGGTCGCCGGCAGCTTGCCGATGTCCTCGGCGGTGACCGCGTCGATGATCGCGTCCGCGTAACGCTTGGTGACCAGCGAGGCCTTCAGGCTCTCGCGGATGCCGGTGACCTGGATGGCCTCCAGTTCCTGCGGCGTGGTCTGGTCGGTCTTGTTGCTCTTGCTGGTTTGCGCGTTCTGCTGCGCGGCCGCCGGCTGCTGGTCCGTGCCGCCCTGATCCTGCGCGAAAGCCGTCGCGGTGAAGCACAGCGCGGCGATGATGCTGCTTGCGAGAATGGTTCTGCGAAGTTTCATGACTTGCCCCTCACGGATTTGCTGGTCCCGCCGTGGATGTGGACGGCTTGGCGCCGTTGACGTGCTGCAGTCTTGAATCGTGTCGCTTTGCTTCCGTCTTCGTGTTGCGTGAACTACTTCGCCGCGCGCGGCGATGCGCGCCGGCGTTGCTGGTACCAGATGGCCGCGCCGATCACGCCGAGCTGGCCGTGTTCGATCAACCGCACGGGAACCCGCTCGAGCATTTCGCGCATCGGCTCCTTGTCGAGCAGGCGCTCGACGAAGCTGCTGGCGCGCAGGAACCCGCTGATCCGCGGCAGCACGCCGCCGGCGAGGTACACGCCGCCTTGCGCGCCGTAGAGCAGGATCAGGTTGCCAACCAGGCTGCCGATCGCGCCGCAGAAGATCTGCAACGCTTCCAGCGCCATGGCATCGCTGCCGGAAATCGCGGCATCGCTGATGGCGGAAGGTTCGTCCAGAGTCGGCGTGCGGCGATCCAATTCGCACAGCGCGCGATAGATGTTCACCAGGCCGGGGCCGGAGACCACCATTTCCACCGGCACGTGCGAATGCTCGCGGGAGAGCACGCGCAGGATGTCCATCTCGCGCGGCGTGTTCGGCGCGAACGCGGATTGTCCGGCCTCGGTGGCCAGCACGATGCATTCGTCGCCATTCGGGATGCGCACCGCTGCTCCGAGGCCCGTGCCGGGACCGACCACCAGGCTCGGTCCGCTGCGCTCCTGCGACGACGCGCCGGCCAGCAGGACCGTTTCGCTGTCGGGCACCTGGTCGGCCGCGTGCGCGACCGCGGTGAAATCGTTGACCAGCGCCAGGTCCTCCAAGCCCGCTTCCGCACGCGTGGCGGAAACCGAGAGGCTCCACGGCAGGCTGGTGTTGATGACGTTGTCGTCCAGCAGGAAGCCCGCGCAAGCCAGCGCGCAGCGGCGCACCTGCACGCCGTGCGCCTGCGAAAACTCGCGCAGGATCGCACCCAGGCTCGGATACTCGGCGCAACGATATTTCCGGTATTGCAGCACCTGCACCGGCTGCGGGCCATCACGCAATTCGCGCACCAGTGCCACGCGCGCAAACGTGCCGCCCACGTCCGCCGCAAGGAACGCCGCCGCGTCGGCCACCGGTTTTTCGACAACGTTGCTCAAGCCCTCTCCTCCCGACACAGGGTGCCGCCGTGGACGCACGCGCGGCCCTCGAAACCGGCACGAGTGTCGGTTCACGATGACAACGTTGTCAAGAAATGTCCTGCGAGACATTCCGTTCGCGGCGCCGCCGCATGCGGATCGGATGCGGTGCTGCTGCCGCGACCGGCCCCGCACCTGCATTGATATGCTGCAGGCGATCCGGACGGTTTGGGCGCACTGCCGCACTTTGACGCGCCGCAACAGGTCAGGACACCGCGAAAAGTCCACTCGCTTCGCAGTGGACATCGGCGAAAACCACGGGCTTCGCACCTGGTAATGACAACGTTGCTATTTCAAGTGACTCGTGCGCAGAATCCGCACGCGGCATCTGCCCGCGCGAATTGCGCGATCCACGGAGAACATCCGCATGTCCAGCGCTCCCCAGGTCGTCGAGCTCCCCCGCCGCGGCGCGGCGATCGTGATCATCGGCGTGCTGTTCTTCATCTTCGGCTTCGTGACCTGGCTCAACGGGCCGCTGATCACCTACGTCAAGCTCGCGTTCGGATTGAACGACGTCAATGCGTTCCTGGTGCCGATGGCGTTCTATCTCTCCTACTTCGTGCTCGCGCTGCCGGCATCCTTCATCCTGAAATTGACCGGCATGAAGAAAGGCATGGCGATCGGCCTGCTGGTGATGGCGGTCGGAGCGGTGCTGTTCGAACAATACGCGACGGCGCGCGTGTATCCCGGCGCGCTGACCGGGCTGTTCGTGATCGGCGCGGGGCTCGCGCTCTTGCAGACCGCGGCCAACCCCTACGTCAGCATCCTCGGGCCGATCGAAAGCGCCGCGCGGCGCATTGCGATCATGGGCATCTGCAACAAGTTCGCGGGCTTCCTCGCCCCCATCGTGATCGGCACGCTGATACTCCATGGTGTCGACGAGATGGCCACGCGCATCCAGGCGGCACCCACGCACGCAGCACACGAAGCGCTGTTGAACGAGATGGCCTCCCGCGTGCAGCTTCCGTACCTTGTGATGGCGGTGGTGCTGGTAGCGCTGGCGGCGTGGATCGCGATGTCTTCACTACCCGAAATCAACGCCTCCGAATCCAATGCCGCCGCCGATCCGGGCAGGCGGAGCGTGCTGCGTTACCCGCACCTGTGGCTGGGCGTGCTGTGCCTGTTCCTCTACGTCGGCGTGGAAGTGATGGCGGGTGACGCGATCGGCACCTACGGCCAGGGCTTCGGGCTGCCCTTGGGCGCCACGCGCTTCTTCACATCGTTCACGCTGTTCGCGATGCTGCTGGGTTACGTGGTCGGCTGGTTGCTGATCCCGCGCTTCGTTTCGCAGGAACGCTACCTGGCGCTGTCGGCGGTGCTGGGTGTGCTGCTGACGGCAGCCGCATTCTTCACCGGCGGTTATGCGTCCGTGCTTTGCGTGGCCGCGCTGGGTTTCGCCAACGCGATGATGTGGCCGGCGATCTTTCCACTGGCGATCAGGGGGCTTGGCCGGATGACCGAATTCGGTTCGGCATTCCTGATCATGGGCATCGCCGGCGGCGCGATCGTCCCGCAGTTGTTCGCGCACCTGAAACAGCATTTCGACTTCCAGGGCGTGTTCGCCGCGCTGATGATCCCCTGCTACCTCTACATCCTTTATTACGCGATCAGCGGCCATCGTGCCGGAATGAGGCGGACCGCATGAAGCGGCCGCCGCCGATGTCCGATCTGGTCGAGGCGCAACCCGCGCAGCGGCAGGCGCGCCGTCCCACCATCAAGGACGTGGCGAAGCGCTCCGCGGTTTCGTTGAAGACCGTATCGCGCGTCATCAACAACGAAGCCTCGGTGCGCGAGCGTACGCGCGCGCGCGTGCTGAAGGCGATCGCGGACCTCGGCTACCAGCCGGATGTCTCGGCGCGCAGCCTGCGCAGCGCCAGGGCCTACGCGGTCGGACTGGTATACGACAACCCGAACCCGCACTACATCATCAGCGTGCAGAACGGCGCGCTGTCGGTATGCCGCGAGCGTGGTTACGGCCTGCAGATCCATCCCTGCGATTCCGCTTCCGCCACGCTCGCGGAGGAACTGCGCGACTTGGTGCGGCACGCACGACTGGCGGGCTTGATCCTCGCGCCGCCGATGTCCGAGCGCATGGGCCTGATCAAGTTCCTCGCCACCAACAACATCCGTTTCGTCCGCATCCTCTCGGCGGCGGAAGACCCGGACGACGGCTTCCCCTGCGTGTTCGTGGACGATCGCGACGCCGCGTACGACATCACCGAGCACCTGATCCAGCTTGGACACCAGCACATCGGCTTCATCTGGGGCGGGACCGCGCATCGCTCCAGCCCCGAGCGCTACAAGGGCTACGAAGCCGCCCTGAAGGATTACGCGATCCCGCTCGACAAGAAGCTGATCGTGCACGGCGACTACTCGTTCGAGGACGGCTTCCGCGCGGCACGCAAGCTGTTCGCGTTGAAGCAGCGGCCCACAGCGATTTTCGGTTCCAACGACGAGATCGCCGCCGGCGTGCTCGCCGCTGCCAAGTCCGCCGGCATCGAAGTGCCGGGCGAGCTTTCGATCGCCGGTTTCGAGGACAGTCCGTTCTCGAAGCAATCCTGGCCCGCGCTGACCACCGCGCGCCAGGCGACGGAAACCATCGCGCGGCACGCAGCGCAACTGCTGATCGCGCAACTGGACGATGAGCCCGCGCAACCGGCGATCGGCAACGAAGGCTTCAGCCCGGAACTCGTGATACGCGGTTCCACGGCCCCGCCGCCGCAACCGCGATGAATGCGCCGCTGATGCAGACAGGAACCGCGCCGCAGGCCACGCGCATGTTCGCGGAAGCGCAGGAAGCCGCCGAGGCGATCGCACGCCAGTTGCCCGCCAATGCACAAGCCGTCGGCGAACTCGCCAGGCGATTGCGCAAGCAGCCGCCTCGCTTCATCGTCACCTGCGCGCGCGGCAGTTCGGATCACGCGGCCACGTTTGCGAAGTACCTGTTCGAGACGCAGCTCGGGCTTGTCACCGCATCGGCGTCCCCTTCCATCGGTTCGGTCTACGCCGCGGAGCCGCGGCTGCAGGACGCGCTGTTCATCGCGATCTCGCAATCCGGGCGCAGCCCGGACCTGCTGCGCAACGCGGAGCTGGCGCGCGCTTCCGGCGCCTGCGTGGTCGCGCTGGTCAACGCCACCGATTCGCCGCTGGGTTCGCTCGCGGACCATTTGATTCCGTTGCGCGCAGGTCCCGAAACCAGCGTCGCCGCGACCAAGAGCTACCTGTGCTCCCTGTCCGCGCTGCTGCAGCTTGCGGCAGCATGGAACGAAGATGCGGCGCTCGCTGCCGCGCTGGAACGCTTGCCTCAGGCGCTGCGCAAAGCATGGAACTGCGACTGGTCGGAGATGAGCGCAGGGCTTGCCGATGCGCGCGACCTCTTCGTGGTCGGTCGCGGGCTGGGCCTGGCCGCCGCGCAGGAAGACGCGCTCAAGCTGAAGGAAACCTGCGGCCTGCACGCCGAGGCTTTCAGCAGCGCGGAAGTGATGCACGGGCCGATGGCGATCGTCGGCCCGGATTTTCCCGTGCTCGCGTTCGTGCAGGATGACGGGAGCGCCGAAAGCACGCTGCAGGTCGCGAAAAACTTCCGCGCGCGCGGCGCGCGGGTGTGGCTGGCGCAACCGGGCACGGGCGGCGAACACCATCTGCCGCTGCCGTCGTCGCCGCACCCGGCCTTCACGCCGTTGCTGACCGTGAATGCGTTCTATCGTGCGGCCAACACCCTCGCGCTGGCGCGCGGTCGCGATCCCGACGTACCGCCGTATCTCAACAAGGTGACCGAAACATTGTGAAGCATCTTCTGCACAACGCACGCGTGCTGACCGACTTCGGGCTCGAAGAAGGCCTGGGCGTGCTGCTGGAAAGCGCGCGCATCGCTTCCGTCGCACCGTTGCGCGAACTGGAGGCCGCAGAGGCGCAGCGCCACGACCTGCACGGCGCGTATCTCGCGCCCGGGTTCATCGACGTCCAAGTCAATGGTGGCGGCGACGTGCTGTTCAACGAGGCGCCGAGTATCGAGACGATCGCGCGGATGGCCCGGGCGCATCGCCGGTTCGGCACCACGGGCTTGCTGCCGACGCTGATCAGCGCCGATGGAGAGACCATGCGTGCGGCGGTCGCCGCGGTCGATGCCGCGATCGCTCAAGGGGTTCCGGGCGTGCTCGGCATCCACCTGGAAGGCCCTTTCCTCGCGCCGGCGCGCAAGGGCGTCCACGACGCGGCGCAATTCCGCTCGCCGACCCCAGGCGAGCTCGATCTGGCGCGCTCGCTGCGCAACGGTCGCACCGTGCTGACGCTGGCGCCCGAATGCGTGCCGGCGGAAGCCATTCGCGAACTCACCGCGCGCGGCGTACGGGTTTGCGCCGGACACACCGCGGCGAGTTACACGCAAACGCGCGCCGCGCTGGACGCCGGCTTGCGCGGCTTCACCCACCTGTTCAACGCGATGACGCCCATGCAAAGCCGCGAACCCGGCGTGGTCGGTGCGGCGCTGGAAGACGCGGAAAGCTGGTGCGGCCTGATCGTGGACGGCCATCACGTGCACCCGGCCACGTTGCGCATCGCGCTCGCGGCCAAGCCGCGCGGCAAATTGATGCTGGTGACCGACGCGATGCCCCCGGTCGGAGGCGACTCGACTTCTTTCGCACTCGACGGTCGCCGCATCGAATGCCGCGACGGCCGCTGCTCCACGGCGGACGGCACATTGGCCGGTTCCGCGCTGGACATGGCGAGCGCGGTGCGCAACACGGTCGGATCGCTCGGCGTGCCGCTGGAGGAAGCCCTGCGCATGGCGTCGAATTATCCGGCCGCTTTCCTCGGGCTCGATCACGAACTCGGTCGCATCGCAGCGGGATATCGTGCGGATCTCGCCGTGCTGGATGCCGATCTGCGCGTCCGCGAAACCTGGATCGGCGGCGAGCGCGTCACGCACTGACGTGATCAGTGCCGGTGCGTTTCCCCCGGCGCGCAATCGTGCACCTCGTCGGCGCACACACCTTGTTCGATCTCCACGGTGGCGTGGTCGATCGCGAACCGCTCGCGCAGCACGCGCTTGATCTTGACCAGGCCGGCCTGCGGATCCGCGCCTTCGCACAATCGCGCGTGCAGCGTGGCCATGCGCTTGCCCGACGCGATCTGCCACACATGCACGTGATGGACCTCGACGATCGCTGCGTCGCTCGCGACCAGCGTGGCACGGATGTCTTCGGTGCGCAGGCCTTCCGGCACGCCTTCCAGCAGGATGTGCGAGGACCGCTGGAGCAACTGCCATGCGCCGCGCAGGATCAAAAGCGACACCAGCAGCGACAGGCCGGGATCGGCCCAGGTCCAGTGCAGGTAACGCACCAGCAACGCCGCGGCGACCGTCGCGAGCGAGCCGAGCAGATCGCCCAGTACGTGCAGGCTGGCCGCGGCGGCGTTGAGATCGTCACTCTCCCTCTCTCGCAGCATGCGCAGCACGACCAGGTTCACCAGCAGGCCGGTCAGCGCGACCCCGAGCATCACGCCGGAACGGATTTCGGCCTCGTGGAGATCGAGCAGCCGCCGGATCGCCTCATACACGATCCAGGCGACCAGCAGCACTTGCACCAGCGCATTGACGAAACCGGCCAGCACTTCCAGTCGTGCATAGCCGAAGCTGCGCCGTGCATCGGCTGGCCTCGATGCGAAATGCGCGGCGGCCAGCGCCAGCAGCAATGAGGCGGCATCCACCAGCATGTGGCCGGCGTCGGCCAGCAATGCCAGGGAATGCGACCACCATCCTCCGGCCGCTTCGACGGCCAGCATCAGGCAGGTCAACGCTAACGCGAAGCCCAGTGCGCGACCAGCCTGCGAACCGTGTGCTGCTGAGTGATCGTGGGCGTGGGCCATCCGGTGATGCTAGGAAGCACCGCGACGTTACACAATCACGGACTGATCGCCGATAGCGGCTGGCTGCGGCCGAAGCGGATGGCCCGCGATCAGCTCATGCGTGCCGGCAATCCGGCCCATGCACGTGCCGGTTCGAGAGCACCAGGTTCACGACATGCGCGCTGGCCACCAGCACGCCGCCGCAAACCACCAACCCTGTGTGCAGCCACTCGTGGCGGCCGATGTTTATCGCTATCCCGCTCAGCAGCAGCGCGATCCCCGGCAGCAGCAGGAACAGCGCGTTCAGCTTGCGGTGCCGCCGCCAGGCGGTGAGGATCGTCACCGACGCCAGGGCCGCCGCGCAGGCGACGAACACGCGCTCGAAACGATGGTCGGCAAGAAAACCCAGCCCGATCAGCGGCAGCAATGCGATCACGAACGGCAGCAAGGCGCAATGCACCGCGCACAGGAACGACGCAGTGGCACCGACGCGATCGGCCGCGACCGCAAGCGGGCTGACGCGGATAACCGCGATTCTGGAGACGTCCATGCTCTCGGAAGGGGTGCTCACGCTGGAATGTCCTTGCCCGTGCAAAACCGCTCGGCGGCGGATTTGTAACAGTATAACATTTCACGCAAAGGATGGAGACGGGACGGGCCTGCGGAATCTTCGCAAACCGTCGCGAGCGAAGGCAGATTGGCCGGCGCGGAGCGCAGGAACCGGACTGAATAGTCAATACCCGCCGAGATTCCTAGGGTGCCCGGCAGCTCTTGCAGACCCCATGCACTTCGAGCGTCTGGGCCTTCGCACGGAAACCCAGTGCGCCGGCGCGCTTTTCGATCAGGCCGGCCACGGCGCCGTCGTCGCAGAGCTCGGTCGCGCCCTCGCAGACGTCGCAGATCAGGAACGGCACCTGGTGCGCTTCGCTCGGATGCTGGCAGTACACGTACGCGTTGACGGATTCCAGCTTGTGGATGAACCCGTGTTCGAGAAGGAAATCCAGCGCGCGGTATATGGTGGGCGGCGCCGCACCGGCGTGACTGTCGCGCAAGGATTCCAGCAGGTCGTAGGCCTTGACTGGCTTGCGCGCGCGCGCGATCAGGTTCAGCACCTCGTGCCGCAACGGCGTCAGGCGCAGGCCGCGCGCGCGGCTGGCCGCCTCGACCTCGCGGACGAAACCGGCGGCATCGTGATGATGGTGGTGCGATTTGGGGCGGTGCGTGGCCATCGGCGCATTCTACCGCTTGCGGGTGACCGGGAAATCCGGCGCGCGTTCCGGCTTCTTCCTCACACCAGGCGGGAACATCCACAGCATGAACCAGCCGATCGGACCGAGCACGAGCGCCAGCCCGATGCCAAGCCACACGCGCCGGCGCCACCAACCCAGCGCCGCACCCACCATGATGCAAACGACGGTCATCCAGACCAGCGGCCACCACGGCACCAGCGCCATGATGTTCGCGAAGATGCGCATGAACGCGTCCGGCGAATCCGGATTCACGCCCTGGGTGATTTTTTGAAGGAGCTCGTTCACGCGGAGTGCTGCATGCCGGTTCGCGCTGAGCGTAGCTCGCGCAGCGAGCGGAGTCGAAGCGCCCTTCCCTTCGGCTCCGGCCCTGCGGGCCTACGCTCAGGGCGAGCGGCTTGAAAGTTCGATTGCCGCATCAATCCTGCGAAGCGCCTCATCCCGCCCCGCAAGATAAATGGTGTGTTCGATGGATGGCGAGACCTGCGTGCCGGTGATCGCCACCCGCAGCGGCTGCGCGACCTTGCCCATGCCCACGTTGCACTCGACAGCGAGTTGCTCGATGGCGGAATGGATTGCCGTTGGCGACCAATCGTCCAACGATCCGAATTTCACGTGCGCGGCGCGCAGCACATCGGCCGCGCCCTCGGCGCGCAGATGCTTGGCGACCGCCTTGTCGTCCCACTGTTCGATCGGCGCGTACCAGATGCGCGCGCGCTCGGCCATTTCCTTCAGCGTCTGCACGCGGTCGCGCAGCGCAATCACCACGTCCACCGGGCACGGGCCGCCCGCTGACGGATCGATGCCGAACCGGTTGAGATGCCAGGCGAGTTCGCGCGCGACCTCGAGCGGATTGTCGTTCTTCAGGTATTGCTGGTTCAGCCAGCCGAGCTTGGCGAAATCGAAGCGCGAGGCCGACTGGTTCACGTCGGCGATGTCGAACAGCCCGATCATTTCCTCGATCGAGAAAATCTCCTGGTCGCCGTGCGACCAGCCCAGCCGGACCAGGTAATTCAGCAAGGCATGCGGCAGGTAGCCGTCCTCGCGATATTGCATCACCCCGACCGCACCGTGCCGCTTGGACAGCTTCTGCCCGTCCGGCCCCAGGATCATCGGCAGGTGTGCGAAGCTCGGCACCGGCGCGTTCAATGCGTGATAAATGTTGATCTGGCGTGGCGTGTTGTTGACGTGGTCGTCGCCGCGGATCACCTCGGTGATGCCCATGTCGATGTCATCCACCACCACCGCGAAGTTGTAGGTGGGGAAACCGTCCGAGCGGACCAGCACCAGATCATCCAGTTCCGCGTTGCCCCACTCGATGCGGCCCTTGACCTTGTCATCGAACACCACGCTGCCCTCGCGCGGGTTCCTGAAGCGCAGCACGCGATTGGGATCCTCGCGATACGGTTCGTTGCGATCGCGGTACGCGCCGTTGTAGCGCGGCTTTTCGCCCGCAGCCATGGCGGCTGCGCGGATGGCCTCGAGTTCCTCCTTCGACTCGTACGCCCAGTACGCCTTGCCCGCGTCCAGCAATTGCTGCGCGACCGCGCGGTAGCGATCCATCCTTTGGGTCTGGAAGAACGGGCCCTCGTCGGGTTTGAGGCCGAGCCAGTTCATGCCATCGAGGATGGCCTGCACCGCTTCGTCGGTGGAGCGTTCGCGATCGGTGTCTTCCACCCGCAGGATGAACTGCCCGCCGCGATGGCGCGCTTCCAGCCAGCAGTACAGAGCCGTGCGCGCACCACCGATGTGCAGGTAACCGGTTGGACTGGGAGCGAAGCGGGTGCGGAAAGTCATGGCAGCGCGAGTGCGGAAAAACGGAAGTTTAGCGGATCGCACTGGAACCCTTGATCCCGCGCCCCCATGATCGCCTGATGAGTTCCCGATCGAACACGCCCGGTACCGATCCGGCCGAAAAGCCCGAGGGCGCGGTGAGCCCGCATGCCGTCGCGGCGCCGCGCAGCGAGGACGAGACCGCCACCGTGAGCGAGTCCGCGGAGGGATCCCCCGCCGACGCGAGTTCAGCCCCGGCGCAGGCATCCGGCGGCACCGAAGGCGCGGCGACCGAACCCGATCACGGGCACGCCATTCCCCGCGGCGGCACCCGCCGCGTGCTGGCCATGCTGTGGCCCTACATCAAGGACTTCCCCGGGCGGATGCTGATCGCCGGCGCGTTGCTGGTGATCTCGAAAATCGCCACGGTGTACGTGCCGGTCGCGTTCAAGGAAATCGTGGACCACCTCGATCCGCGCGTGGCATCCCTCACCGTTCCGGTCGCGCTGATCGCCCTCTACGGCGTGCTGCGCCTGATCGGCACGTTGTTCGGACAGTTGCGCGACACGGTGTTCGAGCGCGTCAGCCAGCGCGCGATGCGCGCGTCGGGCCTCGATGCATTCCGCCATCTGCACCAGTTGTCGCTGCGGTTCCACCTCGACCGCCACACGGGCGGCGTCGGCCGCGATATCTCGCGCGGGACGCGCGGTGTTTACAACCTGCTGGGCTGGGTGGTGTTCAACATCGTGCCCACGCTGTTCGAAATACTCGTCGTGATTGCCCTGCTGCTGCGCCAGTTCGACTGGCGCTACGCGGTGGTGACCCTGGTGACGATGGCCATCTACATCGCCGCGACCATCTGGATCAGCGAGTGGCGCACCGCCGGCGTGCGCGTGATGAACGACGAGGAAAGCCTGTCCAACGCGCGCGCGGTGGACAGCCTGCTGAACTACGAGACGGTGAAGTATTTCGGCAACGAGGAATTCGAGGCGCGCCGCTACGACGCCGCCTTGCGCCGTTACGAGGACGCGGCGGTGAAGACCGAATCCTCGCTGGCGGTGCTGAACGGCGCGCAGGCGCTGGTGATCGCGCTCGGCCTGACCCTGCTGATGGCGATGGCCGCCAGCGGCGTGGCCGCGCACACGCTGTCGGTCGGCGACATCGTGATGGTCAATGGCTGGCTGCTGCAACTGGCGATCCCGCTGAACATGCTCGGCTTCACCTACCGCCAGATCAAACAGGGCATCATCGACATGGAGCGCATGTTCGCGCTGCTGGACGAACATGCCGAGATCGGCGACGCGCCCGATGCCAAGCCGTTGCAACTGCACGGCGCCAACGTGCGTTTCGAGAACGTGTCCTTCGCCTACGACCCGCAGCGGCAGATCCTGCACGACGTGGATTTCGAGATTCCGTCGGGCCGCACGGTTGCGGTGGTGGGCGCCACCGGCGCGGGCAAGTCCACGCTGTCGCGCCTGTTGTTCCGCTTCTACGACGTCTCCGCCGGGCGGGTCACGATCGACGATCAGGACATCCGCGCGGTCACGCAGGAATCCTTGCGCGCGGCGATCGGCATCGTCCCGCAGGACACCGTGCTGTTCAACGACACCATTTACTACAACATCGCCTACGGCCGGCCGAGCGCCAGTCGCGAGGAAGTGGAAGCCGCCGCGAAAGCCGCGCACATCCACGAGTTCGTGCTCTCGCTGCCGCAAGGCTACAAGACCCAGGTCGGCGAGCGCGGATTGAAAGTGTCGGGCGGCGAGAAGCAGCGCGTGGCGATCGCGCGCGCGCTGCTCAAGCGTCCGGCCATCCTCGTATTCGACGAGGCGACTTCCGCGCTGGATACGCGCACCGAGAAGGTGATCCAGGCCGAACTCGCCGAAATCGCGCGCGGGCGCACCACCCTGATCGTGGCGCACCGGCTGTCCACGATCGTGGATGCGGACGAAATCCTGGTGCTGGACCACGGCCGCATCGTCGAGCGCGGCACCCACGCGCAACTGCTGGCGCGTGATGGCCGCTATGCCGCGCTGTGGACGATGCAAGCCAGGGCGCCGCAGTCCGAAGCGGCCTGACCACGCCTTTACCTTTGTTCACCGCCGCCGAGAGGCGGATCACGGTGCATCAGGCACGAATGCTGCAGTACGGGAGCAGCCACCCTCACCGCAGAGTGAGCCGGGGTTCTCTGGCCAATCCTCGAGGAACCATAGACAATGCCCGCGTCCATGCCCGCGTTCAAGAAGAAGGAAGCGTCCGCGATGAGTCGTTTGAAAATCGCCCTCTCCGAACTCGAAGCCCGCGATGCGGACCTGTTCCGGGAGGCGCTGGGCCGGCTCACCGGCCGCCTCTCGCATTATTGGGAATGGTCCGACCTGGCCGGCGCCGAGCTGGTGGTCGTGGACATGGACAGCATGTTCGGGCACATGGCCTGGCTGAAGGCCCACGGCGCCGGCAAGCACGTGATCACCTTCGCGCGCTCGGGCCAGGTGCAGGGTTCCGACCTGGTCCTGGCCAAACCGCTGGATGACGATGCGCTCGCCGCGGTACTGGAGCAGGCGGCGGGCACGATCCACAACAGCGAGGCCGCACTGCGCGGCGCGGAACCTGCCGGATCGCCCGCGCAATCCGCAGCCGAAACTGCACCGAAGCCCGCGCCTGCGCCGGCCCCGAAAGCGGCCTCGAAGCCGGTCGAAAAGCCCCGCACCGCGAGCGTGATGAACCTTGCCGCAGTAGCCGACCTGCCTCCGCCTAAACCGGAAGCTGCGCCGGAACCGGCGGCCAAGCCCGCAGAGTCCGATCCCGAGCCGGTCAACATCGCCGACCTGCTGGTGCGGCGCCCGCCCGCGCAGGCCATGCGCGTGGCCGGTTCCGAACTGGTCATCGATCCCGAACGCGATGTCTATTACGCGGAAGAGGCGCTGAAGCCCCTGAAGGAACCGCTGGAGCAAAAGCCCTCCGCGCTGCAGCCGCTGGATGCCGCCGCGCTCACCGCCGCGCGCCAGCGCAAGCCCTATCCATTGGCACGGTTGCGCTGGTTCGCCGGCCTGGTCGCCACGCCGGGAATCCTCGCGCGCGGCCTGCACTATGGCGAACGTTACAAGCTGGCACGCTGGCCACAAACCGAACGCGAATTCCCGCGCCACTTCCGCATCGCCACCGCGATGATGAAGGAGCCCGCCACGCCAGCCGATCTTGCGGCCGCAAGCGGCGTGCCCGTTGCCGAAGTGATCGATTACGTCAACGCCAGCAATGCCGCCGGTTGGCTGGCGATCGAGCGGGATGAACCGCCGCCGGCCGAAGAAGATGCCGGGCAGCGCGGCAAGGGGCTGGGGCGCTTCCGCAAGGCCGCGGCGAAGTAGCGCGATCCGCGGCGGCACACGGCGGAGCCCGGCCTGCCGTTCAACGATCGGGCACGGGCTCGGTGAGGTGGGACTTGGCCCATACCGGCAGCCACAACGATACGCGCGTTCCCGCACCCGGCGCGGATTCGATCTCCATCCGGCCCCCGAACAGCGCCAGCCGCTCGCGTACGCTCGGCAGGCCAAAACCGCCGGTGCGACGTATCCGTTCCGCGGCGGCATCGCACACGAAGCCCCTGCCCTCGTCGCGCACGCAGACGATCACGTCGTCGGCATCGCCGCGCAGTTCGACGGTGGCGTGATCGGTGCCGGCGTGCTTGACGATGTTGAACAGCAGCTCGCGCACGATCTGGAACACCAGCACGCGCATGGCCTCGGGCAGGCGCGGATGATCGTCCGCCACCAACAACACGTTCAGGTCGTGCTTCTCGCGCATTTGAGTGACCAGCCATTCCAGCGCCTCGGCGAGCCCCTCGGATTTCAGGATGGGCGGACTCAGCTCCACCGTGAGCTGCCGGGTGATCTGTATGGCCTGTACGATCCAGGCCTCGGCTTCGGCCATGTGCTGCATGGCCTTGTCCACGTGGCCGCGCCCAGCCTGCTGGCGGGCGACGCCCAGTTTCATCTGCACGCTGTGCAACTGCTGTTGCAGGTCATCGTGCAGCACCTGGCTTATGCGGCTGCGTTCCTCCTGCTCGGCCATGGTCAGCAGCGAAGTTGCATGCCGCAGTTGCCGCTCGCTTTCGACCAACTCGGCGGTGCGCGCATCCACGCGCGCCTCGAGCGTCGCATTCAGCTCGTGCAAGGCCGCTTCGGCCTGCTTGCGCATCGTGATGTCCTTGAAGAACACCGCCACGCGCCGGCTTTGCGCGCCGCCCACCTTGAACACGCTGAGGTCGATCCAGGTGGACAGCGCACTCGCGAACAGTTCCATGCGGCGCGGCGCGCCGCTCAGCGCCACTTCCTCGAATAGCGCGATCCATTTGGGCTGGTATTCCGGATAGATCTCCGAGAAACGCTTGCCCGCGAACTCCACGCCGGTCAGTCTCGCCGCAGCCTGGTTGGAATCCAGATAGACGATGTCCACCGCCCGGCCGTCGTCGTCGAAGATCACGTCGCCGGCGCAGTAGCCATCGGTGATGGATTCGAAGAGGGTGCGGTATTTCTGTTCCGATTCGAGCAGCGCCTGCTCGATCCGCGCGCGCTCGACACAGGGAACAATCCGGTTCGCCAGATCGCGGATCAACGCGACCTCGTCTGTGCGCCACTCGCGCGCCTCCGGATTCGCCACGACCAGCAGGAACCGCCATTCGCCGTCACGCTGGAACGGCACACTGACGTGCGCGTGCAGGGGCAAGCGCGGCCTCACGCTGCCGCGGGTGCGCGGATCCGTCCGGGCGTCGTGGACGACCACGACTTCGCCGGCACGCGCGGCCTGCCGGAACGCCTCGCTTGCGTAATCGGAAATGCGCAGCGTGCGCGGAATCCCGGGAATACCCTCCGCACGCCAGACGGGATCCAGCGTGGCCTCGTCACGCCTCTCGTTGACGTCCACGAACAGGCATAACGCCACGCCCAGATGCGCGCCGATCCTGGCGCCGGCCACCTGCATGATTTCGTCCGGCGAGGACAGCCGCAGGCACTCGCCCGTCACATCGGCGACCAGGGCGAGATTGGCCTGGCCGCGGCTGACTTCCGCATCTTCCCTGCGACGCGCAGCCCTGGCCCTTGGGCGCGCCACGGCAACGGCGATCGCCTCGCTCTCGATGGCGATGCCTCCTTCGCGATGTCGCGTGGTCCCCATTTTCCCGCCGCTCCGCCTTCCCCGGGCGTTCACAACGTAACTCTACCCGTACCGCCTAGGCGCGTGGAGTCGCCAACGCACCCTTGAGGCTCGCGCTCAGATATTGCTCTCCCGACAACACCTTCGTGATGGCATTTTCGATTTCGGCAGGCTCACCTTTCAAGAGGTACCCCTGCGCACCGGCTGCGAGCGCGCGCTCGACGTAACTCTTTTCGTTGTGACCTGACAGGATCAGGCAACGCATTTCCGGCCGCTGCTCGCGCAATGCAGCGACCAGCTCGATGCCGCCCATCGCAGGCAGCGACATGTCTATCACGGCGAGATCCACCCGCAAGCCCGGCAATTCCTCCAGGGCGGTTTCCGCGGTGGCTGCTGCGCCACACACGGACAGTCCCGGCAATTCGCCGATCCAGTCGCGCAGCAGTGCGCGCATGCGATCGTTGTCCTCGACGATATAGACGTTGCTGCTCATGTACCCTTCCGTTGGTCGGTCCGCGTTCACCGGAACAGGTCTTCCGTATCCGCTGCCTGCGCATCCGCATCTGCATCAATCACGTCGTCAGCGCTGCGGTGCAACGGCACGTGCAGCACGATCGCGGTGCCGATGCCGGGCGCGGAATCCACTTCGATGCCGCCGCCCAGCAGGTTGAGCCGCTCGTGCGCACTGGTCAAGCCGAAGCCACCGGCCTTGCGCCGGCCTTCCTTGCGCAGTTGCTCCGGCTCGAAACCCTTGCCTTCGTCCAGCACGCACACGTCCAGCATGCCCTCGCTGCGGCGCAGTTCGATACGCGCCTGATGGGTGCCGGCGTGCTTGACGATGTTGAACAGCAGTTCGCGCACGATCTGGTAGATCAGCACGCGCTTGGCATCGTCGTGCATCCGCAGGTCGCGATCGCCGCTCACGGCCACGTGCAGGCCGTGCATCTCGCGCATCTGCGTGACCAGCCAGTCCAGCGCCTCGGCCAGGCCTTCGCTCTTCAGGATCGGCGGGCTGAGATCCACGGTCAGCCGGCGCGCGGTTTCCACGCCCTCGCCGCTCCACTGCTCGGCGTCGGTCAGATGCCGCAGTGTCTTGGCCTCCTCGCCGCGCCCGAGCGCGTTGCGCGCGGAAGCGAGCTTCATCTGGATGCTGTGCAACTGCTGCTGCAGGTCGTCGTGCAGGATCTGGCTGATCCGCCGCCGCTCGGCATGCTCGGCCATCGTCAACTGCGAGGCCATGTCGCGGACACGGCGCTCGCTTTCGACCAGTTCGGCGGTGCGCTCGGCCACCCGCCGCTCGAGGAAATTGTTGAGTTCCAGCAGCTTCTGCTCTGCACGACGGCCCTCGATCAGGTCCGCCGCCTGACGGCCCAGCACCTCCAGCAGCCCCAACCGGCGCGGAGACGGTTCGTGCGACTCGCGCCAGTGCGTCGAGAGCATGCCGACCAGCTTGCCATTGCGGGAGAACAGCGGGGTGGTCTGCACCGCACGAATGCCCGAACCTTCGAACGCGGCCATGTGGCGATCCCCGATCATCGCCGCGCATTCGCGGATGTCCTTGATGATGATCCGCCTGCCCGTCCCGAGCGCCATTGCGCAAGCGGTACCGTCGTCGGCATCGAGCCATTCCCACGTCTTCGCGGCCTCTTCGGAAAAACCTCGGTGCGCCAGCAGGCGCAGTTCGCCGCGCTGGCCGCGCTCGGGATGGAACATCTGCAGACTCGCTGCATCCGATCGCATCAGCGCGGATGCGGCGTCCACGATGCGCGAGTACAGCGCATCCGGATCGGTTTCGCTCAGCAGCTCCGTGCTCACGCCCTGCAGCAGACGCGTATCGGCAAGTTCCTGTGCCAGCTCCGCCTCGCTCTTGCGCACCGCGGCTTCCGCGCGCTTGTTCGCGATCGCGATGCTCGCGACGTGCGCACCGAAATCGGCGATGCGGCGATGCCACTCGTCCGGTGCGCCGGCCCGATCGAATGCAAGGAAGAACGAACCGATCGCCTTGCCGTGGGGTTCGAAGATCGGAGCCGAATAGCCTGCGCGCATGCCATTGGCGACGCACAGGTCGCGCCATTCCGGGGACCAGTGTTCGTCGCCCGCGATATCGGCGCAGACCACCGGGTGGCCTTCGAACACCGCGGTGCCACAGGTTCCAATCGCCAGTTCATTGATCGGCACTCCCGTGATGCCATCGCTGAAAGCGTCCGGGATATGCGCGGCGAAGACCTCACGGAAGCTGCGGCGATGGTCGTCGGCCAGCAGTACTGCCGCGCGGGTGTGGGGGTCCAGCCGCGAGGCGGAGGCGGTCAGCTCCCTGAGGCATTCCGGCAGCTCGCAGCCGGTGGCGATCAGCTCCAGCACGTTCTTCTGCTCGGCGAGCAGCATCTCGTTGCGCTTGCGGTCGGAAATGTCGAGCGCGGTGCCGGCGATCAACTTCACTTCACCCTGGGCATCGAAGATCGGCGCCAGCTTGTACGCGAAATGGCCACCCAGGCTGGAAGGATTGGCGTAAGGCGTCTCGCCCTCGACGGGTGCGCGGGTTTCCAGCACGCGCTGCAGGTCCTGCCGGACTGCCTCCGCGGTCTCGGGCGAGAATTCCATTTCTTCCATGCTCTTTCCGATCACATCCTCGCGTCTCATGCGCAGCCGGTCGAGCATCGCCTGATTGGCGAAATCGAAGCGCCCGTCCGGCGTATAGCGGAACACCAGATCGCGCACCGACGACATGGTGCTGTCCAGCGTACGTGCATGCTGGTCGGCCTGCGCGTGCGCCTCGCGCAGCGCATTGACGGCCTGTGCGCGTTCCACCGCTTCCCAGGCACGCTCGGCGACCTCGCCCATCAGCGAGATCTCTTCCGGCCGCCATTCGCGCGGTCGCGCGTGGGCCGCAACCAGCGCCCAGCTCAACTTCCCGCGCTTGACCAGGGTACTCGCGGCCAGCGCCTGGATGTCGAGTGACTCCAGCAGCGTGCGCAGGGTTTGCGGCAGGGGCTCCTTCCGCGCGTCGTCCACGACCAGCGGCTGCCCCTCTCGCACCCTGGCGAGCAGTTCTTCCATGCCCGCAAGGTCGTATTCGCCGGTCACGCTGGGCAGATCGGAGCGATGGTAATCCGGCAGCACGAAGGCGCGATCCTCGTTTTCGTTGACCTCCACGAAATAGACGCGATCGCAACGGAGGCGCTGCGCGAGCGCCGTGCAGGCGGCGTGCTGCACTTCGCCCGAGTCGCGCAGGCTGCGCAGCGCGTCGGCGAGCGTCAGCAGGAAGGTCTTGCGGTCTTCCTCGGCGCGTAGGTTGTGTTCGATCTGCTTCTGGTCGGTGATGTCGCGGGTCGTGCCGGCGATCGCTTCCACCTCGCCGTCGGGCCCGATCACCGGCACGAACAGATAGTCGTACATCCGCTCGCCGAATGTGCTCGTAAAGGGCACCTGTCCGCGTACCGGCAGCCTGGTGGCGATCACCTGCTCGATCTCGCGGTCGTGCATGGCCGCGTGCCATTCCGGATAACCCAGCTCCAGGCAGTTCTTGCCGATCGCTTCGTCCCAGGTTCTGCCCAACATTTTCAGCAGCATCGCGTTCGCGTAAGCGAAGCGGTGGTCGAGGTCGAAGATGTAGGCAAGGTCCGGCGTGTTGTCCAGGATCGCCTCATACAGACGACGCATGCTCTCGGTTCGCAGATGCGCATCCACCAGCGCCTGCTCCTGGCGCTTGCGCTCGCTGATCTCCACCAGCATGTTGATGCCGCCGACCAGCTTGCCGTTCGCATCGTGCAGCGGCGTCGGGTACGGCGTGAACCAGCGGCGTCTGCCATCAGGCAGCTCCGCGATCACCTCGATGCCACCGAAGATCGGGCGATCCTGCTTCAGCGCGATCGCCATCGGGCACTGGTCATGCGGCATGAAGGAGCCATCGGCCCGATACAGCTTCCAGCCCACGGACCATCGGTCCTTGCCTGCTTCCGGCGTGCGCCCGGCGAACTCCACGGAAGCGGGATTGAAATGCGTGATGCGGCCCTGCGGATCAGTGGTAAAGACCGGCGTCGGCAGCGCGTCGATCATCTGCCGGAAGCGCGCCTCCGATTCGGCCATGTTCTGGTATGCCCGAACGTTGTCCAGCACGATCGCGGCCTGCACAGCAATGCCCTGCACCAGACGTTCAGCGCGCTCGCCGAACACGTTGCACGACGCATGCCCGAAGAACAGCCCGCCGTAGACCTTGCCGGTGCGCGAGATGACGGGGACCGCCAGGTAGCTGCGCACCTGCGGGTGTCCCGGCGGCGGACCGTGGTGCCTGCCCTTGCCGTAATCCGGGTGCTTGCGCACGTCGTCGCAACGCACCGATCCGCGCCCCTCGAAAACCGGCTTGAACAGCGGCGATTTCGTCGGCATCGGCATGTTTTCGAAATCCGACCGTTCCGCTCCCGACAGCGAGTAAAGCTCGTACGAGTCGCCCTCCTCGTTCACCACGTTCTGGAAGAACGCACCGAACTGGGCGCCCGTCAGGCGCGTGGCGAGGTGGGTCAGCTTCTGCGCCAGTTCCCCGTATGCCATCTCGCTGGAAAGCAGGTGCGCGGACTCGACCAGGATCTCGGCTTCCTCCCGCGCCTCGCTCTCGCGCGCGAGCAGGGCCTCGCGCCCGCGTTCGGCCTCCTTGCGCGCGGTGATGTCGGCGGCCATGCCGAACCACTCGAGAATCTCGCCCCGCTCGTCCATTACCGGCACCGCGCGCGAGAGCGTCCAGCCCTCGCTACCGTCGATACGCAGCACGCGGTGCTCCAGTATGAACATGCGCCTGTCGCGGATCGCCGCGTGGATGGCGTCCCAGACGCGCGAACGCTCGTCCTCGGGAATATATTCGTCGATCCAGTTGCGTTTCACCGACGCCGTGTCCGCGATGAAGCTGCGCCCCTGCAACTGGCGCATCTCGAGCCAGTCGGCGCTCATGCTGTAGACGACGTCCGAACTGGCTTCCACCAGAGCGCGGAAACGCCGGTCGGATTCGCGCATCGCGCGCTCGGCACGCTTGCGGGCGGTGATGTCGCGGGCGATCTTGGAGGCACCGACGATACGACCCTGCGCGTCGCGGATCGGCGCGATGGTGAGTGATACCTCAAGCAACGTGCCGTCCTTGCGGCGGCGCACGGTCTCGAAATGATCCACGATCTCGCCGGCGTGGATGCGGGCGAGGATGCCCGGCTCCTCGTCGACCCGGTCAGGTGGCATCAGCATGGTGATCGGATTGCCGATGACTTCTTCGGCGGTGTACCCGAACAACCATTCCGCGCCCTTGTTCCAGCTGGTGATGATGCCGTTCAGATCCTTGCTGACGATGGCGTCGTGCGAGGACGTGACGATCGCGGCGAGCCACGCGGCATCCTTGCCGCTGCGCGCGCGCTGGATCTGCACCATCGCCTGCTGGGCGTACAGATCGAGCATGCGCAGCGCGTGCGGCTGGATCTTCCACGGATGCGTGAAATACAGGGAGAGCATCGCTGCGACCGACCCGTCGTCGGCCAGCAACGGCGTGGAAATCGCGCCGCGCAGATTCAGCGGTCCGGTCACGTGGGAAAGTCCGGCAAACGCCGGATCGTGCTTGAGATCCTCCACCACGACGCGCGCGCGCCTGCGCAGCGCCGCGGCGCAGGTGGGCAATCCGTCGCAGCCGATGGCCTGGATTTGGTCGAGGGACTGTTCCCCGAATCCGATCGAGCCGACCAGCTTGAGCTGTTCCTGGTCGCAGACCTGCACCGTGGCCTTGTCGGCGCGCAGCAATTCGCTCGCCGCCTGCATCACTTCGCGCAGGACCGATTGCAGGTCGTCCTGCCTCATCAAGCGCGTGCCGAGCGCGTGCAGCCGTTCCAGGTCGGACACCTGCCCGATCAATTGCCGCTGGCTCTCGCGCAGCGCAGCCTGCATGCGTGCGCGCTGCAACCGCGGCAGGACGCGATTGGCCAGTTCGCGCGCCAGCTCCACTTCGTGCTCGCTCCACGCGCGCGGCCGGTCGTCGCAGAACGCGAGCAATCCGCGCCAGCGGCCGTCCTCGTGCCACGGCAAGCTGATGTAGGAGCCGACCTCGTAACGCGCGTAGGCCTCGCCGTTGGTGCGCGGATCGGCGTGGCAGTCGTTCACCACGATCGGCTTGCCGGAACGTGCCTCGTCGGCGAACGCCGGAATCACGAAATCCGAAAGCGGCGCGCGCCGAGGCAGGCGGGGGATCTCCCCTTCGTACCAGGCCTGGTCCACCACCGCGTTCTGCTGCGCCTCGTCGATGCTGATCAGGCAGCAGCAGTGCAGGCCCATGTGCTTGCTGATCCGCGAAGATGCCGCCTGCATGATCTGCGCTTCATCGTCGCAGCGGGCGGTGGCCTCGCCGATGTCGGCCAGCAGCGCGAGTTCGGTTTCGCGTCGCTTGCGCTCGCTGATGTCGTTGAACGACGCGATCGCGCCGGTCACTTCGCCGCGCGCATCCTTGAGCGGCGAAAGGTCCACCTGCACGGGCACGCGCGAGCCATCGGGACGGCCTATGATCATTTCGAGGGCGTGCACCGCACGGCCGGTGCGGATCACGTCCTCGAGCTGACTGTAGTCGCGCGGCAATTCCTCCCCTTCGGGCGTCCACAGGCGCGCCGACCCGCGCTTGTCCGCGCCGCGCAACGGCGAACGGCCCCACAGTTCGACCGCACGGGCGTTGTAGTCCTGGATCACGGCATCGCGGTCGCAGACGAACACCGCCGAAGGGACCGCCTCGAACAGGCCGCGCAGGCGCGTTTCGTTGTCGCGCAAGGCCGTTTCGGCGCGCGCACGCTCGACCGCCTCCCACACGCGCGCGGCCATTTCCTCGACCAGCGCGATCTCGGCCGGCGACCACGCGCGTGGCGTCCCGTCGGCGACGTAAAGCAACGCTACCCAACGACCGTTGTGGATCAGGGGCGCGCCGATGAGCGCGCGCGCACCCCAGGCCAGATATCTGGCCGCACGTGCGCGCACCGTGTCGCGTGCGTCGTTGTTCGCATCGCGAACTACGAAGGTCTTGCCGCCGAGGAAGGTGGCGCGAACGGCATCGCCGGCATCGGCCAGCGATTGCACGCCCAGGGCACTGGCCTGCGCGGAGTCGGTCCACTCGGCTTCCACCTCGAGTTGCTGCATTCCCGGGCGTACCGCCGCGTAGCCGCAGCGCGCGACCTGCAGGTGCTCGCCCAGCGCCGAGATCGCTTCGGTCATCACCGCGCGCGCATCGGAAAGTCCGCGCACGCGGTCATTGAAGGCCAGCAGGAAACGCTGCCGTGCCCCGCTCTCGCGCAGGCTGACATCCAGCTGCTCGCGTTCGGCCAGCGCCGCCACGTGCGCCGTGGTCTCGATCACCACAGCCAGCATCCCGCACGGATGGCCGTCCTCATCCAGGATCGGCGAGTAGTCCAGGTCGAACCAGCTTTGTTCGCGCATGCCGCTGCGGCGCGTTTCCAGGCGCTGGTTGTGCAGCGATATCGATTCGCCGGAGAGCACCTGCTGCAACACGCGCTCGTTCCAGCGCGCGTGCTCGGGCCAGACGTCGGACGAGGCAAGCCCCAGCGCGTCCGGGTGGTGCACACCCAGAATCGGGATCATTGCGTCGTTGTACAGCAGGATCCCGCGCTCGCCCCAACTGATGCTCATCGCCACCGGCGACTGCAGCATCGTCTCCACTGCAATGCGCAGGCAGGCAGGCCATTGCTCGATAGGCCCGAGCGGCGTGGATGACCAGTCGCGGGCGCGGATGCGCTCGCCCATTTCGCCGCCGCCGCCCGGAATCGACGGTCCCTTTCCGCGCACGTGCGCGGCGCCGCGCACGCCATGCTGCGCGACCCCGCTGGCGGGCTCGCTACCGCGACGTTCCGTCGCGGATGCGGCCTGCACGAATGAATCGCGCCGCTCGGCCAAACCGCCGCGGCGCTGATCGGGATCCGACATCGAGACCCGTTCCCTTCCGGTGGGCTGTCGCCAGTCTCTTCTTGAAATGACGCCCCTGCCCGGATTGACAGCGAAGAAAGCGGGAATTCTATGGGGCCGGCTTTGTGGGTGTGTTATCAGTATGTGCACGCCCTGCCTGGCCGTTCAGGGGGGCCGCATGACTCCCGTCACTGGCTGCCGGCCTTGGCGGGCATCGAAGAACCGGCCCCGGCCGGCATGCTCGCTCCTTCCATCATGTGCTGGTGCTCCTCCGAAGCGTTGGCGGTGAGCTTGTGGAACTCCGCCGCGCTCATCTTCGGCTGCTTCTGGAGGTACGCCACCATCGCCCAGATCATGGGATCCGTATGGGTCGGACCCCAGGCAGGCATGGCGGTGAACTTGATGCCGTGCTTGATGATCCAGAACGCCTCGGCCGGATCGGGAGCGAAGCGGGTCAGGTTGGGCGGCCTTGGATACAGGCCGTGGCGGATTTCCGAATCGCTCATGCCCGGTGCCAGATGGCATTCCGTGCACATCTCCGCGTAATGCTGGGCGCCCTCGGCGACCAGCGCAGGGTTATCGAGATTGGGCGGCTTGATGTCGGCCGCGCGGCGCTCGATCGAATGCTCGCGCAGGATGCCGATGCCTCGGCTGACCACGCCCCAGTGCGGCGAATCGGCGCCGATGTCGTAGGCGCCACTCCATATGAATACAGCCGCGGCGATCGCGAAGATGATGATCCACAGGATGAATGCGCCGAGGAAACGCATGGCAGGGCCCTCCGTTGGACGCGGATCCAGTCTAGCCCAACTGCCGGCTGGCGAATCCCGCCTCCCCGCTGTGCCGCGGAATCAGAACCAAGCGCGCACACCCGCCACGAATTGCAATTCGCCAGCGTGTCCACTTTGCGCGCGCGCGAAATCGGCAGTGCGCCCGTAGCGCTGCCGCCAGACCATGCCGATGTAAGGCGCGAATTCGCGCTTGAACTCGTATCGCAGGCGCAATCCAAGCTCGGCATCCGACAGGCCGGAGCCGATGCCGCGCCGCGGATCGTCCTTGCCGTACAGGTTGATCTCGAACCTGGGTTGCAGCACGAGCCTTTGAGTCAGCAGTTCCTCGTATTCGAACTGCATGCGCGCCGCGGCGCGGCCGTTCTGGCCCAGATAGAACGTGGCCTCGGTGTCGAACCAGAATGGGGCCAGACCCTGCACGCCGAATGCGGCCCAGGTGCGACCCGGTCCTTCGCCGAAATCCTGACGCACGCCCAGTTGCGTGCTCCAGTAGCTGCCGATCTCGTGATTCCACAATGCCTCGGTGCGCAGGTCTCCCGGTTTGCCTTCGGCATATTCGCCTTCCGCTTTCAGCCACAGCCTGTCGAAGTCCCCGCCGTACCAGAATTCCCCATCGAGGAAGACGGCATTGTTTCCGTGGCTGTCATGTGCGTACTCCAACTGGTCGAGCAGCAGCATGCCTTCCCGCGCATGGTCGGACATGTCCATGCCGGGCATGTCGGTGTAGTGGTAACCGCCCGAATAGTCCGGGTCGCGCGCATCCGGCGGGGCCTTGCCGCCCTGCATCGAGGACATGTCCATGCCCTGCATGGGAGACATCTGCATGGCGTGCGAACTCTCGGCCAACCCTCCCGGCCTCGGCCGCGTGCCGATCATGCTGCCCCGGTGCAGGTGCTGCATTTCAGTCGCCTGCGAAGGCTGCACCGGCGTCTGCATGCCCGGCATGGAATGCGCTTGCATCCCTTCCTGCTGCGCCACAGCCGGAAGCGCCAACGCAACACCGAGCACGCCTGCGAGAAGGCTCACGCCGAAAACCGCTCTCGCCCTCATGCGACCACCACCTCGCGGAACATGCCCGCTTCCATGTGGTAGAGCAGGTGGCAGTGATAGGCCCAGCGGCCGGGATTGTCGGCGGTGACCGCATAGGTTACGCGCTGCGCGGGCTGCACGTTGACCGTGTGCTTGCGCGCGATCACCTCGCCATCCTCGTCTTCCAGTTCGCTGAACATGCCGTGCAGGTGGATCGGATGGTTCATCATCGTGTCGTTGCACAGCACGATGCGCAGTCGTTCGCCGTATTTGAAATGCACGGGCTTCGCGTCCGAGAAGCGGATGCCGTCGAACGACCACACGAACCGCTCCATGTTGCCGGTGAGGTGCAGTTCGATCTCGCGCCCGGGTTCGCGCGCATCGAGCGGACCGTCCACCGAATGCAGGTCGGCGTAGGTCAGCACGCGTCGGCCGTTTTCGCGCAGGCCCACGCCCGGATCGTCGAGATTGGTGCGCGGGTAGTCCACGCGCATGTCCACGCCGGGATTGTCGTATTCGGTGCGGGCGTGATGCGCCTTGACCATGCCGGACATGTCGTCCATGCCAGCCATCGCGCCGTGACCCATGTCGTGCATGCCCGACATGTCGTGGCCCTGCGCCATCGCGCCCATCATGTCCACCATGGTGAGCGTCGGAACCGCATCCATCGCCGGGACTTCCGCTTCCATGCCGGGCCGCGGGGCAAGCGTGCCGCGCGCGTAGCCGCTGCGATCGATGGATTGGGCGAAGATCGTGTAGGCGCGATCCTCGGTCGGGCGCACGATGACGTCGTAGGTTTCCGCCACGCCGATGCGGAACTCGTCCACCTCGACCGGATGCACGTCCTGCCCGTCCGCGGAAATCACGCTCAACTTCAGCCCCGGAACGCGCACGTCGAAATAGCTGTTCGCCGAGCCGTTGATGAAGCGCAATCGCACGCGCTCGCCCGGCTTGAACAGGCCCGTCCAGTTGCCCGCCGGCGTGTTGCCGTTCATGAGATACGTGTAGGTGAAGCCGCCGACGTCGATCACGTCCCGCGGACTCATCCGCATGCGGCTCCACATCGCGCGCGCTTCAAGTGCGCCGCGCAGGCCGAGCATCGAAGTGTCGCGCAGGAAATCCGGCAACGTAAGTTGGTTGAAGTTGAAGTAATCGCTCTGCTTCTTGAGGATCGCGAAGATGCGCGCGGGATCAAGATCGGTCCAGTCATTGAGCATTACCACGTAATCGCGCTCGCTCGGATTGCGCTCGGGGCCGGCGGGTTCGATCACCAGCGGCCCGTATGGACCGTTCTGCTCCTGGAAATGCGAATGCGAGTGGTACCAGTAGGTACCGCTTTGCTTCACCGGAAAGCGGTAGACGAAGGTTTCACCCGGCGAAATGCCCGGGAAGCTGAAGCCCGGAACGCCATCCATCTGGAACGGCAGGATGATGCCGTGCCAGTGGATAGAGGTCTGCACCGGCAGGCGGTTGGTGACGCGCAATGTGATGACGGTGCCCTCGCGCCAGCGCAGGATCGGCCCCGGCAACTGGCCATTGACCGTTTGTGCGATGGCTGCATGGCCCGTGTAATTGACGGCTGTGGCGCCGATCTCCAGATTGAACTCGGTGCCGATGAGCACGCCCTGTCCGCCTTGCGAGGCCCAAAGCGATTTGCTCCATCCACCGATGGCCGCGGCCGCGCCGCCGAGGGCCAGCCCTTGCACGAAGCGGCGGCGCGCGAAATCGAAATTGCTCATTCGGTCCCGTTCTACTCAACCATCGTATTCTGGTGGAGAATAACTTGCGCGCCCGCTCGGGAACGGATTCCGCCATGAACTATCGCCACGCCTTTCACGCCGGAAATTTCGCCGACGTGTTCAAGCACGCCGTGCTGCTCGCATTGCTGGACGCGCTCGCCGCCAAGGACAAACCGCTGTGCTACATCGATACGCACGCGGGCGCGGGCATGTACGCGCTGGACGAAACGCGCGCGGAAAAAACCGGCGAGTGGCGCGACGGCATCGGCCGCGTGCTCGATGCGAAGTCGTTGCCGGAACCGTTGCGGCGTTACGCGCAGGCGATCCGCGCCTTCAACCCCGACGGCGCATTGCGTGCGTACCCGGGTTCACCGGCGCTGGCCGCGCATGCCTTGCGCAAGGGCGATCGCCTGGTGCTTTGCGAAATGCAGGATGAGGAAGCCGCGGCCCTGCGCGGGCATTTTCGCGACGACAAGCGCGTGCACGTGCACAAGCGCGACGGTTATGCGGCCATGAACGCGCTGCTGCCGCCGGCTGAACGGCGCGGACTGGTTCTGGTGGATCCGCCATTCGAGATGCAGGCCGAAGAGTTCCGCGTGATCGAGGCGGCGTTGCAGGCCGCGTACGCGCGCTGGCCGACAGGCGTGTACGCGGTGTGGTATCCGATCAAGCGGCGCGCGGCGATCTCGCCGTTCCAGCGCTGGCTGGCAGCGCGCGAGTGGCGGGACGTGCTGATGGCGGAGCTGCTGGTGCAGCCCGACGATTCGCCGTTGCGACTCAACGGCTGTGGCATCGTCGTCGTCAATGCGCCGTGGCAGTTCGAGGCTACCTTGGCGAAATTGTTGCCGGCCTTGAGGGGAATCCTTGGCCAGGCAGACGGCGCGACGCAACGGTTGCAGGCGCTGGTGGACTAATCCACCGCTGCCGGCTGCTTCTTCGCCGCCCTCAGCACGCCGATGTAATAGCACACGTAATAGCCGACCAGCAGGCCGAACAGCGCCAGCGTCAACGGACTGCGCGGATACGGCGGTTGCTGCATCCCGGCGGCATGCGCGGCCTGCATGGCCGGCCACATCACCATCCAGCGATAAGCCAGGCGCGCCAGCAGCAGCACCATGATGCCGATGCCGAACCAGCTATGCGGGATGTAATGCACGCCATCGTCCTTGCGCTCGAAACGCGTCAGCTTCAACCCCCAGAACCCCAGCGCAAGGCCTGCGACCAGGCCGGCGATTTCACCCGCGAACATGCGCATGTCCACCACCGAACCGAGCAGCAGCAGGCCGCCAACCAGGCCCAGGATCACCACACGCGTGATCATGCGCGCGGGCTGCACCGGCTGACGACCGAAACTGCGCCGGAACCGCCGGTAATACAACAGCGCTATCAGCGGCACCGAAATGGCGAGCGAGAGGGCTTGCGGCGAGAAAGTCATGGCGTGCATAAATGCCTTTGATGATCGCGATGATCGCAGGACCAGGGAGAGGTCATTCCTCCCCGCTTTTCTTGAAGACACTCGCGCATTCTAGCCGGCCATGCCGGCGCCACCGGAGTTACACCTGTCACCCGGATCGTATTCACATGCGATGGCGCACGGTCATTCCCGCCGGCGCGCAGAAACGCGGACTCCATTTTGAGGTTTCCTCGATCGAGAGCAAAATGGATTCCGGCTCGGGCACGACCCCAGCACGGACTGGTCCGGGGCTGGAATGAGGACGGATGCATCCATGACCTTCTTTCGATTCTGTTTCGCATTACCCGCCGCCGCATTGCTCCTCGCCGCATGCGCCCCACCGCCGATCTACAAGCCCGATGCCTCCGTGATCGCCGCCACGCCCACGCAGGTTGCCGCGACTCCCGAGCGTTACCCGGACGCGCAGGTGATATGGGGCGGGCGCGTGATCGAGGTGCGCAACTTCCCCGACCACAGCGAGATCGAACTGCTCGATTATCCGCTCGACTCTTCCCAGCGCCCGCGCGTGGACGAACCGGCGGGCGGCCGCTTCATCGCGCTGATGCCGGGCTATGTGGAAAGCCTGGACTATCCGGCCGGCGCGCTGATGACCCTGCATGGGACGCTCGCAGGCGTACGCACGGGCAAGGTCGGCGATGCAGATTACGCATTTCCGCTGGTAACAGTCGCGCAGTCACACCGCTGGACACCGCAGGAGATGGAACAAGGCAAGTCGCACATCAGCTTTGGAGTCGGCGTGGGAGTGATCGGCGGGATTCGCTAGTGGATTATCCCTGCGCCTGAAAGCGCGCCAGGAGCAACCATCCATGGTCGAGAGCTCCGCGGCTGCACCCTTCAAAAGGGCAGCCTCCTCAATCCGCCTCGTCTGCCTCGAAGAAACTCCAGCGCACCGCCGGAAACCTCCCCTTCAATTCACGCTCGACCCGGTTGACCGCCGCGACCAGTTCGTGCGCGCTGCCGTGTCTGTCGCTGACGCGCATGCGCGCCTTGGTCGCCAGCATGATGTCGGGGCCCAGTTGCAACGTGATCAAGTGGTAGAGCTCGCTCACCTCGGGGTGCCCCTGGATGAACGCGCGCAGTTCGGCGCGCACGGCAGGCTCCGCGCTGGAGCCGACCAGCAGCGCCTTCACCTCGATGGCCACCAGCACCGCGACGATCACCAGCAGGCCGCCGATCGCCAGCGAGCCGATCGCGTCATAGACCGGGTCGCCGGTGAGGATCGTCGCAGTCACTGCAACCAACGCGAAGCACAAGCCGAGCAACGCGGCCAGGTCCTCGCCGAAGATCACGAGCAATTCGCTGGAACGGCTGATCCGGAACCAGCGCCACAGCGACATGACACCGCGCGTCTTGTTGATCTCGCGCAACGCACCGTGCATCGAGACCGCTTCCGCACCAATGGCGAACAGCAGCACGAGAACCCCGACCCACGGCCAATGCAGGGGTTCCGGTTCGCGCAACTTGTGGAGGCCTTCGTACAGCGAGACCACGCCACCCACCGAGAACAGCAGGATTGCCACCAGGAACGACCAGAAATACAGCGCAGCCCCTTCGCCCAATGGATGTTCGATCGAAACCGGCCGCTTCGCCTGTCGCATGCCGAGCAGGATCAAACCCTGATTGCCGCAATCGGCCAGCGAATGCACCGCCTCGGAAAACATCGAACCGGAACCGGTGAGCAAGGCCGCCGCGAGTTTGCACAGGAAGATCGCGAAATTGGCGCCGAGCGCAAGCAGCACCGCGCGCAGGGAGTGCGGTTCGTCGTTCGAGGACATCTGGAATGCTCGTGCTCTGGTGAAGAGTGCCGCTCTTCGCGACAGGATGATCGCAGAAATGCACCACGCGCTAAAATACGCGATTCCGCTTCTGCTGGCCGCGCATCGCGTCCGGCAGTGCTTCGCATTGCCTTGAACATGCCATGACTTCGTTCGCTCTCCCTCTTCCACCGCTGCCGCGCAGTGCCAACCAGCGCAAGACCTGGGCACCGCCCACGGGATCCTCGCTCGCGCTGCTGCTCACCGAAGTCGCACGCGCGCACGCGGGCGTCGTGGTGGCGATCGCGCGCGATACGCACGGCGCGCGCGCGCTGGAAGACGAACTCGCGGTTTTTGCGGGCGACCTGCCGGTGCTGCATTTTCCGGACTGGGAAACCCTGCCCTATGACTTGTTCGGGCCGCATCCCGACATCGTGTCGCAGCGCATCGCAACCCTGTATCGGTTGCCGAGCGTGCATCGCGGCGTGCTGGTGGTGCCGGTCGCGACCTTGATGCAGCGCCTGGCGCCGCGCACGCACATCGCGGGTTCCGGCCTTTCCATCGCGCGCGGACAACATTTCGACATGGCCGCCGAACAACGGCGGATGGAAGCCTGCGGCTACCGGCATGTGCCGCAGGTCAACGAGCCGGGCGACTTCGCGGTGCGTGGCGCGCTGATGGACATCTTCCCTATGGGCACGCGCGAACCGTATCGAATCGAGTTGTTCGACGAGGACATCGATTCGATCCGCAGCTTCGATCCGGAAACCCAACGCTCGCTGCAGCAGGTGGACGCGGTCGAGCTGCTGCCCGCGCGCGAATTCCCACTGGCGGATGAGGCGACCAAGGCCTTCCGCGAGCGGCTGCGCGAGCGTTTCCCGATCGACGTGCGGCGCTGCCCGATCTACCAGGACATGAAGGCGGGCGTGTCACCGGCCGGGATCGAGTACTACCTGCCACTGTTCTTCGAACAAACCGAAACGCTGTTCGACTATCTCTCGCAGGACTCCCTGTTCGTGGTCGCCGAAGGCGCGCTGGAAGCCGCAGAGCACTTCTGGAAGCAAACCGGGGAGCGCTACGACCAGCGCGCGCACGACGTCGAACGGCCGATCCTGCCGCCTACGGAGCTGTACCTGCCGCCGCAATCCTTGCGCGAGCAGTTGAACAAGGTCCTGCGCGTGGACCTGGACGCGAATGATCCGCGCGCGGCGGATACCGGCACGCGCGCGGCACCGGAGCTGCGTGGCGACCATCGCCACGGCTCATTCGCGCAGCGGCTGCGCGAGTATCTCGACGAGCACGACGGCGAGCGCGTACTGGTCGCCACGGATTCGGCGGGCCGGCGCGAGGCGTTGCTGGAACAGTTCGCCGCTGCTGAATTACGGCCGGAGGTTGTCGCAAACTGGCAGGCCTTCGCAGTCCCCTCACCCCAACCCCCTCCCCGCAGGGGAGAGGGAGAAAAGCTCGACATCGCAAAGATCACCCCATCTCCCCTGCGGGGAGAGGGTGACGCGCGCAGCGCGTCGGGTGAGCGGGCGAGCAAAAAGGCTCGCAATCTCGCCATCACCGTCGCTCCGCTCGAACGCGGCTTCGTCCTCGAACGCCCGCGCATCGCGGTGTTCACCGAGCGCGAACTGGTCGGCGAACGCGCGCGCACCGAACGCCGTCGACGCGCCAGCGAGCGCGATCCCGAAGCGATCGTGCGCGATCTTTCCGAACTCGCGATCGGCGCACCGATCGTCCACGTAGACCACGGCGTGGGCCGCTATCTCGGCCTGGTCACGCTGGATGTGGGCGACACGACTGGCGAATTCCTCGCCATCGAATACGCGAAGGAAGCCAAGCTGTATGTGCCGGTCGCGCAACTTTCGCTGGTCAGTCGCTACTCGGGCGCGGCGCCGGAGCTGGCGCCGCTGCATTCACTGGGCGGCGACGCCTGGGAACGGGCTAAGAAGAAAGCCGCCGAGAAGGTACGCGATGCCGCGGCGGAACTGCTTGCGATCCACGCGCAACGCGCCTCGCGCCCAGGCGTGGCGTTCCAGATAGATCGCGCGATGCTGGGCCAGTTCGCCGACGGCTTTCCGTTCGAGGAAACACCCGACCAGCAGGCCGCGATCGATGCGGTGCTGGAGGACCTGGCCTCGCCCCAGCCGATGGATCGCGTGGTTTGCGGCGACGTCGGTTTCGGCAAGACCGAAGTCGCGCTGCGCGCTGCGTTCGCCGCCGCGACCGCCGGCAAGCAGGTCGCGCTGCTGGTGCCGACCACCCTGCTCGCCCAGCAGCACTACGACAATTTCCGCGACCGGCTCGCCGATTTCCCGGTGCGGGTGGAACTGCTTTCGCGCTTCCGCTCCAGGAAGGACACCACCGAGGCCCTGAAGAAGCTCGCCGACGGCAAGGTGGACGTGGTGATCGGCACGCACAAACTCTTGCAGCCGGACGTGAAGTTCAAGGATCTCGGCCTCGTGATCGTGGACGAGGAGCACCGTTTCGGCGTGCGCCACAAGGAGCAGTTGAAGAAGCTGCGCGCGGAAGTGGACCTGCTCACGCTCACCGCCACGCCGATCCCGCGCACGCTGAACATGGCCATGAGCGGTCTGCGCGATCTCTCCATCATCGCCACGCCGCCCGCGCACCGCATGGCGGTGAAGACGCTGGTGGCGCAATACGATCCGGCCATGATCCGCGAAGCGTTCCAGCGCGAACTCTCGCGCGGCGGCCAGGTGTATTTCCTGCACAACAGCGTGGATACCATCGAGCGCACCGCGCGCGAACTGGAAGCGATGGTGCCTGACGCGCGCATCCGCATCGCGCACGGGCAGATGCACGAGCGCGAACTGGAGCAGGCTATGCTGGATTTCCACCGCCAGCGCTTCAACGTGCTGGTGTGCACCACCATCATCGAGTCGGGCATTGACGTGCCGACCGCCAACACGATCATCATCGATCGCGCCGATCACTTCGGCCTCGCGCAATTGCACCAGTTGCGCGGGCGCGTCGGCCGTTCGCACCATCGCGCGTACGCCTACCTGATCGTGCCGGATCGCAAGGCGATGACCGCTGACGCCGAGAAGCGACTGGACGCGTTGGCCGCGCTGGAAGAACTCGGTGCCGGTTTCACGCTGGCCACGCATGATCTGGAAATCCGCGGCGCCGGCGAACTGCTGGGCGAGGAACAGTCCGGGCAAATCCAGGAGATCGGATTTTCGCTCTACACCGAACTCCTGGATCGCGCGGTGCGCGCGCTGAAGAGCGGCAAAGTGCCGGATTTCGAACTCAGCAGCGAGCACGAAACCGAAATCGAGCTGCACCTGCCCGCGCTGATCCCCAACGACTACCTGCCCGACGTGCACGCGCGGCTCACGTTGTACAAGCGCATTGCGGGCGCGCGCGACGACTTCGCGCTGCGCGAGTTGCAGGTGGAGATGATCGACCGGTTCGGCCTGCTGCCGCAACAGGTCAAGAACCTGTTCGCGATCGCGGCGTTGAAACTGCGGGCCACGCCGATGGGCATCCGCAAGCTGGACCTCGGCCCGAATGGTGGCCGCGTCTTCTTCCGCGACAAGCCGGATATCGAGCCGATGACGATCCTGCGCCTGATCCAGCAGCAGCCGCGCGTCTACAAGCTGGATGGCCAGAACAAGCTGCGCGTCGCCATGGAACTGCCCGGCGCGACCGAACGCCTGCGCGCAGCGGAACAGTTGCTGGAAGCGCTGGCCTCGAAGGCGAAGGCGGCGTAGCGAACTTTGGCTGCTCCGATCGCTCACCGATTCCGCTACGCTTTATCAATGATCCCCTGCTTCCGCGACCATGCCGCCAACGAGCGCACCTATCTCGCATGGGTGCGCACGGCCATCGCGATCATGGCATTCGGGTTTCTGGTCGAGCGCTTCGACCTGTTCCTGGCGTATCTCGGGCATTCCGGCTCGGCGAACACGGCGGCGAGTGCCGCCACGGCGACGCATCGCCACCTGCACGCTGCGCAAGTGGTCGGGCTGGCCCTGATCGCGCTGGGCGTGATGATCATTTTCGGGGCGACGGTGCGCTTCGTGCACCATCGCAAGGCGATCGCGAGCAAGGATGAGGTCGGCTATGGCACCGCGGTCGGAGACGGCCTGCTGGCGCTGCTGCTGATCTGCTTCGCGGCGTTCCTCGGCATCTATGTCTACCACCAGTTGATGACACTCGGTTGAAGCCTGGGAGCAATATGGCCGATCGCGCGCACTTGATCCTCGCCGAAGCGCTCAAAACACTCGAAGCGCTGCATGGTCCCGATTTCGCCACGCTGTTCGAGCACGGCAGCCTGAAGATGGGCATCTTCTGCCCGCGCGGCCGGGACATCCAGGAACCCCATGAGCGCGATGAGGTCTACGTCGTGATCGCCGGGCACGGCTTTTTCCAGAACGGTGATGTTTACCAGGCCTGCTCGGCGGGTGACGTATTGTTCGTGGCAGCCGGAGTCGAGCATCGCTTCGAGGAATTCTCCGACGATTTCGCCACCTGGGTGATCTTCTACGGGCCACAAGGGGGCGAGCGCAATGTCGACTGATGTGCTTACGGTATCCCGCGCGATGCTGGCGGATCTCGACGCGCTCGCGCCGCTGTTCGACGGCTACCGCGTGTTCTACGGCAAACCTTCCGACATCGCGAAGGCACGCGCGTTCCTGGAGGAACGACTGGTCAATGATGAATCGGTGATCCTCCTGGCTCGCGATGGGGACGGCAGTGCGCTCGGCTTCACCCAGTTGTATCCGTGCTTCTCTTCGGTTTCGGCGCGACGGCTTTGGATCCTCAATGACCTGTTCGTATCGCCGAATGCGCGACGGCGCGGTGTCGCACGCGCACTGCTGGAACGAGCCCGCGAACACGGGCTGCACACGGGCGTGGTGAGGCTGACCTTGCAGACCGCACACGACAACGCGCAGGCGCAGGCGCTGTACGAGTCCCTCGGATGGGTGCGGCAGGATGGGATGTACGAGTACGCGTTGGAGCTGTCGTAGGAGCGAGCGTGCTCGCGACAGGAACAGCCGTCCACGGCAAAGAGTCCATGGTCGCCCGCACGCAGGTTCCTACCTCGGACTGCGCACGCTCTCGACCTTGCGCGACTTCCGCCGCTGGTACACGAACACGTTGGCCGGCGGCATGTTGCGCCAGGCGGTACCGGCGCGATGCGCTTTCAAGTGCAGTTCGTCCAGAAGTTCGCGCGGCACCGGGCTGAACGGCCCATACGTGAACTGGATGAAGCGGCCGCGTGGCGACAGCACCTCGAATGCGGAGCGCAGGATTTCGCGCTGGCTGTTGCGCGACATCGACAGCAGGCCCAAGCCACTGATCACCGCATCCACACTGTCGGCGCCACCCAGGCCGCACTGCCTGGCGATCTCGCGGATGTCGCGCGCATCACCCCTCACCACCTGCACGCCGTGAAACCGCTCATGCAGGTAATGATGCAGCGCCTCGTTGAGTTCCACCACGATCAGGTTGCGCGGCTGGATGCCGTGCTCGAGCAGCGCGCGGGTGAATGCGCCGGTGCCACCGCCCAATTCGATCACGCGCTGCGCATCGTACGGCAGCTGCTCCATCATCAAGGCGGCCAGCTGACGACCGGACGGCGAAACAGCCGCCATCGCGAACGGATTGCGCAGCCATTCGCGGAAAAAGGTTAAGGCCGGGCTGCCGTCCACGGCCATTCCGGCAGAGCGGTTACTGGGATCGGGCTGGGGCATGTCCGGCGCGTTTTATCACAGTCCTTGTTAGAAACGCTGCAACAGCACTGCAAACGACTCGGGCGGCGCTCTTGCGCCGCCCGACTTTCAAGCTGGATGCTTCAGTGGTGCCAATCGTCGCGGTCGTGCCAGCGGCGGTCATCCCGGTCCCGCCAGCGCCAGTCGTCCCGATCATGCCCGCGGTGGTAGTAACCGCCGTAATAGCCGCCCCCGTAGTACACCGTGCCATAAACCGGGTACGGGTCGTAATACACCGGCGCCGGGCTGTAGTAGTACGCAGGTGGCGGGGAGTAGTAGCCGGAGTAATACGCCGGATAGTACGCGCGCCCGTAGTAGCAGTTGACGCAGTCGTTGTAGCCGACGCTGTAGCCCGGGCCGTAGAAGCCCAGTCCGATGCTGACGTGGCTGCGCGCGAATGCGGCCGGGGCCGCGATCGCGCCTGCCAGCACCAGGCCAGCGGCGATCAAGCTGCGACGAAGGATTCGGGTTTTCATGTTCGCCTCCGAAGCGTGGATGCTTCGAGCGCATCTTCATGCCAAGGCGATGAATCGGTACTGAGCGCCGGAAGCTTTTTCGGGGCCGTTCCTGCTCAATTCCGCAGTTTCATGAACCAGCACCCGTGGATGTCCGGCCGGCGCGCGAAATCCGGGGGAATGCTGGCGCGGGTGATGTCATCGATGGCTAAGCGTTCGCTAAGCGAATCGTCCAGCCTGAACCGCCGCGCATTGTTGGAAAACACGATCGCGCCGCCCGGTTCCAGCCGGTCCGCGCACAACGCGAGCAACGCGGCATGGTCGCGCTGCACGTCGAAATCCTGGGCGCGCGCGGAATTGGAAAAAGTCGGGGGATCGACGTAGATCAGCCCGTAACGGTTGCGATCCGCGTGCAGGAAGGTGAACGCATCCGCCTGCGCCAATTTGTGGTGTGCACCGCCGAACCCGTTGAGGTCCAGGTTGCGTGAGGCCCAATCCAGGTACGTCGCCGAAAGATCCACGCTGGTCGTTTCGCTGCACCCGCCCGCCGCGGCATACACGCTCGCCGTCCCGGTATACGCGAAAAGGTTCAGGAAGCGCCTGCCTTTGCCGAGTTCGCGCAACTTCGCGCGCACGATGCGGTGGTCGAGAAACAGGCCGGTGTCGAGGTAATCGAACAGGTTCACCTCGAAGCGCAGCCCGCCTTCCTCCACGATCAACGCTTCGCCACGTTCCTCCAGCTTGCCGTACTTCGAGCCGCCCTTGCCGCGCTTGCGTACCTTCAACGCGATGCGCTCGCGCGGCACCTCCAGCGCCTCGGATGCGGCGCGCAGCAAGTCGCGCAGGCGCGTGCGCGCGGCGTTTGCGTCCACTGTCGCGGGCGCGGCGTATTCCTGGACGTGCAGATATGTCCGCTCTTCGCGACCGTTCGCCGGGCGGCCGCGGTACACATCGATCGCGGCGGCGTATTCAGGCAGATCCGCGTCGTACACGCGGAAACAGCCCACCTCCTCGCGCGCGAGATACTTCTTCAGGTTGCGAAGATTCTTGAGGATGCGATTGCGCACCATCTCGGCGCCGGCCGACAGCGGCTTGCGTGCAGCTTCGACGGTTTCGCGGGGAACGATATCGGCGATCAGCAGTTCGCAGGGAATCGCGCCGTTGTAGAGAACGTAGCGCTTGTCCGCACGCAGGCCGAGTGCATGGGCGGGATCGGCATCGCCATTCTCCGGTTGCGCAACCAGCACCACCGCGCGCCAGCCGGCGAAACCCTCGCGCAGTCGCGTGCCGAGCGTGCGGTAAAGCCCGGGCAATTCGTTGCGCTCGCCCATGCGCTCGCCATACGGCGGATTGCTGATCAGCAGCCCCGTTTCATATCCGGCCGGACGCTGCACGTGCGCAACATCGTGCCGCTGCAATTGCACGAAGCCCGCCACGCCCGCGCTCTGCGCATTCTTTTTCGCGACCTCGATCATCAACGGTGCGGCATCGCTGCCGAAGAAGCAGGCGCGCAGGTTGCGCAGCCCTTCCTGCGCACGTGCCTGCGCTTCGTCGTGCAGTTCCTGCCAGAGGACCGCATCGTGACCGCGCCAGGCGAGAAACCCGAAATGCTCGCGCTGCAATCCGGCCGCGACATCCGCGGCCATCAGCGCGCCTTCTATCAGCAGCGTGCCGGAGCCGCACATCGGATCCAGCAGCGCGCCGCCTTGCGCGTAGGTTTCCGGCCAGCGCGCGCGCAGCAGCATCGCCGCGGCCAGATTTTCCTTCAGCGGTGCTTCGCCCTGGTCGCGCCGCCAGCCGCGCCGGTGCAGCGGCTCGCCGGAGAAATCCAGCGACAGCTTGGCGCGATTCCTGTGCAACCGCAGATTGATGCGGATCGCCGGACGCTCGGTCGCGATGTCCGGACGCGTGCCGGAGCATTCGCGGCACTGGTCCACGATGGCGTCCTTCACCCGCAGCATCGCATAGCGGCTGTGCGTGACCGCACTCTGCGAAACCGAGGCGTCAATCGCCAGCGTGACGTCCGCAGCGAAGTGCTGCGACCAGTCCACCGCTTTCGCGCCTGCATACAGCGCGTCCGCATCGGCTGCTTCGAATTCGGCGAGCGGCAACAGCACGCGGCTGGCGATGCGCGAATGCAGGCACGCGAGGTATGCGTGCTTCAATTCGCCTTCGAACCGCACCCCGGCGAGTGCTTCACGCGCATTCGCGCCTAGCGCGACCAACTCGTCGCGCAGCAGGTATTCCATCCCTTTCGGGCACGATGCAAAGAACGAAGTCACGCCGGAGGCAGCCATTCGAGGAACAACCGGAACTGCTGCGCAATCTGCGCGACATGGTTGGAAAGGCGGTGATCGTCGGGTAGCAGCAGTGTCGGAATGCCGCGCGCATTGGCGAATGCCGCGGCCGCAGAGACCGGGCACAGTTCATCATTGAAACCGTGCACCAGCATCGCGGGCACTTTCGCCACGTCGAAATGCCCGGACCAGCGCGGGATCAAGGTGGGGAGTGCAATCAGGAACACGCCCGCACACGGCACCCGCAACGAAGCCAGCCCGGACACGAACGCACCCATGCTGGAGCCGGCGAGGATCAGCGGCGGCTGGGTGGTATGCGCGGTGGCAACCAGCTTTTCGACGCGCGGCCCCACCGAGCCGGCGTGGCCGAGCTTGTCGTCCTCGCGATAATCCGGGCGCAGCGCACGCCAGCCGAGTTCCTCGGCCACCGCCGCGAGAACGCTCACCTTCGTCGCGTCGGGGCCGCTATCGGAGCCGTGGGAAAGGATGACGGTGCCGGGCATGGCGATTCCCTGGAATCTGATCCGTTATCGTATCAGCGGGCACACCGGCCGCCGGCTCCCATGCGACACTTCGCGCATGTCCTCGCCCGCGATCCACGACTGGCCCCTGCCCTATGTCGCCAGGCTGCGCAAGCGGGCGCCCGCAGACATCGACCTCGTGGTGATCCATTGCACCGAGCTGCCCGACCTCGCCATCGCGCGCGAATACGGCGAGCGAGCGCTGCACCGGGACGGCAGCGGCAACAGCGGACATTACTATGTGGATCGCGACGGAGCGCTGCATCGGTTTGTGGAGGGCACGTGCATCGCGCATCACACGCGTGGCTACAACGAACGTTCCATCGGGATCGAGCTGGTCAATACCGGCCGCTGGCCGGACTGGTTCGATTCGCGGAAGCAGGCCATGAGCGAGCCGTATCCGTCCGCGCAGATCGATGCGTTGCTGTCGCTGTTGCAAGCGCTGCGCGCGGAAAGCCCGAACCTGCGCTGGATAGCCGGCCACGAGGATCTCGACACCGGCACCGTACCGGCCAGCGACGATCCTTCCGTGCAAGTCTTCCGCAAGCGCGATCCCGGGCCGATGTTCCCGTGGGACGAAGTGCTGCGCGACTGTGGACTGCAAAAGCTGGCCCCGCACGCATCGCTATAATGCGCGCCGCTTCACTCCGGAACGAACCCGATGACCAACCCCCGCGTCGCCGAACTGGTGGATCTGCTGCGCCTCGAGCGGCTGGAAGACAATCTCTTCCGCGGCGCCAGCCGAGACATCGGCACCAGATACGTGTTCGGCGGACAGGTGCTGGGCCAGGCGCTTTCCGCCGCCCAGCAGACCGTGGATCCGAAGCGCTCGGCACATTCGCTGCACGGCTACTTCCTGCGCGCGGGCAACATCGATGCGCCGATCGTGTATTCGGTGGAGCGAGCGCGCGACGGTTCCAGCTTCTCCGCGCGGCGCGTGGTCGCGATCCAGCACGGCCAGCCGATCCTCAATTGCGCGGTGTCGTTCCAGATCGAGGAAGACGGCATGGAGCACCAGACCACCATGCCGGAAGTGCCCAAGCCGGAAGACCTCGCGCCTCCGCAGCCGCTGCCCCCGGGTGAACTGGCGCAATTGCCGGAGAAACTGCAACGCTGGCTGGGCCTGGATGGTCCGTTCGAATTCCGCTACGTGTGGCCACGCGACGAATTGCACCCGGCCAAGCGCCCGGCTTACCAGCACATCTGGTTCAGGCTGACCGATCACGTGAAAGACGGCGCGACCTTGCAACGCGCATTGCTGGCCTATGCTTCGGATTTCCATTTCATCGGCACCGCGTTGCTGCCGCATGGCGTGTCGTATCTCACGCCGAACCTGCAGATGGCGAGCCTCGACCACGCACTGTGGTTCCATCGCCCGTTCCGCGTAGACGAATGGCTGCTGTATTCCTGCGATTCGCCGACCGCGCAAGGTGGACGCGGACTGGTCCGCGGACAGATCTTCAATCGCGACGGTGTACTGGTCGCTTCGAGCGCGCAGGAAGGATTGATCCGATTGCGTGACGGGGAGCGCACGCGCAGCTAACGCATCCGCTCGGGTCGCATCGTAGAATCGGCCCCATGCGCCAGATCTACACTTCCCCCCGACAGCAGAACATCGAGCGCGTGGTCGCGCTGATGGCCGAGAACGGCATCGCCACCACGGTCACCAACAAGCGTGCCTACGCGCGCCCGAGCTATTCGCGGTTTTCCTATTCGCAGGCGAACGACAGCGAGGAATGGCCGAAGGTATGGATCACCCACGCCGAGGACCAGACCCGCGCGCGGCAACTGCTGCGCGAGATCGGCATCGAACCGGCCACGCGTTACGTGGATGCGCTGGCCGCCGAGCGCAATCCCGCCGTTCCCGATCCGGATCGACATCGTCGCGCGGCCACACGCGCACGCACGGCGGTGATGGCCGGCGTGGGCGCGGCATTCCTTTTGCTTGTGTTGAAGATGCTGGCGGTGTTTTGATTTCTTCGGATATGAATGCTGAAGCCTTCAACGAATTTTCGCGGAAAGAGGCGGAGCATTCCCCACGAACGACGAGAGCGACCGACAGGTTCCCTCTTCAATAACCCTTCGCAAGCGACAACGGGCGGGCCTCCCGCTTCAACAACCCTTCGCAAGCGTACCGTTCAGGTACGGATGTTGAACCGAGGTAAACGTGGCACTGCGCTCCGAACGCGTACGCCTGTTCCAGACCCTGCCGCATGCGTGCGGGTATTTCCACGCCCGCACCGCGCAGAACCTGGTACTAGACCCGTCCGCACCGGAACTTTCGCGTTTGTACGCGCTGGCGCTGGGCCGCGGCTTCCGTCGTGCCGGCGGGCATGTCTACCATCCGCACTGCCCGCGTTGCCACGCGTGCGAACCGTGCCGCATCGACGTCGCCGCGTTCCAGCCGGATCGCGGCCAACGGCGTTGCATCCGCCGCAATGCCGATCTGGAAATCCGCGAAGCGCCACCCGGCCTGAGCGACGAACGCCACGACCTGTATGCGCGTTATCTGCGCGCGCGGCATCCCGGCGGCGGCATGGACGAAGCCAGCGGCGAGGATTTCTCGCACTTCCTGGTCGCACCATGGAGCCCGACGGTGTTCCTGGAATTCCGCCTGCACGGAAAATTGCTGGCCCTCGCGGTCACCGACGTGTGCAGCACCGGCATCTCGGCGGTATACACGTTCTTCGATCCCGACCTGCCCCAGCGCAGCCTCGGGACCTTTGCGATCCTGAGCCAGATCGAACTGGCGCGCGCGCGCGACCTGCCGCACGTCTACCTGGGCTACTGGATCGCGCACCATCCCAAGATGGGCTACAAGTCGCGCTTCGACGCACTGGAGGTCCTGGGTCCGGATGGATGGCGTCGGCTGCATGCCCCACGCGATCCGGCGTGAAAGGCGCAAGCGGGCCTGACCGGATCGCCGGATTTTTCCGTCGGAACAAATGCTTGTGAGTCATTGTTGACGCGAGCTCCACTTGGCGCGCCGGGTGGTTCATCCCGCTTGTTTGTCAGATTGATATCACAATGATATCTTTCAGGCACCCAACCCGGAGCGTGTCATGAACGAAACCAGGGCTTATTCGATTCCCGGCATTCCTACCGCGGTAGTGACAGTGCTGTGCTTCTTCGGCTGCGGGGCCTTGTTCTTCGGAGGCGGCGCGACCCAGCAGCCGGGCTACGTGATCGCGGCGGTGATCGTTTTCGTGACCCTGGTGTTCCTCACGAAGGGATTCTTCCAGGTGCAGCCCAACCAGGGCCTGGTGATGCAGTTGTTCGGACGCTACGCCGGCACCGTGCGCGAGGAAGGCCTGCGCTGGACCAATCCGTTCTACGCCAAGCGGCCGGTGTCGCTTCGCGTGCGCAACTTCGAATCCTCCAAGCTGAAGGTGAACGATTCCGACGGCAACCCGATCGAGATCGCCGCAGTGATCGTGTGGCAGGTCGTGGACACCGCCGAGGCGGTGTTCCAGGTCGACGACTACGAAAACTACGTGCACATCCAGAGCGAGTCGGCGCTGCGACAGATGGCGCAAAGCTATCCATACGATTCGCACGATGATGCCAAGCCTTCGCTGCGCAGCCATGGCGACGAAATCACCACGCACCTGCGCGACGAGATTCAGGAACGCCTCGGCAAGGCCGGCGTGAAGGTCACCGAGGCACGCATCAGCCATCTCGCCTACGCGCAGGAAATCGCGCAGGCAATGCTGCAGCGCCAGCAGGCCGGCGCGATCATCGCCGCGCGCACGAAGATCGTGGAGGGTGCGGTGAGCATGGTCGAGATGGCGCTGGAGCAACTGAGTCAGCGCGGCGTGGTGCAATTGGACGAAGAGCGCAAGGCGGCAATGGTGTCCAACCTGCTGGTGGTGCTGTGCGGCGAGCGCGGCACGCAGCCGGTGCTGAATACCGGAACGCTTTATTCCGGGTGATCGTCCATGGCGGACAGATCAAGAAAGCGACAATCTCTCGCCGTACTTTTCGACAATTCCGCCACAGGAATGAACGACGGTGAGCGTTGAAAAGAAAGCCTATCCGCTGCGAATCAGTCCGCAGGTGCTGGACGCCATGCAGCGCTGGGCCGGCGACGAGTTGCGCAGCGTCAACGCGCAGATCGAATATGTGCTGCGCGAGGCGCTGCGCAAGGCTGGCCGCATCAAGCCCGAATCGGCAGACCGGAGTGACAGGAAATGAAGCGAACGAATCGGATGGCGATTGCAGTGTTTTGCGTGAGCGCGGCGGCATCCGCGGGTCCTTCCCAGCAACCGGTCACGCACCAGGTCCCGGTCACGCCGCCCGCGGCGACCGCCTCCCCTGCCGCCAAGGCCGTCAATGAACTGGCGCCACAGGCGGCTGCCGCGGCAATCGAATCGTGTGTCAGCCAGACCGACGCACTGCTCGCCGCGCTGGACAAGGGCGACTACAAAGGCGCTGAGATGGATTTCAATCCCACCATGCAGGCGGGCCTGCCACCCGGGCAGTTGCAGCAGGCCTGGGAAGCGCTGCCTTCGCGGTTCGGCCAGCCCGGCCAGCGCGGCGCGCCGCACAACAGCCTTAGCGACGGCTATGTCGTGGTCACCGTCCCGATGCCTTACCAGAAGATGATGCTCGCGGCGCAGGTTGCGTGCGCGGCGGATGGCAAGATCGCCGGCTTCCATGTAATGACGCTGCCTGAGCCGGAGCCGGCGTCCAGCAGTCCCGCTCCCGCATCTTCCTCGGCCGCGGCACCGGGACACCATTGAACAAGCCCGCCCCCCCCGGGCTGCCCGCACGCTGCGCGAGCGAAGCCGAACACCGCACGCTGATCGAGCGCGCGTTCGCGTTGGGCGTTCCGCGCGACTACGCGCGCCGGCATCGTCTCCGGCAGGTGCGGGAACCTGTACGGCTGGCCTCGATCGGCATGGACATCCAGCAACGCGAGCAGTGGCTCACGCCCGCGGCGGCCCGTGCATTCCTTGCGATGCGCGAGGCAGCGGCGCACGACAAGGTCGAGCTGCAGGTCGTCTCCGCGTTCCGCTCGATCGCCTATCAGCTCGGCATCATCGAGCGCAAACTGCAAAGAGGTTTGCAGATGGATGCGATCCTGCGCGTCAGCGCAGCGCCTGGCTACAGCGAGCACCATAGTGGTCGTGCTCTGGATCTCACCGCGCCGGGTTACGCGCCGGTCGAGGAGGTGTTCGAGCAGTCCGCCGCATTCGCCTGGCTGACGCGCAATGCCCCGCGATTCGGCTTTGCGCTTTCCTATCCGCGTGGAAACCGCCACGGCATCGCCTACGAGCCGTGGCATTGGTGCTGGCACGCAAAGCTTCCGCTGCAAAACGCGCCCTTGTAGCGCGCAGGCTTATCCGCGTCTCGGCGGCTGGTACGTTCCCGGAACCGTGCGCGCACCGATGGACAGCCGGTTCCATGCATTGATCGTGGCGATCGCCAGCGTGAGGTCGGACAGCTCCTTCTCGTTGAACTGCGCGCGCACCGCTTCGTAGACATCATCCGGCGCATGCGTGTCGGCAATCAACGTGAGCGCTTCCGTCCACGCCAGCGCCGCGCGTTCGCGATCGCTGTACCACGGGCATTCGCGCCAGGCTTCCAGCGTATAGAGGCGTTGCTCGCTCTCACCGATCGAGCGCAGATCCTTGGAGTGCATGTCCAGGCAGAACGCGCAGCCGTTGATCTGCGATGCCCGCAGCTTGATCAGGTGCAGCAGCGAAGCTTCCAGCCCGCAGCCATGCAGGTATTTTTCCAGCCCCAGCATGGCCTGGTAGGCTCCCGGCGCGGCCTTGGCGTATTCGAAACGTGCTTTCATGGTGTGCTCCTTGCGTCAGTCCTGTGATCGTTTCACCGGCTTGCCCGGTTTCCTGGGCGGATTGGCCGCTTCGCAGATCTTCCAGAGATAGAAACTCGCCAGCGTGCGATACGGCGCCCAGCGCTCGCCGAACTCCTCCAGCGCGAGCGGCTTGGGAAGTTCCTCCATGCGATGCACGATCTGCACGCCCTTGCGGATGCCCAGGTCATGCACCGGCAGCACGTCGGCGCGGCCGAGCCGGAACATCAGCATCATCTCCACCGTCCAGCGGCCGATGCCGCGCACCTGGATCAGGTGGTCGATCAATTCCTGATCGTCCATGCGCGCCAGTTGCGCCGGCGTCGGCACGATGCCCGCGCGCGCCTTGGCCGCGAGGTCGCGCAGCGCCGCGATCTTGTTGCGCGATACGCCGGCCGCGCGCAGCGCTTCGTCGCTGGCGCTTTCGATGCCTGCGGCCGTGATCTTCTCCCCGCGCGGCATCAGCTTCTCGACGCGGCCGACAATGGTGGCCGCGGCCTTGCCTGACAGTTGTTGATAGAGGATCGCACGCGCCAGCGCATCCACCGGCTCGAAGCGGGCGGAGAAATCGCGCTCCAGCGGGCCGATCTTCTTCATCCATGCGGCCAGTTTCTTGTCGCGCTTGTGGAGGTGAGCCACCGCGGCGGCGTAATCGAAACCGCGCGGGATGAGGGTCGTTGTGGCCATTTCAAACTCCCGAACTGCAGCTTTGGACGCAGATCAACACGGATGGGCACGGATCAAGGCAGATCAACAAGCTCCATCCGTGTTGATCCACGCAATCCGCGTCAAGGATCCGCTCTTCTAACAAGGGCAATGCCAAGCGCGATCCAGCCGAGGATGAAGCACACGCCGCCGAACGGGGTGATCGCGCCCGTCCAGCCCGGCGCACCCAGCGCGAGCGCGTACAAGCTGCCACAGAACAACACCACGCCGAGGCCGAGCAACCACATGGAGGCAAAAGCTGATGCGTTCTTCCTGAGCGCGACAGCGAAAAAGCGGTCCTCCTGACCGCACTTCTTGCAAGAGCGTGGCATCATCGCGGCCAGCGCAAACGCCAGCGTGTGCCAGAAGTGGTATTGCACCGCAGTGCGCCAGATTTCCATCTGCATTGGCGACAAGGTGCCGCGCAGTGCGTGCGCGCCGAATGCGCCCAGCCCCACCGCGCTGGCGCCCAGGATCGCAAGCACGATGCCGGCCGCGCGCGGGAAGCGCACCGCGCTCACGAGAAGGCCCGCCGCACGCGCCGGCGCCGGTGCGCGCGCCAGCCGGCGTACGCCAGTCCGATCAGCGTCAGCACGATCGGCATCAGCAGGATGTCGATGAACTTCAGGCGCGCGGCAAGCGCCTCGATGTCGGCGTTGAGCTGGCGCTGTACGTCGCGCAGTTCGCCGCGGATCTGCAACTTGCGTTTCATGAATTGCTCCACCGCGCTCCTCTGCGATGCGTTCAGGCCCGGATTGCCGCGACTCTGCAATGCCGCCAGCCGGTTCTCGGTGTCCGCCAGTTCGCGAAGCAACTCATTCTGCTTGGCCTTGAACTTCTCGTCCGCCGCGCGACGCAGGTTGTCCACGGTGGTGAACGGACGATCCGCGATCGCACGGCCGCGGATCGCGATCAGGTCCGACGGGCCGGCCAGGCTGTCCACCGCATTCACGAAGAAGTCGCCGTTGTTCGCAAACGCGTTCGCCAGCAGTTGCCCGAACGAGGGTGTCAATTGCACCCACATCCGGTCCGACAAGATGTCGGTATCGGCCACCAGCAGGATCTGGTCCACGCCTTGCGAGCGCGAGATGTGTCCTGGATCGTGCCGCTGTGGAAACGCACTGGCGAAACGTCCGACCGCACGCGCCGCGATCGCGTAGTGCTCACCGTTGGGCACATAGCGCTGGAGGAGCGAAGTCGGATCCACCGCGTCGCGCACGCGTTGCGCGGCCACCAGCATCGCATCGCCCGAGCTCTGGATCAGCGGCACCAGCCTGGTATCGGTCTTCGGCGCGAGTTCGAAATGACCGGCGCTGGAAACGTTGATCACGCCCAGGGACGCGGTGACCGGATCGTCGTGGTTGAGATCGCCGTCGGAAAAGCCCAGTACCGCCGGATGCCGCAACGGCGCGGAATCCGGGCTCGGCTGGATGGTCAGCGCGCGATCGCGATCCAGCACCACCTGGTCCGGATCGAACACGATGCCCCATGCGTGGAACAGCCGGGGCAGATCGGAGGCATTGCCGGCATCGAGTTCTGCATCGGGATCAACGAACGCCACCAGCTTGCCGCCACGCAGCACGTACTGGTCTATCGCGTACACCGCATCGCTGGGCAGGTTGCGCGGCTGGATCAGCACCAGCACGTCGGTGTCCTTGCCGATCTGTTTCAGGGTGTCGGCCTGCAGCATCCGCACGTCGAACAATTGCCGTAGTTGCTGCAATACCGTCCACGGCCGTTGCGCCTGGCCGGTCGCCGCATCCGTGCCGCCGTCGATGGGCAGCCCGCTCAGGATGTCCACGCGCGGCTTGCGCGCCTGGCAGAGATCCAGCAGCAGCTTGGCGAGATCGTATTCGAGGTACGGTTCGCGATCCGGCAGGAAGAATGGAACGGAAGCGGTGCGCCCGCTGGCCAGGTTGCGCGCGGCCAGTCCGAAATACAGCTTCTCGTCGCCATTGCCGCCGGGCATCGCGGTTAGGCCGGCCGCGGCGGCGCGATCCTGTTCCTCCGAATACGGCTGCGGATCCACCACCTTCAGGGTTATCCGCCCGTCCGAATAGCGCGCGATTTCCTCCAGCATGTCGGCCACGCGCTGATGGTAGGCACGCAGTTGCGGCAGCTCGCGGCTGACGCGATCGGAGAAATACAACGTGAGCCGCAGCGGCTGGCGCAGCGAAGAAACGATGTGCAGCGTGCCCGGTGACAGCGTGTAAAGCTTGTCCGCGGTGAGGTCCACGCGCGCCCCGCGCAACCCCGTCGAACTGGCCCACAGCAGCGCCAGATACACCGCGGTCAGCAACAACAGCGCCAGCGAGGCGCGCAGGCGGGGACGTCTCGACCACCTCACGTCACGTTCCCCGCTTCGTGTCCAGCACGACCACGCACGCGGTCAGCCAGAAGGCTATCGTCAGGACGAAGTAGACCAGATCGCGCAGATCCAGCACGCCGCGCGAGATCGCGTTGAAATGCGCATACAGGCTCAGTTCCGCCAGCGCGCCCGCGAGGGTGGGCCAGCCCAGTGTCTGCAGCGGGCTCTGGATCAGCGGATAGCCGGCCATCAGCAGCAGCAGGCAGATCGTGACCGCGAGTATGAAAGCGATCACCTGGCTGCGGGTCAGCGCGGAGACGCATTCCCCGATCGCAAGGAACGCGCCGGCGAGCAGGAAGCTGCCGATGTAGCCGGCAAGGATCACGCCGTTGTCGGGGTTGCCGAGGTAATCGACGGTCAGCCACATCGGAAAGGTCAGCGCGAGCGCAATCCCGATCGCTATCCACGCCGCGATGAATTTCGCGAGCACCGCCTGCCAGGGCCGGATGGGCAGCGTGAGCAGCAGTTCCAGCGTGCCGCCGCGGCGTTCTTCGGCCCACAAGCGCATCGCCATCGCCGGCACCAGCACCAGGTACAGCCACGGATGGAACTGGAAGAACGGTTGCAGGTCGGCCTGTCCACGCTCGAAGAAACCACCGAGGTAGAACGTCGCCGCGCCAGCCAGCAGCAGGAAGATCACCGTGAACAGCCACGCGACCGGCGTGGCGAGATAGCCGCGCAATTCGCGCAGCAGCACGCCCGCGAAGGCATCACCCCGCAAACGGCTACCGCGGAAGGCCGTCTGGTCGGCGGAGTTCATGCGGCAATCTTCGACGTGGATGCCTCTGTCACGCGGCGGAACACCTCGTCCAGCCGTCCGCGTTCGAGCTGCAGTTCCTCCACCTGCAGGTGCTGTGCCTCGAGCAGACTCTGCACTTCGCCAAGGATGTGTTTTCCTGCGCGCGGAAACGCCGTGACGCGGCCGTCGCCCGCATCCACTTCCACACTGTCGACGTCTGGCAGGCGCGCCAGCAGTTCGCGCACCAAGGCGCTCGCGGGCGCATGGAAGCTGACCGCACCGTGATAGCGCGACTGCGCTTCCAGTTCCGCCGGAGTGCCTTCCGCACGCAGGCGGCCACCGGCCAGGATCGCCACGCGATTGCAGACCGTGCGCACCTCGTTGAGCGCGTGCGTGCACAGGATGATCGCCCGGTCGCGCGCCATGTTACGGATCAGCGCGTGCACTTCGCGCTGCTGGTTGGGGTCGAGGCCGTCGGTCGGCTCATCCAGTATCAATGCAGGTGGATCATGCATCAGCGCCTGTGCCAGGCACACTCGCCGGCGGAACCCTTTCGAAAGCGTCTCGATCGGCTGCTCCAGCACCGATTCCAGTTCCAGCAGCGCGATGACCTCGTCCAGCCGGCGATTGCGCGGGATGCCGCGCAGGCCGCGCACGCGCGCGATGAAGATCAGGAACTCGCGCACGCTCATCTCGCCGTAGCTGGGCGCGCCTTCCGGCAGGTAGCCCAGCGCGCGCCGCGCCGGAACCGGATCGCGCACCACGTCGTGTCCGCACACGCGCGCGCGGCCGGAGCTGGGCAGCAGGAAGCCGGCGATCATGCGCATCGAGGTGGATTTGCCCGCGCCGTTCGGGCCGAGCAGGCCAAGCACCTGTCCCGCCGCCACGCGCAAGTTCAGGTCCTCCACCGCTTGCAGCACGCCATAGCGTTTGCTCAGGGCTTCGGTTTCGATCATCGGCATATGGTATGCGATCTTCCCTGGCCGCGAAGATCGAGGCCACTGAGTTTCTTCGCACAACGACAACTCCTTCCACGCTCCCCATCGGAACATCGCCTGGGAATGCGCTACGCAAGGCAAAAAAAAAGCCCGCCGTTCGGCGGGCCTTTTTCTGGATACCGGTTGCATCAACCGTGATGCCTGCGCTTGGGCGCAGGCTTCTTCGCCGGTGCGGGCTTCTTGCCGTTCTCGGCGGGTGCGGCGTTCTGCGCGGGCGCCGGCGTCTGCGACCACGCGGCCGGATTCAGCGGCGGCAGTGGCGTGACCCGGCCGGAAGCCTGCTCCGGCGTCTGCTGCGGCACGTCACCTTGCAGCGGCAGGAACACGCGGAACTGCTGCTGGTCGTAAGGCGCGTTCGGCAGCGAAACCAGTTCGTCGTAGTAACGATGCGTGGTGTCGTCGAAGGTATAACCGTGCGTCAACGAGTACGCCTTCAACGCCAGCCGCATCAGCGGGATGCCCGCCGGCGTGCCCTGCCAGTCGGCTTCCAGCGCCGGGCCGCCCGGCAGCATGCCGGCGCGCACGTTGGCGTCCACGATCAGGTTGCCCTTCGGTCCGATGCTGCCCGGCGCAGGAGCGGCCGGCGGCGTACCGGCGGAAGTGGCCGGAGCCGGCGCGCTGCCAGGCGAATTGGTCGGCTTGGCAGTGATCTGGGTGAGATCGTGCGCCTGGCCGTCAATCGTGAGATTGGTGCTGTCGATCGGCACCGCCACGTCGAACACGTAGTTCTCGTCGCCATAGTCGGTGGTGATCGTGGTGCGCGGCCCGCTCTGGTGCACGCCGAGCTTCTTGATCGCCGCGTCAATCTGCTGCATCGCTTTTTCGGTCGCAGCATCCACGTCGTCCAGCGTGCGTGGCGCCTGCGTGGAGACGAACAGGATCGCCTGCGGCTGGGTCTGCACGATGCGCGTGTCGATCTTGGTGTAGTCCACGTTGGGAATGGACGCCATCGTGTTCTGCAGATTGTTGAGACCGTACTGCAGCAATGTGTCGGGCGCGCCACGCAGGAAGAACTGCGAATAGCGATCCAGCAGGTTCCAGCCGTAGTCCACGTCGTAGGACCAGGTGACCTGGCTCAGGCGCTGGTTGTGCTGCGGCGC
>JBQCHG010000013.1:0-26166 GCA_051954935.1 Rhodanobacteraceae bacterium
AGGTGCGCACCGAGCCAGCGCTCCAGTTGTTCGATGCGCACGCCGGCGGCAATCGAGATCAGCAGCGGACGGGTTTCGCGCAGCGGTTCGGCCAATTGCTCGCAGACCTTGCGCGCCATCTGCGGCTTGACGGCCAGCACCACGCAGCCCGCGCCCACCACGGCATCGGCATTGTCGGCGAAGGTGCGCACGCCGAAATCGCGCGCCAGCTCGTCGCGCGCGTCCGCACGTGGCTCGGCCACGGCAATGGTCGTCGCGTCCGCCCCGTGGCCGATCAACGCGCCGATCAGGCTGCGCGCCATGTTGCCGCCGCCGACGAAGGCGATGGTGCTCAATCCTGAATGTGCGGCTCGAAGTTCGTGCAGAGGCGCCATGTCGGAATCGGACCTGTGGGGTGCCGCAAGCATAGCAAGCTGGTTCGCCATGCCGTTGGTGCGCAACGCCGGCCGATTTCGATTCCGCCCCGAGGGATTCCGGTGCCTGCGAAAGCCGGGCGGCCATGCGGCCGCCCGGAAGACGGCCACTTACTTGCCGGCGATGTAGCTCAAGTCGGCGTTGTAGCTGTCGAAGTGATCGGAGACCTTGGCAACCGAGTCGTTGAACGACTTGCGCAGCGCATCAGTGCCGGCTTTGCCGTATGCGTTCTCGACCATCTTCCAGAAGGTCGGATCGGGATCCGCGCCGGCTTCGGCCCAGCTCTTGTTCGGGATGACCAGCAGGTAGTCGGGCGAGCCGTCATCGCCGCCCTGCGCCTGCAAGGTGCGGTAGTAATAAGGCCACTTGGTTTTGCCGGCCGCCGCGGCGAACTTCTTCATGTCGGCCATGAAGGTCTCGTTGGCGTCGTGACCCGGCTTCAAGGTGAAGTAGAGCACGTGCACGATGGCCGGCTGCGGCAGCTTGTCCCAGCCGGCCGGTACATGGCTGAGCTCCGGCATTTCCACCAGGAACACACTGCTTTCGCCCTGCAGGTGCGGATTGCCCTGCGCGCGCCAGGTCGCATCGCAGGCCTTGGACTGGTTGCGCATCGTGTCCATGTCGGCCCACGTGTAGGGGCCGGCGGTGTAGGAATATTTGTAGGTGTCACCGGTTTCGTGCACCCAGGCCGTCCAGGTGTACTTGACCCCGTGCTGGTGCAGACACTGGTTGAACGCCTTGATGCCGGTTTCGTAGGCTTGCTGGTGGGCCGGCGCAACAATGTCTGTGAAGTCCCGCGTGACGACCGCCTTGGATGCCTCTGCCGCGTAGGTGCTGGTGACAGCCGAGAGTGCAAGCGCCGACATCATGCACAAGGTCAGTGTTTTCATAAGACCTCCATGTTGACGAGTTGACTTACCTGTCTTCGCTGCCCCGGGACGAGCAAAGCAGAATGACTATACGCCCTTGCGTGGAGTGATGTGGCATGTCCGCCGCCGGTGCTATCGCGATGGCCGTTTTCCGAACAACGCCGTCCCGATCCGCACCATCGTCGCGCCTTCCTCAATGGCCAATTCGAAATCCTGCGACATGCCCATCGAGAGCGTGTCCACCTGTGGGTGCCCGCGCCGCAGCTCATCGAATATGTCGCGCAGGCACACGAATGCCGCGCGGCGTTGCGACAGGTCGGGCACGGGCTCGGGAATTGCCATCAGCCCGCGCAGTCGCAATCGCGGTTCCTGCGAGATCCTCGCCGCGAGCGCGGGAATCTGTTCCGGCGCGCAACCGGATTTGCTGGTTTCCCCGTCCAGGTTGATCTCGATCAGCACGTTGAGCGGCGGCATGCTTTCCGGTCGCGCGCGGGCGAGCGGCGTGATCAGTTTTTCGCGATCCAGGCTTTGCATCCAGTCGAAGTGACGCGCGACTTCCGCGCACTTGTTGGATTGCAGCGGACCGATCATGTGCCATTCGAGATCGAGGTCCGAAAGCTCTCGTTGCTTGCCCAGCGCTTCCTGCACGTAGTTCTCGCCGAAAACGCGCTGGCCAGCGGCCGCGAGTTCGCGGATCGCGGAGGCCGGTTGCGATTTGGACGCGGCAACCAGCGTAACCACGCGTCCAGCCGCGGCGGCTTCAATGCGTGTCCCGATCGCCTGCAGGGCCGCTTCCTGAACCATGCTTCACGCCCATTTCGCCAAACGGCGCAAAGCGTATACTCCGGCCGGGACGCGCATCGGACGCGGTGCTTCGGGGGCGGGCGCTTCCGACTCGCTGGTGAGCGGAAAGGGTTCACGGTTGTGGAAAAACCAGGTCGCCATCGAGGCGAGCCGTCGCTGCGGGCACAACACGTTTTTTCCAGGGGTATACAAGATGGACATCGCCGAACTGCTGGCCTTTTCGGTCAAGAATAAAGCCTCGGACCTGCACCTGTCCGCCGGATTGCCGCCGATGATCCGCGTGGACGGCGACGTGCGCCGCATCAACATTCCCGCGCTGGACCACAAGCAGGTGCACACGCTGGTGTACGACATCATGTCGGACAAGCAGCGCCGCGACTACGAAGAATTCCTGGAAACCGACTTTTCGTTCGAGATCCCCGGACTGGCGCGGTTCCGCGTCAACGCGTTCAACCAGAACCGCGGCGCCGGCGCGGTGTTCCGCACCATTCCGAGCGAAGTCTGGACGCTGGAGGACCTCGGTGCGCCCAAGATCTTCCAGGAGCTGATCAACCAGCCGCAAGGCCTGATCCTCGTCACCGGGCCGACCGGCTCGGGCAAATCCACCACGCTCGCGGCGATGGTGGACCATATCAACAAGAACGAATACGGCCACATCCTCACCATCGAGGACCCGATCGAATTCGTGCACACCGCGCAGAAGTGCCTGGTCAACCAGCGCGAGGTCCATCGCGATACCCACGGCTTCAACGAGGCGCTGCGCTCGGCGCTGCGCGAGGACCCGGACTTCATCCTGGTCGGCGAGATGCGCGACATCGAAACCATCCGCCTGGCGCTGACCGCGGCGGAAACCGGACATCTGGTATTCGGCACCCTGCACACCAGCTCGGCCGCCAAGACGATCGACCGCATCGTCGACGTGTTCCCGGCCGGCGAAAAGCCGATGGTGCGTTCGATGTTGTCCGAATCGCTGCGGGCGGTGATTTCGCAGACGTTGCTGAAGAAGGTCGGCGGCGGCCGCGTGGCCGCGCACGAGATCATGGTCGGCATCCCCGCCATCCGCAACCTCATCCGCGAGGACAAGGTGGCGCAGATGTATTCGTCGATCCAGACCGGCCAGCAGTACGGGATGCAGACGCTCGATCAGTGCCTGCAGGACCTGGTGCGGCGTGGCCTGATCACCCGGCAGGAAGCGATCGGCCGGGCGAAATCCAAGGAGATTTTCCAGTAATCGCGGGCAGCGGCTGTTCCGCGGAGCACCGGGTAGCCAGATTTCTCTTGTGGCGGGCATTCCGGCCGGGTCGGCGCGCGCGCGAAGCGTGACGCGGGCCGCAGCGCCGCCTCCGCCAATCCGCCCGAAGCAGCGTAAGCTAACCCGTATTGGCCGGACCGGCCCAGGGGATTTCCATGAGCAGCGTAGATTTCAGTTCCTTCCTCAAGTTGATGGTGCACAAGAAGGCGTCGGACCTGTTCATCACGGCCGGCGTGGCGCCGTCCATCAAGGTCAACGGCCGGATCGTGCCGATCACGCAGACGCCGCTGTCGCCGCAGGAATCGCGCGACATGGTGCTGAACGTGATGACGCCCAACCAGCGTGAGGAATTCGAGAAAACCCACGAGTGCCAGTTCGCGATCGGCGTCTCGGGCGTGGGCCGCTTCCGCGTGTCGTGCTTCTACCAGCGCAATTGCGTGGGCATGGTACTGCGCCGGATCGAATCCAAGATTCCGACGATCGAGGAGCTGAACCTGCTGCCGATCGTGAAGCAGCTCGCGATGACCAAGCGCGGCATCGTGATCTTCGTCGGCGCGACGGGTTCGGGCAAATCCACTTCGCTCGCCTCGCTGATCGGCTACCGCAACCAGAACTCGACCGGGCACATCATCACCATCGAGGACCCGATCGAGTACGTGCACAAGCACGAGGGCTGCATCATCACCCAGCGCGAGCTGGGCATCGATACCGATTCGTGGGACAACGCGCTGAAGAACACCCTCCGGCAGGCCCCGGACGTGATTATGATCGGCGAGGTGCGCACGCGCGAAACGATGGAATTCGCGATCCATTTCTCCGAAACCGGCCACCTGGTGCTCTGCACGCTGCACGCGAACAACGCCAACCAGGCGCTGGAGCGCATCATCCATTTCTTCCCCGAGGACATACGCGACCAGCTCTACATGGACTTGTCCATGAACCTGAAGGGCGTCGTGGCGCAGCAGTTGATCCCCACGCCTGACGGCAAGGCGCGGCGCGTGGCCATGGAAGTGCTGCTCGGCACGCCGTTGGTGCAGGATTACATCCGCAAGGGCGAGATCCACAAGATCAAGGATGTCATGAAGGAATCCGGCAATCTCGGCATGAAGACCTTCGACCAGAGCCTGTTCGACCTTTACCAGGCCGGCGAGATTTCCTATGAGGACGCGTTGCGCCACGCCGATTCCGCCAACGAGGTGCGTCTGAAGATCAAGCTGGCGCAGGGCGGTGATGCGCACACCTTGTCGCAGGGGCTGGGCGACGTGGAAGTGGCGGAAACCTGAGAGCCGGTTGGACGCTGGTGCACTCGGCCTGATTCAATCAGGATGTCGCGCCGGGCGGTGCAGCCTCTGGCAAGCAACCATCCTTGGTGCGCTTTCCGATCGGCATCATTGCCTCCCTCGGCCATTGCACGCTGCGCCTTCGGTGGCATAGCGCAAGCGCAATGGCTCCGACCTGCTCACCGGCGACGCGCAACCGCTGAGTCCTTTTGCCATGGATGGCAGCTTCGTTCGCGACGCTTTCAAGCCGCTCTCTGGCAACCCGCCGATTACGGCGCCAGCGTCACCTCGCCGCGCACGTGCAGGCCTTCATCATCCAGCGTGACCTTTGCGTCCACGCTGCGCAGCCATTGCGCGTAGAGGCGCATCATCGCGCTCTGCTGCTGCAATTCCGGCTGCATCCCTGGCGGCGCCTTCCTGGTCAGCGAATCGGTGAAATCCGCGAAGATGCCGTACAGCCCGCCGCCGAAATGCATGCGCATCAGGGCGCTGCCGTCACCTGCAGCCGCCCCCAGCATGCCGGTGAGCCTGGCATCCTCGCCGGTGCCGATCGCGATGCCGATCGAATGCTGATCGGCGGCGATCCAGCCCTGCGATGTGCCGCCGGCGAGCGACTGCAATTGCGGCGGCAAGGTGACGGCGATCGGTTTGCCATCCGCCTTGACTTCGGTGAGCGCGAGTTGCGGCAGATTCTTCTGCGCCAGTTGCAACAGCGCGTTCGGATCGGCGCTGGCCAGCTGGAATCGCGCGGCAACCTGCGGCGTGGAGGCCGGGCCGCCGCTCAATACCAGATTGTCCAGCACGAGACGGAAGCCGAGCAGGGAAGCGGCCTGCGGCGGCATTTGCTGCTGCAGCGAGGCCGCCATGGATTTGAAGCCCTCGTTGAGCGGCGTCAGCGTCGGGCACTTGTATGGCTGTGCGGCGACTGCCTGGGCGCGCGCTTCCCAGAATGCCTGCACCTTCTGCAACGGCAGCGCGAGCACCATGTCGAAGAGCGAGCCGTCTGGCTCCGCCGCCATACCCGGGACCGGCTGCTTCAGGTTCGCCAACAGACCGCGCAATGGCGCGGCCAGCGAAACGTCCAGGCTGGCGCGCACATGATCGGCTTCGAACTGTTCGGTGCCGAAACTCGCCAGCGGCATCTGCGCACCAATGGAAGCGAATTCCGGCGGGCACGAAGGATCGCTGCTCGGCGCCGGCGCGCCGAGTGCGGCGGCGTAGGCGAGTGTGACCGGGTCCTTCGGATCGGACAGGCGCGCCAGCAGCTTCGGCAAGTCGAGATAGCCGGAACCGTAGTCGGTATAGCCGCGGGCACCATCGATGTCCGACAGACGGTCGGCCGCGCTGTGGTCCGGCTTGGTCAGACCGAGCAGCTGCTTCAGCAATGCAGGATCGGCACCCGCCGGGGCCAGGGTGGCGACCAGCTGCTTGTTGGGTTCGATCGCAAGCAGCAGATGCAGCTTGTCGCGCGCGCCGCCGACGTTCCAGTAATCCTGGTTGTCCAGCCTGGCCACCGCGAACGGCTGGCCGATGCTCTTCTCGATGCGCGCGATCAATCCGCGAAACGCGTCCGGGTCGGCCAGCTCGATGCGCGCGACCGGGGCGAGCCCGATGCCGTAGAACGCGAAGCGCGCCTGCTGGGAAAATCCCGTGGTCTGCTCCATCTGCTGCGGTGTCCTGATCGCGGACATTTCGTCGGCGACTTCGTCCAGCACACGCGCCAGGTCCGGGTTGTTCGCCGCCAGCATCTGCGCCATGCGCTTGTAGCTTGCCGCCGAATACTGCATCAGCGCGAAAGTGCGCTTGTTCATCGCCCGCCGCACGTCGTCCGGCAGCGGCTTGAAATTGGCGTAGAGGTAGGGCGTTTCCGCGGGCGCGAACGAAAGCGGCGCGGTACTCTCGACGGCTTTCTTGCCGCAGCCGGCGAGCAGAAACAGCGAAACGCAAACCGGCAGCAGCGCGAAACGGCGCATCGGACCGTACATGGCATTCCCCCGTGGTGATCGGGGTGATTATGCGTGGGAAACGAGCAACTCCGCCAGCACGGCCATGCGCACGAACACGCCATTGGAGACTTGGTCGAGGATGCGCGAATGCGCGCCATCGGCGACGTCGCCCGCGATCTCCACGCCGCGATTGATCGGCCCGGGGTGAAGGACCATGCAGTCGGGTTTCGCGAGCGCCAGCCTTCCCGAATCCAGCCCGTACTGCGCGAAATAATCCGCATCGGCCGGCAGTTGCGCGGCGGTCATCCGCTCCTTCTGGATGCGGAGCATGATGATGACGTCCGCGCCGTCCAGCGCGGCATCGAAATCCTCGGTCATGCGGCAATCGCGGAATTCGCCGGCATCTTCCGGCAGCAGCGCGCGCGGTGCGCACAGGCGGATGTCCTTCGCACCCAGAGCGGCGAATGCGTGTACGTCGGAACGCGCGACGCGCGAATGGCGGATGTCGCCGCAGATGACGATTTTCAGGTCCCCGAAATCCGCGCGGCGCTGGCTGATGGTCAGCGCGTCCAGCAGGCCCTGGGTGGGGTGTGCGCGATGGCCGTCGCCGGCATTGATCACCGCGGCCTCGCTGCGCGCATGTTCGGCAAGGTAATCCGGCAGGCAGTTTTCGGAATGACGCACGACAAGTGCATCCAGCCGCATCGCTTCCAGCGTGTGCAGGGTGTCGAGCAGGCTCTCGCCTTTCGCGGTGGAGGATCGCGACACATCGAAGTTGACCACGTCCGCGCCGAGCCGGCGCGCGGCGATCTCGAACGAGGTGCGCGTGCGGGTGGAATTCTCGAAGAACAGGTTCAGCACCGTGCGGCCGGCGAGCAGCTCGCGCTGATGCCCGAGCGAGCGGAACGCTTCGGCGCGGTCGAGCAGGTGAGCGATTTCGGCGCGGGAGAGGTTTTCGAGAGTCAGGAGATGGCGCATGGCGCGCCATGATAATGGAGCGAGGCCATGATCACGGCGTTTCACGCAGCCACGTCTCCAGGATTACCACCGCCGCCAACGAATCCAGATTGGCCGCGTTGCGCCGGCGCTGCAGGCCGGCAGCGCGCTGTTCGGCAAAGCGGCGCGCGGCTTCCTGCGAGGTATGGCGTTCGTCCACCAGATGCACCGGCAATCCGTAACGCGTGTGCAGTTTCTGCGCGAAGGCGCGCGCGCCGTGCGTGACGGCTTGTTCGCCGCCGTCCAGCGTCAGCGGCAGGCCGACTACCAGCGCCTCGGGCTTCCATTCGGCGAGCAGCGCATCGACGCGTTGCCAGTCCGGCTCGCCGCCCTTGGCAGGCAGCGCTTGCAACGATTGCGCGCTGGCGCTGATGCGGTTGCCGGCGGCGATGCCAATGGTGCGCGTGCCGTAGTCGAACCCGAGGATACACCCCGTCATAAAGTGGTTCGGAAAGTGTAGCGAGCGAAGGCAGATTGCGCGTCGCCGGAGCGCAGGAAGCGCAGTGTACACGTCAGTACATGAGCATTCCTTGGCCCCAAAGCGGTACATCCATGTACCGGGCCTGATCCGAGCACCAACTCGCCGGCGCGCAAGATGCCGAGCGCAGTAGCTTTCCGGGCCACTTTACGCGTGTCCGGCATAGTCGCTGAGTTGATTCGGATCCACGCCCACCAACGCCACGGCCGCCTGCCAGCGGTCTTCCAGCGCGGTTTCGAACAGGATGCGTTCGTCCGCCTGGACGGTGAGCCAGGCGTTGTCGCGCAATTCCTGCTCAAGTTGCCCCGCGCCCCAGCCGGCGTAGCCGAGCGCGACCAGCGCGCGCGCGGGACCTTTGCCTTCGGCCATCGCGGCGAGGATGTCGCGCGAGGTGGTCACCGCCAGCGAGTCGCTGATGCGAAAAGTGGAATCCCATTGCCGCTCGTCCGGCGCGTGCAGCACGAAACCGCGTTCCATCTGCACCGGGCCGCCGATCAATACCTGCCTCGCGGCCACGACCTGGTCCTCGCAAGGCATCTGCATCTGCGCCATCACGTCGCCGAGTTTGTATTCGGAGGCGCGATTCACCACCAGTCCCATCGTGCCTTCCTCGCCATGCTGGCAGACGAAGGTAACGCCGCGCGCGAAATTGGGATCGCCCAGCGCAGGCATCGCGATCAGGAAATGGCCGGTGAGGGAGGATGTGTCGGGCATGGCTCCATTGTAAGGGAGCGGATGAGTGGCAAGTGAAGGGTGGCGAGCCGGTGGCAGCCTCGCCGCTAGCCGCTCGTCTGCAACTCGTTGCCCGGCAGGAACTGCCACGTGCGCGTGATGTAGAGCTCGTCCACACCCTTGCGGCCGCGATCGTCCTTCTCCTGCGGAATCGGCGGGAACGGCCCCGCCAGGTGCACGATGCGGATCGCCGCATCATCCAGCACCTTGTGGCCGGAGCCCTGGATGATGTCCACGCTCTTGACGTGTCCATCCCGGTCGAGGCCCACGGTCAGCACCAGTTGCCCGTGCAGTTGCCGGCGCCGCGCTTCGTCGGGGTAATTGAGATTGCCGATGCGCTCGATCCGGCTCACCCATGCCTTCATGTACGCGGCGTAGGCGTATTCGCGGGTGTTGGCGGAAATATATTTTCTGCGCGGCCGCTTGGCGTAGGCCTGTTCCTGGTTGCGCAGTTCCTGCGCCAGTTTCGCCATTTCCAGTTGCCGGTCCAGCGGGATCGCCGACTGCCGCGGTTCGACCTGTTCGTGTTCGCGTCGCTCGGGCTGCTGCGCGACCTGGCGGTCGGCCTGTGCGCGGGTGCTCAGCAAGCGTGGCGCACTCGCGACACTCGGTGCGGGCGCGGCCGGCTGCAGGGGAGCCGGCGCGATGCCTTGTTCGTCGGTCGGCAACGGGCCGGAAAACAGCGCGCTCGGTCGCTTCGCCTTGTCGGAATCGCCGCCACCCCGATTGTTCGCCTGTGCCAGGAAATCCGCCTTGTCCGGCGCCTGCGTATTCGCGGTAGTGAGCAGGGTGACTTCCAGCGCGGGCAGACTGGGCTTGGGCTTGGCGAGTTCGAAGCCGAGCCCGAGGATCAGCACGGCATGGAGGATCAGCGAAAACAGCAGGGTGACACTGAGCCGGTCGGTGTCATCGCGGTGCGGTGCTGAAGCGACGGCGGCGTTCATCGCGCCGGCAATGCCTCTATCGCATCGAACACCATCCCCGCGATGTTCAACCCGAACAGCGCATCCAGTTCGCGCACGCAGGTGGGCGAAGTGATGTTGACCTCGGTGAGGTAGTCGCCGATCACGTCCAGGCCGACGAACAGCATGCCGTGACGTGTCAGTTCCGGCCCGACCTGGGCAGCGATCCAGCGATCGCGATCGGAAAGCGGCACGCCCTCGCCGCGTCCGCCCACGGCCAGGTTGCCGCGGAAATCGGTGCCCTGCGGAATGCGCGCCAGTGCGTAGGGCACGGGTTCTCCGTTGACCAGCAGGATGCGCTTGTCGCCGGCCGTGATTTCCGGAATGAACTTCTGCGCCATCGCGAAGCGCGCGTCATCGCCGACCAGTGTCTCGAGAATCGAATTGAGGTTGGGGTCGTCGCCTCGCGAGCGGAAGATGCCGCGCCCACCCATGCCATCCAGCGGCTTGAGCACGATCTCGCCGTGCTCGCGCGCAAAGCGGCGCAATTCCGCGCGGTCGCGCGCCACCAGCGCCGGTGCGCAGCATTGCGGGAATAACTGCGCGGCGAGCTTTTCGTTGTAATCGCGCAGGCCCTGCGGGTCGTTGATCACGTGCACGCCGGCGCGCCCAGCCAGGTCCAGCACCAGCGTGTCGTAGAGGAATTGCGCGTCGAACGGCGGATCCTTGCGCGCGAACACCACGTCCATTTCGGCCAATGGCCGCCAATGCGGTTCGCCCAGCTCGAACCAGCCGGAAGGGCTGTCCGCCACTTCCAGCGGAGCGAGCTTCGCCCAGGCTGCACCGTCGCGCACCGCCAGATCGCCCTGTTCCATGTAGAACAAGGCGTGCCCGCGCCGCTGCGCTTCCAGCAGTAGGGCGAGGGTGGTGTCCTTCTTCGGTTTGATCGTGCCGATGGGATCCATCAGCACGGCGATCATCAATGGCATGGCTCTCGAGGGGGTGGGGCGGGCGCGAATCTTCGCACACGGCAGCGCACTGTACTTGACAGTGCCGGTCCGGGGTGTTTTAAGCATCACATCCGTCGAGTGTTCCGGCGTCCATGATGGAGCGCCGGCCTCTCGAATTCGTGCCGGCTGAATTGTGACTTCCGGCACGTATATTGCATCCACAATAAGCCGGTTTTTGCGGCGGGGACTTCAAGTGAACGACATTGCGAACCATGGCAGCCTGGTCGGCCTGAAGGTGATGGTCATAGATGATTCGAAGACCATCCGCCGTACCGCCGAAACCTTGTTGAAGAAGGAAGGCGCCGAAGTCCTGACCGCCGTGGACGGCTTCGAGGCGCTGTCCAAGATTTCCGACCTGCGGCCCGACATCATTTTCGTGGACATCATGATGCCGCGGCTGGACGGTTATCAGACCTGCGCGCTGATCAAGAACAACCACAGTTTCCGCGCCACGCCGGTGATCATGCTGTCCTCCAAGGACGGCCTGTTCGACAAGGCGCGAGGGCGCATCGTCGGTTCCGAGCAATACCTGACCAAGCCGTTCACGCGCGAGGAATTGCTCGGCGCGATCCGGCGGCACGTCGAAACCACCCGTACCTGAACTGCGCGGCTTGCCCGCGCCCCCGAGAGGAATGCATGGCTCACATCCTTATCATTGACGACTCGCCGACCGACGTTAAGGTGCTTACCGGCGCGTTGGAAAAGGCGGGCCACAAGGTCACCGCCGTGACGGACGCGGAGGCCGGCATCGCCACGGCCAAGCGCGAGCGCCCGGATCTGGTCCTGATGGACGTCATCATGCCGGGCATGAACGGGTTCCAGGCCACCCGCACGCTTTCAAAGGATCCGGATACCAGTTCCATTCCGGTGGTGATCGTCACCACCAAGACCATGGAAACCGACCGCATGTGGGGCATGCGCCAGGGCGCCCGCGATTTCCTGACCAAGCCGGTCAGTGAAAAGGACCTGCTGGCGCACATCAGCAAGCATCTGCCGAGCGCGGCCTGACGCCGGAAGGGAAATGAGCAAGAAGCGCTCCCGCAAGCTGCCCGCTCATCGCACGCACGGCGAAGCGCGGGAAAGCGCGGGGGCGATCAACGCCGGCCCACATGCAAATGCGCATGATGCGGCTGAATGGGTCGAAGAGGACATGGCGGTGGAAGTAATCGAGGCGCCCGGTGAGACCGGAAGTGAAATGCGGATCGCGCTACGCCCGCGCGAGGAGCGCGCGATGCTGACCAGCTTCGAAGCCCTGGTGGATTACGAGCGGCGCTCGCTGGCGCATGTCGCCGGCGTGCCCGAGCAGATCGACGCGCCCGGCCTGTGGCGCGGGATCGGCTTCCGCGTGGGCGACCGCCATTTCGTCAGCAGCATTTCGGAAGTGAACGAAATCCTGAGCATGCCGGCGGCGCTGACGCCGGTGCCGGCCACCCGCAACTGGTTGTTGGGAGTGGGCAACGTGCGCGGCAACCTGATCGCGGTGGTGGACCTCAAGCAATTCCTGATGGAGCAACGGACGCATGTGTCCGATCGCAGCCGCGTGCTATGGGTGAAGCAGGCGGGCGGCGGCGTAGGTCTACTGGTGGACGAGGTGCTCGGACAGCGCAATCTCACCGACGAACAGCGCGTCAATGCGGAGGGCGAATCCGATCCGCGGCTGGCGCGTTTCGTCACCGAGAACGTAATGGTGGGTGAGCGCAAATGGGGCATGTTCAGCGTGGTCGAATTGACCCGTGCGCCGGATTTCCAGCAGACGTCGGTTTGAAGATTAAAGAAGAGCGACGCCAAGGCGTGGCTTTTCTGCCCCTTGAGTTAAGGGGCAATCGGATCCTCGCTGGCGAGGATCCGATTGGGGTTGCGGGATGCGGAGCCCCGAACGGAGCCCGCGGCTCCGCCGGGCAAATGACTATTGAAAGCGGTGAGGTAACAACATGAGCGCGACTTCGGGTGCAGTACAGGGGCGCAAGTCGGGTGCCCAGACCTGGCTGATCGTCCTGCTGGTGGCGGCGATCGTCGTCGCGGGTCTGGATTTCGCCTTGCTGAACATCCGCAACGGCGATGACCGCAAGGCGGCGGCGTTGACCACGCAGATCCAGGTGGACTCGCAGCTGGTTGCGAAGTTCGCACTCGAATCGGCGAGCGGCAACATCGATTCGTTCAAGGAGCTGGACAGCACGCGCGCCGAGATCGACGCGGCGATCAAGCACCTGAACAGCGGCGATCCCGGAACCGGCATGCCGGCCTACGGCAACTCGCCGGGCCTCACCACGCCGATCGCGGCGCTCAACAAGTCCTGGGTGCGCCTGAATGCGGATCTGGGCAAGATCGCCGCCAACAAGGACGCGGTATTGGACTCCGCGGGCCAGGCCGATACCTTCACCCAGAAGATGCCGCTGCTGAACTCGCGCATCAATGAGGTCGTGAACATCCTGCAGCAGCGCGGCTCGGCCGGACAGATCTACGACGCCTCGCAGCAGATGGTGCTGGGTGACCGCCTGATCCGCCGCGTGCAGGACGTGCTGCAGGGCGGCGACAATTCCGCAGCCGCGGCCGACGGCCTGGCCCGCGACTCCGCCACTTACGGCAGCGTACTGAACCAGCTCTCCGCGAGCGCGCCGCCGGAAGGCAGGCCGATTCTCGCCGACGTGCAGAAGACCTGGTCGCAACTGGATGCGCCGGTGCACAAGCTGATTGCCGCCGCGCCCACGCTGGTGACGGTGAAGGACGCAGCCAACCAGGCTTCGCTCGATTCCGGCGATGTGCTGAGCAAGGCCAAGTCCGTGGCCGACACGCTCGGCAAGATCCGCACCTCGCCGGTTTACATCTGGGCCTTCCCGAACGTGGCGATCGGCGCGTTGTGCGCGGTCCTGGCGGTGTTCTTCGCGGTGCTGCTTGCAATCAATTTCGTGTACAGCGAGCGCCGCCGCTCGGTCGAAAGCCGCAACCTCAACGAACGCAACCAGCAGGCGATCATGCGGCTGCTGGACGAAATGGGATCGCTCGCCGAGGGCGACCTTACCGTGAAGGCGACCGTGACCGAGGACATCACCGGCGCGATCGCGGACTCGGTGAACTTCGCGGTGGAAGCGCTGCGATCCCTGGTGACTACCATCAACGAAACCGCCGTGCAGGTTTCGGCGGCCGCGCAGGAAACCCAGGCCACCGCGATGCATCTGGCCGAAGCCGCGCAGCACCAGGCGCAGCAGATCACCTCGGCCTCGGCGAAGATCAACGAGATGGCGCAGTCCATCAACCAAGTGTCCAAGAACTCCGCCGACAGCGCCGAGGTGGCGCAGCGTTCGGTGCAGATCGCATCCAACGGCGCAGCGATCGTGCGACAGACGATCAGCGGCATGGACTCGATCCGCGAGCAGATCCAGGAGACCTCCAAGCGCATCAAGCGGCTCGGCGAATCCTCGCAGGAAATCGGCTCGATCGTGGAACTGATCAACGACATCGCCGAGCAGACCAATATTCTGGCGTTGAACGCCGCCATTCAGGCGGCCTCGGCCGGCGAAGCGGGCCGCGGGTTTGCGGTGGTCGCGGACGAAGTGCAGCGTCTGGCCGAACGCGCTTCCGGCGCGACCAAGCGAATCGAGACGCTGGTGCAGACCATTCAGTCCGACACCAACGAGGCGGTCAGTTCGATGGAACAGACCACCACCGAGGTGGTGAACGGCGCGCGCCTGGCCGAGGACGCCGGCACCGCGCTGGGCGAGATCGAGCAGGTGTCGAACAACCTCGCCGGACTGATTCAGGGCATCTCCAGCGCGGCGAAGCAGCAGTCCGCGGCGGCGACCAACATCACCTCGACCATGCACGTGATTCAGGAGATCACGGCGCAGACTTCGGTGGGTGCCAGCCAGACGGCCGAGTCCATCGGCAACCTGGCCCAGCTCGCGCAAGACCTGCGCAGGTCGGTGGCGGACTTCAAGTTGCCGGCGTAACGCGGCACGGATTGATTCACCTGTGAACGGCGCGGCCAGGATGGCCGCTTTCACGCGCAGGAATGCGCATTGTGCTTCGGCCGGAATTCCAAGATGCAACTCGAAGACGACATCGACTTCACCACGCTGGGCTGGGTCAAGCCGCAGATCGACGAGACCCTGCTGCAGGCGCGGCAAGCGCTCGAGGCCTACGTCGAGGACCCCGCCGACGCCAGCCTGATGCGGTTCTGCGCGACGTACCTGCACCAGGTGCAGGGCACGCTGCGCATGGTCGAGTTGTACGGCGCGGCGATGCTCACCGAGGAAATGGAAGCGCTCGCGCAGGCGCTGCTGGACGACAAGGCGCCCGATCGCGACGAAGCCTATACCGTGCTGATGCGCGGCCTCGTGCAGTTGCCGGATTACCTGGAGCGCGTGCAAGCCGGCAACAAGGACATCCCGATCGTCCTGTTGCCACTGCTCAACGAATTGCGCGCCTGCCGCAACGAGGCACCGCTCGCCGAGAGCGCGCTGTTCGCCCCGAATCTCGAACACGGATTGCCCGCGGATGTGCCCGGCGCGCGCGCGCCCCTGCCGTCCGGCGATCTGCGCCAGCGCGTCGCGGCGGTCCGTGCGCGTTTCCAGACGTTGCTGGCGGGCTGGTTGCGGGCGCCTGCGAACGCCGATTTCAACGGCCTGCGGCAGGTGCTGGACCAGCTCTGCGCCATCAGCTACAGCCTGCCTGCGCGGCGGTTGTGGTGGATCGCCGGCGGCGTGCTGGAGGGCCTGCAGGAAGGCAGGCTGGAGGAGCGCATGGCGGAAGCGGCCAAGCAGCAGTTCGGCCGCGTGGACCGCGCGATCAAGTCGATGCAGGACGATGGGGAGGTGGTGCTGGCCGACGAGGACCGCCGCGACCTCAACCAGTCGCTGTTGTACCTGATCGCCCAGGCCAAGCCGGGCTCGCCGCGTTGCGACAGCATTCGCAAGACCTATGCGCTGAGTGCGTTGTTGCCGAGCGAAGAAGAACTCGAGCAGGCGCGTGGTTCGATGAGCGGCCACAACCGCGTGCTGCTGGATACCGTTTCGCAGGCGCTGAAGGAAGACCTCCTGCGGGTCAAGGAGGCGCTGGACATCTTCCTGCGCCGCGAAGGTGGCGACGCTGCGGAGCTTGCGCCGCAGGCCGAGGCGTTGCACCGCGTCGGCGATACGCTTGGCATGCTTGGCCTCGGCGTTCCGCGCCGGGTGATCGGGGAACAACGCGAAATCCTTGAAGCGATCGCGCATGGCCAGAAGCCGGCCGCCGAAGAAACCCTGATGGACGTCGCCGGCGCGCTGCTGTTCGTGGATGCGTCGCTGGACGATCACATCGAGCGCCTCGGCGCGCCTGCGCAGCAGCAATCCGAAGACGACGCCCTCCCGCGCGCGGACGCGCGCAAGGTCGTGGACGCGCTGATGCGCGAGGCCGCGGCCAATCTCACCAAGGTGAAGGACGACATCGTCGCCTTCATCGAATCGCCATGGGCGCACGACCGCGTGCTCGGCGTGCCCGCGCTGCTGGAGGAAGTCAGCGGCGCCCTGCGCATGCTCGACATGCATCGGCCCGCCGAGTTGCTGGGCGGCATCGGCCGGTTCGTGGACAACGAGCTGATCACCGACCGGCGCATCCCGACTGCCGAGCAGATGGATACCTTGGCCGATGCGATGGCCGGCGTGGAGTATTACCTCGAGGCTGCGCGCGATTCGCGCGGCGGCGGCGAGCGGATCCTGGACGGAACCCAGCGCAGCCTGGAAGCCCTGGGCTACTGGCCGGTGCCGGCCAGGCGCGAACCGATCGCGCAGCCGGAAGAACGGCCCGTCCCGGTGGCCGTCACCTTTGCCGGGCCTGATCTTTCCGAGGCGGTCAGCATTGCCCCGGGTGCGGATGTTTCCGACCTGGTCGTCGGCACGTCGCAGGCGCCCGCGTCGAGCGCCCAGGACCTGGCTGGCCTGAATCTGGTCGAGACCGAAACCGCCGCGCCCAAGGAGGGTGAAGGGGAAGGCGAGTGGGTCGAAGTCGAGGAAGAATTCGAAGAGGCGCTGGGCGGCGATGCCGCTTCGGCCAGCTTCCAGGATGCGGCGGGCATCGACGAGGACATCCGCGAGGTGTTCGTCGAGGAAGTCGGCGAGGAGATCGCCAGCATCCGCAAGCATTTGCCCGCATGGAAGGCCGATCCGGACAATCTGGAAACGTTGAAGAGCGTGCGCCGTTCCTTCCATACGCTGAAGGGATCCGGCCGCCTGGTCGGTGCGCTGGCGCTCGGCGAGTTCAGCTGGAAGGTCGAGAACATGCTGAACCGCGTGCTCGACCGCACCATCCCGCCGGATGCCAACGCGCAGGCGTTGGTGGATCACGCGATCGCGGCATTGCCGGAATTGCACGCCGCGCTGCAGGGCGGGGAAACACCGCGCGCGCCTCTGGCCGCGATCATGCAGGCCGCGGACAAGCTCGCCGCGGGCGAACCCGCGCGCGTGGAAGATTTCATGCAGACGCACAAGGTGCGTCGCACGGTGCGCCGTTGGGTACCGCGTGCGACCGAGCTCGAGCAGGTGCCGGAAGCCACGCTGGCCGATGTCGTTCCGGCGACGGAGGCCGCCGCGCCGCAGGAACCGGTGTTCGCGGGTCCGGTGTTGCCGCCGGTGGACCCGATGCTGCTGGAGATCCTGCGCAGCGAAGTGGGCCAGCATCTGGGCACCATGCGCGAGTACCTCGCGCAATCGGACGCGCCGAAGCCGATCGACGACGCAATGGTGCGCGCGGCGCACACGCTGCACGGCGCGGTGGCGATGGTGGACATCCCGGTGCTCGCCGCAGTGTTGACGCCATTGGAAGCTTGGTTCAAGCGCATGCGCGCTGCGCATGCGGCCCCGGATGCGGAAGGCATCGCCGCGCTGCGCGACAGCGTGAGCCTCACCGATCACGTGATCACGCAGTTCGACGCGCCCGAACCCGAGGTGCCGGATTCCACGGCATTGGCTGAGCGCCTTGCGCGCCTGCGCGACATGTTGCCGGATGTCACGCTTGCCGACGTGCTGCAGATGAGCGACGAAGCCGAGGACGAGGTCCCGCTGGAGATCGGGCCGGAGTCCACGCAAGCCGGAACGATGATCGAGCCGGAAGCCCAGGTGGAACCCGCCGAAGCGATGCCCGCCCAGGCATCGGTACACGGCACCGAATCCGACGACGCTGCGGATCTCGCCCAATTCCTGGACAGCATCGTCGCGTCGGAGGCCGGTTCGCCGGCGGCGCATTCCACCCAGTCGGCCGAAGAGGCCCGCGACGCCCAGGCACAGGCCGAGCGCCTCGCCGCGGAGCAGGCGGAGGCCGAACGCGCCGCGAGCGCCGAAGCCGAGCGCCTCGCTGCGGAACAGGCGGTGCGTGCCGAAGCCGAGCGTGCCGCCGAAGAGCAACGCCTTGCGGCGGAACGTGCCGAATTGGAGCGCGTGGAAGCCGAGCGCCGCGAAGCCGAGCGCCGCGAAGCCGAGCGTATCGCCGCCGAGCGTGCCGAATTGGAGCGGGCCGAGGCCGAGCGTCTGGAACGGGAACGCATCGCCGCTGCCGAGCAAGCCGAAGCCGCGCGGATCGCCGCCGAGCTGGAAGCCGAACGGCTGGAACAGGAACGCGTCGCCGCCGAGAAGGCCGAAGTCGAACGCCGCGAAGCCGAGCGCGCCGCCGAGCAGCGCCGCCAGCGGGCGGTCGCGCGCGCGATGGCGCTCGCCGCGCTGCCGCCGTTCCCGGACGACCCGCAACCCGAAGGCAAGCTCGACTTGCCGGACATCGATCCGGACCTGCTGGACATCTTCACCCAGGAAGGTACCGAACTGCTCGACCACTCCGATGGACTGCTGGCGATCCTGCGTGACGCGCCGGAAAACCGCGAGCCGGTGGTCGGCCTGCAACGCGACCTGCACACACTGAAGGGTGGCGCCCGCGTGGCGGGCGTGGCGGAGATCGGCGACCTGGCGCACGCGATGGAAACGCTGCTGGAGGCGATCGCAGAAGGCCGCCGCGAAGTCGACCCGCTGATCCTGGAATCGCTCGAGCGCGGCTTCGACCGTCTGCACGACCTGCTCCAGCGCGTGGTGCGCGGCCACGCCGTTGCCATGCCGGCGAACGCGATCGCGCGCTTCGAACAGCTCTCCAGCGGCAAGGCCGCGAGCGCTGCAGAACCGGCCCCGGCAAAGCAGGCCGCGCCTGCCAAACCTGTCCCTGAAGCGGTGCCGGAACAGAAGGAGAAGCTCGCGCCGCGGGCGGCGCCGACCTTCGAGGAAGAGACGCGCGCGCCGCAGGAAATGATCCGCGTGCGTTCGGACCTGCTGGATTCGCTGGTGAACTACGCCGGCGAGGTATCCATCTACCGGTCGCGCCTGGAGCAGCAGATCTCCAGCTTCCGTTTCAACCTGGTCGAGCTGGAACAGACCGTGGCGCGCCTGCGCGCGCAGTTGCGTTCGCTGGAAATCGAGACCGAGGCGCAGATCCTGTCGCGCTACCAGCGCGAGAACGAAGGCCATCATCATGACGCCGCGTTCGACCCTCTGGAGCTGGACCGCTTCTCGCAGTTGCAGCAGTACTCCCGCGCGCTGGCCGAGTCGGTGTCTGACCTGGCCTCGATCCAGAACATCCTGGACGACCAGGCGCGGCAATCGGAAACGCTGCTGCTGCAACAGTCGCGCGTGTCGTCGGACCTGCAGGAAGGCCTGATGCGCACGCGCATGGTGCCGTTCGAATCCATGGTGCCGAGCCTGCGCCGCACGCTGCGCCAGGCCGCCATGGACCTGGGCAAGCGCGCGCAACTGCGCGTCGAAGGCGCCCAGGGCGAAATGGACCGCAACCTGCTGGAGCGAATGAAGGCGCCGTTCGAGCATATGCTGCGCAATGCGCTGGCGCACGGCATCGAGGAGCCGGATGCGCGCATCGAGCGCGGCAAGCCGGAAGAGGGCACGGTTTCGATCAACGTCAGTCGCGAGGCGACCGAAGTGTTGATCCGCGTCAGCGACGACGGTGCCGGTTTCGACCGCGACGCGATCCGCGCCAAGGCGATCGAGCGCGGGCTGCTGAAACCGGAAGTGCAATTGTCGGATCGCGACCTCTATGCCTTCGTGCTGGAGACCGGGTTCTCCACCGCCGAGTCGGTGACCCAGATCGCCGGGCGCGGGGTGGGCATGGACGTCGTCGCCAACGAGATCAAGATGCTCGGCGGCACGCTCTCGATCGATTCCGAACGCGGCCGCGGCTCGAGCTTCAACATCCGTCTTCCGTTTACGCTCGCCGTCGCCCAGGCGATCCTGGTGCGTACCGGCGAAACCGTGTATGCGGTGCCGATGACCTCGATCCAGGGCGTCGCGCGCATCCACCGCACCGAGCTGGAGAAGCGCATCGCCGCCGGCAATCCCACCTTCACCTATGCCGGCGAGGACTACGGCATCCACGATCTCTCGCAGTTGCTCGGCCTGCCGGCGGCACAAGCTGTCGAGGAAGGGCAACTGCCGCTGCTGATGATCCGCACCGGCGACCTGCGCGCGGCGGTGCGCATCGACGCGGTGGTGGGCTCGCGCGAAATCGTGGTGAAGTCGGTCGGTCCGCAGATCAGCTCGGTCGCGGGCATCTTCGGCGCCACCATCATGGGCGACGGGTCGGTGATGCTGATCCTCGACATCGCCCCGCTGGTGCGCCGCGTGATCGCGCGCCAGCAGGTCGCGGCAGAAATGGTCGAGGCGCCGCAGCAACCGGGCGCGGCGGCCGCCCAGGAAGAGCGTCCGCAACCGCTGATCATGGTGGTGGACGATTCGATCACCATGCGCAAGGTCACCAGTCGCGTGCTGGAGCGCAGTGGCTACGAGGTCGTCACCGCCAAGGACGGTCTGGACGCGGTGGAGAAATTGATAGACCGCCTGCCGGACCTGATGTTGCTGGACATCGAGATGCCGCGCATGGACGGTTACGAGCTGGCCACGCACATGAAGAACGATCCGCGCCTGGCCAGCGTGCCGATCATCATGATCACCTCGCGCACCGGCGAGAAACATCGCCAGCGCGCGTTCGAGATCGGCGTCGAGCGTTATCTGGGCAAGCCTTACAACGAAGCCGAACTGTTGCGCAACGTGCAGGAAATGCTGGAGACCGCGAATGTCTGAGCGCTTCGACAATACCCTTGCTGCGGAAACGCCGGCAGATGCGGGGAGCACTGCAGGCACGGGTCTGCCGCGCATCGCGCTGCTGTACGCGGACGAGGCATTGCTCGCACATGTCGAGCAGACGCTTGCCGCGTTGCGGGTGCCCGTGGTCTACCGCGCAGCGATTGAACAGGTGGACCACGCCGCGCTGAAGGGCGCGCGCCCGGAGATCGCGCTGATCAACCTGGATGACCGTTGCGGCGACAAACTCGATGTAGTGACCGCGGCGCTGGACGCCGCCGGCGTGCCGATCGTGTTCAACGATGCGGACATCTCGAACGGCCTGGAAGGATGGGCGCGCGCGCGTTGGGCACGGCACCTCTGCGCCAAGCTGTGCGGCAGGGACGACGTGGATCCGCCGCGGCCCGCACAGGCAGCGGCAACGCCGTCCGTGCCGGCGGCAGTGTCTGTGGCGGCCAGGGTAGAAGTGCCGCCTGCCATGCCTGCTGTCGCCGAACCCCCCGCCATGGCTGCGGAGATCGCGGATCCGGAACCACCGGCCGGCGAACCCGCTTCGGCTTCACGCCCGCTGAGCCAGGGCGAAATCGACGCGCTCGTGGCGGATTTTCCTTCCGAATCCGTGGCCTCGGGTACAGATACCGAAGCCTGGTCGGCCCAGATTGACGCGCTGCTCGCGAGCGCTCCCGACAGTGCTTCACGCGAACCCGCGCCCTGGGAAGTGGTCGGATTCGCCGAAGAGGAACCCGGACAGCCCGCGCCGGCTCCCGTCGTCGCCAAGGCCCAGGTAGCGGCTGCCGCTTCCACCTCCACGCCAGCAAAGGTTCAAGTGCCGGCTGCCGCCCCTGCGACCGCCAAACCGGTCGCCCCCCCCAGTGCCGATCAATGGCAGTTGGTCGAGGATTTCACTCCGGTGACCACGGCGGCGCGCGAGAAACCCGCGCCCGCACCGGCCGCGAGTTTTGGTAGCGGGCTCGCGCTGGAGCTCGAACCGATGGATTCGAAGGGGGACGGCCAGTGAGCGCGATCCAGGACCTGCCGCGCGAGGTCCGCGGCGTCATGATTCCGGTGACGCACGGGCGCGTGCTGCTGCCCAACGCCACCGTCGCCGAGGTGGTGACGTATTCCACCCTGGAACCGATTCCTTCGGCACCGGCCTGGTTGCTGGGTCGGCAATCCTGGCGTGGCTGGCGTGTTCCGCTGTTTTCGTTTTCGGTACTCGCCGGACTCGCCGAGAGCGAAGGCACCGACACCGCGCGCGTGGCCATTCTGAAAGCGCTGGAAGGCCATCCCAAGTTGCCGTTCCTGGGACTGCTGACCCAGGGATTCCCGCGGCTGACCACGATCTCGCCGGATATCCTGATCCCCAGCGGCGACGATCAGCCCGTTCCCGCCGGCGTTCGCGAACAGGTGATGGTGCGCGACGACCTCGCATTCATTCCCGACCTCGCCCAGGTCGAGGACATGGTTCAGGAGGCGCTCCAACGCGCTGCCTGAGGAATCGTCCATAGCCGTCGCGCGCGCAGCGGGGCTGCGATCAAAGGTCCCCGTACAACGCCTGCAACGCCGCGATCGCGGCCATTCCCGCAGTTTCCGTGCGCAACACGCGCGGCCCGAGCACCAGCCCCCGGAACCCGGCGTGGCGTAGCAACGCGACGTCCGCGTCATCGAAACCGCCTTCCGGGCCGACAGCCAGCACCGCGCCTTGGGCCGGAGCACCCAGCGCTCGCAGTGCGAGTTCGCCTTCCGGCAACAGCGCCAATCGCGCGGCTGACCCATCGAGCGAATCAAGCCAAGTGCGCAACGGTTGCACGGTGGCGATCGAAGGAATGCGAGCGCGTCCGCTCTGTTCGCAGGCACTAATCGCCACCGCCTGCCAATGTTCCAGCCGCTTGCGCGCGCGGGTTTCGTCCAGCTTCACCTCGCTGCGGAGGGTGACCAGTGGCACGATTTCGGCGATGCCCAGTTCGGTCGCCTTCTGCACAATCCAGTCCATCTTCTCGCCCCGCGCCAGCGCCTGCGCCAGCACGATCCGCAGCGGCGATTCGCTGCGATTCGTTCGCGATTCGAGAATGCGCGCGCGCGCCTCGCGCGGGCCGACCGCGACCAGCTCGGCTGCGTAATCGCTGCCATCTCCGTTGAACAACGAAACCGGATCTCCCGCGCGCAGGCGCAGCACGCGGACGACATGTGCCGCGGCCTGCTCCGGCAGGGCAAGTTCGGTTCCGGCCGCCAGGCCGGCATCGACATGAATCCTTATCGTCCGCATCGCAGTCCCGCCTGTCTGACCGGCGTAGGATGGCAGATGGCGGGCGGCCGGGCGAGGCGATTCCGGATTGCCGAACAGAGGTCGGCCGTTCGCGAACTATTATGAACGAAAGCTGTCGTAGGTATTGCGAGGCCTGCGCCGGCTTCGCCGCCAGGGAGGACAATCGCCGCAGGGAATGGGGAAGCAATGATTCCGGGAGCCAGCCATGAAAAAATTGATTCTTGCCACCGCACTGATCGCCGCGTCAGGCCTGGGCGTTGCCGCCGCGCAGAACGCGACGGACGTGTCCGCGGCCGCACCGGCCGTGCAGACGAACGGCAGCAACACCAACGCGACGAATACCGGCGCCAGGCAGGTGCCCGCGCCGGGTTCGCGCAACTGCATCCGCGATACCGGCAGCCATATTCCGCCGCCGAAGGGCGGCTGCCTGCCGGTGGCCGGCACCAGCTACAGCTACGAAGACCTGCAGCGCACCGGCCAACCGGACATCGGTCGTGCCCTGCAACAGCTCGATCCGAGCGTCACCGTTCACGGTCACTAGCTGGTGCAATCATCCGTGATTGCTTTCTTCGGATAGCTCGCGCGATGGTTGAGGTCTCCACGATCGGAACGCGTGCTGTAACCGGATGGGCAGCTGCGGATACGCGATAGCTAAGTCGCCGCCGCGGAGATCGCTTCCGCGGCGGCCTCGGTCATCCGGTCAATCTCGTCCGGCGTGATGCAGTAGGGCGGCAGGAAATACACCGTGTCGCCCAGCGGTCGCAGCAGCATGCCGCGATCTAGTCCGTGCAGGTAGAAGCGCAGCCCGCGCCGCTCGGCGCCGGGATACGGCGTGCGCGATTTCTTGTCGGTGACCAGATCCATCGCCGCGATCAGCCCGGTCTGGCGCACGCCTGACACGTGCGGATGATCGCGCAGCGGCGCGATCCGCTCCGCCAGCCGCGCTGCCAGCGCGCGGTTGTTCTCCAGTACCGGTTCCTCGCGGAAGATCGCCAGTGTCGCCAGCGCCGCCGCGCACGCGATCGGATTACCGCTGAAGGTGTGCGAATGCAGGAAGGCGTTGTTGGCCCCGTAATCGCCCAGGAACGCCTCGTACACCCGATTCGTCGTCAGCACCGCCGACATCGCCAGCGCGCCGCCGGTCAGCCCTTTCGACAGGCACAGGAAATCCGGCACGATGTTCGCCTGTTCACAAGCGAACATCGTGCCGGTTCGGCCGAAGCCGACCGCGATCTCGTCGGCAATCAGGTGCACCTCGTATTGTTCGCACAGCTTGCGCAGGCCGGCGAGGTAGGCTGGCGAGTGCATGCGCATGCCTCCAGAGCATTGCACCAGCGGCTCCACGATCACCGCACAGGTTTCGTGCGCGTGTCGCTCCAGGATCGCGCGCATGTCCTGTAATCGCCGCGCTGCCAAGTCGTCAGCGGTCTCGCCCGGTTCGCCATCCAGCCAGTCCGGCGATGGCGCGACGATCGGTTCCAGCAGCAGCGGCGCGTACACCGCGCGATACAGCGGCAGGTCGCTCACCGACAGCGCGCCCAGCGTTTCGCCGTGGTAGGCGTTGGCCAATGAAATAAAACGCGTGCGCTCGCGGCGGCCGCTGTTGTGCCAATAGTGGAAACTCATCTTCAGCGCGATCTCCACCGCGCTGGCGCCGTCACCCGCGAAGAACGCACGCGCGAGCCCACGCGGCGCGATCCGCACCAGTTCCTCGGCCAGGCGGATCGCCGGCTCATGCGTGAAGCCGGCGAACATCACGTGATTCAAGGTCGCCGCCTGTTCGGCGATGGCCTGCGCGATGCGCGGATTGGCGTGCCCGAACAGGTTGCTCCACCACGAGCTGATGCAATCCAGATAACGCTTGCCGCTGGCGTCCACCAGCCACGCGCCGTCGCCGCGCACGATCGGGATCATCGGCAATCGCGCATCGTGCTCGCGCATCTGCGTGCACGGATGCCAGTTCACGCCGAGGTCGCGCGTGGCGAGTTCGGCATTGCGGGAGGCTGCATCGTTCATCTTGCTATGATCGCGGGCGTTGAGCCCCTCTCTCCGTGAGAGGGCAGGGTGAGGGTTCGGGGTCGCTGAAAATGTCAGTTGCAAAGCATAACCGGCCATGAGCGGGGCAATCGACGCGACCTTCCTCGACCGCGCGCTCGGCGTCGCGCTGCACGCCGCGCGGGAAGCCGGCGCACTGATCGCGCGGCACTTCGAACGCGGGGTGGAAGTCGAGATCAAACCCGACTCCAGCCCGGTCACGATCGCCGACCGCGAAGCAGAGGATGCGATCCGCGTGCGCCTGCTCGGCGCGTTTCCCGATCACGCGATCCTCGGCGAGGAACGCGGCAGGGCAGGGACAAGCGAATTCCTGTGGCTGGTGGATCCGCTGGACGGCACCAAAAGCTTTGTGCGCGGCACGCCGTTCTTCTCCACCCAGATCGCGCTGACGTACCGGGGTGAGCTGGTGCTGGGCGTGTCGCACGCATCGCTGTACGGCGAGACCATGTGGGCGCGGCGCGGCGGCGGTGCCTTCCTCGACGGCAAACGCGTCCATGTTGCCGATACGCGCGCGTTGAAGGACGCCTCGTTGTCGTTCGGCAACATCAAGACACTCACGACCGACGCGCAGCACTGGAACGCACTCGGCGCGCTGATCCGGGAGGTCAACCGCGTGCGCGGCTACGGCGACTTCTGCCATTACCACCTGCTGGCGCGCGGCGGGCTGGACGTCGTGATCGAGTCCGACGTCAACATCTTGGACATCGCCGCGCTCGCGGTGATCGTGCGCGAGGCCGGCGGCGTATTCACCGACCTGCGAGGCGCGGAGCTGACGCTGGAGACGACCAGTGTGATGGTCGCCGCGACAGCGGAGCTGCTGTCGGAAGTACGGGCGCGATTGGCGCCAGCTTGATCGCTTGCACGGCGACCGCCCGCGGCCGGAAGCGGACAATGGGTGTGTTGGAGTTCCGTGTCATTGCGGTACCACGACGCGGCGGCATCGTGGAACCGCAACGCGTTTGATCAGAGCGCCACTTCCACGCTCAGCTTGGCGGCCTGATCCTTGATGCCGCTGCCGGACAGACCTTCGTAGTCGGCATCGATGGCAACGTTGCCCTGGTGCCA
>JBQCHG010000014.1:0-6717 GCA_051954935.1 Rhodanobacteraceae bacterium
TGGCACCAGGGCAACGTTGCCATCGATGCCGACTACGAAGGTCTGTCCGGCAGCGGCATCAAGGATCAGGCCGCCAAGCTGAGCGTGGAAGTGGCGCTCTGATCAAACGCGTTGCGGTTCCACGATGCCGCCGCGTCGTGGAACCGCAATGACACGGAGCTCTGGCCGAATCGTTCAACCACCTTGACCTCACGCAAGGTGATCAATGCTTCATGTTGCCGGTATCCGCTCATGAAGCATACGCACAGCCTCACCCACCACGCTTTCCTGATAGGCGTCTTTCTTAAAGGGATCGATGGCTGCCTCGAATTGATTGGAGGCGCGGCGTTGCTGTTGACCACCCGGGCCGCGATCCTCCACGCGGTCGCCTGGGTGACACGGGGAGAGTTCGCTGAAGACCGGCGTGACTTCGTCGCAACCCACGCCGTGCACTGGGCCCAGCACTTTTCTGCCAGCACACAGCATTTCGCCGCGATTTACCTGCTCGGCCATGGAGCGATCAAGGTCGCACTCGTCGCAGGTTTGCTGCGCGATTTGCGCTGGTCCTATCCGGTTGCCTTGATCGTATTGACGGCCTTCATCGCCTATCAGGGATTCCGGCTCTATTACCGTCCCTCCTGGCCGCTCGGTGTGCTCACGGCGATTGATTTGGTCGTGGTGTGCCTGATCTGGAGGGAGTGGCGGCTTCGAAAGAATCCCTGAAGTCCGTGAGCCCGGAAGTGGAGGACGGGCAGGCCCGTGAATTCCCGACGTTGGCAACGAAGCGGTGAAGGGGCGGAACGAGCGCGCGAGCGTCCGATGAATTGCAGGCCGTGGTCGTTCCCACGCTTCGGTGCTGCCTGGCTACGCCATGAATACGTATGCAGATAGCCGCCGGCGTGATGATTCGGCGCTGCTGGTGGTGGCATTGGTCGAGCGCGGGAGCCAAACTTGGCGCGACACGAAGGAATCCTCCTCCGCGCCCGCATTCCGGGTGATGTGCGCATGCCACTGCATCCCGTCATTGCCGAAGTCACTGCCCGCATCGCCCAGCGCAGCCGCGCCACACGCAGCGACTATCTCGCGCGAATCGACGCCGCGCGCGGCGAGGGTCCGCACCGGCGGCGGCTCTCATGCGGAAACCTCGCGCACGGTTTTGCATCCTGCGGTGCAGCCGATAAGGCCGCGTTGCGCACGGGCACCACGCCCAACCTGGGCATCGTCACCGCGTACAACGACATGCTCTCGGCGCACCAGCCGTACGAGCGCTATCCCGAGCTGATCCGCCGCGTGGCGCGCGAGGCCGGCGTCACCGCGCAAGTCGCCGGTGGCGTGCCGGCGATGTGCGATGGCATCACGCAGGGCCGCGCCGGCATGGAGCTTTCGCTGTTCTCGCGGGAAGTGATCGCGATGGCCACCGCCGTCGCGCTTTCGCACGACATGTTCGACGCGGCCCTGTTCCTCGGCATCTGCGACAAGATCGTGCCGGGCTTGATGATCGGCGCGCTGAGCTTCGGCCACCTGCCGGCAATGTTCGTGCCGGCGGGGCCGATGCCCAGCGGCATCTCCAACGACGCGAAGTCCCTGGTGCGCCAGCGCCACGCCGAAGGCAAGGCCACGCGCGAGGAACTTCTGGAAGCCGAGGCGGCCTCCTATCACGCGCCGGGCACCTGCACTTTCTACGGCACCGCCAATTCCAACCAGATGCTGATGGAGATCATGGGCCTGCATCTGCCGGGCGCGAGCTTCGTCAACCCGAACACGCCGCTGCGCGATGCGCTGACGGAAGCCGCGGTGCGTCGTGCCGCCGCGATAACGGCGCTTGGCGACGACTACAGCCCGCTGGGCCGCATGTTCGACGAGCGCAGCGTGGTCAACGGCGTGGTGGGCCTGCACGCGACCGGAGGCTCGACCAACCATCTGTTGCACCTGGTGGCGATGGCTGCCGCCGCCGGCATCGTGCTGATGCTGCAGGATTTCGACGCGCTGTCCGGCGTGGTGCCGCTGATGGCACGCATCTATCCGAACGGCCACGCCGACGTGAACCATTTCCACCAGGCCGGCGGCATGCCGTTCCTGATCGGCTCGCTGCTCGATGCCGGTCTGCTGCACGGCGATGCGCGCACGGTGTGGGGCGAAGGCCTCGCCGCCTACCGCCGCATGCCCGCGCTCGCCGAACGCGGGCAGCTCGTCTGGAACGAAGCGACCGCCAGCAGCAACCTCGACGTGCTGCGTCCGGCCAGCGATCCGTTCCGCGCCGACGGCGGCCTGCGCGTGCTCGAAGGCAATCTCGGCCGCGCGGTGATCAAGGTGTCGTCGGTGTCGGGCGAGCGCCTTGTGGTCGAGGCGCCGGCGGTGATCTTCCACGACCAGGATGAAGTGAAGCAGGCCTTCGATCGTGGCGAGCTGGACCGCGACTTCGTCGCCGTGGTGCGCTTCCAGGGTCCCAAGGCGATCGGCATGCCGGAACTCCACAAGCTCACGCCCACGCTGGGCGTATTGCAGGCGCGTGGTCATCGCGTTGCGCTGGTGACCGACGGCCGCATGTCCGGCGCGTCCGGCAAGGTACCGGCGGCAATCCACGTCACCCCGGAGGCGATCGACGCCGGCCCGATCGGCAAGTTGCGCGACGGCGACATCATCCGCCTCGACGCGATCGCCGGTACGCTGGAGGCGAAGGTGGATGCCGCGGAGTGGGCCGCGCGCGCGCAGGCGCATGCCGATCTTTCCGCGCACCACGCCGGCATGGGCCGCGAGCTGTTCGCATCGCTGCGCAACGCGGTGGGCTCGGCCGACGCCGGCGCCACCATTTTTGCCAGGCACGACCGCCATCACGCGGCCGACGCATAATCACCCGCCAAGAGTTTCGAGATGACTTCGCAGGAAACCAGACAACAGCAACTCGCCCGGATCCTTTCGCTCGCTCCGGTGTTGCCGGTGGTGACCCTCGACGAACTTGCCCATGCCGTTCCGGTGGCGCGCGCTCTTGTCGCCGGCGGCATCCGCGGCATCGAGGTGACGCTGCGCACGCCGGTCGCACTGGATGCGATACGTGCGATCGCCGCCGAAGTGGAAGGCGCGATGGTCGGCGTGGGCACCGTGCTCGATGGCCAACAGCTCGAGGCGGCACGCGCGGCGGGCGCGCACTTTGCCGTCTCGCCCGGCGCCTCGCCCAGGTTGCTCGACGCCGCCGAGGACAACGAGCTGCCATTGCTGCCCGGCGCGGCGACCGCCGGCGAAGCCATGGCCCTGCTCGAGCGCGGCCATCTTTACCTGAAGTTCTTCCCCGCCGTGCCGGCGGGTGGCGCGAAACTGCTCGCCGCATGGGCCAGCCCGCTGCCGCAGGTCCGCTTCTGTCCGACCGGCGGCATCGATCTCGCCAGCGCGCCGGATTTCCTCGCGCTGCCCAACGTGGTTTGCGTCGGCGGCTCCTGGCTCACGCCGAAGGACAAACTCCGGTCCGGCGACTGGGCCGGCATCGAGCGGCTCGCGCGTGAAGCCGCGCAGTTGCGCCGCGCGCCGGGAAATTGATTCCGCCCACGCGCCTGCCCTGCGGCAGGCGTCGCGTCCTGCGCTTTCGCCAGCGCGCCGAATCAGCATCGCGGAATGCAAGGCACCGCGTCGAACGCGGCGGTTGGCCACGTGCCGCACCGGCGAACGGCACTCGCGTAAACCATAAAGCGGCCAAATCGGCCACTTTATGGTTCACGCACACAATATGGTTCGCGCACACACGACATCTGGGCCCACCAGGACTCGAACCTGGAACCAAGGGATTATGAGTCCCCTGCTCTAACCGATTGAGCTATAGGCCCGAACCACGAATGATAAGTCATCCGGGCTCTTCACCTCTGCTGACATGATGTTGTCAGCAGCCAAGCCTAGACTGGAGGCTCCCCACAAGGAGTATCGTCATGAACGTCCAGCAGGTTGCAGAGCGTCTGGTCGAGTTGTGCCGCGAGGGCCGCTATACCGATGCGCACGAAGAGTTGTACGCGCAGGACGCGGTCAACATCGAGATGGAGGGCATGTCCGATGGCCCGATGGGCAGCGTGAACGGCCTGGAAGGGATCAAGCGGAAGGGTCGCGCGTTCGGCGAGATGGTGGAGGCGGTGCACAGCAACCACGTGAGCGATCCGGTGATCGCCGGCAACTGGTTCAGCGTTTCCGCGGTCATGGACGCAACCATGAAGGGACGCGGCCGCGTGCAGATGCGCGAGATCTGCGTGTACCACGTGCGCGACGGCAAGATTGATCGGGAACAATTCTTCTACGACGTGTGATGCGCGCGGCCACGGCAGAACTGTTCGACGCGAAAAGCGATCCGCAGGCGCGGAGGCAGGCGCTGTGCGAAGGCGCGATGCTCTTGCGCGGGTTCGCGCTGACACACGAACGCGAGCTTTTGCGCGCGCTGGATGGGGTGATCCGCACCGCACCGTGGCGGCACATGCTCACACCCGGCGGGCTGCGCATGTCGGTGGCGATGAGCAACTGCGGCATGCTCGGCTGGATCAGCGACCGGCGCGGCTATCGCTATGCGCCGGACGATCCGCAAAGCGGAAAGCCCTGGCCGGCGATGCCACCCGTTTTTGCGCAACTCGCGCGCGACGCGGCAACGCAAGCGGGTTTTCAGAACTTCATACCGGATGCCTGCCTGATCAACCGCTACGGGCCAGGCGCGAAATTGTCGTTGCACCAGGATCGCGACGAACGCGATTTCGATCAGCCCATCGTATCGGTGTCGCTCGGCTTGCCTGCGGTGTTCCTGTTCGGCGGTTTGCGACGCGGCGACAGGCAGATGCGCATTCCGCTCGTCCACGGCGATGTCGTGGTGTGGGGCGGCCCATCGCGCATGCGCTACCACGGCGTACTGCCGCTGAAGGATGCCATGCATCCGTTGCTCGGCAGGTATCGGGTCAACCTGACGTTCCGGAAAGCAGGTTGAAAACCGTTCGCGGAGCGTAGCTCGCGCAGCGGGCGAATCGAAACGCAGTCCCCACCTTCGACTCCAGGGCATCTTCATTCGAGGATGGCCTACAGCCAGGATGAGGGGAAAGTGGAGGCGTTACGCCGGCTCGCACACCGCCGTGCGCAGCGCGGCGCGCAGGGTACGCTTCTCCGCTTCTTCAAGCTTGCGGCCGAGCAATTCGGAGGCACGCGAGAGCAGTTCGCGATCCAGTTCGTGCGGCAGCGGCGTGCGCTCGGGCAATTGCAGGATCTGTTCGCGCTGTTCGGCGCCGAGGGCGGCGGCGTATTCGCCGGCCAGCTCCTGCATGCGCGCGAGATTGTGCTGCGGTTCGCCGTTGTCGCCGGCGGACGGCACCCACTCGGCGAATTCGCGCCGGCGCAGGAAGCGCCCGAGGGTCGCGGCATCGAGCAGGTGCCGCGTATCCACTTCACGCTGCAGCGCGGCGGACTGGTTGCCGCGCATCTCGCCGATATCGGCAGCTTCCACGCCCAGCAGGTGCACGCGCACGCCGTACTCCTGGGCCTGCTGCACGCCGACGCGCAGGTCCTCGTCGCCGGAGACGATCAGCGCATCGGAAATCGCGTGGTTGCGGGAGAGGTTAACCATATCCGAGAAGATCAGCGCATCCACGCCCTTCTGCTCGCCCGCCTGATTGACGAAACCCAGGCGCAGCTTGACGTTTTCAAGATAGGCAATCGCCAGATGCGCCGGCGAGGGGCCGGAATTGGTGCCGTCGTACCAGTAGATGCGCAGCAGCGCGCAGCCGCCGACGTCTTCCGCGAGCGCACGTAGGTGCGCGGTGAATTCGGCATTGGCCAGGCGCAACTCGCCGCGGCGCAGGCGCTCGCCGAACAGCAGTTCGCTTCCGGAGGCGAAGAGATAACCGGCGTCAACGAAAACGGCGATGCGGTTCATGATTGTCTTTGTAGGAGCGAGCGTGCCAACGACCACGAAGCTCTTTGCCACGGACAGTCGCCGGCAAACCGGCTCCTGCAAACGCTACCTTTGCAGGAGCGCGCCCGCGCGACGATCACTCGAAATCGAGGAACGACCGCAACTGCTCGCTACGCGACGGATGCCGCAGCTTGCGCAGCGCCTTGGCCTCGATCTGGCGGATGCGCTCGCGGGTGACGTCGAACTGCTTGCCGACCTCTTCCAGCGTGTGGTCGGTGTTCATGTCGATACCGAAGCGCATGCGCAGCACCTTGGCTTCGCGCGGCGTGAGTCCCGCAAGCACCTCGCGCACGGTTTCCATCAGGCCGGTCTCGGTGGCCGACTCGATCGGTGAACCGACGTTGGTGTCCTCGATGAAATCGCCGAGATGCGAATCCTCGTCGTCGCCGATCGGGGTTTCCATCGAGATCGGTTCCTTCGCGATCTTCAGCACCTTGCGGATCTTGTCCTCCGGCATCTCCATCGCAGCGGCCAGCTCTTCCGGGGTCGGCTCGCGGCCGTAAAGCTGCAGCATCTGGCGGCTGATGCGGTTCAACTTGTTGATCGTCTCGATCATGTGCACCGGGATGCGGATGGTGCGCGCCTGGTCGGCGATCGAGCGGGTGATGGCCTGGCGGATCCACCAGGTCGCGTAGGTCGAGAACTTGTAGCCGCGGCGGTATTCGAACTTGTCCACCGCCTTCATCAGGCCGATGTTGCCTTCCTGGATCAGGTCGAGGAATTGCAGGCCGCGGTTGGTGTACTTCTTCGCGATGGAGATGACCAGGCGCAGGTTGGCCTCGACCATCTCCTTTTTCGCGCGGCGGGCCTTGGCC
>JBQCHG010000015.1:0-40669 GCA_051954935.1 Rhodanobacteraceae bacterium
TGGCGAGTTTTTACGTTGCAAACGGGCACCTCTAACTACCCATTCCAGCGGACGCTCATCCGCTAACGCGGCTTCGCGCCGCTAAATTCAGGCGTTAGCGCCCAACAGGTACTGCATTGCAAACGAAGGAAGCAATGGTTGTCGCCGCCGCCATCGTAGGCACCAGCCTACTCGGTACCTTTTGCTACGCACTGTTAATGTTTACTCATGCTGGTGCTTGGTTCTTGGGCCCAGGCACGGCGCCGGATTGGCCTGCGGTTTTCATCGCGTGGTTCATGGGGTCTTTGCTCATGGTGCCGCTTACCACACTTGCCGGCGTCTTGGGCTACTTCTTACTGCGCCGCTATCGCTTGTTCCGCTGGTGGACCGTCGGCCTCATCGGATCGTTGCTTGGGTTGGTAGCGTCGCTCGTGTTCCGCGTGCTCGCGATACCATCAACCATGTGCTTTGGGGCGCTTACCGCGCTACTTGCGTGGGCAATCATCTGGGCGCTAACAACTCATTCCAGCGGACGTCCACCCGCTACGCGGGTGTCCGCCGCTAAATTCGGGCGTTAGGCCCCATAACCAAGCATCCCTATGGATCGACAAGAACTACAAGAGCGGCTGATTCGGGCTGGCGTCCACCCCAGCCTTTACTCTCTCGGCACTCCTGCGTCAGGTAGCGAGTCGTACTCTCTCGTGGCGGATGGTCCCACGTGGAAAGTCCTTTACAAGGAGCGCGGTCAGTTCCACGAGATCCGCTCTGGCCTTTCAGAGAGCCAAGCCTGCTTGCTGATTCATCAGTTGCTAGGTGAGGCCTTTGACTTCGGTTCGCCATCTAAGGGCGCATCGTCTGCGGGTCGCCCACATGGGGCCTAACAATTCATTCAAGCCGAACCCGCTTCGCGGGTCGGCTTAATTCCGGCGTTGGGCATCAAACAGGGTAGCTTGGCGGGCCCATCAGGCTTCCGCACGCGTGGCGCTACCCATTCCCCCGGCCGGGTTCTGCTTCGGGTTGTTGTGCGGTTCGTGCGGGCCGCCTTCGCCGGGGAGTTTCCTGCCCTTCCGCTTCGGGTGCAGTTGCTCTTCCGCGTAACCGGACGTCTTTTTTCGCGATCGTTCCTGATCGCGAGAATCAAAAGGCGGCCCCCGAAGCTCTTCGCCTGGACCATAGCTCTGGTCCGCACTTTCAGTGCGCGGGTCTTCCTTGCCGGGCGGCTTGCGCGGACTCTTGCTAGTCACTGCGTACGACCTGCCCGGTTGCCGCCAGCAATTCCTCTTCGATCATCGGTGTGATCTCGGGGTCGCCGGGGACGGGTTCGCACTGGTAGCACTCGTGCGCGATGCGCTTGCAGACCTTGAAGCCGCTGGCGCGGAGCATCGCTTCCACGCACGCATGGTTGGGCGCCCACCAGTTGGTCGGGTCGCCGGCCATGCGATGCTCGATGAAGGCCATCTTCGGCCAGCCCGGCTGCAGCATCGCCTCGCGCTCGTCAAGCGAGAACTCCGGCGCGACCTGCGCAACCTCTTCGCCGGGCATGGTGAGCGTCTGCACGATCAGCATGCGGTTCACCTTGCGGCGAATGATGTCCAGCGCCAGCAACGGATGCCGCAGGTGATACAGAACGCCCATGAACCACACGAGGTCGTATTGCGCAGGCTCGCGCATCAGGTCGTAGATCTGCATCTGCCGGAACTCGACGCGATCGGCGTACCCCAATCGTTCCGCCACCCAGCGCGCCTGGCGCAGGTAATGCGGATCCACGTCGATGCCGGTCACCTGCGCGCCGCGCGCGGCCAGTTCGAAACTGTAGAAGCCGGCATTGCAACCGATGTCCAGCACGCGCCAGCCGCCCAGGTCCTGCGGGATGTGCGGCGCGATCTCGCGCCACTTGAACGAGGGGAAATCGCCGAGCGTGTGCCCGGGCGCGGTCTGCACGCCTTCCGGCAGGTGCAGGTTATGGAACCACGGCCCGAGCTGCTCGATTTCCCTTTGCAGCGAGCCCTCGCCGGCATCGGAGGCCAGTGCCGACATCAATGGCGCGTCCGGCTGCTGTGGCTGACGTGCTTGCCGCCATGGCTGCCCTCATGGCCACGTCCGTGTTTCGGCTCGCCGCGTTCGACCAGCTTGAAGAAGCGGCTCTCGCCGCCTTCGGCGGTCTTGTCCTGGTAGAGGAAGGCGAGGTGTTCCTCCTCGAACTTGTCGAAGAACTCGTCCCACTCGATGGTTTCCAGGTTCTCGTCATCGGTGAAGGCGATGCGCAATATGCCCGCGTCCTCTTTTCCTTCCTCGGTGCCGCGCACGCTGGCGGGACGGCCGCCGCGCGCTTCCGCCCATTTGCGGATTTTCTCGTGATCGGTGGTTTGCTGGGCTTCATGCCGCGTTGTCATGCCAAGTACTCCTGCTCGATCGAACTACGGTGCGTCGCGGAGCCACCCGATCGAGATAGTGCTCCAGCGTTTCCACGCGATGCGCGGCGGTGTGTTCGGCCAGCACGCGTGCGCGTGCGGCCGCGCCGATCGCGTGCCGGCGCCGCGCCGGCATGTCGCGCAACCAGTACAGAACCTGCCGCGCGTCGTGCGCGATCAGGATCTCGCGGCCCGGTTCGAAAAACGAGTCGAGCCCCGGCCACGCGTCGGAGATGATCGGCGTGCCGCAGGCGGCGGCTTCGAACAGCCGCACGCTCGGCGACCAGCCGGCGGCGATCATGTCCGCGCGGGTGACGTTGAGCGTAAAGCGCTGCTCGTTGTAGAAACGTGGATGCTCGCCCGGGCCGAGGTGCTCGATGCGATTCACGTTGTCCGGCCACTCGATCGAATCCGGATACTGCGGCCCGACCACCGCGAAGCGCCCCGCCGGCCAGGCTCTGGCCGGCTCCAGCAGCAATCGCTGCAGCGTCGGCTGGCGATCCTCGCTGTAGGTACCCATGTAGCCGAGATCGCAGCGCGCCGCGATCTGCACCGGCGTGTAGCGCTCCGCATCCACCGCGCAGTAGAACGGCAGCGCGTGGGCGCCGTAGCGTTGTTGCAGGATCTGCAACATCGGCCCGCCGGTGAAGGAGAGGTACAGGTCGTAACCGGCGATCAGGCGCGCGTCGATGTAGCTGCATTCCTCACGTTCCAGCCGCGCCAACGTGACGGGGGTGTCGATGTCGTAGAACGCGGTGGTGCCGTGCGCGATGTCCTGCACCCACTCGCCGATCTCGATACCGTCGGGCACGTAGGAGCCGACGATCACCAGATCCGCATGCGCGACTTCTTCCGCATGCGCCTGCTTCAACTCGTCGACGCTGCCGTACAACGCGATGCACGCGGCGAGATCGCCCGGCGCATCCTGGTTGTCGGCGTACCACTCGGTGTCGCGCTCGAGGAAACGCACGTTATGCCCCCGCCGCAGCAGCGCGCGGACCAGGGCGCGATAAGTGGTCGCGTGTCCGTTGCCCCATGAAGAGCGCAGCGACAAGCCGAGGATCACGATGTCCAGCGAATCGATCATGTCGTCATCTCCCTGTGCGCATCGGCGCGCATGAATGCGGATACCGGCGTCCGCGCGGTTCCATCCGGCCTCGCGTCCGGCGAGGGTCCCAGCAATATGTCTTCGACCTGCGCGGCGCGGCGCGCGTAGGTGTGTTCGTTCAACAGGCGCAACCGCGCGCGCGCGCCGATCCGCCGTGCGTGGCGCGCGTCCACCGAGTGGATGTACTGCGCGACCGCCGCCCCGTCTTCCGCCACCAGCACTTCGCGGTTGGGCTCCAGGAATTCCTCGATGCCTTTCCATTCGTCCACGATCAGGCATGCACCTGCGCCGGCGGCCTCGAAGACGCGCGTGGGCGGCGACCAGCCGAACCGCGCCATGCTGTCGCGATTGATGTTCAGCACCAGCTTGGCGCTGCAGTTGAACGCATTGTGGTCGGCGGTGGCGACGTGGCCCAGCGCGTGCACGTTGCCCGGCACCTGGTCCCAGCCGGCGCCGCCGAGCAGGAAGGTGCAGTGCGGCAGGCGCTGCGCGGCATCGAAGAAGAACTTGTGCACGCGCGCCTCGCGATCGGGCAGGCGGTTGCCGAGGAAGCTCAGGTCCGCGGTGTAGCGCGGCTGCGGCGCCACCGGATGGTGCGTTTCCGGGTCGAGCGCGTTGTAGACCGGCACGCATTCACGCGCGCCGAAATGTCTGTAGGCCTCGACCACCGGCGGACCACCGCCGTAGGTCAGCACGAAGTCGTACTGCGGCACCAGCGCACGGAACGGGTCCTGTGCGTCGGCTTGCATGCGCTCCAGCGTGGCCGGCGCATCCACGTCCCAGAACACGACCCTGATGCCGGGCGCGCGCAGGTTCGGCACTTCGCGTTCCAGCAGCTCGTCGTTGACGCCGACGCCGCTCGCCTTCACCACCACGTCGACGCCGCGCGCCTGTTCCAGCGCGCGCAATGCGCCGGCTTCATCGGGTGGATAGACGACCACGCGCGCCCACTCCGGCGGCTCGATGTCGCGGTGCCGCTGGCGGTCGAACGCATCCGGCTCGTAGAAGGTGACGCGGTGCCCGCGCGCGTGCAGCGCGCGGATGATGCCGCGGTAATAGGTGGCCGCGCCGTTCCAGTAGGAGGAAACCAGGCTCGATCCGAAGAAGGCGATGTTCAGGGATTCGCTCACCACTCCCCTCCCCGTGGAACACCTGCACAGCTACTGCGCTCGCCAGCTCGGCCGCCGGCAAGCTGGTGCTCGACCGGCCCGGCGTCGGCCAATCTGCCTTCGCTCGCTACGCTTTGCAGGCGTCTACCCGAAATGGGCCTTTGAATCGCGCGTTTCCGCCAAGATGCCGGAGACGGATGCAGGCCCTCGATGATGTGCAGCAGTTCGTCCACCCGGTGCGCGCAGGTGTGGCGCGCGCGAATGGTTTGCAACCCGTTTTCGACAAGCGACTGCGCGAGTTCCGGATCGTTGAGCACGTCGTGCAGCTTGCGCTGCATGTCCGCGCCGTCACTGGCAACGAGGTAATCCTCGCCGGTGCGGAACAGGCCTTCGGTGTCGTCCCACGGCGCGGAGATCAAAGGTATGCCGCAGGCGAGCGCTTCGAACACGCGGATCGTGGGGATGCCCGGCAGCGCACGCACGTATGGCCGGCGCGGCACGTGCACCGTGACGCGGTGACGCGCGAACACTTCCGGCACGCGGAAGTTCGGCAGCCAGCCGCGGTAATCAATGCCGGCGTGCGAGAGCATCGCCAGCGCTTCGGCCGGATAACGCACGCCGTGCACGCGCGCCATCAGCCGCAACGCGTGCACCGGTTCGATCAGGAATTCCTTCAGCTCCGCGGTGCGCTCGTCGTCCCCCCAGTTGCCGATCCAGACCAGGTCGCCCTGGTGCGGCAATTCCGGATACGGGTGGAACACGCGGGTATCGGCGGCTTCGTGCCAGGTCCACGCGTGCGCGCTCCAGCCCTCGTCCAGATAGCGCTGGCGGATCGCGCCGCCGAAAGCGAGCACGCCATCCACGTCGCGCAGATCGAAGCGCGCCATTTCCTGCGGCGCGGTCAGCGAGCGGTGGTGGGTGTCGTGGAACAGCAATCGCAATGTCGGCGCGCGGCGGCGGTAGGCACCCAGCCGCTCCAGCAGCACCGGGTCATTCCATTCGTGCACGATGGCGACGTCGGCATCGTCCAGCGCGGCATCCACGTCCAGCCGGTCCAGGTCGTACAGGCGGCTGCGCAGCAACGGAAACCGGCAGGCGAACTGGCGCAGCGGCGCTTCGCCGTGCGTGGCGACCAGATGGCTGCGGCTCCAGCCGTTGGCTGGCTCGTACACGTCAACGTGGTGGCCGCGCGCGATCAGTTCGCTGACCACGCCGCGCAGGAAGTGCGCGTTGCCGTGGTTCCAGTCCGACACCAGCGAGTGATAGAACAGCACGAATTTCATGCATGTGCTTCCGTCATCGCGCGGACGCGGAACTGGCGGCGCAGGTACAGATCGTCGTAAGCATCGGCGTAGGCATCCGCCATCGCACGCGGCGTGAGGTGCGCGGCGCGGCGATGCGCGCGCGCCATGTTGCGCTCGCGCAGGATGTCGTCCGCGATCAGCCGCTGCAGCGTGAAAGCCAGCGCGTCGGGATCGTTCGGTGGCACGAACAGCGCCGCGCCATCCCAGGTTTCGCGCAGGGAATCCACGTCGCCAAGCACCAGCGCGCAGCCGGCCTGCGCGGCTTCCAGCACCGACAGGCCGAAGGGTTCGTAACGCGCCGGCAACGCATAGATCGAGGCCCTGCCGAGCCAGCGACGCATCGCTTCCGCATCGAGCTTGCCGAGCATGCGCACGTTGAGGAAACCGACCTCCCCGCCGTTGGGCGACTGCCGCGAACCGGCGATGCACACGGGCCACGGCACGCGCGCGGCGATGGTCGCCAGGCTCGCGATGTTCTTGCCTTCGTCCCAGATCCGGCCAGCCGAAAAGATGATGTGCTTCTTATCAGGAGTGCGCACAGGGATGTGCGCCTTTTGATCTGCTTCTCTCATCAGGGATGATGAGACAACTTGACCAGTGCGCACAGGGATGTGCATCGGGGATGATGACCGTCCATTCGGGATGACCTGCGTGTTGCGCAGCGGCCCGTAGAAGCACTGCAGCGAAGACATCATCGCCTGCGTCGGCGCGATCACCAGGCTGGAGGCATGCAAACCCGCGGTGACGCGCTCGCGGTAGCGCGTCCACTGCGGTTCAGGCGCGCGCTCGCCGTGCACCGCGCGCCACCACGAGAGCACGCAGGAATGCCCGACCGTCAGCACCGGCGCAGGCCAGTCCAGGTCGCCATGGCCCAGGTCGTTGAGGTGCACGATGTCCGGCTGCACCTCGTGCGCGATCCCGAGCAGCCATTCGCCGGCCTCTTCCACGTCGCGCCACGGATCGTCCATCCACAGCAGCTTGTAGCGGCTGGCACGCAGGTCCAGGCCCCGGATGCTTTCGGCTTCGCGGTATTGCTCGCGGTCCGGCAGGCCGCCCATCGTGGCCAGGGTGATTTCGTAGCCTCGCGCGCACAGCACGCCGCACAGTTCCATCGCGTACTGCCACACGCCGCCGACGGTGTCGGCGGTCATCATCACGCGGCGCGGCGCGCCGAATCCGCGCAGCGCCTGTGTCCGTGATGCAAAGGAAAGTTCAGCGCCCATAAATGCGATCCACGATGGTTGCGACGTCCACCAGGTGTTCCGCCGCTTCGTCGAAACCCGAATCGATGGTCAACCGTTGCGCCCAGCGCTGCAGCGCACGGCCGCCCCACGCGTCCGGCGGCGCGGCCAGGCATTCGCGGCGCGTGCCGTGGAAGCGCTCGACGGTGAATTCGTAGAACGAGCCCGCGACGTTGCGCAGCGACGCGCCACCTTTCGTGCCGTAGAACGAAGCCTCGATCACCGCATCGCAGCCGGCCGGCAGGTTCCACGAACAAGCCATGCGCACGCAGGTCTCGCCCATGCGCCATTGCGCGCTCGCGTAATCCTCCACTTCCGCGATCGGCCGTTGCAGTGCACGACCTTGCGCGAACAACTGCGCATCCAGCGCCTGCGCCTGCGCGCAGCCGGTGATCCAGCAGGCCAGGTCCACCAGATGGATGCCGAGGTCCATCACGCAACCGCCGCCGGAACGGCGGATGTCGCGGAACCACGGCTTGTCCGGACCGTAGGCGTTGTGGAAGGCCAGTTCGATCGCGTACAGCTCGCCCAGCTCGCCGTTGCCGATCAGCTCGCGCAGTTGCGCGACACCGGCGACGTGGCGATAACTGAAATCCACGTCCAGCAGACGATCGGCATGGCGCGCGGCATCGATCACCTCTCGCGCTTCCTCCGCCGTGCGCGTCAGCGGCTTCTGGCAGAACACCGCCATGCCGCACTCCAGCGCTTCCATCGCCTGCCGCGCGTGCGCGCCGCTCGGCGTGGCGATCACCACGCCGTCCAGGTCCTCGCCGAGCATGGACGCGTAAGAGGTGTGTGCACGCGCGCCGTCGGCCAGCGCAACGGCCGACTCGAGCGCGGCGCCATCGGCGTCGGCGATCGCGACCACTTCGCCCAGCCCGCTTTCCAGCAGGGACTGCATGCGCGCGCGGCCGATCCACCCCACGCCGAGGAAACCCAGGCGCGGGAGCCGCGAAGAAACCTGCCTGCCGGTGCCGGTATTCCATGTCGGTGCAAGTTGTGCGTTCACATCGTCACCACTGCCTTGAGGAATCCTTCCGGGCGCGCACGCATCAGTTCGAACGCGTCGCCCAGTCTGTCGAGCGGCATGCGGTGCGTCAGCAGGGCGGCCGGATCCAGCCGCCCATCGCGCACCGCGTCCATTGCTTCGCGCAGGCCGCGCGCGGTGATCTTCGGATCGCGCTCGTGCGCGTTGATCACGTCCAGCCCGCGCCAGTTCCACTGCTGCATGTCCACCATGCGCGGTCCATCCTGGTGGTAGCCCGCGATCATCAGGCGGCCGCCTTCGGCGCTGATCGCGCTGGCGATGTCCAGCGTGACCTGCTCGCCCGCGGCCTCCATCACGCGTTCGCAACCGGCGCCATGGGTGAGTTCGCGCACCGCGCCGATAGCGGCGTACCTGTCGTCCGTCGAAAAGGTGTGCGCCGCACCGCACTGGCGAGCGACCTCCAGCGCATAGGGCCGCCGCGACAGCGCCACCACCCGCGCACCGGCGCTGGAGGCGAGCTGGAGCAGGAGCGCGCCGATGAAACCCACGCCCACGATCGCGACCCACTGCCCGCGTTCGATCTGCGAGCGGCGGAAAATGTTCATCGCGCATGCCAGCGGCTCGCCCGGCAACAGCATGTTTTCCGCGCTCGCGGGGATGCGCGCTATCGCATCCACGTTCGCCACGTCGTAATCGGCATAGGCGCGGCCCGAGAGCAGTGCCACGCGTTCGCCGACCTCGAAGCCTTCCACCTCATCACCGAGCGTGACGATTTCGCCCCAGCCTTCGTGGCCGGGCGTGCCCGGGTCCATGGGATACTTGAACCACGGCCGCCCGGCCCACACCGGCAGGTTCGACGCGCACACGCCGCAACCTTCCAGGCGCACGCAGACTTCCTTCGCACGCGGACGCGGCACCGGCACGCGCTCCAGAGCGATACGACCATCGCCGCGCATCACCGCGGCGGACATCACGGGATTCGTGCTCATGCCGCGTGCGCTCCCGCGGTGGCGTGTTCGGCCTGCGCCGACTGCTCGCGCAGCCAGTCGTAAAGATGCGCGATGCCGTCGTCCACCGGCACCCGTGCGCGCCAACCGGTGGCGGCCTGGAAGGCGCGCGTGTCGGACACGTAATAACGTTGATCGCCGACCCGCCACGGCGCGTGTGCGACGCGCGGGGCGTGGCCCTGCAAATTCTCGATGCGCGCCAGCAGTTCCAGCAGGCTCAGCGTGTGCTGCGGGCCGCCGCCGATGTTGAACGCGTGCCCCCGCAGTTCCGGCATCTTTGCCTGGGCGGCGAGGAACGCCTCGACGAGGTCGTCCACGAACAGGATGTCGCGCACCTGCCGACCATCGCCGTATACCGTGATGCTGCGACCCTCCAGCGCGCGGATCAGAAAGTGCGCGACCCAGCCCTGGTCCTCGGTGCCGAACTGGTGCGGCCCGTAGATGCAGCTCATGCGCAGTACCACGGTGTTGAGCCCGAAGCTGCGCGCGTAATCCAGCACGTACTGGTCGGCGCCGCCTTTCGAGCAGCCGTAGGGGCTGTGGAAATCCAGCGGCCGCCGCTCGGAGATGCCCGTCTCGCGCAGATGGCTGTAGCGCGGCTGATAGCGCGTCGGCGTGGTTTCCAGTTCCACGTCGGCGAGCGCGCCGTACACCTTGTTGGTCGAGGTGAACACCAGCGATGGCGGATGCCGCGCCGTGCGGATCGCTTCCAGCAGGTTCAGCGTGCCGCGCAGGTTCACATCGAAGTCCGCAAGCGGATCGGTGAGGCTGGAGGTCACCGCCACCTGCGCGGCGAAATGGAACACCTGCCCCGCGCCGTTCACCGCTTCGCGCAGGTTGTGCGCGTCGCGCGTGTCGCCGATGCGCACCTGCAGCGAATCGCCGAACTGCTCGCGCAGCCAGTGCAGGTTGCGCTCCACGCCGGGCCGCGCGAGGTTGTCGTAAATGGTGACCGCGCGGCCTTCCGAGAGCATTCGCGCGGCGAGGTTGGCGCCCACGAAGCCGGCGCCGCCTGTAATGAGCACGGAAGATCGGGCCGGTGGCGTGCTCACAGGCGCAATCCCCTCTTGGCGAGTTCCTCGGCGGCCGCGTCCACGCGGTCGAATGCACGCTGGCCCATCATCCAGTCCACCAGCTCGCTCAGGCCCTCGGTGAGCGACACCTCCGGCGCGTAGCCGAGCAGTTGTCCGGCGAGCGATATGTCGGCGAAGCAGTGGCGGATGTCGCCCACGCGCACCTTGCGCGTGATCTGTGGCGGCAGATCCTCGATGGCCAGCGCCTGCGCCATCGCGGCAGCCACGCCGAGAATGGAAATCGAGCGGCCGCTGCCGATGTTCACCACGCTGCCTCCGATGTCGTCGGCCTGCAGGGCGAGGCGACAGGCGCGCGCCACGTCGCGCACGTTGACGAAGTCGCGCCGTTGCAGGCCATCCTCGAAGATCATCGGCGCGCGCTGGTTGAGATAACGCGAGGCGAAGATCGCGAGCACGCCCGTGTACGGGTTGGACAACGCCTGGCGCGTGCCGTAGATGTTGAAGAAGCGCAGCGCCACGGCGGGAATGCCGTAGGCGTGGCCGATCATCAGGCACAGGCGTTCCTGGTCGAGCTTGGAAAGTGCGTATACCGAAGTCGGCACGCTCGGCTTCTCTTCCGGCGTGGGAATCGGGATCAGCGGCTGGCCGTCGGTGCCACGCAATTCGAAATCGCCCTCGCGCAACGCTTCCGGCGAACGCTCGCGCGGGTCCACCGGCGTGCCGTCGCTCGCACGGCAACGGCCCTCGCCGTACACGCTCATGCTGGACGCGACGATCAGCCGCTGCACCGGCGCGGCGCTCAGCGCTTCCAGCAACACCGCGGTGCCGCGGTTGTTGACATCGGTGTAGCGCTCGATCTCGTACATGCTCTGGCCGACGCCGACCGCGGCGGCGAAATGAAACACCGCGTCCACGCCGCGCAGCGCCCGGTTGACCGCGGCGCGGTCGCGCACGTCGCCGCGCATCAGTTCGACATCGGGATTGAGATAACTCGGGCGCGAAATGGAATCGCCGTGCACCTGCGGATCGAGGTTGTCCAGCACGCGCACCTGGTAACCATGTTCGAGCAGCTCGTCGGCGAGGTGCGACCCGACGAAGCCCGCGCCGCCGGTGATCAGCACCTGGCCGGATGTCACGCCAGCCCCGGGGTGGCCGTTACGCGGGGACACCGCTCAACTCCGTGATCGGCTCGGCCTCGCTCAACACCTGGTCGAACCATGCGATCGTGCGGCGCAGGCCCTCCTCGAGCGGCGTGCGCGGTACCCAACCGAGGGTGGCCTTGGCGAGCCCGATATCCGGGCAGCGCCGGGTCGGATCGTCCGCCGGCATCGGCCGGTGCACGATCCGCGAGCGCGAGCCGGTGAGGCCGATGATGCGCTGGGCCAGGTCGATCACCGTCACCTCGCCGGGGTTGCCGAGATTGAGCGGTCCGGTAAGCCCGGGCGCTGCGAACATGAACTTGCAGATGCCCTCGATCAGGTCATCCACGTAGCAGAACGAGCGCGTCTGGCTGCCGTCGCCGTGCACCGTGAGTGGCTCGTTGCGCAACGCCTGCACGATGAAGTTGGAGACCACGCGGCCGTCGTCCAGCTGCATCTGCGGGCCATAGGTGTTGAAGATTCGCGCGACCTTGATCTGCACGCCGTGCATGCGCTGGAAGTCGAAGAACGCCGCTTCCGCGGCGCGCTTGCCTTCGTCGTAGCAGGCGCGGGGACCGATCGGCGACACCGCGCCGCGATAATTCTCGCGTTGCGGATGCACTTCCGGTTCGCCGTACACCTCGCTGGTCGAAGCCTGGAAGATGCGCGCCTTGTGCAACATCGCCTGGCGCAGCATGTTGAGCGCGCCGTCGGTGCAGGTGCGCAGGGTCTTTTCCGGATCGCGCTGGTACTGCTGCGGCGAGGCACAACAGGCCATGTTGAAGATGAAATCGGCTTCGACGCCGATCGGCGCGATGATGTCGTGCTTGATGAATTTGAATGCATCGCGCGCGAGCAGCGGCGCGACGTTGCGCAGGCTGCCCGAAGAAAGATTGTCTATCGCCGTGACGTGGAAACCTTCGTCGAGCAACCTGATGCACAAGTGGCTGCCGAGGAAGCCTGCGCCTCCGGTGACCACCGCCCGTCTTGCCGGTGATGATCCGTTCCTGGCCGATGCCTTCATCCTGAAGTTCCTTCCGCGGCGCTTCCGTGAGCCGCTGACGGTATCCGTGGCAGCAAGATGCGTGCCGCGAATCGCCCTCCATGTCGTGATTTCCATGCCCATCGCCGCGCATCCGTGCGCAAGGTAAGTCAGGCAGGAACATACATCCCGGAAGTGAAGGCGGCGTATGCGCGCACGGCACATGCCGGCAACTCAGGATGCAGCAAATTCGCGTGAAACGATGGGTAATCCTTTTCGAGCGCCCGTGTAACTCTTCCACAATCGCCGATCCCGTTCTCGGGCGCGGCTCGCGCGAGAAATGGAATCACGCGACCTTGCGCGGACGCGCGCCCCGCTTGCGCGCGCGCTCGCGCAGATAGATCAGCACGGCCTTCTCTGTCTGGTTCAGGCCGCGCCCGCGCGTGGTGGCGGCGCGCTCGAACGCGGCGCGCAAACGCCCGGCTTCCTGGCGCGATTCATAGGCCTGCATGATCGCCGGATGCACGTAGGCGCGCCGGCATACCGCGGGCGTGTTGCCGAGTTCCGGCGCGGCGCGTTCGATCGCGCCGCGCAACATCGCCTGCGAGGGCTTGCCGTGCGCGATCAGCGCGCCGGCCACGCTCACGGTCGCGGCCCAGGTGCGGAAGTCCTTGGCGGTGAATTCGCCGCCTGCGATTTCGCGCAGGTAATCGTTGACGTCGCTTGAGCTCACGCGATGCAGCTTCCCTTCCTCGTCCCGATACTGGAACAGGCGCTGTGCGGGCAGGTCCTCGCAACGTCGTACCACCTGCGCCACGCGCGCATCGGTCAGCGTGACCTGATGATCGCGGCCCGACTTGCCGCGAAAGCGCAGGATCACTTCGTCGCCGCGCACCTTCGCGTGGCGGTCGCGCAAGGTGCTCAAGCCATAGGAGCGGTTGTCGCGGGCGTATTCCTCGTTGCCGATGCGCACATGGGTCCGGTCGAGCAGGCGCAGGATGGTGGCCAGCACGCGCTGGCGCACCAGGCCGCTGCGGCGCAGGTCGCGGGCGACGCGGGCCCGCAGTTTCGGCAGTGCGCGCGCGAAGTCCACGGTACGCTCGAACTTGGTGGCGTCGCGCCAAGCCTTCCAGTCCGGGTGATACCGGTACTGCTTGCGACCGCGCGCATCACGCGCGGTCGCCTGCACGTGGCCATGCGGGCTGCGGCAGATCCACACGTCGTTGTAGGCCGGGGGAATAGCAAGCGAGCGGATGCGCGCCAATACGACCTCGTCCCGGACCTCCCGTCCACGCCGGTCCAGATACACGAAGTGCTTGCCGCGCCGCTGGCGGGTGTAGCCCGGTTGGGTATCGGAGACATAGGAGAGGCGGGAGCGTCTGTTCGGCATGGGTGCTGCAACTTTTTCCCGCGCGTGCGGCGACAGAAATCATCCGCGCGCGGCGCGACGCGGGCGCACGTCGTGGCACTGCGATTGCTTCAACGTGTCGGGGTACACCAAGGAACGGAGTCAAGCATGAAAACACGTCAAGGAATGATGATCGTCGCGGCCGGCTGCCTGCTGAGCACGGCGGCGTGGTGTGCGTCATCGACGGACACGAGCTTCGCGAAGAAAGCCGCCCAGGGCGGCCTGGCGGAAGTCGCGATGGGACAGCTTGCCGAGAGCCACGCACAAAGCGCGGATGTGAAGGCGTTCGGGCAGAAGATGGTGCAGGACCACGGCACTGCGAATGACAAGCTGAAAGTCGCGGCGGAACAGGAACACCTCCAGTTGCCCACGCAGCCCTCGTCGCAGGACCAGGCGACCATAAACCGCCTCTCGAAACTGCATGGCGAGGCGTTCGACAAGGCCTATGCGAAGACGATGGTGAAGGATCACAGGAAGGACATTTCGGAGTTCAAGCACGAGGCGCAGCACGGCGGCAGCTCCCAGGTGCAGACGTTCGCAAAAGCCACGTTGCCGACACTGGAAGAACATTTGCAGATGGCGGAAAAGCTGCCGGGCGCGGCGGCCACGCCGAATGGACAGTAGATGGGGCGGCAGGCGGGAATGCGCTTTCGCAGCCAGGGCGCGCTAAGCTTTCGGTTTGCCCGTCACGGTCGTCCACTTGCCAACCGACATCTACAAGGTCTTCCACATCGAGGCCGCGCACCGTTTGCCGAACGTGCCGGAAGGACACAAGTGCGCGCGCTTGCACGGGCATTCGTTCCGCGTGGAAATCCATCTGCGCGGCGAGCCCGATCCCGTGCTCGGCTGGGTGATGGATTTCGCCGACCTGAAAGCGGCCTTCGCGCCGGTGATGGATGCGCTCGACCATCGTTATCTCAACGAAGTCCCCGGCCTGGAAAACCCGACCAGCGAGCGGCTGGCGCAGTGGATCTGGCAGCGGTTGCATCCGGCGCTGCCGCTGCTGCACGAGGTGGCCGTGCAGGAAACCTGCACGGCGGGGGCGCGGTATCGGGGTCCGTAGGCGGGATTTGCCGCACCGCGACAACGCCTGGAATCGAGTCAGATCCTTGCTTTTTGCGGCCAACATGGCCGCTGACTGAATGTCGCGCGAAAAACTTGTTGCATTGCAACATGGGCTGGGTTAGAGTGTGTGCCATCCACCCGAACCCCGCGAGGGACCCGACATGTACGCACAGTGGCAGCAGCAGACACTTGACCTCGGCAAGCAGCTCGCCGAGCAGTCCTACAAGGCCCAGTTGACCGCGCTGCGCGGTTTCGCGGAAATCCAGGACCTGCAGGTCAAGGCCCTGGAAGCGCAGGTGAAGGCCAACCTGGCGTTCGTCGCCGATTCGCTGGCCGCACGTGAGATCGAGGACGTCAGCGCACTGTGGCCGAAGGGCCTGGATTTCGCGCGCAGCAGCGCGGAAGCGGCCTACGAAGTCGGCCAGCAGACGCTGGGCATCGCGCAGAAGACCGCCGAGCAGATCGGCGAGCTGACCCGCAACGGCGTCAAGGCTGCGAACGACGCGGCCGGCAATGGCGCCAAGAAGGCCGCGCGCGCGGCTTGATCCAGACGCAACAAGAAGAAAGCGCGGACCAGGATGTCCGGTCTACTCCAGGCATCAGGACGCGCTATTGAAAAGGCGGGCAGGATCTCCGCTTCCAAGCGCCCAGGACGCGCACAAAGAACTCGCGCACGCGAACTCCCCTCCCTCCCGCTGCGCGATCCCCGGACCGGACGTCTCCCCCTGACGTCCGGTCTTTTTTTTGGTTTGGGTGTGCGATCGTCCATGATCGCTGCTCGAAGCAGCCGAACCGCGAGCGCTCGAGTTTTCGCTACTCAGAACCTTCCCGCCTGGTAATCCTGCATCGCCTGCACGATCTGCTCGGGCGTGTTCATCACGAAGGGGCCGTACTTGGCGACCGGTTCATTGAGCGGCTTGCCGGCCACTACCAGCACGCGCGCAGGTTTGTCGCCGGCGACCAGCAACACCGAATCGCCGCCCGAGAGCACGCCCAGCTCGCTGCGCGCGAGCTTTTCCGAACCGACCTGCACGTCCTCGCCTTCGAACACGTAGGCGAACCCGTTGTGCGTGGCCGGGATCGGGAGCTCGACCTGCGCGCCCGGTTGCAGCGCGACGTCCAGGTACACCGGTTCCGTGGCGACACCGCTCACCGGTCCGCGCCCGCCCAGCAGTTCGCCCGCGACCACGCGGACCCGCACGCCCTGTGCAGGTTCGACGGTCGGGATCTTCTCCGGCGCGATGTCCTGGTAACGCGGCGCGGTCATCTTGTCCTTCGCCGGCAGGTTCACCCAGAGCTGGAAGCCGCGCATGAGGCCGTGGTCCTGCTCGGGCATCTCCGAGTGCACGATGCCGCGACCGGCGGTCATCCATTGCACGCTGCCTGATTCCAGCAGGCCTTCGTTGCCGGCGTTGTCGCGATGGCGCATCCGGCCATCCAGCATGTAGGTGACGGTTTCGAACCCGCGGTGAGGGTGGCTCGGGAAGCCGGCGATGTAATCGGTAGCCGAATCCGAGCCGAACTCGTCCAGCATCAGGAACGGATCCAGCATTTCCAGCGCGCGCTGGCCGATCACGCGGGTCAGCTTGACCCCGGCGCCGTCGCTGGTCGGAATGCCGCGCACGCGGCGGGTGATGGTGCGGGAAGTCATGGCGATCTCCGTAGGGCCTTCAGGCGTGCAAGATGGGCCCGCCGCGGCCAAAAGCCAATGTGCGTTGCGCGAACGCAGCGTTTCACCCGCACGCTGGAACAGGGCCAATCCCCACGGAGCCATCCTCCGATCGGCAGCCTGCCTCACCTTCGCAGGCGCGCGGGATGCATTACTTTGCATCCCGCAAACGCGTCTTGCTCAACCAGCGGAAGGCGCGCCGCAACTGGGCTTCTCCGTCCCGCGCGTACCATCGTCCGTGCGCAAGGATTATCCGTTGCGGATGCCACGCCAGCATGCGTTGCAGGCATTCGCGCGCGGCCTGGCGATCCTTGAATGTGAAACGCATGTCCAGTGGCGTCTTGCCGTCCGGGTCGAGCACGCCGCCGAAACGCGCGATCGCACGCATGCCGCCCGTCAGTTTCGACGCCTCGAAGTTCTCGATCAGGTCGGTCAGGATCAGGGTGGCGCTGGTGCGATGCAGGAAGACGACTTCGGCAAACACGCTGCTGCCACGGAAGAGCAACTGGTCGAGACCGGCCGACCAATCCGGTGGGGGCGCATCGTCGAGATCGCGATCGAAGTCCACCGCGATGCGTTGCGCAGCCGCGCGTTCGCGCACGCCAGGCGAAGCCCAGGCCAGCGCATCCGGATAGCGTGTCTTCCACGCGGCGATGTGCGCGTAATGCAGCTTGTTGGGCGACACCAGGTGCCGCACCGGACCGATCGCCTCGAGCTCGGCGAACAAATTTTCATCCGGGGCAATCGGCGAATGGCACCAGAGCCCGCCGTCGCCCAGCCGGACGACCGTCATGCGCGTGGTGAATGGAGCACTCATGCCGAGCGGTGCGGCCATGCGCACGACCGGACCGTCCGCGATCCAGATGTCCGGCGCGACGGGTTTCAGAACATTGATCGGTTCGTAAAGGCCGATTTCGCGCATGCTCCGCATGCGCTCAGTGCACCCAGCGCCCGCCGCGCCTTGCCGGCAGATTCGGGAACACACTGGAAGACGCGCCGCCGCCGGCGGTGCGCTCGCGTTCGGACGGCGGATGCACGCGCCAGTAGTGCGCCAACGCATTCACCGCCTCGGGAATCTGCGCGAGGCATGCCTCGTACTCGCTGTCATCGAGTTTCTCGATCGGCACATCCGCGGCGAGGATGCCGTCGTCCACCGCCAGCGCCATGATCGGCCCCAGCAATTCCATCAGGTCGGTATCTTCGGCCAGCCGCGTTTCCCACATCGCCGCGCGCAGGTCGATGCCGCGCGAGAAGCCTTCGCACCACCCCGCCGCGGAGAGATCGCCAGGCTGGTCGTTCTCATTGGCCAGTTCGCCCAGCACCGGTTCGTAGTTGTCGCTTTCGAGTTCGGTCGGAATCGAATCGTTGAGCCTGGCGAGCAGCCCGAGGATTTCGCGACCCTGTTCTGGATCCTCGAACGGCGCCTGCAACACTTCCGGCAGCCATTCCTCGGGCAATGCGGGTTCCGGCCCGATCGCCAGCGCGGTCAGTAACCCGTGCACCCCATCCAGCAGCAGACCTTCGCCGCTGCGCTCCGCGTTGCCGCGCAGGAAGCGATCGAGCTGCTCCAGTTCGTTGTCGGGCAGGCTGCCTTGCGGTTCCGGCTCTGCGCTCACGCCATCACCTCGTCTGCGATTTCTATCGTCACCGGCACGTGGTCCGACGGTCGTTCCCAGGTACGCGGTGTGCGGTCTATGGCAGCGGATTTCAATTCACCGCGCAAGACCGCACTCACCAGGATCAGGTCAATGCGCAATCCGAGATTGCGGCGAAATGCGCCCTGCCGGTAATCCCACCAGCTGTAGTGTCCGCCTTCCTCGCTGAACGTGCGGAACGAATCGGTGAAGCCGAGTTCCACGATGCCGCGCAGTATCTCGCGCTCGGGCGTCGAGCAAAGAACCTGCTCGTGCCAGGCCTCGGGATCATGCACGTCGCGATCTTCCGGTGCGATGTTGAAGTCGCCCATTACCGCCAGCCGCGGATGCGCGACGAGTTCACGGCGCAGGAATTCGCGTACATGCGCCAACCAGTGCAGCTTGTGCGCGTACTTCTCGCTCCCGACACTCTGCCCGTTCACCACGTACAGGTTGACGATGCGCAACGCGCGATCGCCTTCGCCGATCGTTGCGGCCAGGATGCGTCGTGCGGGATCCTCCAGCCCGTCCACGTCGGTGATGATGTCGCGCAGCGGTTCGCGGCTGAGGATCGCCACGCCGTTGTAGCTCTTCTGCCCCGAGAACACGCACTGGTATCCGAGCGCGCGCACGGCTTCGTGCGGAAACTTCTCGTCGGGCAGCTTGGTTTCCTGCAGCGACAGCACGTCCGGCTGCGCCTCGGCGCACCAGCGCTCGACGTGCGGCCAGCGCACGTTGAGCGAGTTGACGTTCCAGGAAGCGATTTTCACGGCGGCATTGTAGCGTGCGCCCCGCACGCGTCATCCAGCACGCTACCCCAGCCCGTAGCTCTTCAGCAGCGCATCCGGCTGAGGTTCGCGGCCGCGAAAGGCGATGAAGGACTGCAGCGCCGGGCGCGTGGCGCCCACGCTCAGGACCTCTCCGCGGAAGCGCTCGCCCAGCTCGGGATCGATCGCACTGCCGCCGGCCTCGGCGCGTTCCTCGAATGCGCCGAACGCGTCGGCGGACAGCAATTCTGCCCACAGGTAGCTGTAATAACCGGCCGCATAGCCGCCGGAAAAAATGTGCGTGAACGCGTGCGGGAAGCGCTGCCACGCCGGCGGGTGCATCACCGAAACTTCGTTGCGCACGTCCTCCAGCACTTCCAGCGTGCGCGCGCCGCGCTGCGGGTCGTAGTCGCGATGCAGCAGGAAATCGAACAGGCCGAATTCCAGCTGCCTCACCAGGAACAGACCGGCGTGGAAATGCCGGGCGGCCAGCATGCGTTCGAACAGCGGTTGCGGCAGCGGCTCGCCGGTCTTGTAATGGCGGGCGAAGCCGTCCAGCGCCTGGCGGTTCCAGCCGAAGTTCTCCATGAACTGGCTGGGCAGTTCCACCGCGTCCCACTCCACGCCGTCGATGCCGCCGACCGAAGGGAGGTCCACCTGCGTCAGCATGTGGTGCAGGCCGTGGCCGAATTCGTGGAACAGCGTCAGCACGTCGTCGTGCGTCAGCAGCGCGGGCGTGTCGGGCGTGGGGGGCGGGAAATTGCACGTCAAGAACGCGATCGGCAACGCGAGCGATACGCCGTCGCGAAAACGCGAACGGCACACGTCCATCCACGCTCCGCCGCGCTTGCCGGTGCGCGCGTAGAGATCGAGATAGCAACCGGCGATCGTGTTGCCTTGTGCGTCGCGCACGTCGCAATAACGCACGTCCGGATGCCACACGTCCACGCCTTCGCGCGCGTGCAGGCGGATCCCGTACAGCTTTTCCGCAAGCCCGAACAGCCCTTGCATTACGGCCGGCGCCGGGAAATAGGGCTTCAGTTCCTCCTCGTCCAGTTCGTAGCGCGCACGCCGCAGCTTTTCCGCGGCATAGGCCACGTCCCAGGATTCCAGCGTCTGGATGCCGAGCTCGTCGCGCGCGAACACGCGCAGCTCGTCCAGCTCGCGTTGCGCAACGGGCTTCGCGCGACGCACCAGATCGTGCAGGAACTCCAGCACCGCCTGCGGTGAGTCGGCCATCTTGGTGGCCAGAGATTCTTCCGCCGCATTGGCGAAACCCAGCAATCGCGCGGCCTCATGACGCAACGCCAGGATTTGCTCGATGCGTTGCGAGTTGTCGAACTTGCCCGCATCCGGCCCCTGGTCCGAGGCGCGCGTCTGGTAAGCCCAGTACACGCGCTCGCGCAGTTCGCGATTGTCGGAGTAGGTGAGTACCGCCTGCACGCTGGGCTGCTTGAGCGTGACCAGGAAGCCTTCCAGCTCGCGCTCGCGTGCGTACTCGCGCAGCACCGCGCGTCCGGATTCGGGAATGCCGGCGAGGTCGCGCTCGTCGGTGATGTGTTCGTGCCACGCATCCGAAGCATCCAGCACCGCGTTGGCGAATGCGGTCGTGACTTGCGCCAGATCGTTGGCGATCTCGCGGAAGCGCGTGCGGGCGGGTTCTTCCAGCGCCACGCCGGCGAGTCGGAAATCGCGCAGGGCGTGCTCGACTGCCGCGCGCTGCGCGCGCGTTGCGTCGGCGAACTCCGGCGATTGCGCGATGCCGTTCACTGCTTCGAAGAGCGCACGGTTCTGGCCCAGTTCCGAGGAGAATTCGGTGATCTTCTCCAGCGCTTTCGAATAGGCCTCGCGCAATTCCGGTGTATCGGCGACCGAATGCAGGTGCGACACCGGCGCCCAGGCGTGCGCGAGCCGCTGCTCCAGACGCTCCTGCTCAATCATCACGTGATCGAAGTCGCCCCGCGCGTCGGGCGCGGTCAATGCCTCGATGCGCGCGCGGTAGTCCGCCAGGATTGCCTCGATGGCCGGCAGCACGTGTCCGGGACGGATGGACGAAAACGCCGGCAGCGGCGTATCGGCGAGCAGCGGGTTGGCCTCGGGCATAAACGTCTCCATGGGAACCCGTCAGCGTGGCGTTGCCCGGGGCGGAAATCAAGCGGCTGGGCTTGTGCCGCCTCGCAGTAGCTTGATGAAGTCGCCAGCGGATTTTGTGGCCGGCTGGGCGCGGCGACGAGACATGGCGGATCTACGGCGAGGAGCCGCAACGACGCTGGACGCGAAAAGACGCGGCGAATTTGCAAGATTATTGCGGGGCGGCACACTAAGATTCGCCCGGCATGAACGGTTTTGATCCCGAAGCGCTGCGTGAGTTGCTCCGGCGCAGCGAGATGTTCCGGCACCTGCGCGGGCGGCATCTGGATGCGCTGGCGCGCGAGATGGCCTGGTTTTCCCTCCCGGGCGGCGCGACGCTGTTCGACGCCGGCGACCCATCGGATTCGATGTACGTGGTGAAGGCGGGCAGCCTCGGCGCGTTCGGGGTACCGCGTTCCGGCGGCGCGCCGCGTCTGCTCGGCGTGATCCCGCGCGGCAACACCATCGGCGAAGTGGGGCTGATCACCGGCCAGCCGCGTGCCGCGACCGTGCGCGCGCTGCGCGATTCGGAACTGCTGCGCCTGTCGCGTGCCGGCTTCGACGAACTGGCGCGCAGGCATCCGGAAACCATGCTGGGCGCGGCGCGCAGCGCTCTGGCACGCCTCACCGCACGCATGCAACTGCGCGGCAAGGGCGAGCCGGTGGATGCGCCGCGCACTTTCGCGATCCTTCCGTTCGACCGCAAGGTCAACATCCGCGAATTCGCCGAGAACCTGCGCAGGCAGATGCTGGTACACGGCGATTGCCTGCTGATCGATTCCGCACTCGGCGGCGGCCGCAGCACCGACTGGTTCGCGCAACGCGAGAGCGAAGTGCGTTTCGTGCTGTATCTGGGCGACGGCGACGAGGACTGGCGGCGGCTGTGCCAGCGCCAGGCCGATTCACTGCTGCTGGTCGTGGATGCGGAATGCAGCCCCGGAGCGTGGCGCAACGACGAAGTCATCAGCGCGGAACACGTGCGCGCGCGGCCGCGGCATCTCATCCTGCTGCAGCCGCATCCGCGTTTCATCTACGGCGCGGCGCGCGCCTGGCGCATGGCGCTGCACGACGGCGAACTTCGCCATCATCACGCGCGCCACGGCAAGGACATCGCGCGCATCGCGCGACTGCTGAGTGGCAACGGCACCGGCCTGGTGCTGTCCGGCGGCGGCGCGCGCGGCTTCGCGCAGATCGGCGTGATCCGTGCGTTGCGTGAAGCCGGCATCGTGGTGGACAGCGTGATCGGCACGAGCATCGGCGCGATCATCGGCGCGGGCGTCGCCTACGAGTGGGACGACCAGAAGATGCGCGAGGCGTACAAGCGCGCGCTGGTGGACGGCAAGCCGCTCTCCGACTGGACGCTGCCGCTGGTCGCGTTGACGCGCGGCGCGCGCACCACGAAGCTGCTGCGCGAGGCCTTCGGCGAGATCGACATCGAGGACCTGCCGCTGGATTTCACCTGTCTCTCCGCGGATCTCACCAAAGGCGCCGCGGCAATCCATCGCGAGGGCCTGCTGTGGCGCTGGTTGCGTGCTTCCGGCGCGGTGCCGGGCATCCTTCCGCCGCTGTTCCACAACGGCCACGTCTACGTGGACGGCGCCGTGATCAACAATCTGCCGACAGACGTGCTGAGCGATGAAGGGCTGCGCCGCATCATCGCGGTGGACATCAGCGCCGATGACATGCTCACCACGCACGTGGACGAAGCGGAATCGCCGCGCTGGCCGGCATTGTGGGCACAACGGCGCGCGGGTTGCCGGCCGAACGCGTTCGCGATCCTGGTACGCGCGGGCATGCTCAACTCGGAGGCGGGCAGCATACGCCGCCGCGAATTGGCGAGCCTGTTGTTGCGGCCTCACATGGAAGCGATCGGCCTGCTCGACTGGCACGAGTTCGAGCGCGCGATCGAAGCGGGCTACGGCTACACGGTGCGGGCGCTTGAAGAGAACGTCTTCTAGGCTGTGCAGGAGCGCGCCGGCGCGAGCCGGCGCGTTCACCTTGCGAGGAATTTCACCAGCCAATCGGCGAACCCACGGTACGGCGGCCGCAACAGCGCGAACGTGGACAGGCTCGATTGCCGGAACACCGCCATGCGATGCGAGAAGGTCAGGAATCCCGCATGGCCGTGATAACTGCCCATGCCGGATGCGCCGACGCCACCGAATGGCAGTCGCGATTGCACGAAGTGCAGCATGGTGTCGTTCACGCATACGCCGCCTGCGATGCACGCGTCCAGCACGCGCCGCGTTCGCGCGCGGTCATTGTCGAAGTGATAAAGCGCCAGCGGACGCGGGCGTGAACTCACATACGCGATCGCGTCCTCGATGGCTCGATAACCGACGATCGGCAGGATCGGCCCGAAGATTTCCTCGTGCATCACGCGCGAATTCTCCGGCGCGCCCAGTACCAGCGTCGGCGCCAGCACGCGCGCCTGCGCATCATTGGCCGACTCGTCAGGCAGCGTGATCACCTTCGCGCCGGTCGCGCGCGCGTCGTCCAGATAGCCGCGCAATCGCGCGTAATGAGCGTCGTTGACGATGCTGGCGTAATCGGGCGAGCCGCGCAGCGCCGCGTAATGCCGTGTCACGTAATCGCGCAGGTGCTGCACGAATTCTTCGCGCGCGGGTTCCGGAAGCAGCACGTAATCCGGCGCGATGCAGGTCTGGCCGGCGTTGAGCAGCTTGCCGGTCGCGATCCGTTCCGCCGCGGTCCTCAACGGATAACCCGGCGCGATGATCGCCGGCGACTTGCCGCCAAGCTCCAATGTCACCGGCGTGAGGTTCGCCGCTGCCGAGGCCATCACCCTGGCGCCGGTCGCGGTGGAGCCGGTGAACAACAGATGATCGACCGGTAGTGCGGCGAATGCCGCCGCGACCGAGGCATCGCCCTGCACCACCACGACGCGCTCACGCGGAAACACTTCCGAAACGAGTTCGTGCAACAACGCCGAGGTGCGCGGCGTGTGCTCGGAAGGCTTCAGCATCGCGTGATTGCCGGCAGCGAGCGCATCCACCAGCGGAATCAGCGCGAGGTTCACCGGATAATTCCAGGGTGCGATGATGCCGATCACGCCCAAGGGCTTCGCAACGATCTCGCTGCGCGCGGGCAGGAACAGCCAGTTCGTGCCGACGCGCTGCGGGCGCATCCAGCGTTTCAAATGGCGCCGCGCGCGGTCGATCGCGTGCAGCACGGTCATGCCGTCGCTGAGCAGCGTCTCGTGACGTGGCCGGCGACCGAAATCCGCACTCACCGCGCGTGCAAACTCTTGCAGGCGAGCCTTGAACGCCGTGCGCAACCGCGCCAGGTCTTCCATCCGCTGCGCGTAATCGGGCGCATGGGCGCGCCAGGCGTCGCGCTGGGATCGCAGGATCGTGCTGAGTTCTCCGGCGCCGATTTCCATGCGCGTAGCCTACAATGGTTTTCGCGCATCCCTGCGCGTAAGAACACGACGTCCCTGGCCGCACTCTCAACCCATGCAAAACATTCGAACGTACAAAGGCATCGGTCCAAAACTCGGCGCGCGCGCGTACGTGGATCCTGCCGCGACGCTGATCGGCGACGTGGAACTGGGCGACGACGTGTCGCTGTGGCCAGGCGCGGTGGTGCGCGGCGATGTCGAACGCATCCGCATCGGCGCGCGTACCAACGTGCAGGACGGCGCAGTGTTGCACGTCACCCACGATGGTCCGTATTCGCCGGGCGGCTTCCCCTGCATCGTCGGCGCGGACGTCACCATCGGCCATGCGGCGGTGATTCACGCATGCACGATCGAAGACGTGTGTTTGATCGGCATGCATTCGACCATCCTGGACGGCGCGATCGTGCGCAAGCACGCGATGGTCGGCGCCGGCGCGCTGGTCGCACCGGGCAAGGTCGTCGGCGAGGGTGAACTGTGGCTGGGCAATCCGGCGCGTTGCGCGCGTCGCTTGAGCGATCGCGAGATCGAACAGCTGCATTATTCGGCCGCGCATTATGTACGGCTGAAAGATGCGTATCTCGCAACCCGATGACGTCATTTCGGGCCAGGCCGAAGGCCGGAGCCCGGAACTTCGTTCCTACATGGCTTCGTTGTTCAAGCTGCGTAATGCCTCATTCGTTCGTGGCCGCACCCCGTGCCAGTGTTCGAATGAATCGGCAGCGGTTTCGACCAGCATCCCCAGGCCGTCGAATACGCTCGACGCCCCGGCCTCGCGCGCCCATGCCATGAACGGCTGCGCGGCCTTGCCGTAGGAAAGGTCGTAAGCAGCCGTGGCGTGGGAGACGAGCGACGGCGGCAACTGCATCGCCGCGCCCAGCACACCCGCTGAGGTCGCGTTCAAGATCAGATCGAATGCTTCGCAACGGTCCAGCGCATCCCACTCGGAAACGCAGACGCGCTCGGGTTGCGCCAACCCGTCGGCAAGCCGGCGGGCGCGATCGGACGCGCGGTTGGCAAGGATCAGCTCGCGCACGCCCACATCCAGCAACGCCCAGGCGACCGCCTGCGCGGCGCCTCCCGCGCCCAGCAGCAACACGCGTCGATCGGTCAGTCCGATCCGGTGACGTTGACGCAGGTCGCGGATCAGCCCCGCGCCGTCGGTGTTGTGCGCTTCCAGCGTGCCATCACCCTGACTCGTCAGCACGTTCGCCACACCGGCACGCCGCGCGGCTTGCGTACGAGTGTCGGCCAGTTCGAACGCCAGCCCCTTGTCGGGCAAGGTGACGTTCGCGCCGCGGCCACCCCGCGCGAAGAATTCGCGCACGATTTCACCGAAGTGCTGCGGCGGCGCGTCGGTCGCGGTGTACTCCAGGTCTATCCCGCACTGGGACGCGAACAGCGCATGCAGCCGCGGCGACCGCGAGTGCGCGATCGGATGGCCGAAGACGGTGAAGCGCTGCATCGTTGAATTCATTTTGAAGCGCCCGCCGAAAGAGCGAAGAGTACAGAAGCAGATTCCGGATCGCCGCCGTCGCGGCGTCCGGAATGACGAGACTGCAGGGCGGGCCCTGGCCCCCCGGCACGAGGCTGGTCAAAACCCGCGCACGTCGCAACCTTTGAGATGGGAGGGCTTCAACATTCGCACATCCAACCCCGGAGTGCGTGCCATGCAGACCTTCCGCGATCCGCGCCGCAACCCCGACGCGCTCACCCTCGCTGCCGCGACCTGGCTGGCCACCGGCCTGGTGCTGCTGGGCCTGACGCCGCTGCCGCTGCACGATCCGCGCTACGGCTGGTCGCTGGCATTCTGGCTGCTGGTGGCGCCCGTGGTCTTGCTCACTTCGCGTCATTACGCGCGATTCTTCTAGAGGGGCGGACAATGGAGCTCTCGGCCACGGATGGCAGCTTTGGCGGCCCTGTCCGCTTTTTGATCTTTGCGATCACGGACGATCGCAGGACTAAAGATTAGCGCCGGCCCGCTTGCGCTCCATCCGGCGCAGGAACTCCTGCATGATGCGGCGATAAAGTTCGGCGCCCAGTTGGTCGTCCTCGACGCCGGCGTCAATCGAGGGATTGTCGTTGACCTCGATCACCACCAGCCGATCGTTGGTCTGCTTGATGTCCACGCCGTAAAGGCCATCGCCGATCGGTTGCGTCGCGCGCAGCGCCAGTTTCACCACTTCCGGCGGCGCGCTGCTTACCGCGAGGGTGTCGAAGCCGCCCGAGCGCGCCGCACCGCGAGCGGCGTGATTGTAGATCTGCCAGTGCCCCCGCGACATGTAATAGCGGCAGGCATACAGCGCCTCATGGTTGAGCACGCCCACGCGCCAGTCGAACTCCGTATAAAGGAACTCCTGCGCGATCAGCAGCGCGGTACTCTGGAACAGTTGCGCGGCCGCGCGCTCCAGCTCCGGCACGTCTTCCACCTTCACCACGCCGCGCGAGAACGAGCCGTCCGGGATCTTCAGTACCAGCGGAAAGCTCATCTTCTCAGGCAGCGCCTTCAACTGCTTCGCATCCTCGCGGTAAAGGATTTCCGAGCGCGGCACCGCGATCTTCTTGGCGCGCAGCAGGTCGTGCAGGTAGATCTTGTTGGTGCAGCGGAGGATCGAGGTGGGATCGTCGATCACCACCATGCCTTCGCGCTCGGCCTTGTGCGCGAAGCGGTAGGTGTGGTTGTCGGGCGCGGTGGTTTCGCGGATGAACAGCCCGTCGTATTCGGCCAATCTCGTGTAGTCGTTCTTGCCGATCGGATCCACCTCGATCCCGAGCTCCTTGCCCGCGGCGATGAAGCCTTTAAGCGCGCGCGGATTGGACGGCGGCATGGTTTCGGCGGCATCCACCAGCATCGCCAGGTCGTAGCGGAACTGCTTGCGCGCGCGCGGCTTGCGCCACAGGCGCTTGGTGAACGCATCCAGGGTCTGGGCGAAAGCGTCTTCCTGCGCGTCGTCCAGCGTATGCAGGCTGACCGGCTTGATCGCGCTGATCTGCCAGACGCGATCGCGCTCGAATTCGATCCGCAGCAGCGGGCACGGGTACATTTCGAACACCTGCCGTGCCAGATCCTGCAACGCGGGATACGAGGTCTCGCCAAAGTAGACGAGGATGCCGAAATCGGTGGTGTCGCGGCCGCCGGCGGGCAGGAAGTTGGCGAGCTTCTGGTTGAGGTCCTCGACGTCGAGACCGTACAGCGAGCGCCGGCGCAGGTCGTTGATGGTGCGCACCGACGGGATCACGCGATGACCGCGCGCCTCGCCCAGCAGCGAAACGTAGTGTCCGGTGCCGAGATATTTGTAACCGCGGCACAGGTTGATGACGTGGGTGCGCTCGTCGCCGCCGGCCACCGGTTCGCGCAGGTAGTCCATCGCGCTGACGACGTTGTCGGACGGATAGTACGAACCCCAGTCCGAGGCCTTTTCCACCACGATCACCAGCCGGCTCATCCCGTGTTTCCGCTTTCGTGTGTGGCTCTGATGGTAGATGACCGGCTGGTGCCGGCGGCCAAGTCTCGCACAACGCGGCGTGTCGCGGCTGACTTGCGGATAAGCGCGCGCGGGTCCTAGTCTGCGGCGATGACCGTCCGCGTCCGCCGCGCCTGCCCCCCCGACCTTGACGCGCTGACCGCGCTGGAGGAGGCCAGCTTCGACCATGATCGCGTCAGCCGCGCGCAATTCCGCCGGCACATCGTCAGCAATAGCGCAGCCGTGCTGGTGGCTGAGGAACGCGGAAAGGTGCTCGGTGGCGCGCTTCTGTTCTTCCGGCGCGGCGCAAGATCCGCACGGCTGTATTCCATCGCGATCGCGCATGGGGCGCGCGGCCAGGGCCTGGGCAAGGCCCTGCTGGATGCCGCCGAACGCGAGGCGCGCGAGCGGGGCTCCACCGCGATGCGGCTGGAAGTGCGCACCGACAACGCGCCGGCGATCGCGCTCTACGAGAAGCGCGGCTACCTGCGCCACAAGCGCGAGCGCGGCTTCTATGAGAATGGCATGGATGCGTGGAGATACCTGAAAGAACTGGGCCCGGTCATCCGGAGATAATCAGGGGACCCCGCTTTTTCGGCATGGCGAGCTGCATGCGTCACGCATGACATGTGTCAAGCATACTTGACATCGGGCCGTTCGGCCGCCTACGCTTGGTGTCAAGTTAACTTTACAAGGAAGGTTCATGAAGCTCCGACATTGCCTGCCGATCTTCGTCGCGCTCCTCGCCGCGAGCGCCACCGCGCAGGCTGCCCCGTCATCCGATCCGGATGAGCAAGCCGAAAAAGTGCTGACTGCGATGAACAATGCCTCGACCTGGGGGCACCCGGACCTGTTCGGCGAATTCGCCGGGATGCGTCACTTCTCCGAACACGATTACGCCGGCGCGATGAAGTACTTCAAGATCGGCGCGCGCTACGCCGACAAACTCTCGCAGCTCAGCATCGGCCTGATGTACGAAAACGGCGATGGCTTGGAAAAGGACCCCGTCACCGCGTGCGCGTGGCTGGCGATGGCCGCCGAACGCAAGTATCCGAGCTTCATCGCCACCCGCGACCGCGTATGCAAGGCGCTGACGCCGGCACAACACGACCAGGCCGTCGCCGTGCTGGAAAAGCTGATGCCCGAATACGGCGACGCCGTGGCCAAGCCCCGCATGGCTGCTGCCCTGCATCAGGCCATGACCGAAGGCACTGGCTCGCGACTCGGCTTCGACAGCGGCATTTACCAAAGTTCGGCCAAGCAGAATTGCGGCGGACCCACCATTTACGAAGGCGGCGTCGCGGTGCCGCAAGCGGGTTGCGGCGCAACGAACTATTACGATCCGGCGCGTTGGGATCCCAAGCAGTACTTCGCCACGCGCGATGCGCAGTGGCGGGGCACCGTGAACGTCGGCAACATGGCGGAAGTGCACGAGGCTGCACGGGCGAGCGCGAAGGGGGCCCCAACCCCGGCGTCCAGCTCGGGGCCGCCCGCACATCAGTGAACCGCGGAAGCTATACTCGCCGAAGCCTCGGAATCACGACATGCGCCGCATTGCCTCCGCGATTTTCCTGACCGTTCTTCTCGCCACGCTCGCCGGTTGCGGCCAGAAGGGCCCGCTGGTGCGGCCGAACAACGGGCCGGCTTCCGGGCATTCGGCGCCGCCCCCGCCCGCGCCCACCTTGCCCACGCCATTGCCGGACGATGGCGGCATCGGCTGAGCGCATCGCGGGCGCCATGCCGCTGCGCTTCACCAAGATGCATGGCTTGGGTAACGACTTCGTCGTGCTGGATGCGCGCGCCGGTTCGCCCGAACTGGACGCCGAACAGGTGCGTGCGATGGCCGATCGCCGCACCGGCATCGGTTTCGACCAATTGCTGGTCATCGGAAGCGCGAGCGGGCCCGATTGCGATTTTTCCTATTCGATCCGCAACGCGGACGGTTCCTCCGCGCAGCAATGTGGCAATGGAGTGCGCTGCATCGCTGCCTGGCTGCGGCGCGACGGCGCACTGCGTGGCGACGAGGCGCGCCTGCAAGGCCCGGCCGGGATGGTTGCAGTGCGGCTGCTGGAAGACGGCCGCGTGGCGGTGGACATGGGCGAACCGGCGTTCGATCCGTCGCGCATTCCGTTCGACGCACCGGTGGAAGCGGACGTCTACGCGCTGGACGTGGATGGCCGCTGCGTCAAGATCGGCGCGGTTTCGATGGGCAATCCGCATGCGGTGATCGAAGTGGAAGATGCCGAGGTCGAGCGCCTGCACGCGCTGGGTCCGGCGATCACCGCGCATCCGCGCTTCCGGCACGGCGCCAATGCAGGCTTCGCGCAGGTGCTTTCGCGCGATGCGATCCGCCTGCGGGTGCACGAACGCGGCGCGGGCTGGACGCAGGCCTGCGGCACCGGTGCGTGCGCCGCGGTGGCGGTGCTGCACCGGCGCGGACGCGTCCGGGATCACGTCAGCGTGGAGTTGCCCGGCGGCGTGCTGGAGATCGAATGGCAAGGCGCAGGGCACGCGCTGTGGATGACCGGGCCGGCGGCATTCGTGTTCGACGGGAAATGGCTGGACGAAGCGAAGTAGCGCCCAGCTTGCTGGTCGAACGTCCGGCGCGAGCAAAGACAGATTGCGCTGCTTGCGAGGTGGGGCATGGAGGCCAACCCATCGCCAGGGAGGATTGATTGTGCGAAGCCATTGCGCTCGCGCTCGCGAGTGCTCACACTCCGCGGCAACCTGCGCGGAAACAAGCCATGCCCGAATTGACCCTGAAGGCCGGACTGGAAGCGATGGACGTCGCCGATTACCTGCGCCGCCATCCGAAGTTCCTGAAGGATTTTCCCGACCTCGCGCAGGAGCTGGTGGTCCCCCGCGAGCACGGACCGGCTTCCTCGTTGAGCGCCTACCAGTTGGAAGCGCTGCGCGCGCGCAACCAGGAACTGTCCGAACGCCTCGCCGACCTGGTCGCAATCGCCGCCGAAAACGAACAGCTGATGGTGCGCGTGCATTCGCTGACGATCGGCCTGCTGCGCTCGAACACGCTGGAGGAAACCTGCCGCAGTTTCGTGGCTGCGTTGAACGAGGATTTCCACACCGACCTGGTGTGCCTCGTTCTGTTCCGCGACGGTGCCGAGCTGCCGCGTGCGGAATGGCTGCTGCCGGTACCGCAGGGCAAAACCACGCTGCCGGAGTTCACTGAATTCCTCGCGCGCCACGAACCGCTGTGCGGAAGACTGGCGCAGGACAAGCTCGATCGCCTGTTCGGCGAACGTGCCGACCACGTGCAGTCCTGCGCGCTGCTGAAAATCGGAGAGCTCGGCCTGCTGGCCATCGGCAGCGATGACATCAACCGTTTCCATCCGGGTATCGGCACGATCTTCCTGAAGCTGATCGCGCAGACGCTCGCGGCAGCGCTGCAGCGTTTCGATTGATGGCCGATCCGCTTGCCGATGCGATCGCGGCGTTCCTGACCTATCTCAAGGACGAGCGGCGCTACGCGGCGACCACGCTGCACAAGTACGCCCAGGAACTGGAATCGCTGCACCAATACATGCAAGCGCACGGCATCGTGCGCTGGCGTGACCTGCGTGGCGAACAGGTGCAGGCGCTGGTCGCCGCTGAACACAAACGCGGTCTGAACCCCGCCACCTTGCGCGCGAAGCTGTCCGCGTTCCGCAGCTTCTTCAAATACCTCGCGCGGCACGGCGAAGTGGGCGTGAACCCCGCGCAGGGCGTGCGTTCGCCCAAGGTTCGGCGCAAGCTGCCGCAGGTGCTGGATGCGGATGAGGTCGGCGCGCTGGTGGAAGTCCCGGGCGACGAGCCGGAAGCGGTGCGCGACCGCGCGCTGCTGGAGCTGCTGTATTCAAGCGGCCTGCGTGTTTCCGAACTGACCAACGTGCGCTGGCGCGACCTGGATACGAGCGAGGGCCTGCTGCGCGTCACCGGCAAAGGTTCGAAGACGCGCATTGTGCCGGTCGGCAGCCGCGCGTTGGCCGCGCTGAATGCGTTGCGCGAACAGGATCGGTGTGGCCCGGATGATCCGCTGGTACGCGGGCGGCACGGTCAACCGCTGAACGCCGCCGGCGTGCGCACGCGCCTGAAACGACGCGCGAAAGAACAAGGCATGTGGAAGCGGGTCTATCCGCATTTGCTGCGGCACTCCTGCGCTTCCCACTTGTTGGAATCGAGCGGCGACCTGCGCGCGGTGCAGGAATTGCTCGGACACGCCGACATCGGCACCACGCAGATCTACACGCACCTGGATTTCCAGCACCTGGCGCGCGTCTACGATGCCGCGCACCCGCGCGCGAAGCGGAAATGAGTTCTGTCCAAACGTGCCGGATCATGCATAGCCGAAGCGATCCAGCCAGGGCTGCAGCAGCGGAAGCGCGGGTTCGAACTGCTCCCGGTAATTCTTCCAGCGACCCACCGCAGCACGGTTCACCGGCTCGGTCACCCGGGCATAACTGGGCGTGCCGATGAACCGCTTGGCGCGGGCGTGCTGCGCGAACCCGGCGAACGGGGAGGCATCCTCGACTTCGAGAAAATCTCCGAGGCGCGCAACGGCATCGTCGAAATCACCGACAACGGATTCATAGCGCCATTCCAGCACCCTCGGGGCGAACACCTCGAGATGCCGATGGCACTGCTCGAATGCGTCCACGTAACCACGAGCCAGGCGTTGCAACGACGAGCACATGACCATGAAGGCCGGCGAGCGGAACGACTGCATGCTGCAACTCAGCAACACGTCGCAGGGGTGCCGCAGGCACAGGATGATGCGTGCCGCGGGAAACAGCCGCAGGATCATCGGCAGGCAAAGCATGTTGAGCGGATTCTTGTCGACCAGGCGACGCTGTCCGATATCCGGCAGCGTGCGCTCGACCAGCCGCCGATAGATGGCGCGCAATTGGTCCGCTTCGTCCTGTGTGAGATCGGCGAGGTCGGCCGGATAGCGCTGTCCCGCGCGCTCCATGCGCTCGATCAGTTGGTAAACGTAGCCGCGCTCGTCCATCGAACGGAAGTCCGGGTGCGCATCGAGCATCTGTTCCAGCAAGGTCGTCCCCGAGCGCGGAAAGCCGACCACGAAAACCGGATTCCGCTGCGCATCGGGGCCGGCCAGGGGCTTCCATTTTGCATAGGCATCCGCGTCAACTGACCGGATCGCCATCGGCAAAGGTTGGCTGCCCGGCTTCGACAGCTCCGGCGCTGCCTGGCGGGCGATCTCCATTTGCGCTGCGTGGGCCACCTCGAGGGCCTTCCACGCGTCGCGGTAACGCGACTGCCGGTCGCATGCGGCGGCCAGGCCGAAGGCGGCACTTGCGCGGCTTTCGTCGTCGCCCGCCAGGTCCAGGACGCGTCCGTACAAGTCCGCCGCGTCGGCGTTGCGACCCTCCCGCATCGCCATCACGGCGTGGGCACGCCAGCCGTCGATGCGCACTTGATCGGCATCCGCCGGCAGCGCGTCCAGTTCCGCCAACGGCAACTGCCGCAGCTCTTGTTGCGCGCGTTCGAACAAATTGTTGCGCTCATACAACGCCGCGCGCTGCGCCGCGATGCGAAGCCGCATCGATGCAGCCGCCGGACCTTCGGGCAAGCGCGCCTGCGAAAGCACCTTCAGCGCCGTTTCCAACTGCCCGAGCGTGGACAGGATGGAGGCCAGGACCAACGCCTCCCCGGCCGGCTGCGGTAGCCAGTCACCGGCCCCTTCCAGCATCGCTTCTTCGCCCTCGACATCGCCGCAGACGTGGCATGCATGGGCGGCCTGCAATCGCGCTTCGACAAAGCGCGGCGCGAGTCTTACCGCGTCCAGCAGCACGGCCCGCGCCGCCGCCCAGCGCCGCTGCTGGATGTACAGCAGGCCAAGGTTGTAGTGCACCTCGGCATCGGCGGGTGCCAGCGCTTTCGCCTTCAGCAGCGCGCGTTCCGAACCTCCCGGATCGCCTGCCTGCCGACAGGCCACGCCCAGATTGTTCCAGTAGGCCGAGACATCCGGCCGCATCCGGGCCAAGTGCGCGAACGTATCCGCAGCTTCGGCGTAACGACCGGCCTGCTGCAGAGCCATGCCAAGCAAGACCTGCACCGGTTCGGAATCTGCGGCGGATACGGGCGCCTGCCTCGCGAGCGCGATGACTCGCTCGGGGTCGCTTGCATCGGAGGCTTCCACCATGGACCTGGCAAGTTCTTCGGCCGGGGTCGGCATGCAAGTTCGATTCGTCACGCGGGAGCGTCAGTGTAACCAAGAAAAAGGGCGCCACTTGCGTGGCGCCCTTGTCTCTTCCGCGTCAGCCCAGGGGCTCCGTGGTGCGGGCGTTCAGAACTTCATCGTCGCGCGCGCCCAGTAGTAGCGGCCCATGGTGTCGTAGGTGGCGGTGTCCGTATTGACCTGGCCGTTCTGGTAGATCAGCGGCGGCTGGCGGTCAAAGAGGTTGTCCACGCCCACGTCGAAACGCGTGTGGATGGTGGGCACCGCGTAACCAACCTGCAGATCGCTGTACGTCACCGAGGCCACCGGCAGATTGGCGCCGGTGGCGGCGTCGGCATCGAGTGCCGTCACCGGGCTGATGTAACGCGTCCGCCACTGCGCGTCCCAGTCGCCGCGATTCCAGTTGAGCGAGACCGTGCCGCGCCAGCGCGAGACGTTGCCGAACTGCGAACTCCACGTGCCGGCCAGTTTGTCCACGGTAGAACCTGGCAGCCCAGGCGTTTTGTTGTTCTTGAACGTGGCAACGTAGCTGGTGGCCAGTCCGACCTTGAAGTCGCCCGGATTGAAGCCGCCCATGTCGAAGTGCGGAATCTTGTAGTTGGCCGTGAAGTCGATACCGCTGGTGCTCAGCGTGCCGAGGTTGACCACCGGCGTGTCGATGAAGAACACCTGGCCGGGATTCCGGGTGGTGGTGTCCTGGCGGTGGATGAACGGGCAGAACGGACTGGCGTTGTTGTCGAAGCATGCCCCGACGACAGTCGGCCCGTCGATCGCCACCAGCGTGTCGTACAAGTAGATGTGCCAGAAGTCGAGGCTCGCGTTCAGCCCGGGCAGCCAGCTCGGGTCATAGACGAATCCGAAATCGATGGACTTGCCGTGCTCTGGCTTCAATGCCTCGTTCACCACGTTGGCGCCCGAGTAGTAGGTATTGACCTGCGCGATGTCATTGCCGGTCCAACCCACCGGCACGAACTGGCACGCATTGGCATGTTGCGCCAACTCGGCCGCAGTCAGCCCGATGCAGGGATCGTTCAAGTTCGGCTGGACCAGCGAACGCCCGTCATAGAGCTGGTCGAGGTTGGGGGCCCGGAAGACTTGCGAAGCCGTGCCGCGCACCAGCAGGTCCTGGATGGGACGCCACTCGATCGCGACCTTGCCGTTGGTGGTGGATCCGGCGCTGTTGTAATCGGAGTAGCGAACTCCGAGGTCGACATTCAAGGAATACGCGCCGGGCACTTGGGACAGCAACGGGATCAGGGTTTCGGCGAACGCTTCCTTGACGTTGTCGCTGCCGCGGCCGGGGGAGCCGCAGGCTTCCTGCAGGATGCCGCAGGTGGCAGTAGCCGGATCGAGCACGGCGAACGGATCGACCGTGTAGTTCATGCTCTGCTTGCGATACAACGCACCGAATGCCAATTGCACCGGGCCGGCCGGCAACGAGAACAGGTCGCCATTGGCACCCGCCTGGACCTGCCGCAGGATTTCATGCTTTTGGTACACCGCGTCAACGGCGCCCGCGGCGAGCGCCGGACCGGCGTTGGCCTGGTCGAAGATGTTCGCTCCCGCATCGATTGCCGCCTGCAAGGCGGGGATGCTGAGCTCGTTCTCATCGTCCTGGGTGCGCGCGGTGTGACCGTAATCGAACGTCACATTCCAGTTCCAGCTTTGGCCCACTGCGCCGCGCAGGCCGGCGATCAACTGTCCGGTGCTGGTGGTATAGGGGTGGATGCGCGTGCCCACGCCCGTCAGGCGCGTCTGGAACGTGTAGCCGCTGTTCGGGTCGCCGGGCAGCACGTTCTGGCTGAAGGTGACTCCGAACGGATTGAATGGCGCCGTCGACGGAATGATCAGGCCATCGCCGGTGCCCACCGGAGCCGACGCGTCCTGGCCGGCCGAATTGGTGTGGTTGTAGAACGCATCCACGAAAGCCGTGACGTTGTCGGTCAGGTTGTAACTGCCCAGGAGGAAGCCATCGGTGCGCTGCTGGCTGACCTGGATGTAGTTGTACGCGGCGTAATTGAACGTGTCTGCCGGGGTCCGGCACCGGTAATCATCCAGACTGGTTCCGTCGCCGCTTGCGAGCGTCACCTGGTTTTTGAACGGGCACACGAATCGAGTAGCGAGCGAAGGCGGGATCTGCATCCTGCCCGTCGGGATCGAACTTGACCCGGCCACGGACACCTGGCCGTCCGAGAGATACAGCTGGGCTTTGGAGAAATCGCGCCGGGTGGCAGGCACCGCATCGTACTTGTTGTAATTGATGCCGCCGACGAGATTGAACTTGTCGGTCGTGTGGCCCATCGTGAGGGCGAAGCCGTGCCGCTGGCCATCGCCATGGCCCGAGATGCCGTCGTTCAAGCTGACCTCGGCACCTTCGAAGTCGTGGCGGAGGATGATGTTGACCACGCCGCCGACGGCGTCGGAGCCGTAGGTGGTCGAAGCGCCTTCGGCCAGCACTTCGATCCGCTGGATCATGTTCTCGGGGATCAGGTTCAGGTCGGCGTTGAGCATGCGCTGGCCGTCGATCAGCACCAGGGTGCGTCCGGTTCCGAGGCCGCGCAGCGAAACGCGCGAAGCACCGTCGCCACCTTCGGTCAGCGGCGAAGCGACGCCGCCACCATTGCTGTTGTTGCTGGGGTTGGTCGCATCGCCGGCGATGCTCGGCAGCTGCTGCAGCAGGTCACCTATGGTCGGTTTGCCGGAATTGTTGATGCTCTGGCGATCGACCTTGGTCACGGGGCTGGCTGTTTCGAGATCGACGCGCCGGATCAACGATCCGGTGACAACCACCGTCTGCAGGGTTTTGGGCTGCCCATTCGTGTTGGCCTGGTCCGGCGGCTGTTGCGCCTGAGCCAGACCTGCAGATGCGACAAGACCGGCCGTCAACCCGACACGCACAGCCAGCGACAAGCGTTTCATTCTGTGGTTCATGAGTTCTCCCCAGCGAGTACCGAAACGACGCAAGTGCGCCCCATGAAACGTACCGGGCCATCGGTACATCCAACAAGGCGCGCCAATCCCCTGCTAACAACTAACCGCGATTTAACATCAATAGTCGCGGCGAATTTCGCGCAACGCAAGTGCCTCGGCCGGGTCCGCCGGGGATCTGTGCCTCGCCGTCAAACTCGACGACGGGCGTTCTCCCGCACCCGATCGCACGGCCTCCCGCACTTGGCCTTGACGCGCTTGTCTCTGCATCGCGCGCCCCAACCTACATGGCATCTCCCCCGACGAGGCCGCCATGGAATCCTTCCACGCCACCACCATCCTGTCCGTTCGCCGCAATGGCAAGGTCGTGCTCGGCGGCGATGGTCAGGTCACCCTGGGCAACACCGTGGTCAAGGCCAACGCGCGCAAGATCCGCCGGCTCGGCAAGAACGCGGACGTGCTGGCCGGCTTCGCCGGGGCGACCGCCGATGCGTTCACCCTGTTCGAGTTGTTCGAGGACAAGCTCTCCAAGCACAGCGGCCAGTTGACGCGGGCGGCGGTCGAGATGGCCAAGGAGTGGCGTACCGATCGCCGGCTCGGCCGGCTGGAGGCCATGCTGGCCGTGGCCGACAAGGACACCTCTTTATTGATATCCGGCAACGGCGACGTGCTGGAGCCCGAGCATGGCCTGATCGCGATCGGCTCCGGCGGCCCGTTCGCGCAGGCGGCAGCGCTCGCGCTGCTGCAGAACTCCGATCTCGATGCGCGCACCATCGTGGAGAAGGCGCTCGGCATCGCCGGGGACATCTGCATTTACACCAATCGCAATTTCACGATCGAAGAGCTGTAGGAGCCTGCGCTCAAGCGATCGGCGCGAAGCGCCGTGTTGTTCCAGTCGCGAGCACGCTCGCTCCTACAAAGGCAACCCATGTCCGAACTCACCCCCCGCGAAATCGTCAACGAACTCGACCGCTACATCATCGGCCAGAACGACGCCAAGCGCGCGGTCGCGATCGCGCTGCGCAACCGTTGGCGCCGCATGCAGATCGATCCGGATTTCCGCGACGAGGTCACGCCCAAGAACATCCTGATGATCGGGCCGACTGGCGTGGGCAAGACCGAGATCGCGCGGCGTCTGGCCACCCTCGCCAACGCGCCGTTCGTGAAGGTGGAAGCGACCAAGTTCACCGAGGTCGGCTATGTCGGAAAAGATGTGGATTCGATCGTGCGCGACCTGGCTGACATCTCATACAAGCTCACGCGCGACCAAGCCAAGGCACGCGTGCAGACGCAGGCGGAGGAGCACGCGGAAGACCGCATCCTCGATGCGTTATTGCCGCACCGCACCGGCTGGGACGCGCAGCCGCCGTCCGAAAGCGAAACCGCCACGCGCCAGAAGCTGCGGCGCCAGTTGCACGAAGGCGCGCTGGACGATCGCGAGATCGAGCTGGAGTTCTCCGCCAATGTAGGCGTGGAGATCATGGCGCCCCCGGGCATGGAGGAGATGGGCCAGCAACTGCGCTCGATGTTCCAGAACATGGGCGGCGGCCGCACGCAGAAGCGCAAGCTGAGCATCAAGGCCGCGCGCTCGCTGCTGATCGAGGAAGAGGCGGGCAAGCTGCTCAACGACGACGAGATCCGCGCGCAGGCGGTCGAGAACTGCGAGCAGAACGGCATCGTCTTCATTGACGAAATCGACAAGGTCGCGCAGCGCAGCGACTGGGGCGGCGCCGGCGTCTCGCGAGAAGGCGTGCAGCGCGATCTGCTGCCATTGGTGGAAGGCTCCACGATCGCCACCAAGTACGGTCCGGTGAAAACCGACCATGTGCTGTTCATCGCATCGGGTGCGTTCTCGATGGCCAAGCCTTCCGACCTCATCCCGGAATTGCAGGGACGGTTGCCGATCCGCGTCGAACTCTCGGCGCTGTCGGTGGAGGACTTCAGGCGCATCCTGCGCGAGCCGCACAACGCACTGACCAAGCAATACGAAGTGCTGCTCGGCACCGAAGGCGTCCAGTTGGAATTCACCGAGTCGGGCATCGACCGGCTGGCCGAGGTGGCCGCGCGGGTGAACGAGCGCACCGAGAACATCGGCGCCCGCCGCCTGCATACGGTCATGGAGCGCCTGCTGGAAAAGATCTCTTTCGAGGCTGCCGACAAAAGCGGCGAAAAGTACCTTATTGACGCCGAATATGTTGACAAAAACCTGAAAGAGCTGGCGGCGGATGAGGATCTCTCCCGCTACATCCTTTAGGCGGATCGCCCATTCCGGTAAAATGTCGGCCATGAACAATGTGATCCAACTGCCCAGCACGGGCCCGCGCCAGCAGCTGCGCACGGCCATGCAGCGGGGCGAACTGGTCCGGGTGTGGCGCGGCAATCTGGAGGAAGGCAGCTTCTGCGGCTACGTGGCCGGCATCGGGATGGAATTCCTGCTGCTATGGGTGGTCGGCGACCAGATCAGCTTCGATGGCCTTTATGCCATGCGCCTGCGCGACATCACCGAAGTCGAGGCGCCGGAAGCCCACCATGTCTTCATCGGCAAGGCGCTCACCATCCGCAAGATCTTCCCGCGCCTGCCGCGTGATTTCCCGCTGGATGGCATAGATCAGGTCGTGCGCGCCGCCGCCGAGCACGCCGCGGTCATGGGCGTGCACGTGGACAGCGAGGAAGAATCCGAAGTCTGCTACATCGGCCGCCTGCTCAGCATCGAGGAAGACGGCTTCAATCTCCAGGAAATCACGCCCGACGCGGAGTGGCTGCGAGAACCGTCGTTCTTCGCCTGGGACGAGGTTTCCACCATCAGCTTCGACGAACCCTACGCACGCGCCCTGCTCGACGTCGCCGGCCAATGGCCAAGGATCGATCAGGTCGGATCGGGCGCGGGAAGGGCGTAACCCGCCGACGACCTGCACGTGCTCGTCGTCCTGGCGCAGGCCGGGACCCAGTGGCGTAATCACACGACGGAACAACGCCACCACTGGATTGAAAGTCCGTCCATGGACTTTGCCCTTCGGCCGGCTTTCAGCCGTTCAAATTCGTGGCAGACAAATTTGTCCGGCCTACGCCTGAATCGACGGATGGGGAACATCCGCGCATTACACTTCGCGAATGCCCCGCCCCACCGACATCATCCTGCACCGCGCCTCGCACACGCTCGAAGTCGCCTTCGACAACGGCGAACGTTTCATCCTTCCCTGCGAATACCTGCGCGTCCATTCACCCTCCGCCGAAGTGCAGGGCCATGGCCCCGGCCAACAGGTTCTGGTCGCCGGCAAGCGCGAGGTCAACATCGATGCGATCGAACCGGTCGGCAATTACGGCGTGCTGCTGCGTTTTTCCGACGGCCACGCCACCGGCATCTTCTCGTGGAGCACCCTCCACGAACTCGGCATCAACCAGGAACGCAACTGGAAGGCGTATCTGGAAGCGCTGGAGAAGAACGGGTTGAAGCGCGAGCCGCAACCATCCCCGTACGGACATCCGGTGCCGATGCGCGGACCGGCTCCGAAGTGATCCGATCCGGATCGACTCAAAGCGAGTGCTTCGCCAACAGCGCCGCGCGCCGCTCCAGACTTTCCCTCGGCCAATATTTTTCGCGCTCGTAATACTCGCGCATCACCGGCACGCCTTCGGGCAGGATGACCCACGGCTGCTTGGACATCGTGAAGATGTGGATGTCGGGCGGGAA
>JBQCHG010000016.1:0-13235 GCA_051954935.1 Rhodanobacteraceae bacterium
GCGCCGGCCGCTTTCTTGCCGCTCTCCGCGATCAGCTTGGTTTGCTTGTCCGATGCCTCGCCGAACTTTTTCAGCGATGCATCGACCTCTTTGCGCTTCTTCTCGTAGTCTTTTACATCGAGCCCGAGGGCGATGTAGAAACTCTCGATGATGTTAGCCATGGTCCTTGCTCGCGATGGCTTCGTTGTGTCGGTTCACGGCGTTGATTTCCAGCACATCCCACATGTCTTGCAGGGACAGCACGGTGGCGAGTTCGGCGAAGGTCACGAGTTCGGAGGAGACGGCACCGGCGATGGTTGGGGGGACGTTGAGGACGCGGGCGTACTTGCGCCAATCGACGATGTCAGGCGGCCCCAGATCAGGCGACCGCCTTTCTTGAAAAAACCCGCGTGCAACTCCACCCACGCCATTCGGATCGTCAGCAGGGTTGTGGCTTCTTCGATGTCGTCGGCCACCAGATCGCGCGTGATTTTGCCCTCGTCGATCTTGAGGCCTTCCAGCATTTTCGCCATCAGCGTGTCGGCTTCCTCGGGCGTGATCTGCGCGAGCAGCACCCAAAGGATGCCGGCGATGCCCGCGAACCCGGAATCAGCCTGCACGTCAGGCAGGTTCACGCCATTGCGGCCGAGCGCCAGCACCAGGCGCACCGTCCAGCGCTCGATGTCGAGCGCCGGCAGTTCGGTGAGGACGAACGTCTTGCCCTTATCGCGGCCGTCCGCGTCGATCGTTAACCGGCAGGTCTTGCGGGCCATCAGGACACCTTCGCGCCGATGACCTTCTCCCAGCTGATCTCGAACTTCAGCGGGGCGAGGGTCTTCTTCGCTTCGGGCATCGCCTGGAAACGCGTCAGGTAGCCGTTCGTCATCGCGAACTTGTACCCGATCGACGGGATGATGATCGTGGCCGCGGCCGAGATGACTTCACGGCCGGCGTCCTGCGCGAGCTGCCAGTTCGTGAAGATGTCGAAGGAGGCAGAATCGCCCTGCAGCGTGACGGCCATCTTGTACGGGTTGAAGATGTAGCCCGCCGACAGCTTGCCATCGATACCCATCAGGACTTCCGCCTTTTCGATGGCTTCGGTGGCGAAGGCGTCGTCCGTGGCGTAGCCCTGGATCGATTGCGGCGCCGAGTAAACGCCCGGGATGACGATGGCGAACGAGGAGTTCGCAGAAGTGATCGTGCTCATGATTACTGCACCTCCACACTGGCCAGGGAAAGGGCCTGCACTGACCCTCCGTCGTTGTAGTAAAGGGTCATCGGCGGCGACTGGCGCGCGACACGCGTGGACGGCGCGGCGTCCTTGATGTCGAGGTAGTAGCCCGACGCGTTGAGCGGTTGCGACACGTCGAAGCCGACCGCGTTGTAGAGCTGCTGCACCTGCGACGCCGACAGGGGGATACCGATGCGAATCGTGCCGAAGTTCACTGCCGCATTGATCGGATCGGCGAGCGCGGCATGGATCAGCGAGTAGCCGGCCGCGTTGTACGGGATCGAGTTGACGGACGTCAGCAGGGTCATCATCGCGTCCTGCAGGTCGGCGTTGAGCTTGATCTGGCAGACGTATGAATCGGCCCACTTGTACTGACCGGTGATCGACCCCGGGTAGAAGAACTGCCACTGCGTCGAGCTGGTGGCGAAGGCGCCGTAATAGTTGTAGCCGTTGGTTTCCAGCGCCGAGGCCTGCGCACTGGTGGTGACGGTAGGCGTCAGGCCCGAGAACGAACGCTCGGCAAGGTTGGTGCGGCCTTCTTTCTGCGTGAAGTTCTGTGATGCGGCCCAACCCAGCACCGCTGCGGCTTCCAATGCGCCTTCAGCATCGTTCGCGGCCCAGATGCCGATCGTGCCATCTTCGTTCGCTGCGATCACCGCGGCGAGCCAGGTCGCGGTGTTGCCCGCGGTGAGCGCGTTCACGTCAGTGTCGTAACCGGCGTAGAAGTAGCGCTTGCCCTGCACGGCCGTCCATGCACTGAAGGCTTCCTTGTCGGCTAGCACCGGTTCGAAGGTGGTCGAGAACCCAGCCCAGTCGCCAGCGGCGGCCGCGAACACCGGCATGGCGGTGGCTGGCGTGGAAGCAACCGCGCCCTGAGACAGCACGGCGCCGGTGGCTTGCGTGAGGTTCAGACCAGCAGCCAACGTGCCCGTGGCATAGGTTGCGGTCGATGCGGCGCCCGTGGTGTTGCTGGTGAATACGAACGCGCTCAGCTGCGCATCGTAGGCCAGCGTGAAATCGGGGGCCGTGAACGCCGCTTCGATGGTGGTGGCCGCCGAAGCGAAGCTGGTGGCAGCCGACAGATTGATCGACGCCGAAGTGTTGGGCGTACCGTCGATCGTCACGGTCAGCGTGCCGGTGAGCGCCTGCAGTTGCGTCAGCGTCATGTCGGCGAGCGAGCCCGATCGCAAGAATGCCGCGGTAGGCGTTTCGCTGTACGCGCCGAAATAGAGCTTGCCCGGCGTGGTGGTGGCGCCGTTCTGGCCCTCGAAGTAGATCTGCGACATCAGGTATTCGGTCGAGGTCAGGCCGAAGAAGGCGCCGACGTCCGCCGCGGTCGCGAACGGCAGCATGGTGCCGGACGGGATCGAGGCGTTCTCGGACAGGATCAGGCCGTTGAGATCGAGCGCGGAGCCGGCCGCGGCAAGCACGCTCGGGATGACATTTGCAATGCGACTGGCGGGGATTGCCATGGGGTTTGCTCCGATTGCGGAAACGAAAAAGCCGCCTTGCGGCGGCCTGGTGAGGGGTGGAACGGATGCGCGTTACGGCGGGAAGACGGCGTCCACTTCGGCAGGAACGACCGTGAGCGACATGGCGAAGTCCTGCGGCAACGTCACGACGGGGTTGTATTGGAAAGCCAGTTCCACGATCCAGCGCGGGTTGTACTGGTTTTCCGAGTTGACGATGGTCATCTGGCGCGGATCGTTCGCGTACAGCGGCTGGATCTCGATGTCCGATTCGGCGAGCGCGGCGGCCGCGTAGTCGGTCTTGAACGTGGTCGCGATCAACGCGGCCATGTCAGCAGCATCGGGGCCGTAGCAATCGAGCTGGACATCCCACTGCGTCGAGCGCGAATGGGTTTCGTTGCCGGGGTTCGACTGCCCCGGAATGAACGTCACCTTGTCGGTTGACAGGCCCGGCGCGTTCAGTCCGGTCATGAGGATGAAATCGCCCTGCGGCATCGGCACGCGGTTCTGCTGTGACTGCATCACCGGGCACGACACCAAGCCCTGCAGGAACGTGCGCAGCGCGGTGTAGAGCATCGATTGGTCGACGCTGATCGACGCCAGAAGATCGCTCACGGGTTCACCTGCAGCTGACCGATCACGCGGCACCACTGAGGCCATTGTTCGGAAATCGCCACGGCGAGATAGGTATCCGCGCCGATCACGATCTTGTCGCCACCGGTGCCGGCCACGCGATCGACCGCGCGCACCGTGCCCGGGCAGTAGATGGATTTCAGGATACCCTGCAGGTTGAGGTTCTCGATGTGCTGCAGGTCCTTGAAACTCAGTTCTTGCGCCTGGACTTGCATGGACACCGGGGCGGCGTAGGCGGGCACCGTGGAGCCGTCGGAGTTGGTGGTGTAACCCGTGCTGGCCAGCAGCTGCGCGGTCACGAACGGGTTCACGATCCCGACCATCGGCGCGGCAATCCCGTGCAAATTCAAGGCGCCGACTCCGTGAAGTTGCCATCGTCCTTGCCGACGCCGTGCGCGACGCTCGCGATCAGGTAGCCGGTGTCGTTCAGCGGTTTGTTGTCGCTGCCCGGATCCATACCTTCCGCGATCGCCGCGGCGGCTTCGCCCACCGTCTTGCCGGTGATCGTGCGGCCGGCCTTGCGCCACTTCCGCAACAGCACGGTGATCGGCGAAAGCTCCGGCTCGTTGATCTGCGCGATCGTCGCCTGCAGGTCCATCGCCGCCACGCGTCCGACACCGTCCAGCGCATCGAACGCATCCATGCTGCCGTTCGCGACTTCGCGCGTGAAGTTCTTCAGGATCTCGGCCCAGCGCGCATGATTCTCGGCCACGGTCGGCTTCAGCATCGGGCGCGGCGGGATGCTCTTTTCAGGCACGCCGAAGTTCTGGATGGCGGCGACGTAGGCGACGGGCGTGCCATCCGGGTATTCCTTGCCGCTCGGCCAACCGATCTTCGCCTGCTTGTCGGCGAACTGCTTCGGTAACCGCTCGAGCGCGGCGTTGATGCGGGACGTGTCGAAGCCCATCAGATGAACACGCCCCCGGCTTTGCGGAACCCTTCGCGCTCGCACGAACCGCCCACATAGAAGCCGACGCTGCCGACAATGTCGAGCAGCATGCGCAGTTCGATGCCGTAGGGTGTCGTGGAAAGCCAGTACTGCAGCGCCGACTTCGCCGGCGGCGGCTGCAGCGTGATCGACACCGAACCTTCGGATGCCGCGGACATGACGCCCATCGGTGTCCCGTTGGCGATGTTCTGCGCCAGTTGCGTCAGGTGCGCGCACAGGAGATCGAGCGCGCGCTGCAGCTGTGCCGGGTTGCACGTCCAGCCAGGATTCGCGTTCGGGCTGATGTAGGCCGTACCCGTGGTCCACGTCGCCGACAGCGTGGCTGCCGGAAACGTCGTGGTGTTGGCGAACGCCGGGAACTGTGCCCGGAAGTTCGCATCGTTGTAGGCCGGCGGTACCCAGGACATGGATCAGGCCGCGTCGTCGAGATCCACGACTTCCTTTCCGCCCGACACCACCGCGTCAACCTGCTTGTCGAGGTAGTCGGCCGGCGTGATCGGCTTGGACTTGTCCTTAGCGTTCATGTCGGTGGCAACCTTGTCCGGATCCGAGCGGCGCGCCTGCACGGTGATGAAACCGTTCTTCTTGTGCAGCGCGAACACCGGGTTCTTCTCGAGCTCGGCCAGGGCCTCTTCCGTGACTTCGGTGTGCACGCCCTGCGGCGTGATCAGGCGATCGTTCGCGACGCCCGCGCCGCCCTTGATCAGGATGTCGCTGGTCGGGATCGGTACGCCTTCCGGATTGACCTGGTGGTTGACGTAGCGCTGATCGTTGGCCAGCGTGGAAAACACGTGCACGGACTTGCCCATGGGAACCTCCGGTGACGGGAATGAAAAAGCCCGCTTGCGCGGGCTTCGTGGTAAAACTGTCGCGTCCGTTATAGGCGCACGCAGGTTCCGCGTACCACCCTGCGACTGATCGTCGCATCACTGACACCTAGCGCCGCAGCCATTGCATGCTGTGACGAATACTCAATTCCTGCTTTCACGTCCATCACTGGACGACTGCATGCTTGTGCAGACAGACTGGCTATGCGACGGCAATTGTCGCGGTTCCTTGCGGATTCGCGCCACTTTGCACGGCCGGCCTCGAACTTACGGATTGTCTCAGGGTTCTTGAACGCTTCGGCTCGCATCCTTTTGGCGTGGCCGGAGTTCGCCAAGGCAACCGCAGACGCCCGCTGCCGCTCTTTGCCTTCGGGTGTGCGCATGTCGGGGTGCCCCATCATGCGGGCCGCGTGTTCGGCGCACCACTTAGCATTAGCCCACGTTTTGTTGCCAATCTTCCAATAAGGTTCTGAACCCTTATCAAAATGAAAGCCGTCGCCACCATTCGTTACGTTGTAACCGATGTTGCGATCCGTCGAACCAAAGTTTCGAATTGCATTTATTTCCGCCTTCGCGCATTCATCCCTAGATGCGTGAGTGCTGATTATTTCTTCCTTCGGGGCGCCGTGCTTGCGCCACGCTCTATAAACCGGTAGGTCTCTTCCCTTGCGAGCCGCGTAGTCATGATCCGCATATCTTGAAAAAGAATGACCACGTCTACCGACATGGCTCATGCCAATATAAATTTTCCCATTTGGAAAAGTCAGTTTGTAAACGAAGAATTGCATGTGCGAAAAGCTAAGCCCCGCCGATAGAGACGGGGCTTAGTATAGCTAAATGCTGCCCACTACATACCCGATGCCCTGAATACCGCGTACGGACGCTTGCACATCGCGCCCGCGGTGGCGTTGGTGTAATCCTCGACGTACGATTTCGAGTTCTTTTCGACCCCAAGCGTCTGGAATCGCGCCGGCACGCACTGCAGCCACACGCGCGAGTCGTCGGACGCGCCATCGTCCACCTTCTCGGCGTACAAGTACGCGACGTTCGCACCGCCATTGGCCGCATTCAACTGCGGCGCCGACACCACGCGCCAGCGCGGGTAGGTGTCCTTGATCCACTTGATCACCGAGTAACCGAGATCGCTCGGGGTGGACAGGTACTGATATACCGCCGTGGCCACTGCCAGCGTGCAGTCGGTGTCCTGCGGGTTGATGGTGTCCTGCGACTGGATCTGCAGAGCCGCCGCCATCGCCTGGATGTCCGCGATGATGTTCAGCAGCGTCTTCTGCGACCACAGTGTGGACGAACCGGTACCGGTTGCGGCCACGGTCACGTACGCCGGCAGGCCCGGGTCATTCAGGAAACCGTACGTGCGATCGCTGCCCGAGTTGAAGCCGTTGAAGCCGATCAGGTTGCGCTGGATTTCCAACGCCAGCGAAGCCGAACCACGCTTCTCGGCTGCGGTGTCGACGCGGATGCGGGCGGCGCGCGCGGCTTCCAGCGAGCCCACCTTCAGACCCTTCTCGAACCGGACCACCGTGCGCCGCACAAAGTTGGTGTTCCAGCTGGAGAGCGGGACGTTGGTGTAGTCGCCATAGGGAACCGCGTTGCCGATCGGTTCCAGGATGCCCTGCACGATTTCCTCGTCTTCCCACGAGCCGACCGTCGAGATGCCCATGAACTCGTCGGCCTTGCGGGCCGCGGTCAAGACACGCACGAAGCCCGGCATCCATTGCTGCAGGAACTGGATGGGGACGCTGATGCTGGGTACGGTGACCGGCGTCTGCGCGTCCATGCCGAACGCCGCCATGGTGGCGAGGTTGACCTGGGCGGAAGTGCGGCGGTCGCCGAAGTTGACGCCGATCTGCGACAGGAGCTCGAAGTCCTGCACGTCCTCGGCGGTCATCTGCACCGGGCGAACGTCGCGCGGGCCGATGTAGGAAAGTTCCTTCGATGCATTCATGGTGGTGCCCCTTACGCGTTCAGGTTGACGTGGATGGCCACCAGACCTGCGGCGGCCGTGGCGGTCTTGACCACCGCACCGGCAATCAATGCATTGCCAGTGGTAGCCGAGCCTCCCGGTGCCACGGCACTGAGAACGCCCGTGGTTGTGTTGTACTGGACCTGGTCGCCGATGTTGGCCGCGCCGCCCATCGAGACGACGATGTCACCCTCGACCAGGAACTCGCCCTGCACGTTGCCGGGCAGGACCAGCGTCGGGTCGAGCGCGCCGCTCGAATCGCCGGCGGTGGCGTACACCTTCGGGTTGACCAGGAAGCCGGCCGCGACGACGCCCGCGGCGATGGTGCCGCCCTGCGTCGCGACACCGGTGGTGTTGCTCTTGGTGAAGAAGTTGCCGATGGTGCCGCCATTGGCATCGAGGGTCAGGGAATCCGCGCGGTGCGGCGTGTTGGCGATGATCTCGCCGATGATGCCGTAGCCGAGCGTGATGTTGACGGTGGACTGGAAAGCTGCAGTGGCCATGGCTTAGGCCTCCTTCTGGAAGTGGCGATCGAGGAAGTTGCCCTTCCGGCGCGCGGGGGCGGCGTCGGTGGCAACCTTGGTGGCGGCAGCCTTGTCCATGCCCTGCAAGTAGGCCTGCAGGTAGGACACGCGCATGCCGCGCGGGGCGTCGAGGCCCAGCTTGCGGCAGCCGTATTTGGCCATGCCGGCGAGCGACATGTCGGCGGAATCGAACGCGCCGATGTGCTTGGACAGCGAGTCGTACAAGGACTTCTTCGCGGCAAGGTTGCGCTCGACTTGGCGAGTCACCTCGGCCGCGTCCATGCCCTTGCTGTCCTTGGCCTCGTCCTTCTTCTCGTCTTCCTTTTCTTCGTCCTCGTCCTCGCCTTCCTTGTCTTCCTTCTCCTTCTCGGACTCGGATTCGTCCTTGCCCTTGTCGGCGCCCTCTTCCTCTTCCTCTTCTTCGGACTCGTCCTTGCCCTTCTTCTCTTCGTCCTCGTCGTCGTCATCGTCCTTGTCGGTGACCTTGGCCGCGGCATCCATGGCCGCGATCATGCCGAGCAGCGCGGGGCGCATCTCGACGAACTGCTTGATGGCTTCCTCGGGGGAAACCGGAGTTTCGGTTTGCTTGGCCATGGGAGTGAATTCCTTGGAATCGATGGTGAAAGTGAAATGATCGAGAACCGCGACGTCCGGCCCCATGCGCCCGTTGTCCACAAGCGCCAGGTGATTGCCGCGGATGTCCCGCTGGACGTAGTCGTAGGCCTGACCCTTGAACGAGCCCGGCGCATACTCGTAGCGGCAGCGGTATCCGCACGAGAGCTCCTTCTTTCCGTTGGCGATGAGGGAAGCCATCGCTTCGGAAAAAACCTTGATGTTGCCCTTCAGGACGCCGTCGCCATCGTCGGCGTCGAAATAGACGTCCTGGCCGATCACGCCCTGCACGCCCTTGCGTTCGGCGGGGGTAAGGCCTTCTTCCTCGCTGCCGAGCATCGTGTGGTCATCGACCCACGGCAGCAGCTTGAACGAGTCCACGCATTCGTCGGCGGCGAGTTCATCGGCCGGCCGGTAGACGCTGAACAGCTTGTCGGGATCGGCTTCCGGATCGACTGAGCGCCCGAGATACGGGAACACGCCGACCAGCGAGAGCGGGTTGTCCTTGACCTCGTACCAGCCGTTGACGTCGAATTCGCGCTTGTCGGCCGCCGCAGCGGTGAACGCGAGACGCACGGCTTCCTGCACGCCCGGGTGAAGCGGCTGCGGAAGCGCGTCGGGCATGGCCCACACGAAGCCATCCGACTCGTCATTCAGCACCGGCAGGAATATCGCGCCCCTGACGATGAAGAGCGAGAACCCCGGGGTTTCGCACAGTAGCTCGGCGTCGTCCGGCGCGAACCCGATTTCTTCGCGCGATTCACGCAGCGCCGCGAGCAGCGGCGACTCGCCGTCTTCTAGGTGGCCAGCGGGAAAGCCCCACGTGCCCGGCTCGTCCGCCGCGGTATCGCTGCGCTTGAGCAGCAACACCTTGCCGCCACACACGTACAGGATGCCCGCGGCCAATGGCAGCGCATCCTTACCGGCCTGCTTGTACGCGATCGCGGCGGCTTGCTTCGTGTTATATTTGCCCGTAGAAACGAGTTCAGCAATATTCCTGCTGATTACCTTTTCACTCGATCCGGAAGCAAGGGGCATGACCAGAGTTCTCAAGTCGAAAGAGATGGCGTGCGAAAACTGCGGGACGAGAGTTCTCGTTCCACCCAACCGTTTCCAAAAGTTCCGTTTTTGCTCCCGCAAATGCGGGTGGCAGTACAAAGCCGAGCACGAACGCGTGAAGTGCAAATGTGCAATCTGCGGAGACGCATTCACTGTGCCGCCGGCTCGCCGTTCAACCGCGCGGTACTGCAGCACGTCCTGCTACTACAAAGCGATGGCGCAGAAAGGCGGCTTGACTCTAACCTGCGTCGTTTGCGGGTCTGAATATCACCGATCCCCATCGCACCTTCGCTACAAAGTGCAAACCTGTTCCCTTAAGTGCTCCGGGCTGGCTAGACGCGCTGACAAGCCATCGTCAAAGGACTTTCCTTCCGTCCGCCAATGGATGAAGCGGAATGGTCACGTCAACGCGTGTTCGCGTTGTGGCTATTCAGAAGTGAAAGACATCCTTGTTGTCCACCACAAGGACCGAAACCGAACTCACAACGATCTAGCCAACCTCGAAGTGCTGTGCCCGAATTGTCACAGCCTTGAGCATCTTCGAGAGAACCATCGCGGCTGGAACCATCGTTCCACCAAACGCAGCAAAACGCACCCTACGCGCCGTCCTGTTTCCCGAAGTTGAAGACCGGTTTCGCTATGCACCTGCAGTTGGGAAGCTGAGCAGGGAGGCCGCGCACTTCACGGCCATACATTTCTCCAATGACGGGGGGGTCATCGAAGCGAAACTCTTTCCCGGAAAGCTCCTTGTGCAGCTTCCGTTGATGTACACCCCCAGACGTGTGCACCCACACAAACGTCTCGCAGCCGAGCTTCTGCAGCCGGGCCGCGTTGATGTTCATGTTCGCCTTGCGCGTCTGGTCGAGGGCGACCATGCGCGCGTGTTTCAGCCGCCCGTCGTAGAGCTTGTTGAGCGTCGGCACCAGGTCTTTCAGTCCGTGCCCCTGCGTGATCGAGCGCATCACCGCGCCCTGCACGTCGCCCAGATACTGCGACGGGATCAACTTGATCAGGCTCGCGGCTTCCTGCGTGCTCGCGTTGATGACGGATTTCAGCCGCGCATCGATGAAACTGGTATTGACCTCGAAGTCCTTGCTGATCTGCCGCAGTGACATCCCCAGCGTCACCGCCGAATGCCGCAGCGTGCGCCGCACCATGCGATCGGCCAATTTCTGCCCGAGCTTCCCGAAGATCGATTCCCACTTCTTCGAGAGCGCGTTCAGGCGAACCTTGGCCTGATACGAACCGTCGGCGCCGTCCTGCCCATACTTCGGGCCGTCGTAGCCGGCCTTCGTCAGCGCGGCGATCATCTCGCGCTTGGTCTGCTTGGCCATGCGCTCGATCGCGGCGCGCAACTCGTGGTAGATGTCGGCGCCGATCCCTATGGCCGGCCGGAGATCGCCTCCGACTGCGCCCTCGGGGTCAATCGTCTTCCGGGCTGTCTTCGTCGGCATCGATGTCACTCAACCCGAGCGAGTGGTAGCCGCTGTCCTTGTCCGTGGCGATGCGCTTGCGCTCGTCTTCGCTGGTCAGAGCTCCGGACTGGATCAACGCCTGGCCGGCCTGCGCCTTGGTCAGGTTCGTGGTCGCGAGTTCCGCGGCCGTCGGCGTATCGAGCGGATTCCACGCGATCGTCGTCGCCACGGCCTTCTCGCCCTTCGGCGCCACGAACGAACGCATCACCAGTGCGTGGTGACGCTCCAGGAATGGCGTCAGCGAGTCTTCCTGAATCGATTCCAGCATCTCGTGATAGCTCGATTCCTCGTACTCACCGGACGCGCCGAAGCCCTTGGGGCTGGTGCCGAGCAGCTTGGTCGACGGAACGCCCGCGACGGCCGCCACGAGCTGGTATTGCGTCATGATCAGCGCGTCGAAGTCGGCGAGCGAGGTGTCGTACTGCTGGAACTCGTCGCCTTCCTTGTCGCCCAGCTTCACGCCGTAGTTGTTGCGGAACTGCGTCCAGACGTTCAGGCGATTCACGGCCTCCTGGCTGTTGGCCATGATCGCTTCCATATTCGTCAGCCAGACGTTCGTCCGCTTGGTCATGGCGAGCTCGGGCGCTTCGTTCGCCGTGCGCTCGGCCGCATAGATGCGTTCCATGATCTGCTGCGGCAACGGCACGCCGCCGTACAGGTACTGCGGCTTCAGGATGTCCGGCACCGGATCGTGCAGGTAGATGCAGAGGTGCGAGCGATGCACCTTGCGCCCGTTAATCATCCACCACGTCGGTTCGTAGAAGTGCAGCGTGTCCGGCTGGGATGCTGCGGCGCCGTCGAGCATCGGCGCGGTCCAGTACGGATCGACCTGCACGATGCCCTTGTAGCTGCCCTTCGTGACGCCGTCGAGGTTGAACGGCTTCTCGTAGTACTCCTGGTCGGTCGATTCGACCTTGAACATCGCGATGCGGATGCCGAAGATCCGGCCCATCCGCACGAACTCGCACAGTTGCTGCCTGATGTGGAAGCGCCGGTCGTAGAGCTTGAGCAGCTTGACCGCGTCCGGATCCAGGTCATCGCCGTCTTCCGTGACGACGTTGTAGCCCTTGCGCACCGCATCGCGCGCGGGGATGGTGCAGGCCTTGTTGACCAGCCACTGCTGCGCGACGATCGCGGCCAGCTGATGGCTGATGAACGACTGCGCGCCGTACCAGCCGATGATCGGGCCCGACAGGATCGTTTGCTCCTGCCCGAAGACCTTGGCGAAGCCGTCGGCATCCCAGCTATCCATCGCGCCGCGCACGCCGTCGACCTTCGGCTTCGGCAGCCGCTGCAGGAAATCCTGCACCGGAAACCGCTTGGTCTCGCCGTCGCCCAGGTGCGTCGAGAACCAGCTGGACGCACCCGCGCGCACTGGCGCCGGCGCAGCCTCGGTTTTGGTCTTGCGCCTGAAAAGCATGGATGTCCTGTCAGCCGAACCAGCTTGTGCGGGGGTTCATCACTTCGGCGAATGCGCGGCTCAATGAGTCGACCTGGTCATCGTTCGCGCCGTTGGGGAACATGCGCATTTCGTTGATCAGGGCCTCGTTCCACGGCCCGCGAACCATCAGCACGTTGCCCACGTTGACCTGCGCCGCGAATGGCTCGGCACGTGTCACTTTGTCGCCCGTTTCCGGGCTCGATGTCACCCTGAACCCGGAAAGACGCCGGGTCAGGTACGTCACCTGCGTTTTGCCCGCCTGCCCCGGATCCTGCGGGATGCTGACCCGAACCGGTTTTCCGTCGAGCGCAGCCGTGTTCACGATCGCCGCATCGCGCTCGTCCGGGCCGCGCTGGAACCGCGCCATGTCGCCGATCACGAAGCGGCCGTCGTCGAGGCGCCCCAGCTTCGCGCCTGCGGTCCAGTCGCCATCATCCGTGATGCTGGCCAAGTCCCAGCCGCGCGCCCACTGGATGTTGCCCGCCGGTGCCGCGTCGATGATCTGCAGCTGGTCCGGCTTGAAGATGTTGCCTTCTGGAGCCGATGGACTTTGCTGGTACTGGCCGGCGAAGGTGTACGGCATCGCCGCGCGCATCTCTTCCAGCTTTTCGCGCGTGTGCTTGGCAGGCCAGAGGGCTTCTCCAACCTGCCGGTGTTCATCCGGCACTTCCGCCAGCGCCGGCAAGCTCAAGTGCTCCCAGTGCTCGCCGCTGCCGCCGGCGAGCAGCCATCCCGCCAGATCGCGCTCGTGCAGCCGCTGCATGATCAGGATGATCGGCGTCTTCGGTGAATTGACGCGCGATTGCAGCGTGTTCTGATACCACTCGATCACGCCCTCGCGGATCGTATCGCTGCGCGCCTCGTCCGCCTTGTGCGGATCGTCGATGATGATCGCGCCGCCGAACTGCTCGCGGAACTTGCCGGCGCCCATGCCGGTCACCGAACCGCCGGTGCCGACTGCGTACAGCGCGCCGCCCCGCGTCGTGCGCCATGCCGCCTTGGCGTCGTTCGCGAGATACACGTCCGGGAAAACGTCCGCGTAGGCTTCGTGC
>JBQCHG010000017.1:0-68451 GCA_051954935.1 Rhodanobacteraceae bacterium
GATGTGCGCCAGGTTGCCGTTGGTGATCCACATCTTGGCGCCGTTGATGACCCAGTCGCCGCCATCCTTCTTCGCATGGGTCTTCATGTTGGCCGGATCGGAGCCGCCGTGCGGCTCGGTCAGGCCGAAGCAGCCGATCACTTCGCCCGCCGCCATCTTCGGCAGGTAGTGCATCTTCTGCTCTTCCGTGCCGTAGGCGTAGATCGGGTACATGCACAGCGAACTCTGCACCGAGGCGAAGCTGCGCAGGCCCGAGTCGCCGCGCTCGAGCTCCTGGCAGATCAGGCCGTAGCTCACGCCGTTCATGCCGGCGCAGCCGTACTTTTCCGGAATGGTCGCGCCGAGCAGGCCGAGGCTCGCGATTTCGGGGATCAGTTCTTTCGGAAACCGACCCTGGTCGAAGCAGTCGCCGATGATCGGCAACACGCGCTCGTCCACGAAGCGGCCGACGGTGTCCTGCACCATGCGCTCCTCGTCGGAGAGCAATGCGCGGATGTCGTAGAGATCGAGCGGATCGAGGGCCATGGGGATTCCGGCGGACAAGGCGAAGCCGGCTATTGTAGCTGTGTCGGGCGCTCCCGGGCGGCGCGACGGGTTCGAATACAGTCGTGCGGCTGCCCGGGGCGATGGGGCCATACCGGCAAATCAGGTTCGAACATGCCCTGCATTGGCGCTAGCATCGTTCGCCCTTTTGCCCGGATGATGCCGCGTGCACATGAACTTCCGAGTCCGACTCCTCATCTCATCGTGGTGCTGCGTGCTTTTTTTCTGCGTTGCCCCCGCCTCGGCGCAAACCGCACCGGATGCCTCTCCACTGCGCCAATCCACGGACGACGCCTGGTGGACTGGCCCCATGCTCGCGAATTCGGCCGCAACCTTGCCGCGCGGGCATTTCCTGATCGAGCCGTATCTTTACGATGTATCGTCTTCCCAGGCGGACGGCTACGGCTCGCTCACGTACATTCTGTATGGAGTGAGCGACCGGTTTACCGCCGGGATGGTGCCGGTGTTCGGCTACACGCGAGTCTCGGGCGGGTCCGGCAGCAGCGGCGTCGGAGCGGGCGACGTCAGCCTGCAGATGCAGTACCGCCTGACGCAGTTCCCCGTCGAAAGTTCGCTTCCCACGGTTTCGATCCAGTTGCAGGAAACACTGCCCACGGGAAGGTACGAACGACTGGGGAACCGGCCCGCGGACGGCCAGGGCGGCGGCGCGTACGTCACCACGCTGGCGCTCAACACGCAGACCTGGTTCTGGCTGCCGAACGGGCGGATCCTGCGCATGCGTTTCAACGTGTCGCAGTCCTTTGCAAAAACCGCTCGTGTCGAGGGCGTCAGCGTTTATGGCACGGACCAGGATTTCCTCGGCCACGCCCGTCCCGGTAATGCCCTGTTCGTGGACGCCGCGTGGGAATACAGCCTGACGCGCAACTGGGTACTGGCACTCGATCTGACATGGCGCCATACGCACGGCACACGCGTGAGCGGAGACGAGTCGTCGGAAACGCAGGCCACTCCCGTGCAGATGGATTCCGGCGCAAGCACCGCGTTGGGATTTGCACCCGCAATCGAGTACAACTTCAGCCCGAGCGTGGGCCTGTTGTTCGGCATTCGCGTGATCACGGGCGGGCACAACACCGAAAGGTCCGTGACGCCGGCGCTGGCGTTGAACATCGTCCGCTGAGGACTTCAGGGATTGCTCACGCCATGCGGCACGTGCCCGGTCGCCACGTGCCGGCGGGCGGATTCCACGTTGATGCGCGAATCGTCGAAGAAGATGTCGGCACCGAAGGCTTCCAGGAACGGCCCCTTGTCGCGGCCGCCGAGGAACAGCGCCTCGTCGATGCGCACGCCCCAGCGGCGCAGCGTCAGGATCACGCGCTTGTGCGCCGGCGCCGAGCGCGCGGTGACCAGCGCGGTGCGGATCGGCGAATTCTCCGCGGGATACGCCGCCTGCAAGCGGTGCAACGCCGCCAGGAAGCCACGGAATGGCCCACCGGAAAGCGGTTCGTTCCAGTGTTCGGTTTCGTTGTGGTGGAACGCATCCAGCCCCTGCTCCTGCGAGATGCGCTCGGACTCGTCGCCGAAAATCACCGCGTCGCCGTCGAAGGCGATGCGCAATTGCTGCGAATCGGTTCGCTGCGCCTGCGACGGCATGATGGTCGCCGCCGCCACCCCGGCCTTCAGCGCGCGCGCGACGTCGTCCGCATTGGCGGAAAGGAACAGGTCGGCCGCGAACGGCGCGATGTAATCGGAGGTCGGTTCGCCGGACGTGAATGCCGCGCGCGTGATGGTCAGGCCGTGATGCTGGATCGAATTGAAGATGCGCAGGCCGGTGTCACCGGAATTGCGCGAGAGCAGGATCACTTCGACGCGGGGCACGGCCGGCGAAGGATCGTTCAGCGCCAGCAGCTTGCGCGCCAGCGGGAACGCAACGCCGGGTGCCAGCGGTTCGTTCTCGTGCGCGATCTGGTAGGTGCGATAGGCCTCCAGCCCTTCCCGCTCGAACAGCGCGTGCGACTCGGCGAGATCGAACAGCGCGCGAGAGGAGATCGCGACCACCAGGCGGTTGTCGCGGATGGATTCGGGTGCGTGGGCGCTTGGATCTGTCACGACGACATCCCGGGAGGAATCTTTGCAAACCGTCGCGAGCGAAGGCAGATTGCGCGTCGCCGGAGCGCAGGAACCGGAGTGTACACGTCAGTACACGAGGATTCCGAGCACCGCCGGGGCGCAAGATGCCGAGCGCAGCAGGTTTGCGGAGATTCCTAGCGCAATCCAGTCTCGTTTCGTGCGATCACCAGCCGCTGGATTTCCGACGTGCCCTCGTAGATCTCGGTGATCTTGGCGTCGCGGAAGTAGCGCTCCAGCGGCATTTCCTTGGAGTAACCCATGCCGGCGTGCACCTGCACGGCCTGATGGGTGATCCACATCGCCGCCTCGGACGCGGTGAGCTTGGCGACCGCGGCTTCGGTCGAGAAGCGGCCGCCCGTTTTCGAGGCCTCCTGCTTGGCCCAGGCCGCGCGCAGGGTGAGCCACAGCGCCGCATCCAGCTTGCACTTCATGTCAGCGATCTTCTGCTGGATCATCTGGAACGCACCGATCGGCTGGCCGAACGCCTTGCGCTCGCGCGCGTACTCCAGTGTCGCTTCGTACGCAGCCCGCGCCAGTCCGACCGCCTGCGAGGCGATGCCGATACGCCCCGCATCCAGCACGCCCATCGCGATCTTGAAGCCGTGGCCTTCCTCGCCGATCACCTCGTCGGGTTGCGCGCGGTAATCGGCGAACTCGATCTCACAGGTCGCCGAGGCGCGGATGCCGAGCTTGGGCTCGGTCTTGCCACGATGAAAACCCGCACGGCCGGTGTCAATCATGAAGGCGGTGATGCCGCGCGCCTGCTTGTCCGGATCGGTCATCGCGAACAGCAGGATGTACTTGGCGACAGGGCCCGAGGTGATCCAGCTCTTCTTGCCATTGATGATGAAGCTGCCGTCGGCCTGCTTCACCGCGCGGCAGCGCATGGCGGTCGCATCCGAACCGGATTGCGGCTCGGTCAGCGCGAACGCGCCGATGGCCTCACCCGATGCAATGGGCGTGACATATTTCTTCTTCTGCTCCTCGTTGCCGAACTTCAGCAAGCCGTTGCAGTAGAGCGTGTTGTTGACGCTCATGATCGTGGAGTGCGCGCAGTCGGCCGCGGCGATCTCGATCATCGCCAGCGCGTAAGAGATCGAATCCATGCCGGCGCCGCCGTACTCGACCGGCACCTCGATGCCCATCAGTCCCAGCTTGCCCATCTCCAGGATGTTGTCGAGAGGAAACTCGCCGGATTTGTCGAACTCCGCCGCGACCGGCGCGATGCGCTTCTGCGCGAACTCGCGCGCGATGGACTGGATCTGCAACTGCTCTTCGCTGAAATGGAAATCCATGCGGCGTTCTCCCGTGCGGCGCGCGAGCCCTGAAAGCGCTCGGCAAACTTGGGAATTTTAGCAGGATGCCAGCCCCGGCCGAAACGCACGGCGGCCAGTGACTCAGTTTGGCGCCTCGGCCGGACAGCTCTTGCCGGGATGTCCACGACGCTGCGCCAGCATCCAGTCGAGCAGGCCCGGCGTGGCGTAGGCCTCCGGCCAGATCACGTGCGGATCGGGATCCACCGGCCCGTGCAGGTATTCGGTGTAGCACGGATGCCCACCCGCCTCGCGCAACGCGCGCACCACCGCGCGCGAACCGACCATCGCGCCGCCCGCACCGGTTTCGACATTCGTGTCGTCGTCATCCGCGGCATGGAACACCCATTCGGGCACTTGCGCGATCGAGGCGAGCCCCGCCCGCTCGGTCATGCCCGACATCGGCACCAGCGCGGCGAAGCGGTCCGGCCAGGTCTTGGCGACATCCCACACGCCGGTGCCGCCACTGGAAAGGCCGGTCAGCACGATGCGGTCGCGGTCCACCGGCCAGCGCTTTTCGATAGCCGCGATCACCGCCATCACCTTGGCCGGCACCCAGTAGTCCTGCGGCGACTGTGGCGCGGCGAACAGGATCGGTTTGTGCTGCGTGCGCGCGGCGTCCAGCAACTGCATCGCGCCGTTGGCGCCGTAGGCGATCTGGTCCTCGTTGTCGTCGCCGTTCTGCCCGGAGCCGTGCAGGAACACGATCAGCGGAAGTTTTTCATGGGGAGCGAGGTGCGGCGGCACATAGATGCGGTACGGATAGCCGCCCGGAGCCGGCGGCGGCTCGCGGAGAAACAGATTCGCATCCTCCTGCCAGTGCGAATCGGCGAATGCCGGCGCGACCGCCATCATCACCATCGCCAGTACACACAGCCACCGATGCATCGGCCACCCCGGACAGCAAAGCGGAAAGCATACCGCCCGCATTCGCGAAGCGCGCGCGAAGGCGCTTCGGCTTTGTTTTATCTCTCCATCCTGATATAAAGATGCAATGCTCGACCTTGCCCAGGCCACCTCGTTGCTGCGTTTGCTGTCCGACTCAACCAGGGTGCGGCTGCTGGCACTGCTGCGCCGCGAGGAACTGACCGTCGCGGAGATTTCCGCCGTGCTCGGCCTGGCGCAGCCGCGCGTTTCCACGCATCTGGCCAAGCTCAAGGAAGCCGGGCTGGTGCGTGACCGTCGCGCCGGCGTCTCCGCGTATTACCGGATCAACGACGCTGATGCCGACGGCGCGTCGGAGCTGCTGCGCGCGCTCGAACAGGGCGTGGACGACGCATTGCTGGAAAGCGACGCGCAGCGCCTGCCGAATGTCCTCGCGCGGCGCGCGCGCGAGCGCGGCTGGGCCGACAGCGTGGCCGGCGACATGGAGCGCCATTACTCCCCTGGCCGCACCTGGGAAACGTTGGCGCGCACGCTGCTGCAACTGCTGGAAACCGGCGACGTGCTGGACATCGCATCCGGCGACGGAGTCCTGGCCGAACTGCTGGCGCCACACGCGCATTCCATCGTGTGCGTGGATTCGAGCGAACGTGTGGTGGCCGCCGCGCGCGAGCGCCTGAAACCGTTCCAAAACGTGGAAGTGATCGAGGGCGACATGCACGCGCTCGACTTGGCCAAGCGCCGCTTCGACCTGGTTCTGATGATGCACGCGCTGACCTACAGCGAGCATCCGGCGCAGGCCGTCGCTGAAGCCGCGCGCGTGCTGAAACCGGGCGGCCGCCTGCTGGCCGCGACGCTCGCAAAACACGCGCACCGCACGGCGGTGGCGCCTTTCGACCACCGCAATCTCGGGTTCAGGCGCGAGGACCTGGTCGGTTTCGCGCGCAAGGCGGGTCTGGAAGTGCTGCATTGCGCGAAGGTCTCGCGCGAAGTGCGGTCGCCGCATTTTGAAGTGTTGAGTTTGTTGGCAAGGTCGAAGTTGACGCGCTGACGCGATGCCTTGAATGGCATCGCGTGCGTCAACTGGGGAGGAGGCAAGGATGTCGACTGGAAGATGCTCCATGGATGGATACGAGGCGAATTTGGAGGGATCAATGAATACGCTGCCCTGGCTGCATTCCGATCGCATCGCCCAACTGGAACAGGCGCTCTCCCGACGCATCCTGGTGCTGGACGGCGCGATGGGCACGATGCTGCAGGCGCACGCGCTGGACGAGCACGGCTATCGCGGCGAGCGTTTCGGCAACGGTTGCGATGCGCACCACGATCACGAACACGGCGAGCACTGCGCGCGCGACCTGCGCGGCAACAACGACCTGCTGTCGCTGACGCAGCCGCACCTGATCCGCGACATCCATCTGGCATACCTGCGCGCCGGCGCAGATCTCGTCGAGACCAACACCTTCAATTCCACTTCCATCAGCCAGGCCGACTACGGCCTGCAGCATCTGGTGCGCGAGTTGAACCGCGAAGGCGCGAGACTCGCCCGCGCAGCCTGCGGCGAAATCGAACGCGAAACGCCGGATCGCCCGCGCTTCGCCATCGGCGTGCTCGGCCCGACCAGCCGCACCGCCTCGCTGTCGCCGGATGTCAACAATCCCGGCTTCCGCAACGTGGATTTCGATGAACTCGAAGCCGCTTACGCGGAAGCGACGCGGGGCCTGATCGAAGGTGGCAGCGACGTGCTGATGGTCGAAACCATCTTCGATACGCTCAATGCCAAGGCCGCGCTGTTTGCGATCGCGCAGGTGTTCGACGAGATCGGCGGTCGCCTGCCGATCATGATCTCCGGTACGATCACCGACCGTTCCGGGCGCACGCTTTCCGGCCAGACCGCCGAGGCGTTCTGGTATTCGGTGGCGCACGCCCGTCCATTGAGCGTGGGCCTGAATTGCGCGCTGGGCGCGAAGGATCTGCGCGAGCATGTGGAAACACTCGCACGCGTGGCCGACTGCTATGTCAGCGCGCATCCCAACGCGGGTCTGCCCAACGCGTTCGGTGGTTACGACGAGGCGCCACAGGAAATGGCCGCGATGCTGGGCGAGTTCGCGCGTTCAGGCTTGCTCAACCTTGTCGGCGGCTGCTGCGGCACCACGCCCGCACACATCGCCGCAATCGCGGAAGCCGTCCGCGATGTGCCGCCGCGCGCGTTGCCAGAACCCGGGCGAATCGCGGCGTGAGCGCGCGCCCCACCCGCCTGAGCGGCCTCGAACCGCTGGTCATCACCCCCGAGTTGAATTTCATCAACATCGGCGAGCGCACCAACGTCACCGGCTCCGCGCAGTTCAAGAAACTCATCAAGGAAGACCGCTACGACGAGGCGGTGGAAGTGGCGCGCCAGCAGGTCGCCAATGGCGCGCAGATTCTCGACGTCAACATGGACGAAGGACTGCTGGATGCCGAAGCCGCGATGGTGAAGTTCCTGCGCCTGATCGCCGCCGAACCCGACATTGCCCGCATTCCGGTGATGGTGGATTCGTCCCGGTGGAGCGTGATCGAAGCCGGTTTGAAATGCCTGCAGGGCAAAGGCGTGGTCAATTCGATCTCGCTGAAGGAAGGCGAAGGTCCGTTCCTGGAACAGGCGCGCAAGATCCTGCGCTACGGCGCGGCGGTGGTCGTGATGGCGTTCGACGAACAAGGCCAGGCCGACACCGTCGCGCGACGCCTGCAAATCTGCCAGCGCTCGTACAAATTGCTGACGGGAAAAGTCGGCTTCCCGCCCGAAGACATCATCTTCGACTCCAACATCTTCCCGATCGCCACCGGAATCGAGGAGCACGCCAACAATGCCGTGTGGTTCATCGAGGCCGCGAAGGAACTGAAGAAGCGCTTCCCGGATTCGCACATTTCCGGCGGTGTCTCCAACGTGTCCTTCTCGTTCCGCGGGAACAACACCGTGCGCGAGGCGATCCACTGCGTGTTCCTCTATCACGCGATCAAGGCCGGCATGGACATGGGCATCGTCAACGCCGGCGCGCTGGCGATCTACGACGACCTCGATCAGGAATTGCGCGAGCGCGTCGAGGACGTAGTGCTGAATCGCCGGCCGGATGCCACCGAGCGGCTGATGGAAATCGCCGAACGGTACAAGAAGGGCGCGAAGGAAAAGGACAGCGGCAACGCACTCGCGTGGCGCGAACTGCCCGTTGCCAGGCGACTCGAACACGCGCTGGTGCACGGCATTGATCAGTACGTGGTCGAGGACACCGAGGAAGTGCGCAAGCAGTCATCGCGCACGCTGGACGTGATCGAAGGCCCGCTGATGGACGGCATGAACGTGGTCGGCGACCTGTTCGGTGCCGGCAAGATGTTCCTGCCGCAGGTGGTCAAGTCCGCGCGCGTGATGAAGAAGGCGGTCGCGTACCTGCTGCCCTTCATGGAAGAGGAAAAGAAGCGCAGCGGCGACACCGGCAAATCCAACGGCAAGATCGTGATGGCGACGGTCAAGGGCGACGTGCACGACATCGGCAAGAACATCGTCGGCGTGGTGCTCGCCTGCAACAATTTCGACGTGATCGACCTCGGCGTGATGGTGCCGGCACAGAAGATCCTCGACACCGCGCGCGAACAGAACGCGGACATGATCGGCGTGTCCGGCCTGATCACGCCCTCGCTCGAGGAGATGGCTCACGTCGCGAAGGAAATGCAGCGGCAGGATTTCCGGATTCCCCTGCTCATCGGCGGAGCTACCACCTCGCGCGCGCACACCGCGCTGAAGATCGAACCGAACTACAAGGCGCCTACCGTGTGGGTGAAGGACGCGTCGCGCGCGGTCGGCGTGGCGCAATCGCTGGTCAGCAAGGAGCTGGTGGACGAATTCCTGGTGAAGGTGCGCGCCGAATACGCGGAGATCCGCGAACGCCACAAGGACCGCGGACCAGGCAAGAAACTGGTTTCGCTGGAGCACGCACGCGCGCAGCGGTTCGACGGCGGCTGGGCGAACTACATACCGCCTGCGCCGCGCAAACCCGGCATCACGGTCTTCGACGACTATTCGCTCGAAGAGCTGCGCGCGTACATCGACTGGACGCCGTTCTTCTCCGCCTGGGAACTGTCGGGGCATTACCCCGCGATCCTCGACGATGCCGTGGTTGGCTCGCAGGCGCGCGAGCTGTTCAACGATGCGCAGGCGATGCTGGACAAGTTGATCGCCGATAACTGGCTGACCGCGCGCGCCGTGATCGGATTGTGGCCGGCAAATTCCGTCGGTGACGATGTAGAAATCCGCCCCGGGGGGAGCGGAGCGCCTGTCGTCGCCCACCACCTTCGCCAGCAAGCCGACAAACCCGTCGAGCGCCCGGACTTCTGCCTCGCCGATTTCATGGCACCGAAAGAGTCCGGCAAGCGGGATTGGATCGGCGGTTTCGCCGTAACGGCCGGGCTTGGCATCGAAAAGCATCTCGAGCGCTTCCGCGCCGAGCACGACGACTACTCGGCCATCCTGCTGAAGGCATTGGCCGACCGCCTCGCGGAAGCCTTCGCCGAGCGCATGCACGAACGCGTTCGCAAGGAGTTCTGGGGCTACGCAAACGACGAATCACTCGACAACGGCGCGCTGATCGCGGAGAAGTATCGCGGCATCCGCCCTGCGCCGGGTTATCCCGCCTGCCCCGACCACACCGAGAAGCGCACGCTGTTCGCGCTGCTCGATGCCACTAACAATGCGGGCATCGAACTCACCGAAGGCATGGCGATGTATCCGGCCGCATCCGTTTCGGGCTGGTACTTCGCGCACCCGCGCAGCCAGTATTTTGTCGTGGGTCGCCTGAGCAAGGAACAGGTCGCGGATTACGCCCGGCGAAAAAACTGGAGCGTGGCGGAGGTCGAGCGCTGGCTGGCGTCGAACCTCGATTACGATCCCGAGTGAACCGGTCCGCGATTGCGGCTCAACTCGAAGCCTCTTCGGCCTCCCGCTCCTTGTGTCGCAGATGCACGCTGACGTTGTACAGCGACACGAACAGCGGGAAGAAATTCGAGACGATGCCGACCGAATCGTTCTTGCCGAAGATGAAGTAGGCCAGCAGCAGCACGCTGCCCATCACCGAGAGATACCAGAACGCCATCGGCATCACCACTTTTCTCTGCTTCTTGGTGGCGTACAGCTGCACGAACCAGCGGGCAGTGAAGGTGAAGGTGCCGATGAAGCCGACCAGCTTCCACGGCGTGATCTCGAAATCGCGCAGGGCGTGCAGGATGTGTTCCATGATGCGCTCCGTGGGCGGCGCGATGATGTGGAGAGGCGCGATTGTAGACGGTACGCGTTAGCCGCACGTTTCCGAAACTCGCGCATTGACCCGGACGGCGTACGCTCGTAGACTTCCGCGGCTAAGCTAGGGCGCGTAGCTCAGCGGTAGAGCACTGCCTTCACACGGCAGGTGTCACAGGTTCGATCCCTGTCGCGCCCACCACCTTCCCCAAGCAAGCGTGCGCATAGCAGCGAGCCTTCACACGGCAGGTGTCACAGGTTCGATCCCTGTCGCGCCCACCATCTTGAAGCAAAAAGCCGGGCATTGCCCGGCTTTTTCGTTTCGCACCGGGAGCGGCTTGCCCCGAACCCCCGACGCGTCATGCCGGTGCGGCGTTGCAGTTCGAGCCGGCGGTCAGGCTCTGGACGGTGATGCGTCCGGACGCATCGATCCGCACGTACTGTCCCGTGACGGTGCTGGTACTCGTGCCAACCGAATCGTCGGACTTGGCCTTGGCGCAGATCACGACATTGGTGACTCCGGTTGCGCCGATCACCTGGCCACGCTGGTCGAAGGCTATGAAACCCGTACCGCTCCCGCCGAAGGAGCGAATGCTCACGCCGCTTTGCGCCTGGACGACGCGCAGCAACTCGTCGGGCGGCGATCCGTTATAGGCAGGCGTACCGGCCAGGGTGCTGTCGCGCCACACCATCCAGCCGTTTTCGAAGGTGCTGCCGCCGTCGCAGCTCGTGCCGGCGGTGCTCGCACACACGGCAGTCGGATAGCGGCGGCTGACCGCCTCGTTGCGCGCGTACTGCAGGGAAGCCAGCACCTGGTTGGCCTGCGCGGTCACCGCATTGCGGCGCAGGAAATCGCGGAAGCTCGGCAAGGCAATCGCAGCCAGGATCGCCGCCACCGCGATGGTGATCATCAGTTCGACCAACGTGAATCCGCGCGTGCGGGCAGGTGACATCGGCGGTTACCTATGGTTGATGCGTACAGTAAGTCGCCGCATCCTTGCGGGCGTCGGCCAGCGCCTGCGCGCGTTGCTCGGACTCCAGCGCGCGCGCCTTGTCGGGGTCGCCGCTCGCAACCACCATGCCGTGCCCCTGCAGGTTGGCGATGTTCTTTTGGGCGATTGCGCAATCGGCGCCCAAGGTTTGCTTGTTCGCCCGATCCAGGGCCGTCTGGCTGGATTGCGCCCTGGCCTTTTCTTCCGGCGTGGCAGGTGCGTTAGCGATGCCTGGCAGCGGCGCGACCGGTGCGCCATCGCTCACATGCACGGTAGTCGATGCACGGTCCGGTGGCGGCGGAGTCTGCGAGTAGTGCACGGTACCGTGCGCATCGGTCCACTTGTAGTAATCGCCCGCGTACGCGGCGCCGGCCACGAGCGCGGTGATCGTCAACAGACCTGCCAGTGAAAAGATCGGGCGCATGTCACTGTCCGGACCAGCAGCGGGCGTCGTGCGTGGCCGAATCCTTCACGCCCGCACGATTGAGGGTCAGCGTTCCGCACTGGGTGTCCTTGGTGGCCTGCAAGCCTCCGGGCGCGGCGGTCAATGTGTAATCCGTGGCGCTGGCGGAAGAGATGCCGAGGGTGTAGTAGCGGCTGTCGGCATTGCTGTCCACGTAGGGCGAGTTGTACCCGACGCTGGACAAGGTCGCGGCGTAACTGTTGTTGCTGTAATAGTAACGCTCCTCGCGTCCGGCCAGGTCCATTAACGCGCGCGTGGCCTTGGTGCGCGTGGCGCGGGTGATGTAGTTCTGGTAGGCAGGAATGGCAATCGCCGCCAGAACAGCGATGATCAGTACCACGATCATCAACTCGACCAGGGTAAAACCGCGCTGCCAACGGTTGCTCACTGAAGTTCCCCTTTATTGATCCAGTGGTTCGCGCCAGGACACTTCACCGCTGGTCACCGGATAGATGGACGCGACCTTCTGGCAGATGATCGCGCCGGTCGAGGTCTGCGTGCATGCAGTGACCGCCTTGGAATTGCTCTGGCTGCCGGCGCCGGCGTGCAAGCTCGGTGCTGAGGGCAGGCCGGGCCCGAGCGACACGCTGGTAATACCCGTCCCATTTGCATTCACCCCCAGCATTGTGGCTGCGGGATTGGCGGTGCCCGTTTCGAAGTCCTGCGCGTACTCCTGGCCTGTGCCGAGCGCGACGCACGAGCTGATGTCCGGCGTATAGGTGTTGGTGACCAGCACGCCGCCCAGCAGCGCCTGTGCGCTGATCACGCGCTCTGACGGCTTGCCCGTCGGCGCACTCAGGTCATAGACGAAACCGGCCTTGCCCGCATCGCTTCCGCAGGTGGAGCCCGTTGCGGGAGGTGTCTGCGGACAACTGAACAGGGCCTGCAGCTCGGTGAAATTCGTGACGTCACTGGGCACCGTGCTCGCACCGCTCGGAGTCGTGCTGCCGCTTTGCGAATTCACCAATGCTCCCTGCGTAGAGCATGATCCGGCAACCACCTGCACGCAGACGCCGATGTTGGTGATGTCCAACAGATTGGAAGCCGCGATCATCGGGGAAGGTGCCGGGCTGGTGGCAAAGTCGGATTGCGGATCGCCCGAAGGCAGCAGGTACGGATCGATCATGCCGAAGATGTACTGCTGACCGTTGGTCTCCAGGTCGCTGCCGTCCAGGACACGGCCGGTGCCGCCATAGACCATCGGCGCGCCACGGCTGTTGAGGCCCAGCGTGGGGCGCGCCGTGATCGGCGCCTGCGGGTCGTACATCAGTTGCGCACTCCACTGGGTGGGATCCGAACTGCCGTTCAAGGAGATCTTCCACAACGAACCGCTGTAGTTGCGCGGGGAATCGGTCCGATCATCGCGTACGCTGCCGAAATATACCGCTTCGGCGTTGCCGTCGAGATTGAAGTCGCTGGCTATCAAGTCGCCGGCAAAGCTGTTCTTGCCGTGCGCATCCGCGCCGCCATTGGAGAGATCGAATGTGGTCTTGTTGCTGCCGTCACTGTTGACCCCGAGCGTCAGCGGCGTGCTCGGGTTGGTGGGACAGCCTGTGCCGGTGCCGGCGAAGCAGGCCAGATCGTAGGCGTACACCCGCAACGGCTGCGTCGATGTCACCGCAGTGCCTTGCGGTGCCGCCTGCGTAGGTCCGGAACCGATGAACATGAAGAATCGTGGCGAACTGGTGCCCTCGCCTTCCACGGCAAACGCGGGTTCGGACGTGGTGTAACTCTGAACCCCCAGGCCAGTGGTGGTGCTGTCCGCGGAGGTGGAGGCCGGCGAGAGCTCCGCAAGTACGGTGGGTGCCTGCTCCGGATCGGTCACGTCCAATACCACGTACGAGGAGAACGACTCTTGGTACTTGCAGTTGTTGGTGCTGGTGCAGGAGCCTGGCTTGTAGGATTTGCTCGGATCGATCGGCACCGGGACCTTGATGTCGCCGCCGCCGAGCCGGAACGGCACTACCAGGATGGTGCCCCAGCCACCCGGATGCGTGGCGTCGTCGGCGAATATCTTGGCGTCGGTGGCGACCGGCGAGCCGTCCACGTAGAACACGTGTTGGCCGGGGTGCGTCGCGGTGCCCGCCTGGTAGGCCGGATCGGTCAGCCAGCGCAGGTGCGGCAGCAGGCTGCCCGGCACATAGGCCCACAGTTCGCCGCCGAGCGGATGCGCGGTAATTGCGGAATTGGCAGAGCAGCCGCTGGAAGTGCAACTGTTGTTCGGTTGCAGGTACAGCGCGTGCTTTGAGGCGTCGAAGAAGCCGCCATTGAATGCGTGCAGCATGCCGTCGTTGGCGCCTACATACACCATCTGCCGACGATCGCTGTATTTGGCGCGGAACTTGGCATAGCTGGTATCGCCGTAGATCAGGTCGTAGTTCTCGGAAGGCGAGGTGATCACCAGCGGCGTCGAATCCACGATATCGCCCAGGCGCATGGTCAACGAGGTCGCGGTTGTCGGACAGCCCGGGACATCCAAAGCCGCACAATCGGTGGTGATCGTTCGGCTGCGCATGCCGCTGACTTCCACACCGCGCACCCAGTTGACGATGTTCTGGGCTTCGCTCGAACTACCGTCGGTGTTGAGATAGCCGAAATTGCCGGTGACCGTGCCGCTGCTGTTGGAACCGCAGAACCCGGTGGTGCAGGTGCTGCTACCGCTCCATACGAAATCGGTCTGCTGGAATTTATTGGTGCTGCTGTTGTAGATGTCGGTGAAGATGTAACGTCCCGAACTGGCGTTGCTCGTGTAGCTGCGTTGTGAAGCCAGGCCGCTGCCGAACGTGGAGGTCGGACTCGACCACAACTGCGATTCCGCGTTCCAGATCGTCGCGAGGTCGCTCAGCTGATGCAACGTGCAGGTAACATTCGAATTGGTGGGGCTGAAAGTGCTCGGGTCGAATGTCGAGGAACCGTTCGGCACGCATTCCTCGAACTCCGGATGGTTGTCGGTTGCGTCCGTGGTGAACACCACGATCGGATCCACCGTGTAATCGCTGGACAATTGGCAGCCGCTGGAGCAGTCCGTCGGTGCGCCGGCCTTGCCGTTTTCGCGCAGCAGGCCGTAGCTGTCCACCCACAATGTGTCCAGGGTACCTGCCCAGGAAACGCTCTGCGTTGCATCCTGCGACGAAGTAATGACCGGCAGATAGGTTGAACGGTAAGCCACGCCGATGCCGTTGACGTGGTTCGCCACGACCGCTGCGGCGGTACCGGAACCGGCACGCAGGACGATGTCGTTGAGCTGGCTCGCGAGCGCCGTCTGCAACTGGTTGGGATCGCTCACGTAAAAGTAGTTGTCGGGCAATCCGTCCTGTCCGGGCTTTCCGGTGCTGTTGTTCTTCGCGTCCCAGTCGGAGGCATCGCCCTGGCTCGGCATCGGGTTGCTCGCGCCTGTGGCGTAGCTGAAGCCGCCGTATTTCGCGGCCAGGAACAACGGATTCGGCAGCAGAATCTGCTGGGCGGGGCCGACCGGGAATTTCTGGATCTGCGGGGTGCTCCAGTCGTAAGTAGTCACCGAATTGGTGGAGGTGCCGGTATCACCCGTAGTGCCGAGCAGGAAGGTGCCGACGGAAGAACCGGTCACACCCGCGACCAACTGGTTCTTGATCTGGGTGTTGCTCTTGCCCAGCTCGGTATAGCCCAGGGCCATGCTGTACTGATTGGCGTGATAGACCGTTTCGGTCCGGACCAGCACCTGCCCGCTCAATTGCGAGAGATTCTGTTTGATCTGACCGCCGCTGCAGATGTTGCTGCCTCCGCTCGGCATGGTCACCGGGTCACCGCTGTTCTGCGCCTTGCACATGTAGGCCTGGACGTTCGACAGCGTGCACGCGGAACCCACACAGTAGGTCAACACCTGCACGGCGGCGATGCCGTAATGCGACCCATAGGGCGAGTCCGACCAGTAAACGGTAAAGCTTCCGTAAGGATTGCCCGAAGAATCCTTGCTCGGGGTCAGACCATAGGTGATGTTCGTATTCGGATTGGTAATCGCGCCAACCTTCAGGTTCATGAAGCCACAACGGCGCGAGGTGGTGGTGGCCGTACCCGAGCTCGAAATGGTGCAGTTCGGGATGACCGTGATCTTGTTCAGCCCGTCATTCGTATAGACGTCAAAAGACGGCAGCGGCTCGGAAAGCTGGATCGTGTAGGTCTTGACGTAATGCGGCGACTTGCCGTCCTTGTTGAGGTCTGGCCGCATGTCATGGGTCCAAGCCCCGTAGGCCAAGCCAGAGAGATAGAAACTTCCCTCGGTACTGGGCGTCTCGGGGCATATACCGCGCACGAGCCCGAGGTAGGTCACCGTGTCCTGAACGCACTCGTCGGTTGAACTGTCGGTCCCCGAGGAAAACACCGTACCCACCGTACCGTCGGTGGAAGAACTGAGCATCCGGCCAAACAGGTACTGGCGGGTACTCGCGCCTCCGGTGCCGAGTTCGTTGAAGCCCACGGTATTCGTCGCGTCATAAGCCTGCTGCGGCAGCGCCGGCACGGTGGGCACCTCCGGGCTGTTGCCGTCGAAGCTCGGCTCGCCGGTGGAAAGCACGATTATGTTGCACTGCGAGCAGGCGTTGGCGCCGCCGTCGCCCGCGGTCTCGGTATACGGGTCCAGCCATTTCGGGGCCGGCAGGTTCGGAACCAGGTCACCGCTGTCTCCACTGCCCCCGGTGAGCGCGGCACCACTGCTGGTGTCGCCGCCGCCAAGGGTCAGGCCACTGGTGAAGGTACTCGTCGGTGCCAGCACGCTGGTCCCGTTGAAATGCTGGATGTAGCGCAGCGCTTCGGCATACATGCCGGCCAAAGGATTGCCCCATTCGCTGCAGGCCTGTGCGTTGCTGCCGGAGACCAGCCCGGGATCCTTCAGGTAGGGAACGCTCTGTGCGGTTGAATTGGCTTGGCGGTTTTGAGTACCGAAGCTTGAACAATCGGAGTAGGTCTGGTCGTTGTTGCCCGTCGGCGCCCAACCGTACACGCGGAAATTGTCGAGCGTGCTGACGATGCCGGCCATGGCCGGGGTGCTGTTCTCGATATAGCAGAATTGCCCGGTCTTCTGGTCTATTTCGTTGCGCGCATCCGCGCAGGTACCGTCGCCATTGCCTTCAATCAGACCGATATTCCGGCGCAGCACGCCGCCTGCACGGGGATTTCGCCAACTGCCGGTCATCAGGCCGAAGCGGATCGCGGTGGCGAATTGCTGTAGCAGACCTTCCGGCTTGTAGTGAGTGACGCCGCTGTTGTCTATGTGCGACTTGCAGAACGACTCCATCACTGGCGCGGTCGTGCTGCAGACTTGGACCTTGACGACGTAGTCGGTACTGCTGGATGGAAACTCGGTGCCCTTGGAGGGATCGTTCGCATTGACCGTGTCGCCGCTCCATTGGCACTGGGTGTAATTGGAAGCCGCCCAGCTGGCCCAGGTGCCGCTCGCAACGCGCATCAAGGGCGGGCTGGTGCTGTCCGTCTGCGAGGTCGTCCCGGCGGCACCGATTGTGGCGTTGCAATAGCTGTAGGTACCACTGTTCGGGGTGAACGAGCCATTGTCGGTGTAAATCTTGACCCAGGCGTGTCCGTCATTCGGGATATAGGCTCGCTGCAGCACCGTAGTGTCGCCGGTGTCCACCGCACGCCGACCGCCGTACAGGACGTAGCGCTCCTCATCAATCCGCGACATCGTCACCCAGTTGAGGAAATTGCCGCTCCATTGGCTGCTGCACGTATGGCCATTGATGCCTGCGCCTTGCGCCGCCGCAATGAACTGGCCCGAGTTGTATGAGTAGCAAAGTTTCGGATCGAAATAGCCCGCGTAATTGAACGTATCCGTGTAGGTGGTGTTCAACACCCCATCGCCGTCCAGGTCGCTGTAATCGGAGAACGCGCGGAAGAACAGCTTGTCGTCGCGCGAGAGCAGCAGCATCGCCAGCGGCTGCTGGATGCTGACGTTCTGCACCGGGAACAGGTTGTAATTTGCTTCCGTGGTCGCGGAGGTGAGCGTGGCTCGCGCGACCAGCGTCACGACCAGCGGCGCGACCAGGGCCATCCATACGCCTGCCAGCAGGAACTGTTTCGTGCCGGGTCTGCGTATTTTGAAGCTGCCGATGGACATGGCGATTCTCGATCTGTGGGGACGCGGTCAGCGCGTGACCGTGCGGTACTGGGCAATCGTGACGGCGCGGCCGTTGCTGCCATCGCTGGGCGAAAGGCCTATCGCCTGCACTTCGAAGAACTTGGCGAACCCTCCGGCGGCGGTGGAGACGCCGAGCCCGCGATAACCGGCCGCCTGCGCGGTACCGGAACCCTGGTTGGGCACGATGCCGTCCGGCACCAGGGAAATGCTCGCCGCGATCTTGCCGATGCCGTTGGGGTTGGCCTGAGTGAGGGTGAAGTCGGTGACCCATGTGCTCGGGTTGTAAGGTTCCTCACCCGGGTCGAGCGGCCCGGTGATCTGCTTGAATGGCGTCGTCGCGCCCGCGATAGCAGTTTTGAACGTGCTCACCAGCGGGCAATTGGCGGTGGTCACCGGCAAGGTCGCGTTCGGACAAACGGAGCTCCAGTCGAACTGGCTGTCCGGCGCCGTGCCGCCCCAACTGACCGGCCAGCCGCCGGTCAGCAGGTTGGCTTCCAGGAACGGTCCTAGGGCGCCGCGCATCGAATCCGACATCTGGAACGCCTCTTCATGGCGCGCGACGTTCGTGGCCATGCGCATCTCCAGGAAGGTGCTCTGCATGGCGATCACCGCCACCAGCGACAACACGACCAGGAACACCAGTCCGACGAACAGCGCCATGCCGCGCTGCCGCGACAGCGCGGGGACGCGTTGAAAACGCCTGATCAAGATGGCCTGCATGGTCAGATCTGCCTGATGGGGTTGCGCAACTGCACCACGGCGGTCATCTGGATCCGGGTGTATTGCTGGGGTTTGTCGCCGAGCGAGCTGCTGGTACTGAAGCCGGTGCATCCCGATACCACCGAGACGGTGCCGTCGCTGGCCACCTTGTATTCGCAATCACCGGAAAGCCGCAACGGATAGTTGACCTGCGTGACATCGGTGGTCTGGCTGTCGAACGGGTGCGGCACGCGGGTGTCGCGTGTCGCCGAACGCAGCACGTAACCGATGCGCACCGAGATCACGTTCGCCCAGTCACCCTTCGTCGTGGCGGTGGTGGCGTCCTCATACCGAATCGGCACCGGGCTGGTTCCGTTGGGATCTCGGATGCCGTATTCGAACTGCAACTGCTCGACGCCTTCGACCACCGGCTCGGTGATCAGGTTGCCGGAAGAATCCAGCCGCATGCGCATCAGGGTGGGAATCGGATTCCCGCCGTCGGAACTCGCGCTGCACTTGCCGCTGGAATCGGCATTGCTGCAAGGCCGCAGGTAATACGCCTCCAACGCGTAAGGGTAGATGTAGGAGCCCTCCTGGGGCGCCGCTCCGTTCACGTACGGATACGCCTGGATGTAATTGCCGGAGAACAGTTGCGCCGACATGCCGGCGCGGGTTTCGAGATAAATCTGCTTGGCATTCAAGGTCGGCGCCGTGGCCGCCGACCATGGCACCGCGTCCGGACCCGCATAGCGCACCACCAGCACGTCGGTGCCACTGACGTAAGCCGGGACGCAATCGCTGCCGACCGGAAAGCCGGTCTTGCCGTCGTAGCCGTATACCGGACTGCCGACGGCCAGTACCCAGGCCTGCGTGCAACTCGAGGTCGTCTGGCCAACCGCGGGCGAACCGCTGATCACATTCGGCTTGACGGCGCCCCAGAAACTGGCCTGGCGCAACGACCAGCCGATGCGATCCATCGCGAACCGCATGTTCTGCTGGTTGTAATTGTCGGCTTCCTGCAGGTGGTAGGCCTGACGGTTGGCCATCAGCACGTTGATCAGCCCGGCCACCACTAGCGCACCGAGCAGCAGCGCGATCATCATCTCGATCAGCGAGAAACCCGTCCTGCGCGCGTGCGCGACCGGGTGAGCGGAACGCGGAAGCATGCTGTTCATCCGCCGGCCCTCGGCACGTATACGAAACTGTCGGATTCGCTGCTGTTGCTGTTGGTGGTGCTGGTGTTGCTGTCGAGGACGCCCAGGCCGCTCCACTGGACAGTGATGGTGTAAGTGCCGTCGGGATTGCCGCTCGAGTCCTTGTTTTGCACGACCTGCCCCATCGGCGCGGTGCTCGCCGAAGCCGGCATCGCCGCAGACATCTGGGTCAGCCAGGCATTGATGTCATTGGCCGCGACCTGCGCGGGCGTGCAGGTGGTGGAGGAACAATCGGTATAGGTCGGCTTGGTGCTGGCGCCGGTAAAGACGTAATCGCCGTCGGACACGCCTTGCGGATTGGCCTGCATGCGGTCGGCCAGGCTGCGGGCCAGCAGTACCGCCGCGCTGCGTGCGCCGGAATCCTTGGTGAAGGTGGCGCCCTTCAATTGCATCAGCGCCAGGCCGAGCAGGCCGAGGCTGAAGATCACGACCGCGACCAGCACCTCGATCATGGACACGCCGCGCGCACCCCGCGGCGAAGCGAAACGGATCATTGGCTTTGGCTCCCCAGCACGCATGCCCCACCCCAATTGCGCGGCTTGAAGCATGGCCGCAGCCGGCCCGGCTGCCAACAACCGGGCGACGAGTGGTCGGGAGTAGCCGACGAGCGGCGGATGGTGCCGTTGAGAGGAGTCGAACCTCCGACCTACTGATTACGAATCAGTTGCTCTACCAACTGAGCTACAACGGCACGGTCGAACGGGAAAGTTTAGAGGCCGCGCGCGACGCACGCAACGTGGCGGCCAAGATCTGCGTCGCGCGCAGGCGCGCTCCTACGATGGGCGCCGCTCGTTCTCGCGCAGCTCCTTCGGCAGCGCGAAGGTAACGTCCTCCGGCTCGCCGTGCAGTTCGCGCACGGAGGTCGCGCCCAGCTCGCGCAAGTGGGCGATCACCTCGCGGACCAGTTGCTCGGGTGCGGAGGCGCCGGCTGTGACGCCGATCTTCTCCACACCATGCAGCCAGCCCGCATCAACGCTTTCGGGCCCGTCGATCAGGAACGCACGCACGCCCTGCTTTTCGGCAAGTTCGCGCAAGCGGTTGGAATTGGAGCTGTTGCGCGAGCCGACGACCAGTACCAGGTCCGACTCGTTGGCCAGCTCGCGCACGGCGTCCTGGCGGTTCTGGGTGGCGTAGCAGATGTCGTCCTTGCGCGGGCCTTCGATCTGCGGAAATTTTTCCCGAAGCGCAGCAATGATCGCCTTCGTATCGTCCACCGAAAGCGTGGTCTGGGTGACGTAGGCGACCTTGTCGGGTCGCGCAACCTCCAGCGCCGCGACATCTTCCAGCGTTTCGACCAGATGGATCGCGCCCTCGTTGCACGCATCCCACTGGCCCATCGTGCCTTCCACTTCCGGATGGCCGGCATGGCCGATCAGTACCACGTCGCGGCCCTGCCGGCCGTGGCGCGCGACTTCCATGTGCACCTTGGTCACCAGCGGGCAAGTCGCGTCGAATACTTTCAATCCGCGCAGCACCGCTTCCTCGCGTACCGCCTGCGATACGCCGTGCGCGCTGAAGATCACGGTGGCACCGTCGGGCACCTCGGAGAGTTCGTCCACGAACACCGCGCCCTTGCGCTTCAGGCTTTCCACGACGTAACGATTGTGCACCACTTCGTGGCGCACATGGATCGGCGCGCCGTAGCTCTCCAGCGCACGCTCGACGATCGCGATGGCGCGGTCGACGCCGGCGCAGAAGCCGCGCGGATTGGCGAGAATGATTTCCATCAGCGACATTATCCGTCCGCTCGCGCACGGTTCCCAGTGAACAGCCCCGCCACGATCAGCGCGATCGCACCAACGCAGATTGCGGAATCCGCCACGTTGAACGCCGGCCACGACCACATGCGCCAGTAAACCTGGATGAAGTCGGTGACCTGCCCGCGCAGGACGCGGTCAATCAGATTGCCGAGCGCGCCGCCCACGATCAATGCCAACGGCAGCGCGGTGCGCCATTCATCGCGCGGCGTGCGCGCCAACCAGACGATCAGGGCGACGCACACGATCACCGCCAATGCACCGAACAGCCACACCTGCCAGCCAGAGCCGCCGGCGAGGAACGAAAACGCCGCGCCGGTGTTGAATGCCAGCGTCCAGTTCAGCACGTGCGGGATCACCACGTGCGGCATGTACGGCACGAGCTTCTGCAGCACCAGCCACTTGGTGCCTTGGTCGAGCGCGATGACGATGGCCGATACGATCAGCCATGGAAGCGCGTTGCGATTCTGGAGAGACATCAAAACCACCGCCTTGTCTCGCCGCTGCCATGGCCATCGAAAGCCTCGACGTTCTCCACGCAGCGCCCGCATAGTTCGGGATGTTCGGCGTGAGCGCCGACATCATCGCGATGGTGCCAGCAGCGCACGCACTTCGGCGCATCGCTCACAGTCGCGGCGACGTACACGTCCGCGCCTTCCAGCTCGGTCAGTACGGCGCCTTCGGGTTGCGCACCGCGGTCCAACCGCAGGTCGGAGACGATGAAGAAGAAGCGCAGCTCGTCGGCGACATCGTGGTAGCGCTCGACGATCGCGGGATCGGCGTGGATCAAAAGCTTCGCGTCCAGCGACGAGCCGATCTTTCCATCCTTGCGCATGCCCTCCAGCACACGCGAGGCGGCCTCGCGTATGCTGAGCAGATCGCTCCACCAGCGGCGTTGCTGCGCCGAACCCTGCGTCGCGGCCAGCCCGTCGTACCAGGTATGGAACAGCACCGACTCGTCGCGCTCGACCGCCTTGCCGTCCACCACCATCGCTCCAGGCATGTGCTGCCAGATTTCTTCCGAGGTGAAGCTGAGCAGCGGCGCCAGCCAGCGCACCATCGCCTCGAGGATGCGGTACATCGCGCTCTGCGCGCCGCGCCGACCGCGGCTGTCCAGCGGCATCGTGTAGAGGCGGTCCTTGGTGATGTCGAGATACAGCGCGCCCATTTCATTGGTGCAGAAGTTCTGCACGCGCTGCACGATCTCGGGGAAGTCGTAGCGCGCAAACGCGGCCACCACCGCCTGCTGCACGTCGTGCGCGCACTGCACCGCCCACTGATCCAGCAGCAGGCATTGTTCCACCGGGAGCAGATGCTGTGCGGGATCGAAACCGTCCAGATTGCCGAGCAGGAAGCGCGCTGTGTTGCGGATGCGGCGATACGAATCGGCGACGCGCTTCAGGATCTCGTCCGATAGCGCCATCTCGTTGCGGTAATCCGCCGAGGCGATCCACAGCCGCAGGATGTCTGCGCCGTAGTGCTTCATGACATCCTGCGGCTCGATGCCGTTGCCCAGCGACTTCGACATCTTCCGGCCCTGCGCGTCCACGGTGAAACCGTGGGTCAGTACCTCGTCGAACGGCGCGTGCCCGCGCATCGCGCAACTGGTCAGCAGTGACGACTGGAACCAGCCGCGATGCTGGTCCGAACCTTCGAGATAGATCACCTGGTCGCCCGCGCCGCGCTTCAGTTCCGGCCGTTGGTCCAGCACGCAGAAATGCGACGTGCCGGAATCGAACCACACATCCAGGATGTCGGCGACCTTCTCGTAATCCTTCGCTTCGTTGCCGAGCAATTCGGCCGGTTCGAGCGCGTACCACGCGTCCACGCCGTCCTTTTCCACCCGCTGCGCGACCCGCTCCAGCAGCTCCACGCTGCGTGGATGCGGTTTACCCGTGAGCTTGTGGGTGAACAGCGCGATCGGCACGCCCCAGGTTCGCTGGCGCGAGATGCACCAGTCCGGCCGGCCTTCCACCATGCCGGCTATGCGCTCCTCTCCCCAAGACGGATAGAACGTCACGTCGTTGCGGATCGCGCGCATCGAACTCTCGCGCAGGCCGGCGCGTTCCATGCCGATGAACCACTGCGGCGTGGTGCGGAACGCGATCGGCGTGCGGTGGCGCCAGCAGTGCGGATAGCTGTGCGTGATCTTCGCGGCATGCAGCAGCACGCCACGCTCGCGCAACAGTTCGATGATGGCGTCGTTGGCCTTCCAGATGTGCTGGCCCTCGAAGATCGGCGTGCCCGGCAGATACACGCCGTTGGCGCCGACCGGGTTGAGCACATTGGCGGGCGTGTTTTCGACGAGCCCGTATTTCTGTCCCACCGCGAAGTCGTCGGCGCCGTGACCGGGCGCGGTGTGCACCGCACCAGTGCCCTCCTCCGCCGACACGTGCTCGCCAAGAATCAGTGCGATCTCGCGGTCATAGAAAGGATGTTTGAGTTTGAGGTTTTCGAGCGCGGCGCCTTGCGCGCGCCCAAGCACCTTCACTTCATTGACGCCGTAACGCGCGAGCGCCTTGTCGGCCAGTGTTTCCGCCAGCACCAGCAAAACGCGTTTGCCGCCGCGAGATGGCCCTTCCACCAGCACGTAGTCGAGCTGCGGACCGAGCGTCACCGCCAGGCTCGCCGGCAGTGTCCACGGCGTGGTGGTCCAGATCGGTACCGCGACGATGTCGTTGCCGCCGACCTGCACGCCGAATTTAGCCGCGAGCACTTTGGGGTCGAGCGCATCGTAGGCGACGTCGATCGCCGGCGACTGCTTGTCGGCGTATTCGATCTCCGCTTCCGCCAGCGCCGAACCGCAATCGAAGCACCAGTGCACGGGCTTGAAGCCGCGCACCACGTGGCCATTGGCGAACACCTTGCCGAGCGCGCGCAGGATGTCTGCCTCGTATTTCAGATCCATCGTGCGGTAGGGATGCTCCCAGTCGCCGAGTACGCCCAGCCGCTTGAAGTCCTTGCGCTGCAGATCGATTTGAGCGTTGGCGTAGTCACGGCACAGCTTGCGGAATTCCGCGGCGTCCACCTTCTGGCCGACCTTGCCGACCTTCTTCTCGACCGCGATCTCGATCGGAAGGCCGTGGCAATCCCAGCCCGGGATATAGGGCGAACGGAAGCCCGCCACCAACTTCGAACGTACGACCACGTCTTTCAGGATCTTGTTGACCGCGTGCCCGAGATGGATCGCGCCGTTCGCATAGGGCGGCCCGTCGTGCAGGATGAACGCGTGCTCGCGCTGGGCGGTGTACTGCTGCAACTGCGCGTAGCGATTCTGCGCTTCCCATTCGGCCAGCATCTTCGGCTCGCGCTGCGCGAGGTCCGCCTTCATCGCAAAGCCAGTCCGGGGGAGATTGATGGTGGGTTTGTAATCGCGGCTCACGCTGTGGCTCCGGAAACCTTTTCTTCGAGAATGCGGCGGGCCTGCATGGCATCCTTGTCCATCTGCGCCCTCAGCGCATCCAGATCGGCAAACTTCTCTTCATCGCGCAGCTTGGCGACGAACTCCACTTCGATGCGGCGCCCGTACAGATCGCCTTCGAAATCGAACAGATGCGTTTCCAGCAACGGTTCGTTGCCGTCGAACATCGGCCGCACGCCGAGGCTGGCCACGCCCGCCCACGGCTTCGCATCGATGCCCATCACCCGAACCGCGAAGATACCCTGCACCGGCGATACGCGCCCGCCCAGTCGTATGTTGGCAGTCGGGTAGCCCAGCTCGTGTCCCACGCGGTTGCCGTGCACCACGCGGCCGCCGATGGTAAACGGTCGTCCGAGCAGGCGCGCCGCCTGCGCGAATTCGCCGATAGCCAGCAGATCGCGGATGCGCGTGGCGGACACGCGCCCGCCCTCTTCCGCTTCGACCGCTTCCAGCGCGTGCACCTCGAAGCCGTACTGCGCGCCCAGCGTTTGCAATAGCGCGGCATCCCCCGCACGGCGATGACCGAAACGAAAATCCGCACCCACCCACACTTCGCGCGCGTTCATCCGCTCGACGAGAACCTCGCGCACGAAATCTTCCGCGCTCATCGCCGCCAGTGCGGCATTGAACCGCAACAGCAGAACGAGTTCGATCCCCGTATCGCGAAAACCGAAGAGTTTCTCGTGCAGCGAGGACAAGCGTGGAAGCGGCGCGCGCGAAAAGAACGCGCGCGGCAGCGGTTCGAAACTCACCACCGCCGGGATCAGCCCACGCGCCTGCGCACGCTCGCGCACGCGGTGCAGCAGCGCGACGTGGCCGCGATGCAGACCGTCGAACGCGCCCACGGCGAGCACGCTGCCGCCCGGGGCCAGAAACGGCCCCGCGGCATCCCGGAAGACCTTGAACATCCGCGAAGTATAGTGGGTGAGCCGGAGCTGTCGTGAGAAGCGTTGACTGCGCGCGCCGGGAGCGCGTGCGAACAGCGAAGCTGGCCCGAAGGGCGATCGCCATGGATGGCGCGAGTAATCGCATCTCACGCCTGCGACGTGGCGCGCAGGAGCGCGCCCGAACGTCGAAGGCGGCCCTGAGCCGCGCAGCGGCGAGGGGTGAGTGCCAAGGATGGCGCGAATAACGCACGCACAAGGACGTGCGGGCAGGGGAGCGTATCAGGGATGATTGCTTGCGAAACGTTTACGTGAGCGGCTCGGGTGGAAGCCTGCTTGCAGGAGATCATGACCGCCATTCGTGGCAAAGAGCTGCGTGGTCGCGCGCAGGCGCGCTCCTACCAAGCCGCTACGTTGGAACGCGTCCAGCCGGTCCCTACGCCACCTGCAGATCCCGCATCCTGAATCCGGCCGCGAACAGCGCCAGCAGGAAAGCCGCACCGCCCGCTATCACCAGCACGGCAAGATGCCACGCGCGCACGAGGACGCGCACTTCGGTCCAGTGCTGCCAAGGCCACAGCCACAAGCCCGCCGCCAGCACCGCCACCATGGCCGCGCAGGCAAAGGTCAATTTCAACAGATGTCCGGCCCAGCCAGCCCGACGGTGATATACGCCGGCCCTCTTCAGGTAGTACCAGAGCTGCGCGCAATTGAGCCAATTGGAAAGCGAACTCGCGAATGCCAACCCGACGTGCAACCCGGGCTGCCGCGCAATGCCCTGCAGCCACGGCAGGCTCTTCAATGAAGGCGGTGCCCACATTTCGAACAGCAATGCGATCAGCGCGAAATTGAACACCATGTTGCTGACCAGCGCGACCACGCCGGCACGCACCGGTGTCTTCGTGTCCTGCCGCGAATAGAACGCGGGCAGCAGCGTGCGTTGCACCGCGATGGCCGGCAGGCCGAAACCCAGGCCCACGATCGCCATGGCGGTCATGTGGGTATCGAACGGGGTGTACTGGCCATTCTGGAAGAAGGTCGCGACGACCGGCTCGGCCAGCAGCATCAACGCAAGCATTGCCGGCAGCGCGATCAGCAGCGTCGTGCGCAGCGCCCAGTCCAGCGCTCCTGAAAAACCCTCGCGATCGGCCCTGACGTAGTGCCGCGAAAGCGCCGGAAGGATCACGGTGCCGAGTGCCACGCCGAACACGCCCAGCGGCAGTTCGAGGAAACGTGTGGCCTGGTAGATCCACGTTTGCGACCGGGTGATCAGCAAGGACAGCACGATCGTGTCGAGCAGCAGGTTGAGCTGCGAAATGGATGAGCTGAACAGGGTCGGCACCATCAGCCGCATGATCCGACGCACGCCGGGGTGGCTCCAGCCCCAGCGCGGCAATGAGAGCAGGTTCAGCCGCCTCACCGCCGGCAGCAGGAAGAGCAGTTGCAGGGCACCGGCGACCAGCACCGCCCAGCCGAGCGACAGGATCGGCACGTCCAGCTTCGGCGCCAGCCACAGCGAGCCGGCGATCATGCAGATATTGAGGATCACCGGCGTCACGGCCGGCAACGCAAAGCGATGGAAACTGTTGAGGATGCCGCCCGAGAGCGCGGTGAGCGATACGAACAGCAGGAACGGGAATGTCAGCCGCAACAGGTCGGCGGTGAGCGCGAGTTCCCCGGGATTCCTCAGCGCACCCGGATCGAACATGATCGCAACCTGCGGCGCGAAGATCAGCCCCAGCGCGGTGATCACCAACAGCACGCTACCCAGCGTGCCGGCCACGCGCGAGCTGAGTTCCTTCAGTTCCTCGTGGCTGCGGGTCTCCTTTACTTCCGTGAAGACCGGCACGAATGCGGTGCTGAACGAGCCCTCCGCGAACAGCCGGCGCATGAAATTGGGGATGCGGAAGGCGATCACGAAGGCATCGGTCGCCGCGCTGGCGCCGAACACGTGGCTCATCGCAACGTCCCGCGCCAGTCCGAGCACGCGCGAGACCATGGTCATCGAGCTGAAGGACAGCAGCCCGCGCAGCATGCTGGGGCGCTTCACAAGTTGACTCCGCGCCGCGGCACCCGCATACTTGCCAGTCTTTTTCTCGCCCCTTTCCGGAGTTTCAACCCGTGGCCAACATCAAGTCCGCCAAGAAGCGCGCCCGGCAGTCCGAAGTGCGCCGCATGCGCAACGCCAGCCAGCGCTCCATGCTGCGCTCCTCGATCCGCAAGGTGCTGAAGGCGATCGAAGCCAAGGACAAGACCGCGGCGCAGGCCGCCTACCAGGCTGCCGAGCCGGTGATGGACCGCTACGCCCACCACGGCCTGATCCACAAGAACAAGGCCGCGCGCCACAAGAGCCGCTTGAGCGCCAAGATCCAAGCTTTGGGCTGACCATTTGAAAAGTGCGGACAGGGATGTCCGCTGGTTGATCTTCGCGCTCATGGACGAGCGCAAAAATAAGCCGGCCTTGGCCGGCTTTTTTGTTGCGTCGTTCATTCCCCCGACTCCGCCGCCTGCGCCTTCTGCTCGTCGAAGAACCGCTGCGCGGCCAGTGCGACCTCGCGGGTGCCTTCGCGGTTGGCCGCGGATATTGCGAACCACGGCGCGCTCCATTGCAGGCGCTCGATGATCCCCTTCGCCAGCGCGTCGCGCTCTTCCGGGGCGACCAGATCCATCTTGTTGAGCACCAGCCATCGTGGGCGCGCCAGCAGTTCGGGATCGAAGCGCTGCAACTCGCCCTCGATCGCGCGCACCTGCTCGACCGGATCGGCGCCATCCATCGGCGCAATGTCCACCAGGTGGAGCAGCAGGCTGGTGCGCGCCAGGTGCTTCAGGAACTGCACACCCAGGCCTGCGCCTTCCGCTGCGCCTTCGATCAGGCCCGGGATATCGGCGACCACGAAGCTTTGGTCCGGACCGGAACGCACCACGCCCAGGTGCGGTTGCAACGTGGTGAACGGATAGTCCGCAACGCGCGGCGTCGCCGCGGAGACCGCGCGGATGAAGGTGCTCTTGCCGGCGTTCGGGAAGCCGAGCAGACCGACGTCGGCGAGCACCTTCAATTCCAGCTTCAGCTCGCGCGCCTCGCCGGGCGTACCGGGCGTGGCCTTGCGCGGTGCGCGGTTCACCGAGCTCTTGAAGTGGATGTTGCCCAAGCCGCCATTGCCACCGCGCGCGACCAGCAGGCGCTGACCATTCTGGGTCAGGTCGCCGATCACCTCGTCGCTGTCCACGTTGATCACGGTGGTGCCGACCGGCACGCGGATTTCCTTGTCCTCGCCACCGCGGCCGTACATGTCGCTGCCCATGCCGTTCTCGCCGCGCTGCGCGCGGAACGAGCGCTGGTGACGGAAATCCACCAGCGTGTTCAGGCCTTCGTCCGCCACTAGCCAGACATTGCCGCCCGCGCCGCCGTCGCCGCCGTTCGGGCCACCGAACGGGATGAACTTCTCGCGCCGGAAGCTGGCGCAACCGTTTCCGCCGTCGCCGGCCTGCACCTTGATGATGGCTTCGTCTACGAATTTCATGAGGGGGGACGGGAGGTGGGTGGCGGGGATGCGAAAATCGAAACGGTCATGCGAGAAGAATAGTGGTTCGAGGGCGGAGGCGATACGAACTCGCGCCTCCCGCCACCCGTTCCCGATCCCCGCATACGAAAAGCCCCGCACATGGCGGGGCTCTGTCGCATTTCTGGCCGCAAGGTGATTATTGCAATTGAGAAGTGCGGCCACGGATGGCCGCTTTTGGACTCACCGACTGCGGTTACCGACCCGAACCGGAAGCCTGACTTGAGGCGGCGATCAGGGTCGATCGCAATCAACCACTAATCACGCTTACCGTGCGGCGGCTCTTCGGACCGTGGGTCTTGAACTCGACCTTGCCGTCCACCAGCGCGAACAACGTATGGTCGCGGCCCAGGCCGACGCCCGTGCCCGGATGGAACTGGGTGCCGCGCTGACGCACGATGATGTTGCCGGCCGAAACCGCCTGGCCGCCATAGAGCTTCACGCCCAGGTATTTCGGGTTGGAATCGCGACCGTTGCGCGAGGAACCTACGCCTTTCTTGTGTGCCATGACATCTGCCTCTGAATTCTGGTCGCCCGCGGGCGCTTACCGGGAAATTCCGGTGATCTCGATCTCGGTGTAGTGCTGCCGGTGGCCCATCTGCTTGCGATGGTGCTTGCGGCGGCGGAACTTGACGATCCGCACCTTGTCATGGCGGCCGTGCGCGCGCACCTTGGCGGCCACGCTGGCGCCGGCGACGTTCGGCGCGCCGACGGTGATGTTCTCGCCGTCGCCGATCATCAGCACCTGATCGAACTTGATCGCGGCGTCCACGTCCGCGTCGAGCTTCTCGACGCGCAGGACGTCGCCCTGCATCACGCGGAACTGGCGTCCGCCGGTAAGAATGACTGCGTACATTGTGAAAACCCTTCCGGTTCTGTCGTTATTCTGGTGAATCCGCCCGGTCGGGCCGAACGGAACGCGCGAGTATAGCCCGGCCCCGCCCCGCAAGCAATTCGACCCGGAGGCCCGGAACCGGCGGTTTGCAAACAGGCCTCTCGGCCACATATCAAACCGGTTGGTATAGTAGCCGGCATTTCGCCGCGCAATCCCTCTGCACAAGGCCCCATGGACACGATCCGCATCCGCGGCGCGCGCACGCACAATCTCAAGAACCTCGACCTGGAGCTGCCCCGCGACCGGCTGATCGTGATCACCGGACTGTCGGGTTCCGGCAAGTCCTCGCTCGCCTTCGACACCATCTACGCCGAAGGCCAGCGTCGCTACGTGGAATCGCTGTCCTCCTACGCGCGGCAATTCCTCTCGATGATGGAAAAGCCCGACGTGGATCACATCGAGGGGCTCTCCCCCGCGATTTCCATCGAGCAGAAATCCACCTCGCACAACCCGCGCTCCACCGTCGGCACCATCACGGAGATCTACGACTACCTGCGCCTGCTCTACGCGCGCGTGGGCACGCCGCGCTGCCCGCGCCACGGCACCTCGCTGGAAGCGCAGACGGTCAGCCAGATGGTGGACGCCACCCTCGCGCTGTCGGCCGACAAGCGCTTCATGCTGCTGGCCCCGGTGGTCCGCGAGCGCAAGGGCGAGCACGTGCAGGTGTTCGAGCAACTCCGTGCGCAGGGTTTCGTGCGCGCGCGCGTGGACGGCCAGGTGTACGACCTAGACGCCGTGCCGCCGCTGGGCCTTCGCATCAAGCACACCATCGAAGTGGTGATCGACCGCTTCCGTCCGCGTGAGGACCTGAAGCAACGGCTGGCGGAATCGTTCGAGACCGCGCTGCGGCTCGGCGAAGGGCTGGCGATCATCGTGGACATGGACGACGCCAAGGCGCCGGAGCAGTTGTTCTCCTCGCGCTATTCCTGCCCGCTGTGCGACTACTCGCTTCCCGAGCTGGAACCGCGGCTGTTCTCGTTCAATTCACCGGTCGGCGCGTGCCCGGCATGCGACGGCCTGGGCGTGACGCAGTTCTTCGACCCCGCGCGCGTGGTCGCGCATCCGGAACGCAGCTTCGGCGAAGGCGCGGTGCGCGGCTGGGACCGCCGCAACCCGCACTTCTTCCAGATGATCCGCTCGCTGGCCAAGCACTACCGGTTCGACGTGGAAACGCCCTGGCAGGACCTGCCGAAAAAGACACGCGAGGCGATCCTGCTCGGTTCCGGCGAGGAGAAGATCGAGTTTCGTTATCTCGGCGAGGGTCGGTCCGGCTTCGTACGCAAGCACAAATTCGAAGGCGTGATCCCGAACCTGGAGCGGCGCTGGAAGGAAACCGAATCCAATATGGTGCGCGAGGAACTGGGTCGCTTCATCAGCGAGCGGCCCTGCCCCGATTGCAACGGCGAGCGGTTGAATCTCTCCGCGCGCAACGTGTTCGTCGGCGAGAAGAATCTGCCGCACCTGACGGCGCTCGCGATCAACGACACGCAGGCGTTCTTCGATCAGTTGACGCTGCCCGGCTGGCGCGGCGAGATCGCGGCCAAGATCGTCAAGGAAATCCGCGAGCGGTTGCGGTTCCTGATCGATGTCGGCCTCGATTACCTCACGCTCGACCGCAAGGCCGATTCGCTTTCCGGCGGCGAGGCGCAGCGCATTCGCCTCGCCTCGCAGATCGGCGCGGGCCTGGTCGGCGTGATGTACGTGCTCGACGAACCCTCGATCGGCCTGCACCAGCGCGACAACGAACGCCTGCTTGGCACGCTGGTGCGGCTGCGCGATCTCGGCAACACCGTGCTGGTGGTCGAACACGACGAGGACGCGATCCGCGCGGCCGACCACATCCTGGATATCGGTCCCGGCGCCGGCGTGCACGGCGGCGAGATCGTCGCACAGGGTTCGCTGAAGGATGTGCTGAACGCGCCACGCTCGCTGACCGGACAATATCTCTCCGGAAAACTCGCGATCGAAGTGCCGAAGCTGCGCCGCCCACCCGATCCGAAGAAGGTGATGACGCTGCACGGCGCGCGCGGCAACAACCTGCAGAACGTGGATCTCGAAATTCCGGCTGGCCTCTTCACCTGCATCACCGGCGTCTCGGGTTCGGGCAAATCCACGCTGGTCAACGACACGTTGTTCCGGCACGCGGCGGCGGAACTGAACGGCGCCTCGGCGCAACCGGCTCCGTTCGACAAGATCGAAAAGCTCGATCTGTTCGACAAGGTCGTGGACATCGACCAGTCGCCGATCGGCCGCACGCCGCGGTCGAATCCCGCCACTTACACCGGCCTGTTCACGCCGCTGCGGGAGCTGTTCGCGCAGGTGCCGGAAGCGCGCGCGCGCGGCTACCAGGCGGGACGCTTCAGCTTCAACGTCAAGGGCGGCCGCTGCGAGGCGTGCGAAGGCGATGGCCTGATCAAGGTCGAGATGCACTTCCTGCCGGACGTATACGTGCCCTGCGACGTCTGCCATGGCAAGCGCTACAACCGCGAGACGCTGGAAATCCTCTACAAGGGCCACAACATCGCCGACGTGCTGGACATGACGGTCGAGGATGCGTTGAAGGTCTTCGAAAACATCCCGGCGATCGCACGCAAGCTGGAAACGCTGATGGACGTCGGCCTCGGCTACATCAAGCTGGGCCAGAGCGCGACCACGCTCTCGGGCGGCGAGGCGCAGCGCGTGAAACTCTCGAAGGAACTCTCGCGTCGCGATACCGGCAGCACGCTGTATATCCTCGACGAGCCGACCACCGGCCTGCACTTCCACGACATCGAGCAATTGCTGCGCGTGCTGCACCGGCTGGTGGACCAGGGCAACACGGTCGTGGTGATCGAACACAACCTGGACGTGATCAAGACCGCCGACTGGATCGTGGATCTCGGGCCCGAAGGCGGCGGCGGCGGCGGACGCATCATCGCAACCGGCACGCCGGAAGACGTCGCCGCCACGCAGCACTCGTACACCGGTCAATTTCTGGCGCGCATACTGGATGCGCCGCCGAAAGTGCAAGGGAAGAAGAAACGCGCATGAGCACGCGACGCCGTCGAAACAAGCCCGATGCGGAAGCCGGCCCGTCCGGCGCCAAAACGAACGCGCGTTCGCGCAAGGCGAGCAAGCAAGAACGCGCGGCGGAGAAGCCGATCGAGGCGGCGCCCGCTGAAACGCGCCCGACTCCGGATGCCCAGCAGCAACCCGCGCCACACGTACTGTTCTCCGCGCCCATTGCCGTGCGCTGGCGCGATCTTGATGCGTTCAACCACGTCAACAATTCAAACTTCCTCACCTATCTCGAGGAAGCGCGCCTGCGCTGGCTGAAGGACGTGCCGGGTCCGTGGTTCGACGCGCATTCGATGCCCCTGCTGGCCGCCGCGGAATTGAATTACCGCGCGCCGATCGAATGGCCCGCCGCGATCGTGGTGGAACTGTCCTGCGAACGGCTCGGCAATTCGTCCATCACGATCGGTCACCGGATCGTGGATGCAAAGGCGCCGCAGAAACTCTATTGCGATGGTCGCACCGTGCTGGTGTGGGCCGACCCGACGACCGGCAGGCCGGTACCACTGCCCGAGGCGATCTGCAGCGCGGCGACGTGAGGCCGCAGTGCGGGGAAAGCGCAGCAGTCCCGCCCGGCGAATTTGTCGCTGCTGCAGCCTTCTCGGCCCTACGATGCCATTCAGCCTCACTGGCTATCATGCGGCCACTACTCAGCAGAAGGAGCGCACGATGCAACCCCGCCTGCTCACCGCCGCACTCGCGCTTGCGCTGGCCGCAACCGCCGCCTGCGCGGCCACCGATCCGCAACCCGGTCCCGCCGATGCGAACACGACGCTGACCATCTACCACGCCGACAACGACGCGCTGTTTTCCGGCGATGCACAGGGCGCGCTGGACAGCGGTCACGCGGTCGTACACGAAGTTCGCAAGGTGGACGTGCAGGTCGGCCAGCACACGTTGCGCCTGGGCGGCCTGCCCGCGAGCATCGAGCCCGAAGCGGTGCGGGTGAATTTCGGCAAGGGCGTGGATGTCACCGGCCACCGCATCGTGCTGGCGCGGGGCAGCGCCGACAGCGCGCTGAGCGGACACCTCGGCGAGCACGTCAGCGTGACCGGCAGCAACGGCCAGACGATTGCGGAGGGCACCCTCCTGGGCGCCGATGGCAATGGGCTGACCGTGCGCGGAGCAAACGGTTCGGTGATCGTGGTGCACGACTACGCTACCGTGACGTTGCAACCTGGCTCGGTCAGCGGCGGCGGCAGCGTGCTGCTGGATGTGGACGCCAACGCCTCCGGCACACGCGACGCGCGGCTCACGTATTCGACTTCCGGCACGGGCTGGCGCGCCGCCTACTATGCCACTCTCGCTTCCGGCACCGCGTGCCGCATGCATTTCGATCCGCAGGCGTCCATAGCCAATCGCAGCGGGCGCGACTACGACAGTGCAACCATCAAGCTCATCGCAGGGCAACCGAATCTCGACGGCCAGCCGCGCATGTATATGGGAAAAGCGATGATGGCCGAGGCCGCGCCGCCGCGGCCATTGCCACAACAAAACACGCTCGGCGACTACCGCAGCTTCACCCTGCCGCACCCGGTGGATCTGCCCGACGGCACGGTCACGCTCACGCCGCTGTACGCGTCGTCCGACCTCGATTGCACGCGCCAGTATCTGCTGGAATCCGGCGGCACCTGGCATCCGCCGAAGCCGATCCTGCAAGCCGATTACGCCAACGACAGTTTCCAGGATCGCCCGATCGCATCCACGTTATTGTTCGATGCGCCGGCCGCGCTGCCCGCGGGCACGCTGCGCGCGTTCACGGTGGATCGTGACGGCGCGCCTGAACTGCTCGGCCAGGGTGACATTCCCGACACGCCGAAAGGGCAACAAGCGCGTGTCACGTTGGGCGAGAGTTTCGACCTGCGCGCCAGCCGCGAACGCACCGCGTTCTCGGCGGATCGCGCGGCTCGCACCATGGATGAGGCATTCCGGATCACGCTCAGCAATGGCGGCGATGACGCGCGCACGGTGACCGTGCGCGAGCACCCGAATCGCTGGAACGTTTGGAAATTGGTCTCGTCCAGCACGCAACCAAGCAAACAAACGCCCGACACGCTGGAGTTCGCGGTCAACGTCCCCGCGCACGGCAAGGCGGTGTTGGATTACCGCGTACGGTACACGTGGTTGCCGAAGGACGAATAAGCCGGTTGCGGACTGCTGGATTTCGCGCCACCAGCTCTTTCGACGACCGGCACCCAACGACCGACAACCGAGACCCTCTCATGCTCGAAAAAGTCGAACACGACAACGGCATCCGCGAGCTGCGTCTGGCACGTCCCCCGGTCAACGCGCTGAATCCGGAACTGGTGCACGTGTTGCGTGAAGCGGTGGAAGCCGCACCGCGCGAGAGCGCGCAGGCACTGGTCATCTCCGGAAGCTCCGGCATCTTCTCCGCCGGGCTGGACGTGCCGGCACTGCTGGCGCTGGGGCGTACCGACATGCGTGCGTTCTGGCGCGAATTCTTCGCGCTGTGCGGCGCCCTGGCGCGTTCGTCCATCCCGGTTGCCGCGGCGATCTCCGGCCACTCGCCTGCAGGCGGCGCGGTGCTGGCGCTGTTCTGCGACTACCGGGTGATGGCGCGCGGCGCGTACCGAATCGGCCTGAACGAGGTGCAGGTCGGCCTGACCGTGCCCGATTGCATCCAGGCCGGCCTGCGCAGATTGATCGGGGCGTATCGCGCCGAACGCCTGCTGGTGCAGGGAACGATGCTGGACGCCGAGGCCGCATTGGCGACAGGCCTCGTGGACGAACTGGCCGACGTGGATTTCGTCAGCGCACGCGCGATCGGCTGGCTCGGCGACGTGTTGAAACTGCCACGCCAGGCAATGCTCTCCACACGCGCGCTGGCGCGTGCGGACCTGGCCGCGTTGTTCGCCGATCCGGCTTCGCTGCCGGTTGAAGCGTTCCTGGACACCTGGTTCGCGCCGGAAGCGCAGAACACCTTGCGCACGATGGTGGAGAGGCTCAAGGCGAAGAAGTAGCGCCGGTCGCGATCGGCCGTGACGGATCACTGACATAGCCCGACCACGACGGCGCGAACAGCCGGGAGCCATGCAGGCCGGCCACTTCCATCGCCAGCAGGTTGTGCGCGGCGGTCACGCCGGAGCCGCACATGTGGATCACTTCGCCCGGATCACGGTCGCCCGTCACTGCCGCGAATTCCTCTCGCAGTCGCATCGGCGATTTGAAGCGACCGCTCACATCGAGGTTGTCGCCGAACGGGCGATTCAACGCGCCCGGCACGTGGCCAGCTACCGGGTCGATCGGCTCCACTTCACCGCGATAGCGTGCCGCACCGCGCGCGTCGAGCAGCAGCATGGAACCATCGGCGCGCGACCGCTCGAGTTCCTCGTAATACACCACCTGGGCGGGATCGAAATGCACGTCCACCTGCGTGGGCTGGCGCGCGCGCGCCTCGCCCTGCTCGACTGGCAAACCGGCTTCGCGCCACGCACGCCAGCCACCATCCAGAACGCTCGCGGCGATGCCGCAGGTGCGCAGCATCCACCACAATCGCCCTGCCGCGAGCGCACCGCCCGCATCGTCATAGGCAACAACGTGCTGACGCGGTGTCCAGGCCCAGTGCGACAGCGTCCGCGAGAACGCCTGTTCATCCGGAAGCGGGTGCCGGCCAAGCCCTTTCTTCGAGAGATCGGAGAGATCGCGATCGAGGCTGGCATACACCGCGCCGGGAACGTGCGCATCGAGGAACTCGCGCTCGCCTTTGCCGGGGTCGGACAACTCGGAGCGGCAATCCACGATCAGCGTTTCGGAGGCCGGCAGCGCGGCCAGTGTGCGTGCCTCGATCAGCAGGTCGCTCATGGCATCAAACCCATCCTGCGCATCAGGTTCACCAGCATGAGCGCGGTCGCGCCCCAGATCAACGGATCGGTGCCGGCGTATTCGTACACGCGCCGGCTCCGCCCCCGCGAGATGAAGTCGCGTTCGCGCAGGTTGGCCGGATCGAGCAGGAACGCGAGCGGCACCTCGAACACCGACTCCACTTCGGCCGATTGCGGCGACAGCCGTGCATCGATGGCGAGGCGCGCGACAACCGGCGTGACGCAGTAACCGCTCACCGTTTCCAGGCAGTCAAGGAATCCCAGCGGTCGCACATCGCCCGGATCGAGGCCGACTTCCTCGCGGGCCTCGCGCAACGCGGTGGCGATCGCATCGGCGTCATCCGGATCGGCACGCCCACCCGGGAAAGCAACCTGGCCGGCATGCGTGCGTAGCCCGCTGTGACGCAGGGTGAAGACAACCGTCGGTTGCGGCACATCACGGATGCCAAGCAGCACCGCGGCCCGCGCGCGTGGTGCCTCGCCGAGCAAATCGAGCAACTCGGCGCGATTCCAGCCGGATTCCTGGGGCGGAATGTGCAGCGGATGCAGCGCACGCTTCACGGCCGCGAACGAAGCGTGCTGTTGTCCAGAAGTGCGCACAGGGACGTGCGCATTTTGATCTGCTTTTCTCATCACGGACGATGAGAGGGCTTCGGCGTGCGCACGGGAATACGCACTTTTTGATCCGCTCTTCTCATCACGGAAAACGAGACAAACAGCCCGGCCGCTTCGGCAACACCTCACGCATGCAGCGCAAGCGCTCGGCGTCGCTCATTGTGCCCCAGCGCGCAATCTCGTCCAACGTGCGCCGACACCCGATGCAGAAGCCTTGGGGGTCGAGCCTGCACACGCCAATGCAGGGCGTGAGCGGCAACAATTGCGCATTTGCGGGGTCGGCAGCCATCAGGGAACCTGTTTCAGGCGTCGCGAGCGAAGGCAGGTTGCGCGTCGCCGGAGCGCAGGAAGCGGAGTGTACACGTCAGTACATGAGCATTCCTTGCCCAAAGCGGTACATCCATGTACGGGCCTGATCCGAGCGCCAGCTCACCGACGCGCAAGGTGCCGAGCGCAGCAGACCGAACAGGTTCTAAGGCTTCGCGTCGAGCAGCCGGATATCGAACACCAAGGCCTCGTTCGGCCCGATCCGCGGAGGCTGGCCACGTTCGCCGTAGGCCATCTGCGGCGGGATGAACACCTGCCAGTGGTCGCCGGTGTGCATGCGCGTGATCACCTGCTGCCAGCCGCGGATCATCTGGTCAACCGGAAACGTCACCGGCTGGCCGCGATCGTAGGTGTTGTCGAACACCGTCCCGTCCAGGAACGCGCCGCGGTACTGCAGGGTGACTTCGCTGCTCAGGGTCGGGCTCTTCTCGCCATGGCCGTCCTCCAGCACCTTGTACTGCACGCCGGAAGGCAGCGTGACCACGCCCTTCTGCTGCCTGTTCTGCGCGAAGAATTTCTGGCTGCGCTCGAGATTGTCGGCAGCGAGCTTGGCGTAGGACGCGCGCGCCTGCGCCACCATCTTCTGCTGCATTGCCGCGATCACCTGCTGCATTTCCTGCGGCGAATAGGCCGGCTTTTTCGCCCCGTAGCCATCCTGCACGCCACGCAGCACCGCGGAAATGTCTATCTGCAGTCCATGCTGGCCCAGGTCGCGACCGGCCTCGTAACCGAGCGCATAGGAAAGCTTGCGATCGCCAGCCGCCGGCCCGGTCTGCGCGCGCACGGACAACGGCAACGTTGCTGCCGCTGTCATGACCAACAGGCCGAATATGCCGGCGCTGCCGCTCCTCATCCAGACTCTCCGAAGGGTTCGATCCGCGGGCGATACCCGCGCGATGCTAGATCATGCCGCCGGTTGTTGGAACATATCGACCGGCAAAGGTTCCCGGTCCCTGTGCGATCGTCCATGATCAGGCTCTCAATCCGCTGTACTTCTTCTCCCCAGCCGTCACGCGCAGGTCCAGCCGGTTTTCCGGCGGCGCCAGCGGACAGGTGGCGAAAGCGGTGAAAGCGCAGGGCGGGTTGTAGGCCTTGTTGAAGTCCAGCACGATCTTGCCTGCTTGCGGTGGATCGGCATAGAGGAACCGGGCCGCGCCGTAGGTTTCGCGACCCGACGTGGCGTCGGCGAATATCAGGAACAGTTGCCTGTCGCCGGGTACCTCGATCACCGGCAGCAGCTCGTGCGTGCGGCCATCACGTTCGAAAACCGCCTTGCCCGGCACCGGATACTTTTCCATCTGCCCTATCACATTGGCCGTTTCCAGCATCTGCGGCGGATCGAACGGTTTCCAGTCCGCAACGATGCGCCACGCTGGGTCGACTGGAAACGATTCGATGCCGGCAAATTGCGTGCGCGTTTCGGCTTTGCTGTCGCGCACGCGCAGCGCCTTGCGGCCGCCGCGATCTATCACGATGAAGTTGACACTGCCGAACGAGATGCGCGTGGGATTCGGCTCGAGGTCGTCGCGCAGGGCCGCCTCCGATTTCATTTCCCCGTCTACCAGTGCATCGCTGCCGGAAGCGAGTTGCAATACCAGGCTGCCGTCCGCGCGCCATTCGATCGAACCCAGATGTGCGGGCGCTGTCGCCAGCACGATCGCGTTGTCGGCCGCGCTGCCGAGAGTGTTGGGCCCGGGCTCCAGCCAGTGCAATCCAGTAAGACTGAGCCAGCCGTCCGGCGCGTTCAGCCGCGCGATGCGCTGTGCGCGCCACTGTTCGATCTCGCGCGAGTAGTCATCCATTCGCACTTCCCTTTCCTCACGCGCAAGCGCGTTCTATCTTCCACGCAAAAACAACTTGTCCAGCTCACCCATGCTCAATTGCGTCCAGGTCGGCCGACCGTGGTTGCACTGGCCGGAACGCTCGGTCGCCTCCATTTCGCGCAGAAGTGCGTTCATTTCCGGCAAACTCAAGCGCCGGTGCGCGCGCACCGAGCCGTGGCAAGCCATGGTCGCCAACAGTTCGTTGTGCAGTTCTTCCAGCCGCCGCGAACTGCCGTGTTGCGCCAGTTCGCCGAGCACATCGCGCGCAAGCTGCGCGACGTCCGCGCCGTCCAGCAGCGTCGGAATGCGCCGCACGGTGATCTGCCGCGGACCGCTGCGATCCAGTTCGAGGCCGAATTCCGCCAGCGCGGAGGCATGCTCCTCGGCGGCTGCCGCTTCGCGCTCGCTTACCGCGACCACCAGCGGCACCAGCAGCAGTTGCGAACGCACGCCATTGCAGTCGCGGGCGGCTTTCAGTTTCTCGTAGGTCACGCGCTCGTGCGCAGCGTGCATGTCCACCAGCACCAGGCCGTGCGCGTTCTCCGCCAGGATGTAGACGCCGGCCAGCTGCGCCAGCGCGTAGCCGAGCGGTGGCGGGACGTCCTCGCGCGACTCCGGCATCGGCGCGGCAATCGCGGGTGAGGACTCCAGCAGGCGCGCATAAGCGTCCACCGGATTATCGCGAACAGCAAACCCCAAACCGGTCTGCGCGCGCCACGCGGGATAAGGCTGGGCCTCTCTCGTGGTTGCCGCGGGCGATTCTCCGACCGATTCCATTGCCTTGGCGACGGAATCGGCCGCCACCGCGCCAGCCCTCGTTTGCGCGATCGCCTCGTGCAGGGTGCGGAACAGGAAGTCGTGCACCAGCCGCGCTTCGCGGAAGCGCACTTCCGATTTGGCCGGATGCACGTTCACGTCGACGCTTTGCGGGTCGAGCTGCAGGAACAACACGAAGGCAGGATGGCGGCCATGGAAGAGCACGTCGGCGTACGCCTGTCGCACCGCGTGCGCGACCACGCGATCACGCACCAGTCTTCCATTGACGAAGAAATATTGCTGATCGGCCTGCGCGCGCGAAGCCGTCGGCAGCCCGACCCAGCCGTGCAGTTCCATCCCGGCCGCACTGTGCTCGATCCTCAAACAGTTTTCAGCAAAGGTGGAGCCCAGCAATTCCGCCGCACGTGCCAGTTGCGCGGATTCGTCGCGCGCGGGTTTCAGCAGGCGCACCGGCTTGCCGTTGTGGCTCAGGCGGAACTCGACGCCGTGGCGCGCCAACGCCAGCGACTTCACCAGTTCCTCGATGTGGCCGAACTCGGTGCGCTCGGCGCGCAGGAACTTGCGCCGTGCGGGCACGGAGTGGAAAAGATCGTGGACTTCGATGGCGGTGCCGACAGCGCCGGCCGCGGGTTGCGGATCGCCGACGCGCGCCCCGCTTGCCTCGATGCGCCAGGCGTGTTCGTCGCTTTGCGTGCGCGATGTCAGTTGCAGGCGCGATACGGACGCGATCGATGCCAGCGCCTCGCCGCGAAACCCCATGCTGGCCACACGCTCCAGATCGGCGAAGCTGGTGATCTTGCTGGTCGCGTGCGCGGCCAGCGCGAGCGGCAATTCCTCGCATGGAATGCCGCCACCATCATCACGCACGCGAATCAGGCGCGCGCCCCCCTGCGCGACGTCAATCTCGATGCGCGTGGCACCGGCGTCGAGGCTGTTCTCCACCAGTTCCTTGACCACCGATGCCGGGCGCTCGATCACCTCGCCGGCGGCGATCTGGTTGACGAGCTCGAGGGACAGAGGACGGATCGGCGGCATCTAGGGCCTGCTAATGCCGCGCCAAACGGCCGCGCCGTCGGCCCATTCCCCGCAGGGCAAGGAAGAGCAAGGAAGACGTATGTCGATACTTCGACGAGCGATGACGCAGCCATGCGGGGAATGGGCCCCGGCCCGAAGGGTTGCTCCGCAGCGGCCGCCATACGGCGGCGCGCGCCTTGGCCATAGAGCGGCTATGGCGCTGCGGCGCGCAACCTTGTCTGGCAACCGCTGCGGAAGCAACGCGGTTCGTTTGGCACGGCATTAACAGGCCCAAATTCACGCAAGCAAGCGCGAAGGATACCAAGAGCCGAATCGGAAATCGGGAAAACCGGTTTGGAGCGTGCTGTTATTCAGGAGTGCGGCCACGGACGGCCGCTTCTGGTCCTAATGGAGTAGAACGGCAACGGATTCGCGATCGGCTTGTCGAGCAGCAATCAGGGACGCCTGCACGACTAAGAGCTCGGAATCAGCAGAACCTGCCCCGCCTTGACGCTTCCGTCGTCGGGGATCCGGCTGTTGATCGAGCGCAGCGCGCTGATGCTGACCCCGTACTGCTGGGCGATGCCCGAAAGCGTTTCGCCGCGCATCACGCGATGCATGTCGCGGATTCGCGCGTCCAGCATCGAGGATCCGGCCTGATGTGGCGCGGGCGGAATCACGCTCGCGACCTGGATGTCGGAATCCGATGCGGGCGGCCGCACGCGCGGCCCGTCGTTGCGCGCGATTTGCTTGCGCGCGACAACCTGCGTTTCCACGGGCGCGTCGCCATCATGATCCGGTTTCGCGTCATCGGATTTCCCGGCGTTCGCATCCCGCGCAGCGGCAAGCAGGGTGCCCGCATCGGTTTCGCCAGGATGGATGCGTCCGCTCTTAACCGCCGCGAACCAGGTCCCCGGCGGCGGCGTGTCCTCGAAATAGCCCCGCACGCCTTTCAGGATGGCAGAGGCGAGCTGTTCGCGGTGCGCAGGATCGCGCAGCTTGCGCTCCTCGATCGGATTGGTGATGAACGCGGTCTCGACCAGGATGGACGGCACGTCCGGCGAACGCAGCACCACGAAATTGGCGCGCTCCACGTAGCCCCGGTGGGTCGGGCCGAGTGCTCCCAGCGCCTTCAGCACACGCGTGGCGACCGCTTCGCTGGCCTCGATGGACGCGCCCTGCGAAAGGTCCAGCAGCACGGAAGCGAGTGTGTCGTCCTTGTCGTCCAGCGACACGCCGCCGATCAGGTCCGCGCGGTTTTCGCTGTCGGCCAGCCAGCGCGCGGCTTCCGAAACCTTGCCGTGTTTCGAGAGCACCCACACCGATGAACCGCGCGCGTCGGCACTGGTGTAGGCATCGGCATGGATGGAGACGAACAGGTCGGCCTTGTTCTGGCGCGCAATCTCGTACCGCTTCTTCAACGGCACGAAATAGTCGCCGTCGCGGGTCAGCACCGCACGCATGCCCGGCTGCGCATTGATCAGCTTGGCCAGATCACGAGCCACCGAGAGCGTGACGTTCTTTTCCAGCGTGCCGTCCGGGCCATGGGCGCCGGGATCGTCGCCGCCGTGTCCGGCATCCACCGCGATCACTACCGGCCGCGGCTTGCCCTGTGCGATGTCATCCTCGACAGTGCGAGCGACCTCGTCCTTCTTCGCCACGCGTTGGGGGTAGAGATCCACCACCAGCCGGTAACCGTACTGGCCGGCGGGCTTCAGCAGAAAACTCTTTGGATGCGCCTGTGCGCTGAGGTCCAGCACCACGCGCGCGGCCTTGGCGTTCTTGCCACTGCGAACGTCCTTCAGCAGTCCCCGCACCGCGGGCACGTGAAAACCCTCGGCGAAGCTGCTGTCTTCGACGTCCAGGACGATGCGTGCCGGGTTGTCCAGCTGGAAAAGTTTGTAATCGGACGGCTGCGCGGAAAGATCCAGCACCACCCGGGTGGAGTCCGGTCCGCCCCACACACGCAAGGCCTTGACCTGCGCGGCACCGGCGGCGGCCGCGCAGAGCAGGCCGCTCATGACGACAAAAGCCAACAGCAGCGGGCGCATGATCCCCCTCATGGGCCGAAATTCAACCCCAAGCCGCCCGGAATTGCAAGCACATTTCCCTTATTTGTCCGCAGTATGCAAGAGTTTTGTCGAAGGCGGTTCAGGAAAGTTCGGCAACTGAACGACCTTCACCCCATTGCGGGCCAGCCCCTCGCCCGTGGTGAACAGGCGCTCAGTCGTGCTTCGCGGCCCTGGCCCGCATGCGCCAGGAAGAGTTCGAGATCGGCCGCTGGCAAGGCGCCCTCGCCTCGCTCGGGCCACTCCACCAGCACGATCGCGCGCGGATCGCGCAACTCGTCGAGGCCCAGGTATTCGAGTTCGTCGGGAGCCGCGATGCGATAGAGATCGAGGTGGAACGCGTCGCGCCCGCTTGCGCGATAACGTTCGAGCAGACTGTAGGTCGGACTCTTGATCCGCTCGCCCGCGCCGAGCGACTGCAACAGCGCGCGCGCGAAGGTGGACTTGCCCGCACCCAGGTCGCCGCGCAGGTACAGCACGCCGCCTTCGCGCAGCGCAGGCGCGAGCCGCCGCGCGAGCGCGATGGTCGCGGCTTCATCGGGGAGGCCGAATTCCTGCTCAGGCATTTAGATGTCCGTTCACGAGTGCGCGCACATAGGGAAAGAGGTCGCTGGCGAGCAGTCCGCGTTCGCCGGCGCGCGCGGCAAGGTCGCCCGCACGCGCGTGCACGCCGGTACCGATGCACGCAGCTTCCCAAGGCGAAAGACCTTGCGCCAGCAGCCCGGCAATCACACCGGTTTGCGCATCGCCCATGCCGCCGCTGGCCATGCCGGGATTGCCCCACGGACACACAGCAACGTCCCCATCCGGGGAGGCAATCACACTGCCGGCGCCCTTCAGCACCACCACCGCGCGATGGTTGCTCGCCAGCGTGCGTGCCGCGGCGAAACGATCCGCCTGCACCTGCGTGGTCGTGCACTGCAGCAGCCGCGCCGCCTCGCCGGGATGCGGCGTGAGCACGCTCTGTTCCGGCAAACCGCGCGGCTGTTCCGAAAGCAGGTTCAACCCGTCCGCGTCCAGCACGGTCGGCTTGTTCGCATCCAGCGCGGCCTGCCACAGTCCGCGCCCCCACTCTTCGCGTCCGAGGCCCGGCCCGACCGCGAACACGGTCGCTCGTTCCAGCAACGGCCCGAGATTGCGCGGCACGTGCACGCCTTGCGGCATCAATTCGGGACAGGCGGACAGCAGCGCGACCACATGCGCTTCGCGCGTCGCCACGCTGACCAGCCCCGCGCCGACACGCAACGCAGCTTCCGCGGCCAGGCGGATCGCACCGCCCGCACCGTGGTCGCCGCCGATCGCCAGCACATGTCCGTAGCGGCCCTTGTGGCTGTCGCGCGCGCGTTTTGGCAGCCCGCGCGGGATCAACAGTTGCGCATCGGGCGCGTGCTGTGCGTACAGCGACGCCGGCAAGTCCAATATGGCGAGCTCACGTTCGCCACCGTGGTCGAACGCCTGCCCGGTGAACAATCCCCGCTTCCAGGCCACGAAGCACACCGTTGCCGGCGCGCGCAGGCAGGGTTCGAATGCGACGCCGGTGTCGGACGACAATCCGGAGGGCACGTCCAGTGCCAGCACCGGTTTCGCCTGTGCATTCAATGCCCGGATCAGGAGCGCGGCATCGCCCTCGGGCGCGCGGTTCAGGCCCGAGCCGAACAGCGCGTCCACGTATACGTCGGCCTGTGGCAACACAGCGCCGCCTGTGATCGCCACTCCGGCACTGCTGCAACGCATACGCGCCTCGGCAGCATCGCCCACCGATGCGTCGCTGAGCGCAATCACCGTCGCCTGCAAACCAGCCTCGTGCGCGAGTTTCGCGACGAGAAAACCGTCGCCGCCATTGTTGCCCGGACCGCACAGCGTGCAGATGCTGCGCGCCTGCGGCCAGCGCCGGCGCAGCGAAGCAAAAGCGGCGGCCGCGGCACGTTGCATCAGTTCGATGCCGGGAATGCCGAAATCGAGCGCCGCCGCGCGATCCAGCGCGCGGACCTGTTCCGTGGTGTAAAGCGCGGTCTTCGCGTCAATGCCGGTCATGGGCTGATTATAGGTATTCACCTTCGCAATCGAACGCGTCCGGCACAGGGCGAAAAGATCGGCGCCTTACAATATGCAGATGGAATCCCGCACCGGCATCGATTTCGCAGCTCTTGCCGCGCGCATCAAGGCTTGGGGCGCGGAGCTGGGCTTCGCCAAACTGGGCATCGCCGGGGTCGAACTCGACGAAGATGAAGCGCGTCTGCTGGACTGGCTGCGCGAGGGGCGCCACGGCGCGATGGATTACATGCAGCGCCATGGCGTGAAACGCAGCCGCCCGCACGAATTGCAGCCGGGCACGGTGCGGGTGATCTCCGTGCGCATGAACTATTTTCCCGCCGACTCGCGCGACGCATGGGACACGCTGCGCGATCCGGAGCGTGGCTATGTCGCGCGTTATGCGCTGGGCCGCGACTACCACAAGCTGATGCGCGCGCGCCTGCAGAAGCTGGCCGACCGCATCGAGGAGGAAATCGGCCCGTTCGGCTATCGCGCCTTCGCCGATTCCGCGCCGGTGCTGGAAAAGGCGCTGGCGCGCAACGCGGGGCTGGGCTGGATCGGCAAGCACACGCTGCTGCTGGATCGCGATGCGGGCTCGTGGTTCTTCCTCGGCGAGCTCTACACCGACCTGCCATTGCCGGTGGATGCGCCATCCAGCGAACACTGCGGAACCTGCACGCGCTGCATCGAGATCTGCCCCACGCAGGCGATCACCGGACCGAAGCAACTGGACGCGCGCCGCTGCATCGCCTATCTCACCATCGAGCTGAAGGAAGCGATTCCGGAGGAGCTGCGCCCGCTGATCGGCAATCGCGTGTTCGGCTGCGACGACTGCCAGCTCGTCTGCCCCTGGAACAAGTTCGCGCAGCCCACGCACGAAGATGATTTCTCGCCACGCCACGGCCTGGACAGCGCGAAGCTGGTCGAGCTGTTCGCATGGAGCGAAGAAGAATTCCTGGCGAAGACCGAAGGCATGCCGATCCGCCGCGCTGGCTACGAAGGTTGGCTGCGCAACGTGGCGGTGGCGCTTGGCAATGCGCCGCATTCGAATGAAATCGTCACCGCGCTGCAAGCGCGCGCGGAGCATCCGTCCGCGCTGGTGTGCGAGCACGTGGCGTGGGCGCTGGAACGGCAGGCCGGGAAAGCGGCCTAGCGGCACCCTGAGCACGAACTCGTGCGCGGAGCGCGCACGCTACTGGGCTTGGCGCCAGCCTCGATCCCTGGAGCCTCTTCCGATCGGCATCCATGCCTCACCCTCACGCGACGTGCGTGATGCGCTACTCCGCGTCACGCAGCGACGTCGCGTTCGACCATCTGCTTCGGGATCGATCGATTGGTGTGCGTGATACGGTTCTGCGCGTCCACGTACACCAGGGTGGGCTTGAAAACCGCAGCCTCGGCCTCGCTCAAGCCTACGAACGCGGCGATGATGACGAGGTCGCCCGGCTGCGCGCGATGCGCCGCGCTGCCGTTCACCGAGATGATCCCGGAGCCTTCTTCGGCGCGCAGCGCATAGGTGACGAAGCGCTCGCCGTTGTTGACGTTCCAGGCGTGGATCTGCTCGTACTCGCGGATGCCGGCGGCGTCCAGCAGTGTGCCGTCGATCGCGATCGAACCCTCGTAGTGCAACTCGGCGTGGGTCACGGTGGCGCGATGGATCTTGGCCTTGAGCATGTTCAGGTGCATGGCGGTCTTCGTGTCGCCGGGCGGCGGCCGGCGATCCCATTATACCGCCAAGGCGGGTCCTTTGGTGCAACGCAGCAAGGGTTGCGCGACGGCTGCCGCACTCTTCACCCCGGGAGCAAAACGGCCGCAGCACAATGGCAGCTGCGCCGCAGGGAGGAAGCGGGCCGCCCCGTCACTCGAACGGCAGATTGTCGATCAGCCGAGTCGTACCCAACCTCGCCGCGATCAAGGCGATCAGCCCTTCGCGCTCGCCATCTTCCGGAACGGACAAGTCCTCGGCACGGCGGATCGCGGTGTAATCCGGCACGAAGCCGGCGCGTTCCAGTCGGCGCGCTGCAACGGTTTCCACCACCTCGCGGCGATGGCCCTCCAGGATCGCTTCGCGCATCCATCCCAAGGTCGCGTGAATCTGCGGCGCGACCGCGCGCTCGTCCTTGTTCAAGTACTGGTTCCGCGAGGAGAGCGCCAATCCGTCCTCCTCGCGCACCGTCGGCGCGGCCATGATTTCCACCGGCAGCGCCAGATCGCGCACCATCCGGCGCACCACCAGCAACTGTTGCCAGTCCTTCTGTCCGAACACCGCGATGTCCGGGGCCACCATCGTCAGCAGCTTTGCCACGACGGTCGCCACGCCATCGAAGTGGCCGGGGCGGTGGGCGCCTTCCAGCGTCTGCGTGACCTGCGGCACATGGATGCTGATGGACTGCCGCGACCCGAACGGATACATCACCTCCACGTCCGGCGCGAACAGCAGATCACAATGATGTTCCGCCAGTCCCGCGCTGTCAGACGTCAGCGTGCGCGGATATTTCTCGAAATCCTCGCCGGCGGCGAACTGGGTCGGATTGACGAACACGCTCACGACCACGCGGTCGGCGCGCTTGCGCGCCAGATCGATCAGCGAGTAGTGCCCGGCGTGCAGGTTGCCGAGCGTCGGCACGAAGCCGACGTGCTTGCCCTCCTGTTTCCAGGCACGGACGGCGGCGCGCAGGCCGGGCAGATCGGTAGCGGTACGCATGTCGGAATTCCCACCCGTCGCTGTATTCAGCCGAGGATGTTCTCGTCGGCAGGAAAGATGCCGGCACGCACGTCGGCGACATAGGCCGCGATCGCCGCGGGAATCGAATCGCGCCCCGCCAGGAAGTCCCTCGAGAACTTCGGCCGCCGGCCCGGCGTTATGCCGAGCATGTCGTAGATCACCAGCACCTGGCCATCACACTCGCGACCCGCACCGATGCCGATGGTGGGAATCGGGATTTCCTTCGTGATCTGCGCGGCCAGTGCGTGCGGCACCGATTCCAGCACCAGCAGTTCCGCGCCGGCCTGCGCCACCGCTCGTGCCTGCTCCCGCAGATGCGTGGCCGCATCGGCGCTCTTGCCCTGCATGCGATAGCCGCCGAGCTTGTGAACCGATTGTGGCGTGAGGCCCAGGTGCGCGCAAACCGGTACATCGCGCGCGGTGAGCGCCGCGATCGCTTCGCAGGCCCAGTCGGCGCCGCCTTCCAGCTTCACCATCGCCGCGCCACCTTCGGCAACCAGCCGCGCACTGGAAGCCAACGCATGCGACACGTCGCGATAACTCATGAACGGCAGATCGGCGATCAGCAACGTGGCCGACAGCCCGCGCGCAGTGAGCGCGGTGTGGTAGACCATCTCGTCGAGCGCGACCGGCAACGTGCTGGCGTGGCCCTGCACCACCATGCCCAGCGAATCGCCGACCAGCGCGACGTCCACTCCGGCGGCCTCCAGTTGCGCGGCAAAGCTGGCGTCGTAGCAGGTGAGCGCGACGATCCGCTCGCCGCGATTCTTCATGTCGCGCAGGCCCGGCACCGTGACCGGCTTGCGTTTGGGCGCATCGGCGGATTGCACGTACATGGGGATCATCCTGGGCGAAACGCGAATTATCCTCGCGGGCGTGATTCGGGTCGAGCATCAATCCATGGGCACACACCCGCCCGCATCCACCTGCGCCAGCAACTCGCGCACGCGGCCGCGGCCGGGCACATCGAGATCAGGCGCGAGATCGTCCAGTGGCAGGAGCACGAAGGCACGTTCGTGCAGATGCGGATGCGGCAGGATAAGGCCCGGTTCGTCGAGCACCACATTTCCACAAAGCAACAGGTCGAGATCCAGCACTCGCGGCCCCCAGCGCGCTCCGCTGCGATCCCGGCCGGCGGCGCGCTCGATGCCGAGCAGCGAGGCCAGCAGTTCGCGGGGCGCCAGTGTCGTCTCGATTTCGGCCGCGGCATTGACGAATTCCGGCTGATCGAGCACACCCCACGGCATGCTGCGATACAGCCGCGAACGCGCAAGCAATTTCGTGTCCGGCAGGCGCGACAGCAGCTCGAACCCGCGCAGCACCTGCGCACGCGGATCATCCAGGTTGCTGCCGAGCGCGATGTAAGCGCGAATCATTCCGGGGGAGAACCGTCCGCGGGCGGCGCGGATTCGGATTTCGGCTTGCCGCGTCCACGCCCGCCGCGCCGATGGCGCCGCTTGCGCGGAGCCGTTGCCGCTTCGGAAGCCTTGTCGGGCTGGCGTGGTGCGGCGGCGCGCGCTGCGCTCTGCAGGGCCTCTTCGAGCTGCGCGGGTTCAAGCGTCTGGATCAAGGTCCACCATTCGCCGCGTTCGCGCAGTTCGTCCGACTCGGCCGCGCGCAGCAGCAGGAAATCGTACGCCGCGCGAAAACGCGGATGGGTCAGCAGCCGGAACACGCGTTTCTTGGTGCGTTCGGCGAAGCGCGGCTGCAGCGCCCAGATTTCTTCCATGGCATAGCTGAAGCGCCGCGGGATCGCCACGCGCTCGGTCTGCTCGGCCATCACCTTGTGCGCGCCACGCTGCCAGGCCAGGGCGCGATCCACGCCTTCGGCCTGAAGGCCGCGCGCGATCGAATACACCTCACCCCACAGCAGCACCGCGAACAGGAAAGCCGGCGTGACCGGCTTGTCCTCGTGCACGCGCGCGTCGGTGCCGGCGAGGCCGTTCTCGACCAGGCTGCGCAATCCGCCGTGTTCGTCCCTTGCCAGCGCCCGCGCGGTGCCGGGGAACAGATGCCTCAGCAGATCGCATTTCTCCAACATGCGGAAACTGGCAAGCCCGTGCCCGACCATGAACATCTTCATGGTCTCGTCGAACAATCGGGCCGGCGGCGCCTCGCCCAGCAAGTGGCCGAGCGTGGCGAACGGCGCCGAGGCGCTGGGATCGATCGCGAAGCCCAGCTTCGCCGCGAGTCGCGCCGCGCGCAGCATCCGCACCGGATCCTCGCGGTACCGCAGTTCGGGATCGCCGATCAAATGCAGCCGCCGCTGCTCCAGATCCTCCATGCCGCCCACGTAATCGATCACGCTGAAGTCGGCGATGTCGTAATACAGCGCGTTGACGCGGAAGTCGCGACGCAAAGCGTCTTCCTCGATCGTGCCCCAGACGTTGTCGCGCACGATCCGGCCATCAATCATGTGGCGATCGCCCTCGCCTTCCACGCCGGTGCCGCGGAAAGTCGCCACTTCCACGATCTCCGGCCCGAAGATCACGTGTGCCAGCCGGAAGCGGCGGCCGATCAGCCGGCAGTTGCGGAAGATGCGCTTGACCTCTTCCGGCGTGGCATTGGTAGCGACGTCGAAGTCCTTGGGATGGCCGCCCAGCAGCAGGTCGCGGACTGCGCCGCCGACCAGACAGGCGCGATAGCCGTTCTCGTGCAATCCGTACAGCACCTTGAGGGCACCCCGGCTGATGTCCCTGCGGGAAACGCGGTGCTGCGCGCGCGGAATGACCCGCGGCGCGGAGGGTACGGGGAGGGCTTCCGTGCTGGAGGCTGGCAAACGATCTTTCCTGATGGCGCCGCTAAGCCGGGCGAGTCCGTTATACTAGCGCGCTGCCGCACGCGCCGCTCCCTTCGTCTAGCGGTCCAGGACGTCGCCCTCTCAAGGCGAAAACACGAGTTCGATTCTCGTAGGGAGCGCCATAGTCTGTGCGATCGTCCATGATCGCTGCTCGATGTGGCGATTCGCGAATTGCAGAGGTGCCCGTACCATGTACGTCCAGAAGCGGCCATCCATGGCCGCACTCCTGAAGAACAGCACGCTCCGAATGACCTTGTACAGCGCGCTGCGAATCAAGGCTTCAACGTTGCGAAGAGCAAAAATCTAAACTCGAATCAGCTTTTCCCAGTCGCCAATCCCCAATCCCAATTCCCGCTTCAACATGACCTTCGTCGTCACCGACAACTGCATCAAGTGCAAGTACACCGACTGCGTGGAAGTGTGCCCGGTGGATTGCTTCCACGAGGGCCCGAATTTCCTGGTGATTGATCCGGACGAGTGCATCGACTGCACGTTGTGCGAGCCGGAATGCCCGGCCAACGCGATCTTTCCGGAGGACGACGTACCCGCTGGCCAGGAAGGCTTCATCGCCTTGAACGCCGAGCTGGCCAAAGCCTGGCCGGTGCTGACCGAACGCAAGGATGCGCCGCCGGATGCCAAGGAATGGGACGGCAAGCCGGACAAGCTGCCGCTCCTGGAACGGTAATCGGATCGCAAGGCTGCACGGAAACGAAAACGCCGCCCTCGGGGCGGCGTTTTTGCTTGCAGCCCTGCAGAATCGGGCGAGGCGAATCAGCCTCCACCCAAACGCTGCTGAAGCATGCTGAGCACGCGTTCAACCGCATCCTGATCGCCCTGTACGTTCACCACGCTGCCGCTGCCGGACGGCGCAATGCTCACGGTCACGGTTCCGGTGACGTTCCTGGTTTCACTGTGATTGCGATGGAACAGGCGATGGAGGAAGCCGCCCGTCTCCTCCGTCTGCGCGGTGACCATGCTGTCGACTGCGACCTGATAGGTCATCGCGTTGTCGTCGCGCGCACTGACCGTGCCCACTCCGCCGCGATCGAGCGCCAGGCCGACTCGGTGATAGGCGCTGGCCGGATCATCCGCAAGCGTCAGGCTGTTGCCGGAAACCGTCGCGGTGGGCGGGACGCTCTCCTGCGCCGCGCCCGCGTTCGAACCAGCCCCGGCCACACCTACCGGCTTGCCGTTCACGGTGATCTGCGGGCCGCCTGCTTCCGGAATGTTCAACGCCTCTGAGTTCGGCGGGTTGTCCAGTCCAGGCGGAACTTCCAGCGCACTGCCCTGCTGCGCGGACTTGTAATCCGCTTCGCGGTGGCGGAACGGATTGTGCGAACGAATGGTCTGGCAGGCCGACAACGTGGTCAGCGCGCCGACCAGGGCCATCGAGAGCAGGAGTTGCGATTTCTTCATGAGCGCGTTTCCAGACAGGTTGCGTGCGGCGATAGTTTTTGATCAGGCGGCGTGCGCGAGAGGCTGCAACACGCTGCGCAAATGCGTACGTGCCGGCCCTGCACCGAGTTCCATCAGGGGCAGCCGGAGCGTGCCCTGGCACAAACCGAGTTCGGCCAGCCCCGCCTTGACTGCGATCGGATTGGGCGCGCAGTTCAGCGCTTCCAGCAGCGGCTTCAACGATTGCGTTTGCGCAGCGGTCTTGGCGCGATCGCCGGAGCGCGCGGTGTCGCACAATGCGCGGAACGCCGCCGGCACCAGATTGTTGGCGACCGAGATCACGCCGGCGGCGCCGTGCAGCATGGCTTCCGCGGCGGTCGCGTCATCGCCGGACAGGAAAACGAACCCGGGCCGCGCGAGCTGTGCGATCGCGCGAATCCGCTCGATGTCGCTGTTCGCTTCCTTGATGCCGATGATGCGCGGATCGTCGCGCAGCTCGGCCACGATCTGTGGATGCAGGTCGCAACCGGTGCGCACCGGCACGTTGTAAAGCAGCACGGGCATGTCGCCGTGCTCGGCAACTTCGAGGAAATGCCGGCGCAATCCTTCCTGGGTCGGCCGCACGTAGTAGGGCGTCACCACCAGCGCGGCGTCCGCTCCCAGCGCGTGCGCGCGTTTGGTCTGCGCGATCGTCTTCGAGGTCGCCGCCTCGCCGGTGCCGGCGATCACCGGAACGCGGTGGTCGACATGTTCGATCGCGAATGCGAGCAACTGCTCGTATTCGTATTCATCGAGCATGTGAGCCTCGCCGGTCGAGCCGGCCACGACCAAGCCCTGCGTGCCGCCCTCGATCTGGTGATCGAGTAAGCGGGCAAAGGCATCGAGGTCGAGCGCACCGTTGCCCGTGAAGGGCGTCGCCAGTGCGCAGAGGCTGCCGGTTATCTCCAAGATCTCACGCCGCGTTGTGGGGAGCCGGCATCTTAACGGCCGGCGCCGCGAAACACCATCGCGGCCGCTTGCGGGCCGCGCGCGCCGGCGGCTATGCTGAACCGTACTTTTTCCGTCGGGACCGTCGATCCTTTGAACCGCACCACTCAGCGTCCCGGCACCGACCACCATCTGCTGATCCAGACGGTTTCCCCCGCGACGCACTCGCCGCTACTGGCGCTGGCCCGGCGCATCGCCGATGCCGGCTGCAACCTGGTGGATTCGCGTGTGGCCACGATCGGCGCGGATACCTCGGTCGTGCTGCTCGCGCAGGGCGCGTGGGATGCGATCGCCAAGCTGGAGAACGCGCTGACCCGCATCGGCCGCGACGAGGAAGTGCGGCTGATGCACTACCGCACCCAGCCACGCGATGCCCAGACCCATCTTCTTCCGTACCTCGTTGAAGTAGTGGCGTCCGACAAGCCGGCGGTGCTGGTGGAGCTGATCGACTTCTTCACCCGCCGCGGAATCAGCATCGAGCAGCTCTCCTCCATGCGCTACCGCGCGATGCAGACCGGCGCGGACATGTTCCAGGCCCAGATCACCATCGGTATCCCGGCCGACACGCACATTGCCGGTTTGCGCGATGATTTCCTGGAACTGTGCGACGGGCTGAATCTCGACGCGATCATGGACCCGGTGAAATTCTGACGATGAAGATCGGCAGCAAGGTTCCCAAACTCGCAGGCACCACCGCCGACGGCGGCACGCTGAAACTTGCGGACCTGCAAGGCAAGTGGACGGTCTTGTACTTCTATCCCAAGGACAACACCACCGGCTGCACGCGCGAGGCACAGGATTTCCGCGATCTTTATCCGAAGTTCAAGCGCCGCGGCGTGCAGGTCGTCGGCGTGTCGCGCGACTCGGCCAAATCGCACTCCAACTTCTCCGAAAAATACGATCTGCCGTTCCCGCTGGTCGCCGACACCGACGAGACCTGGTGCAAGGCGTTCGATGTAATTCGCGAAAAAACCCTCTACGGCCGCAAGTACATGGGCGTGGATCGCAGCACCTTCCTGATTGACCTGGATGGCAAGCTGACCCAGGAATGGCGCGGCGTGAAAGTGCCGGGTCACGCCCAGGCCGTGCTGGACAGTATTCCGACAAAGTGACGAATCCCTCCGTTTCCCTTCCAGCCGTACGCGAGCCCGCTCGCGTGGCGGCACGCGCTGTTTCCACCGAGAGCCCCGGATGACCAATCGCGAGCAAGGCAAGCGCATTTACGCGCTCGACACCAACGTGCTGCTGCACGATCCCACCTCGCTGTTCCGCTTCGAGGAACACGACATCTTCATCCCGATGACGGTGCTGGAGGAACTGGACGAAAAGAAGAAGGGCGGATCGGAAGTCTCGCGCAACGCGCGACAGGTCAGCCGCTTCCTCAACGAATTGATTTTGCGCGGCAACGGGCACGGTATCGCCGACGGTCTGTCCCTGACCTCGCCGGAAGGCGTGAAGCTGAAAAGCGGCAACGCGAATGGACGCCTTTACTTCCAGACGCGCACCGAGAACGGCCACGGCAAGGCCGACAACCAGATCCTTTCCGCGGTGCTGGACCTGCGCGAACGCCATCCGGACCGCGATGTCGCGCTGGTGTCCAAGGACATCAACCTGCGCATCAAGGCGACGATCTACGGCATCCACGCCGAGGATTACGAGAACGATCGCGCTCTGGACGATTTTTCGCTGCTGTACGCCGGACACGCCGAACTGCCGGCGGATTTCTGGGATCGCCATCCGGAGTTGCGCTCCTGGTCCGAACGCGGCCACACCTATTACGAAGTGCAGCCGCACGAAGGGGAGGAATGGCAACCCAACGAGTGCCTGTACCTGCCCGGCGAGAACAGCGTCGAGCTGCGCGTGCTGGATCATGCGGATGGCAAGACGAAGCTTGTGCTGCTGGACGATCACAGCCATCCCAACCACAGCGTCTGGGGCATCAGCGCGCGTAACCGCGAGCAGAACTTCGCGCTGAACATGCTGATGGATCCGGACATCGATTTCGTCACCCTGCTCGGCACCGCCGGAACCGGCAAGACCCTGCTGGCATTGGCTGCGGGGCTGGCGCAGGTGATGGACCAGCAGCGCTATCGCGAGATCATCATGACCCGCGCCACGGTGTCGGTCGGCGAGGACATCGGATTCCTGCCCGGCACCGAAGAGGAAAAGATGACGCCGTGGATGGGTGCGCTCACCGATAACCTCGAGGTGCTCGCCAATCCCGAGGAAGGGGGTTCGTGGGGCCGGCAGGCAACCAATGACCTGCTCGCCTCGCGCATCAAGATCCGCTCGCTGAACTTCATGCGCGGGCGCACCTTCCTCTCGCGCTATTTGATCATCGATGAGGCGCAGAACCTGACGCCCAAGCAGATGAAGACGCTGATCACCCGCGCCGGTCCCGGCACCAAGATCGTATGTCTGGGCAACGTCGAGCAGATCGATACGCCATATCTGACCGAAACGACTTCGGGCCTCACCTACGCGGTGGACCGCTTCAAGGGCTGGACGCATTCGGCGCATATCACCCTGCGCCGCGGCGAACGCTCGCGGCTGGCGGATTTTGCTTCGGAAGCGCTGTGATTTCCGCTGCCGCGCCGGCATGCGCCCTCACTATCGCCGGTTCCGATTCCGGCGGCGGCGCGGGGATCCAGGCCGACCTGAAAACCTTTGCGGCGCTCGGCGTGCATGGAGTTTCGGCGATTACGGCGATCACGGCGCAGAACACGCGCGGCGTCCGCGCCATCCACCCGGTGCCATTGAAGCATCTGCGGGCGCAACTGGATGCGCTGTTCGAGGATTTCCCGATCGGCGCGGTGAAGACGGGCATGCTGGGCGACGCGAAAACCACGCACTGCGTGGCGCACGAACTCGGCAAGCGCAAACCAGCCTGGCTGGTGGTGGATCCGGTGATGATCGCCACCAGCGGCGCGCGCCTGCTCGACCTGGATGCGATCCACATGCTGCGCGATGAACTGACTCCGCTGGCGGACGTGCTGACGCCCAACCTGCCGGAAGCAGAAGCACTGCTCGGAACCCGCATCACCAATGCTCGCGATGCGGAACGCGCGGCACATAGTCTGCTCGGGCTCGGTGCGAAGGCGGTGCTGCTGAAAGGCGGCCATGCGCGCGGCCGCGAAGTGCTGGACCTCTATGCGGATTCTCGCGGCCTGCTCGAATTCCGGCACCCGCGTCTGGACATCCAGGTCCACGGCACCGGCTGCACGCTTTCGGCCGCACTGGCCGCACACCTGGCAAAGGGCACCGCGCCCCGAACGGCTGCGCGCAAGGGGACGGATTTCGTGCAGCGTGCGCTGCGCGGCAGTTTCCGCGCGGGGGGCGGTCAACTGCACGTGCTCCGCCAACGCTAGGGAAACCCTGAATAAGCTGCTGCGCTCGGCATCTTGCGCGCCGGCTGTGCTCGGAATGCCCATGTACTGACGTGTACACTCCGCTTCCTGCGCTCCGGCGACGCGCAATCTGCCTTCGCTCGCGACGCTTCTCCAGCGTTTCCTTAAAATTGCGTCCAGCCGAACCCGCCCACCATGGCCCTTGCCATCCGCCTCGCTGTATTCGCCGTCATCCTGCTGTTTCTGGGCTGCGCCTGGGCCGTGCACCTGCGCAGCCGCGTGCGCCTGCACTGGCGCAAGCAGCTCGGCGGCCACGCCATGTTCTTCGCGCCCTATAACCTCTTGATGTACGCGTTCTCGGCAGTGCCGGGGGCGGCCTTCCTCGACCGCTCGCGCTTCGGCGAACTCGATCCGCTGCGCGAAAACTGGCGCACGATCCGCGACGAGGCACTGCACCTGTTCGATCGGGGTTACATCCGCACCGCCGAGCGCAGCAACGACGCTAGCTTCAATTCCTTTTTCAAGGAAGGCTGGAAGCGCTTCTACGTGAAGTGGTACGGCGAACCACTGGCCTCCGCGCAGGCGCTGTGCCCGCGCACCGTGGAACTGGTCAACGCAATCCCGAACGTGAAGGCGGCGATGTTCGCGCTGCTGCCGCCGGGCTCCAAGCTCAATCCGCACCGCGACCCGTTCGCCGGTTCGCTCCGTTATCACCTCGGCCTGGTGACGCCGAACGCAAACACCTGCCGCATCTTCGTGGATGGCCAGGAATATTTCTGGCGCGACGGCGAGGACGTGATCTTCGACGAAACCTGCGTGCACTGGGCGGAGAATCGCTCAGATGTCACGCGCGTCATCCTGTTCTGCGATATCGAGCGACCCCTGCGCACGCGCCTGATGGGTGCGATCAATCACCGCGTCAGCGCGTTCATGGGCCGGATCACCTCGTCGCCCAACGCCGAGAACGAACCGGTCGGATTCATCAACCGGCTGTACGCGATGGGCCAGCGCAACCGCGAACGCAGCAAGCGCTTCAAGCATGCCAATCCGCGGCTGTTCCGGCTGCTGAAGACCGCTGGCATCGTCATACTTCTTTGGATCGTGCTGCTGGCGCCCTGGCCGTTGCTGCGCTGAAAACCGACAGCCGCGCACCTTGCGAGCGGCGCCTATGGCGCGCGTACCCGCTCCACCAGCGCATCCGCGAATGTTTCCGTGCTGCCATTGCCGCCCAGATCCGGCGTGACGCGATCGTGCGCGGCAAGGGTGGTGCGGATCGCCTCGCGCACACGGGTGCCGTGTTCGACCATGCCAACGTGATCGAGCATGTCCGCGGCCGCCAGCAACAACGCGCACGGATTCGCGACGTGCTTGCCGGCGATGTCCGGCGCCGAACCGTGGACCGCCTCGAAGATCGCCGCGGCCGAACCGATGTTGGCGCCCGGCGCCAGGCCCAGCCCGCCAACAAGGCCGGCGCACAGGTCGGAAAGGATGTCGCCGAACAGGTTGGTGGTGACGATCACGTCGAACTGCCACGGATTCATCACCAGCTGCATGCAGGTGTTGTCCACGATCATGTCGTTGAAGCCGATCTGCGGATACTCCCTGGCCACCTCGCGCGCCACGTCGAGAAACAGGCCCGAACTGGTCTTCAGGATGTTGGCCTTGTGCACCGCGGTGACTTTCTTGCGCCCGCGCTTCACGGCCAGCTCGAAGGCATAGCGGACAATGCGCTCGGCGCCCCGTCGGGTGTTGCGCACGATGGACTGCGCGGTCTGGCCGTCGGCCGAAAGCGTCTGGCCTTCGGAAAGGTATGCGCCCTCGGTGTTCTCGCGCACGGTGATGATGTCGATGTTGTCGTAATGTGCCTTGGTGCCCGGCAGCGTCAACGCGGGGCGCACGTTAGCGTACAGATCGAAGCGCTTGCGCAACTCGACGTTGAGCGAGGAAAAGCCCTTGCCGACGGGCGTGGTCAACGGACCTTTCAGCGCGACGCGGTGTTTGGCGATGGAATCCAGCGTGGCCTGCGGCAGCAGTTCGCCGTGCTTGTCCAGCGCGGCCATGCCGGCGTCCACGAATTCGTAGGCAAGCCCCGCGTCGAGCGCATCCAGCACGCGCAGGGTGGCGGTCATGATCTCCGGGCCGATGCCGTCGCCGCGGATCACCGCGATGCTAGTGGTCATGCGAAAACTCCTGTGGCGCGATGGAAGCCGCGCAGGCAAACATGCAATTATCGGCGATCACCACGTTTCACGCCAGCTTGGGCAGCTCGGCAGAAGGGTTCAGGCCGGCGTACCGGCAGCTTCGAGCTGGTCGAGGAAATCCACCGCGCGCCGCAGGTGCGGAATCACGATCGAGCCACCCACCACCAGCCCCACCGAGAACGCCTCGAAGAACTCGTCGCGGTTTACGCCCGCTTCGCGGCACTGGGCGACGTGGTAGCTGATGCAGTCGTCGCAACGCAGCACCAGTGAAGCCACCAGCCCCAGCAGCTCCTTGGTTTTTTCGTTCAGCACACCCGGCTTGTAGGTCTGCGTGTCCAGCGCGAAGAACCGGCGCACCACCTGGTTGTCGTGCTCCAGGATCCGTTCGTTCATGCGCTGACGGAAGGCCGTGAACTCGGCCAGACGATCCTTCTTTTCATCCATGCTCATGCCGCATCCCCCAGCAGCCGCGCCAGTGTGCCGTCGTGCTCGGCTTTCGCCAGATCGTCGAAACCGCCCACGTGGGCGCCGTTGATGAAGATTTGCGGCACCGTGCGACGGCCCCCGCTGCGCTCGAGCATCGCACCGCGTGCGGCCGGGTCGGTGTCGATGCGGATTTCGCGCCAACTCAATCCCTTGGCTTTCAGCAGGTTCTTGGCGGCGACGCAATAGGGGCAGATCGCGGTGGAGTAGATTTCGATGTCGGCCATGCAAGTTCGAGCGGGCTGTTGTTTGACAGTACGGCCAAGGAGCGCCATCCATGACTGAAGAGCTCCGTGGCCGCTCGTAGTCTAGCTGGTAGGAAAATATCCAATCTGGTGCGACGTTGATTCGAGCGGCGATCATGGACGATCGCACGAACACCAACGCTGAACGCGCGGCGCGCAGCACTGTCGGCGGAACCGATACCGCGCTAAGTTGTCGAAGGTCGAGCGGTTTCCCACCGCTGTGGTTCACTTGATCCCATGCGCACGCGATTGCTGTTTCCCGCCCTCACCTGCCTTGCGCTGGCCCTGCCCGCGGCCGCCCAGCAAGACGTGAACCTGCCCAATCTCGGCAGTTCAGCGGCCGGGCTGATCTCTCCGCAGGAGGAGACAGCCTATGGCGAGAGCATGTTGCGCGAACTGCGCTCGATGAACCAGGTGCTGGACGACCCGCAGGTGGATGCCTACATGCGCTCGCTGGGCTATCGGCTGGTCGCAGCCAGCGCCGATCCCGGTCAGCACTACACCTTCACCGTGCTCCGCGACCCGGACATCAATGCCTTCGCCGCGCCGGGCGGCTACATCTTCGTCAACTCCGGCCTGATCGCCACGACCGCGAACGAGAGCGAACTGGCGGCGGTGATCGCGCACGAGCTGGCGCACATCAGCCAGCACCATCTCGAGCGCGCCTTCGAGGATGCGAAGAAGAAGGCGCCGCTCTACGCGCTGGCCACCCTGGGCATGCTGATTGCGGCAGGCGGTTCCAGCCAGAGCGCGGGCCCGGGCATCCTCACCGCCGGCATGGGCCTGATGCAGCAGGAGCAGATCGATTTCACACGCAAGGACGAGGCGGAAGCCGATCGCGTCGGCATCGGCACGTTGGCGAAAGCCGGTTTCGATCCGGACGCCATGGCCGATTTCTTCAACCGGATGGCGCGCACGCTCAGGCCCGGCGGCGGCGATGGCGGCGACTACTCCGGCGATGCGCCGCCGTTCCTGCAAACCCATCCTGTCACCAGCGAGCGCATCGCCGAAGCCAAGGCGCGCGCGCACGTGATCGAGGAGCAGAGCCGCAACGTGCCGCAACTTGCATCCGCCGCGTCGGTGGACAATCTCTCGCTGCTTCCGTTCGTCAAGAACCCCGGGGCGCTGCTGAATGCACCGCGCATGGAAGAAAATAGCGAATACCCGCTGATCCGCGAACGCGTGCGCGTGCTCTCCGCGCAGGATTTCAACGACATGGTCGCCTATTACGCGCGCAACCTGGCGCGCGGCGGCGACTTCGTCACCCCCGCACACCGCTACGGCTACGCACTGGCGCTGCAGCGCGCCGGTCACGCGCAGAAAGCGGTGGATATCCTCACCGGGCTGCTCGCGGCCAATCCCGGCAGCAGCACGTTGCAATTGGGACTTGCCGATGCCGATCTCGCGGCCGGACATCGCGCCGAAGCGCTGCAACGCTACGCCAGCTTGAGCGCGCAATCCCCACGCAATCCGGCGATCGCGCTGGGTTATGCGCAGGCGTTGCTCGCGGACGGCAAGCCCGCCAGCGCGAAGCTCGCGCAGGAACAATTGAAGCCGCTGCTCAACGACGATTCGGAACCCGAGTTGTATCGCACCTACGGCCACGCCTCGCATCTCGCGGGTGACGATATCCGTGCCGGCGAAGCCTATGCGGATGCCACCTTCCTCTCGGGCCGTCCGCAGGATGCGCTCGGGCAGTTGCAGCGCCTGTCGGAACGCAAGGACCTGGACTACTACTCGCGCGCGCGAATCGAAGCCACCATCGCGCTGATCACGCCGATCGCGCTGGAGATGCAGCGGCGCAACCTGCCGCAGGCCGGCGACCAGCCGGACAGCGGCAGCAGCCAGCTGGGCTTCCACGCCTGCGGCGGGAGTTCGTGTCAGCAGTTCTGATTCCAGTGCGGTCAGGGATGACCGCTTTTTGACTCTGGCGGTCAAGGATGATCGCGACCCGTCCGGGCTTCAATTGTCATAGCGCTGTAACATGCGCCCGCTGGAATGACAGTGTGATGGCAACCCGGCGGAACGCATGCGCAAACGCATCCTGATCGTCGAGGACGAGGCCTCGATCCGCGACATGGTCGCATTCGCGCTGCGTCGCGCGGACATGGAGCCGCTGCACGCGGCCGATGCGCGTGCGGCCCAGCACGCGATCGCCGAGCAGATTCCCGACCTGATCCTGCTGGACTGGATGCTGCCCGGCACCTCCGGACTGGAACTCGCGCGCCGCCTCCGCCGCGAGGAAGCGACCCGCGAAATACCGATCATCATGCTGACTGCGCGCGGCGAGGAAATCGACCGCGTCAACGGGCTGGAAGCGGGCGTGGACGATTACGTGGTGAAGCCGTTCTCCACCCGCGAACTGCTGGCGCGGATCCGCGCGGTGCTGCGCCGTACGCAGGGCGACGATGGCAGCGGTACCATCGAGATCGGTGCGCTGCGCGTGGACGGCCCGGCACATCGCGTGTACGCCAACGATGAGCCGGTGCAGATCGGCCCGACCGAATACCGCCTGCTGCATTTCTTCGTGACCCACCCGGAGCGCGTGTATTCGCGCGCGCAGCTGCTCGACCATGTCTGGGGCGGCAGCGTGTACGTGGAAGAGCGCACGGTGGACGTGCACATCCGTCGCTTGCGGCAGACGCTGGAGCCGCACGGCCTGGACGGAATGGTGCAGACCGTGCGCGGCACGGGCTACCGCTTTTCGGCCAGCGAGTAGTCGCGCCGATGGCCCGAAGCCCCGATCTTCCCCGCGCACGCCGGCTGGCGCGGCAGTTGCGCGCGTTGCGCGGCGCCGCCGGCATGCTCCCCGACGCGCTGGTGCTGCTCGACGCCCAAGGATGCATGCTCTGGAGCAACCATGCGGCCCAGCGGCTGCTTGGTCTCGACCGCGGCGATCGCGGAGCGCATCTGAGCGAACGCCTGGGTTCGGCAATGGTCACGGCCTGGCTCGCTTCCGGCGGTCGCGAGGAACTGGACGAGGTGCCCGCGACGAATGCGCCCGATATCCATCTCTCGTTCTCGCTGATCCCGCTGTCCGACGGCCAACGCCTGCTGCTGGCGCGCGACATCAGCGCGCTGCTGCATCTGGAACAGGTGCGCCGCGACTTCGTCGCCAACGTCTCGCACGAATTGCGCACCCCGCTCACCGTCATCCACGGGTACCTCGAGCTGATCGAGCCCGAGGACGTGCCCCCGCTGGCGCCGATCCTCGGCGAATTGCGCGCGCAATCCAAGCGCATGGGCCAGATCGTCGAGGACCTGCTCACGTTGTCGCGCCTTGAGACGCAGCAGCGCCTGAGCGAAGAGGAGGTCGAGATCGCGCCGCTATTTGCGACGCTCGGCAAGGAGGCCGAAGCGCTGAGCCAGGGTCGCCACGCGATCGCACTGGAAAATGCCGCACGTTGCAACCTGCTCGGCTCGCCGCGTGATCTGCACAGCGCGTTCTCCAACCTGGTCAGCAACGCGGTGCGCTACACGCCAGCGGGCGGCCGCATCGAAATCCGCTGGCAACGAGATCGCAACGGCGGCGCGCGCTTCAGCGTGACGGACACGGGCTACGGCATTCCCGCGCAACACATCCCGCGCCTGACCGAGCGCTTCTATCGCGTTTCCTCCAGCCGCTCGCGCGAAACCGGCGGCACGGGCCTCGGCCTGTCCATCGTCAAGCACGTGCTGGCATTGCACCAGGCGCGGCTGGAAGTGGCCAGCGAACCGGGCAAGGGCTCGACCTTCGCCTGCGTGTTCGGGAAGGAACGCGTGCTGCCGCTCGCCGAATAGCGAACCTTCTGCACGATTCAGCCGTGCTGCGTATCATTGGCACGCCTTTCCGCTGTTCCGGACGCCATGAAACGAACCCTCCTGCGCTTCTGTGCTGCCGCCCTGCTCTTGTCGTCGCTCGCGTTCGCCGCTTCCGCCGCGCCGCCGGTGCCCGCTTCGACCGCCGCGACGCCCGCGGTCGTGCATCCGCAGGTGAAGCTGCACACCTCGATGGGCGACATCACCATCGAACTGTTTCCGGACAAGGCGCCGCGCACGGTCGCCAATTTCCTGCAGTACGTGAAGGACAGCTTCTACGATGGCACCGTGTTCCATCGCGTGATTCCCGGCTTCCTGGTGCAGGGCGGTCTCTACACGCGGCAGTTGACGCCCAAGCGCACTCGCCCACCTGTTCCGGATGAGGCAAACAATGGTCTCTCGAACCTGCGCGGCACAGTTGCCGCCGCGCGCGGACCGGATCCGGATTCGGCAACCGCGCAGTTTTTCTTCAACATCGTGGACAACCCTCGCTTGGACTACGTCGGCAACCAGAACGGAATGACCTGGGGCTACGCGGTCTTCGGCAAGGTCGTGGACGGCATGGACGTGGTGGACAAGATCGACAACCTGCCGACCGGCCCGCAAGGTCCGTTCGTTGGCGACGTGCCACGGCCGCTGCCTGTGATCGAAAGCGCCAAGGTGATCGGCGATGCCGCGCAACCGACCACCGAGCCGGTCTCGCCCTCGACCGGGCAGATCCCGGCGAACACGCAGCCTGCGAAGAAGAAAAAGAGCGCCGCGCCGGTGAAGCACTAAGTGGCGACGCTCTTCGTCTCCGACCTCCACCTCGACGATTCGCGCCCGCACATCGTCGAGTTGTTCGAGCGCTTCCTCGCGAACGAAGCACGCCATGCGGATGCGCTCTATATCCTCGGCGACCTGTTCGAGGCATGGATCGGGGATGATGACGACGCGCCGTTGCCCGTGCGCGTCGCTTCGGCGCTGAAGGCGCTGAATGATTCCGGAGTGCCGATCTACTTCATCGCGGGGAATCGCGATTTCCTGCTCGGCGAGGAGTACGCGAGGCGCGCGGGCATGGCAATCCTGGATGACGGCACGATCGTCGATCTGTACGGCACGCCGACGCTCCTGCTGCACGGCGACACGCTCTGCACGGACGATGCAGCCTATCTCGCTTTTCGCAAGCAGGTGCGCGATCCGGCCTGGCAGCGGCGGTTCCTGTCGCGACCGCTTGCCGCGCGCCGCGCCTTCGCGCAAGAGGCACGCGATGCCAGCCGCGAACACGTTTCGCAAACCGCGATGGCGATCATGGACGTCAATCAGGGCGCGGTGGAAACCGCACTGCGCGACGCGCACGTCACGCGCATGATCCACGGCCACACCCATCGTCCCGCAATCCACGATTTCGAACTGGACGGACTCGCGCAACGCATCGTGCTGGGTGACTGGTACGAACAGGGCTCCGTGCTGCGCGTGGGTTCGGACGCGGTCGAGCTTTCGGGGCTGAATTGATCCGGAGAAACCCATGCAACTGATCGGCCTGCTCGATTCCCCTTACGTGCGCCGCACCGCGATTTCGCTGCGCCTGCTCGGCATCCCGTTCGAACGCAAGGCGCTGTCGGTGTTCCGCGACTTCGACGCGCTACGCGCGATCAATCCGCTGGTGCGGGTGCCGACGCTGGTGTGCGACGACGGCACGCAACTGGTGGATTCCACGCTGATCATCGACTACGCGGAAACACTGGCCGGGCGCCGGCTGATGCCGGACACGCCGGAGGCCCGTCGCCGTGCCCTGCGCTGGGTCGGCCTGGCGCTGGTGGTGTGCGAAAAATCCGCGCAGGTGTACTACGAACACCGTCGCGCGGCGAACCTGCAGGATGCGGACTGGATCGCGCGCGTGAGCGGACAATTGCAATCCGCCTGCGCCCTGCTGGAGCAGGAATTGCGCGGCGCCAGCGGGAGCGCATGGTTGTTCGGCGATGCGCTGACGCAAGCCGATATCACGCTGGCGGTCGCCTGGGGTTTTGCCCAGCTCGTCGCGGGGGAAGTCGTGCCGGCGGGCGGCTGTCCGAAGCTCGCGGCGTTCGCCGCGCGCGCCGAGCGCACGCCCGAATTCCTCGCGTTTCCGGTGAACTAGGAACCTCTGAAGAAGCGTCGCGAGCGAAGCTGCCATCCATGGCAGAAATGCTCCGTGGTTGCGCGTCGCCGGCGCGCAAGATGCCGAGCGCAGCAGCTTATTCAGAGGTTCCTTGGACCGCGCCGGACGCGGCAGCAATCGCATCGCACAGCCGCTCCACCGCGATCACTTCAAGCTCGCCGACGCGCGATTTCTTGGGCGCATTCGCCCTCGGCACGATCGCGCGACGGAAGCCGTGCTGCGCGGCTTCCTTCAGGCGTTCCTCGCCATTCGGAACCGGGCGGATTTCGCCGGACAGGCCGACCTCGCCGAAGGCAACGGTCTTGTCCGGCAGCGGACGGTCGCGAAACGACGAAAGCACGGCCAGCAGCACCGGCAGGTCGGCCGCGGTTTCGCCCACGCGGATGCCGCCGACCACGTTGACGAACACGTCCTGGTCGTAAACGGCAGCATTGCCATGGCGATGCAACACGGCCAGCAGCATCGCAAGGCGATTTTGTTCCAGTCCAAGTGCCACGCGGCGCGGATTGCCGAGCGAAGACTGATCCACCAGCGCCTGCACTTCCACCAGCAGCGGGCGCGTACCTTCGCGCGTCACCATCACCGCGCTACCGGAAGTCGGCTGCGGATGCGCGGAGAGGAAGATCGCGGAAGGGTTGGGCACTTCGCGCAGGCCCTTGTCCGACATCGCGAACACGCCGAGTTCATTCACCGCGCCGAAGCGGTTCTTGAACGCGCGCAGCACGCGGAAGCGCGAACCGGCCTCGCCTTCGAAATACAGCACCGCGTCAACCATGTGCTCCAGCACGCGCGGGCCCGCGATGCCACCCTCTTTGGTCACATGACCGACGAGGAACACGCAGGTGCCGGTTTCCTTGGCGAAGCGCGTCAACCGCGCGGCGGACTCGCGCACCTGCGAGACCGAGCCCGGTGCCGCGGTCAGCAGTTCGGTCCAGATGGTCTGGATCGAATCCACCACCAGCACGCGAGGCTTTTCCTTCTGCGCGTGTTCAAGGATGCGCTCGACGCAGGTTTCCGCCAGCGCGCGCAGCGGTTCCAGCGCGACCCCGAGCCGGCGCCCGCGCGCGGCCACCTGCGCCAGCGATTCCTCGCCGGTCACGTACAGGCCCGGCAGCGAGGCGCCGAGCGCGCCGAGCGCCTGCAACAGCAACGTGGACTTGCCGATGCCCGGGTCACCGCCGACCAGCACCACCGAGCCTTCCACGAGGCCGCCGCCCAGCACGCGATCGAGTTCGCCGATCATGGTGACGTGGCGCGCTTCGTCCTCGTTCGCGATCGCAACGAGCGGCTGCACGCGCGCGGCGTCTGCGGCGCCCGCGTAACCGGTGTTGCGCGCGCCACCGGCAGCGGCGGCTTTCGCCGGCTGCACGATGAATTCCGAAAGCGTGTTCCAGGCGCCGCAGGCCTCGCACTGGCCCTGCCATTTCGGGTATTCCGCGCCGCAATCGGCGCAGACGTAGGCGGTCTTGGCTTTGGCCATCAGTGGCCGTCCTCCGCGAACAACACCCGCCGCGTCACGCCGCACGTCAGCTCGTACGAAATCGTGCCGGCGTGCCGCGCGACGGTTTCCACCGGCAACTCCGGTCCCCACAGCGTCACCGTGTCGCCGACGCGGGCTGCGGGCGCACCGCGGAGGTCCAGCGTGATCAGGTCCATCGAGACGCGACCGATGATCCACGCTTGCGCGCCGTTGACCCGCACCGGCGTACCCGAAGGCGCGCTGCGCGGATAACCGTCGCCGTAGCCGATCGCGGCCACGCCGACCGGCATGTCTTCTTCGCATTCGTAAGTCGAGCCATAGCCGACGTGCTCCCCGCGCTTGATCGCATTGATCGCGATCAGGCGGGTGGAGAGCGTCATGGCCGGGTGGAATCCGAAATCCGCGCCGGTCTTTCCTTCCGCCACCGACAGCCCGTACAGCAGCCCGCCCACGCGCACCCAGTCGCCACGCGCAGCCGGCCAGCCCAGCACGCCTGCGGAATTGGACAGCGCGCGCTCGGCGGAGAGCCCGCGGGTGGCATCATCGAAACACGCGATCTGGCGCGCGGTGAGGTCGTTGTCGAATTCGTCGCTCGATGCGAAATGCGTCATCAACACGATGCCGGGGTCCACACTCGGCATTGCGCGCAAGCGCGCGTGCAGTTCCGGCGCGCGTTCGGCGGGAAAACCCAGGCGGTGCATGCCGGTGTCCAGCTTCAGCCACACGCGCAGGCGCTGCGCGCTTTTCTCCGCGGCCAGGAGTTGCAATTGCGAATCATGGTGGATCACCGCTTCCAGCTCCAGCCGGCGCATCTCGGCGAGATCGCTCGCCGCATCCGGCCCGCTCAGCACCACGATGCGGTTGCGGTGCCCGGCCGCGCGCAGGCGCAAGCCGTCTGCGATCGAAGCCACGCCGAATGCATCGGCATCGGACAGCGCACGCGCGCAGCGTTCCAGCCCATGGCCGTACGCATCGGCCTTTACCACGGCCATCACTTTCGCGTTCCCGCCGAGCGCACGGATGCGCGCGAGGTTCGCGCGCAGCGCATCGAGGTGGATGGTTGCAACCGCGCCGCGTGCCACGGCTACTCCAAGCGTCCGATGTAAGACTCCGGCGCGTAGTTCTCGAACTTGGTGTACTGGCCAAGAAAAGTGAGCTTGACCGTGTCGATCGGACCGTTGCGCTGCTTGC
>JBQCHG010000018.1:0-30307 GCA_051954935.1 Rhodanobacteraceae bacterium
CCAATCCCGCAGTCACGATCGCACGCGCGCTGACGACCACGTTCGCAGGGATCCGGCCAGTGGACGTGCCGGGCTTCATCGTTGCGCAGCTCATTGGGGTGGCACTGGCGCTGGTCTTAGTGCGCCTGCTGACCAGGCCGCTTCACGTGGATCGAATTCACGGCGACTCCTGAAGCGAGCAGAACGTTGAATTAGTGTTCGGACCGGCTGCTCCGCTCGATCTGGGGCTCGAGAGAGCAGCTTGGCGACACGCGTCGATACCGCGCAAGACCGCATATCGAATGATGCGAGCGGTTCCAAGGCACGCGGAAGTCATGACATGAACCAGGTGGGCTGCACGGCCATGGAGCCAGCGCCCAGAACGGCGCCGATCGCGATTGCGGCCAGCACATCGCTCGGGTAATGCAGCCCCAGCACCACCCGCGAGGTCGCGACCAGCACGCTGAACGCGATCAGCGGGATGGCCAGTTGCGGGAACCAGGCGATCGCGACGACGCTGAAGCTGACCGCGTGCATCGTGTGCCCGGAGGGGAAACTGTATTCGTCCAGCGGCCGCATGTGGGCAACCACTTCGGCGTTCGCATGGAAAGGGCGTGGCCGGCGCGTGCAGAGTTTCAGGATCTTGTACAACAGCCACGCGATCCAGCCGGTGACCAGCATCTGCGCGGCGGCCTGCCGGCCGCGATCGCCACCCAGTCCGGCGAGCAGTGCAATGAGCGCGTACCAGAACCAGCCGTCACCCAGTTTGCTGACGACCCGGAAAAGCGAACCGATACCGTGCCTCGCACCCCAGTAATTGGCCCGCCGGCACAACTCCGATTCAAATCCGTGGCGATCAGGCTTGGGCGCCCGAGCAAGCGTGTTCAAGGCTCAGCTCCTGCAGCAGGGAATGGAGTACCGCTTCGAACCCGGCGATGACCGCCTCGGGCGTGCAACGCTGTGCCGCCAGCCGTGCGTTGAAGCCCATTCTTTCGCGCAGCTCGCTGTCCATGCCCAGGGCATAGGCGCTGCCGATGAACCCCCTCGAATCCGAACCCGGCACCACCAGGCCCGAGATGCCGTTCGCGACGTGCTCCTGGGCGGCGGCACGATCGAATGCGACGAGTGGCAGGCCCGAGGCCATCGCCTCCAGTACGACGTTCCCGAAGGTTTCGGTGAGGCTGGGGAACAGGAATACATCCGCGCTCGCGTAATGCGCCGCGAGTTCGACGCCATGTCTGGCGCCGACGAAATGGACGTCCGGACTCGCCGCAGCGAGCGCCGGACGTTGCGGCCCGTCGCCGACGATGACCAGGCGCGCGGATGGGCGCCGCGCCTGCAGGATCCGGAAGGCCTGGATCGCAAGGCCGAGATTCTTCTCCGCGGCGACGCGACCGACGCACAGCATCACGGGCGCATCTTTCGCAGCTCCCCAGCTCGCACGCAGCGACATGTCCCGGCGCGCGGGATCGAACAGTGCGGCATCGACGCCTCGCCGCAGTCGCTGCACATGGGCGACGCCGTCGCTGCGCAGCTCCTCGACGAGCTCGCGGGTCGGCACCAGCGTCACCATTGCCCTGCGATGAAATCGCAGCAGCCAGGCGCGCACCAGAGGATTCAGCCAGCCTACGCCGTAATGCGCGGCATAGTCGTCGAAACGGGTATGGAATCCGGTTATGACCGGAATGCCGAGCAACTTGGCGGCGCGCATGGCCGAGGCGCCCAGCGGTCCCTCGCTGGCGATGTAGACCACATCCGGGCCCCGGGCCCTCCAACGCGTGTACAGGTTCAATGCTTGCCGCAGTCCGACGTGCAGGCCCGGATAGCGCGGCATGCGGATGGCCCGGGCGGGCACCATTTCCATGCCGTGCTCGTACGCCTCCGTTCCGGGGCGCACGACCTCGACCCGATGTCCCCGCGCAATCATCCCCTGCGCCAGGGCGTACACGGTAAGCGCAACGCCGTTGATTTGCGGTGGCCAGGTTTCGGTGACGAAGGCGATATGCATGATCTCGGCTCCTCCTTGAGGTCATGCCCAGCTTGCCGGCGGCTCATTGCACGCGAAGGACGCGGGCGTGACGGTCCCGTGACAACGGCGCGCCTTCGAAGTCGCGGGTCCGACCACCGTCGAAACCGGGCGTCCACCAAGTCCTAGCGCGCACTTAACTCTTGCCATGATGGAGTAGTGGCCGAGAACTCTGCTGCCGGACGGCAACGGGCAGCGTCACAGGCAAGCATTCCGCTTTCGTGATGCAAGGACGCCTCCATGAAACGTGTCGCGCTGCTGTTCGCATGCTTTCTCTCCCTCGCCGTGCCACTGCTCGCCGCAGCGAGCGGCGTGACCTTGCTCAACGTGTCCTATGATCCGACGCGCGAGCTCTATCGCGACGTCAATGCGGCGTTCGCCGCGCAATGGAAGGCGCAGCACGGCGACACGGTCACCCTTCGCATGTCGCACGACGGATCCGGCAAGCAGGCGCGCGCGATCGCCGACGGCTTGCCGGGCGACGTCGCCACGCTCGCGCTGGCTTATGACCTGGACACGCTCGCCGACCGCGGCCTGGTCGCGAAGAACTGGCAACAGCGCCTGCCCGACAATTCCGCGCCCTACACCTCGACGATCGTCTTCCTGGTCCGCAAGGGCAATCCGAAGAAGATCAGGGACTGGTCCGACCTGGTCAGGCCGGGCGTGCAGGTGATCACGCCGAATCCGAAGACCTCCGGCGGCGCGCGCTGGAACTTCCTCGCCGCCTGGGGTTATGCGTTGAAGCAGCCGGGCGGCAACGAGGCCAAAGCGCGCGCGTTCGTGAAGGCGCTGTATCAGCACGTGCCGGTACTCGACGCCGGCGCACGCGGCGCAACCAACACGTTCGTGCAGCGCGGCATGGGTGACGTGCTGCTGGCGTGGGAGAACGAGGCATTGCTTGCACAGCGCGAGCTCGGCAAGGGCAGTTTCGAAATCGTGGTGCCTTCGCTGAGCATCCTCGCCGAACCGCCGGTTACCGTCATCGATGCGAACGTGGACAAGCACCACACGCGCGCGGTTGCCGAGGCGTACCTGAAGTTCCTGTATTCGCCGCAGGGACAGGAACTGGAAGCGAAGAACTTCTATCGCCCGCGCTCACCGCAGGTGATGGCGAAATACGCCGCGCAATTTCCGAAGGTGAAGACCTTCACCATCCGCGAGGTGTTCGGCGACTGGCGCAAGGTGCAGGCGAAGTTCTTCGCGGACGGCGGCATCTTCGACCAGATCGGACCGGGCGGCTGAGCCATGAAGCGTCGTGTCCTGCCGGGTTTCGGGTTGAGCCTCGGGTTGACGCTGAGCTACCTGGGCCTGATCGTGCTGCTGCCACTGGCCGCGCTGGCGTGGAAGGCCACCGGCGCGGGCGCATCGGCATGGCTGCACCTGCTGTCCTCGGCTCGCGTGATCGCAGCCTTGCGCTTGTCTTTCGGCGGCGCACTGCTCGCAGCCTTGCTGGATGCGCTGGCCGGACTGCTGGTCGCGTGGGTGCTGGTGCGCTACCGCTTTCCGGGCCGGCGCCTGCTGGATGCCTTCATCGATCTTCCGTTCGCGATGCCCACGGCGGTGGCGGGCATTGCGCTGACGGCGCTGTATGCGCCCAACGGCTGGCTGGGCCGCTGGTTCGCGCTCGCGGATATCCGCATCGCCTATGCGCCCCAGGGCGTGCTGATCGCGATGGCGTTCGTCGGATTCCCGTTCGTGGTGCGCACGTTGCAACCGGTGCTGGAAAATCTCGATCGCGAGATCGAGGAAGCCGCCGAAAGCCTCGGTGCGCGTCGCTGGCAAACCTTCTCCCGCGTTCTGTTGCCGATGCTGGCCCCCACGCTCCTGACCGGCTTTGCGCTGGCGCTGGCGCGCGCGGCCGGCGAATACGGATCGGTGATCTTCATCGCCGGCAACATCCCGATGCGCTCGGAAATCGCGCCGCTGCTGATCGTGCAGAAGCTGGAGCAGTTCGATTACGCCGGCGCGGCGGCACTGGCCGTGATCATGCTGGCGTTCTCGTTCGTGCTGCTGATCATGATCTCGCTGCTGCAGCGCTGGAGCGGCCGCTGGACGGAGCTGCCCGCATGAACGCGATCGCGATCCCGCGCGCAACCGCACCACCGCGGCAGTGGATGCGCGCGGCACTGGTACTGATCGCCATCGCCTTCATGCTGGTGTTCCTGTTGTGTCCGTTGGCGGTGGTATTCGCGGAAGGTTTGCGGCAAGGCGCTGCCGCGTATCTCGCGAGCATCGCGCAGCCCGAGGCGCGCGCTTCGATCCTGCTGACCTTGCTCGTCGCCGGCATCGCGGTGCCGTTGAACCTGGTTTTCGGCGTGACCGCAGCCTGGCTGATGGCGCGCTTCCAGTTTCCCGGCAAGGCGCTGCTCGGCGCGATCATTGATATTCCCTTCTCCGTTTCGCCGGTGATCTCGGGCCTGATCTACGTGCTGCTGTTCGGCGCGCAGGGCTGGTTCGGTCCGTGGCTGGACGCGCACGGCATCAGGATCATCTTCGCCGTGCCGGGCCTGGTGCTGGCGACGGTGTTCGTGACGCTGCCGTTCGTGGCGCGCGAACTGATTCCCCTGATGCAATCGCAGGGCGGCGAGGAAGACGAAGCCGCACGCGTGCTGGGCGCGAGCGCCTGGCAGATGTTCTTCCGCGTGACGCTGCCCAACATCCGCTGGGCGTTGCTGTATGGCGTGCTGTTGTGCAATGCGCGCGCCATGGGCGAATTCGGCGCGGTCTCCGTCGTGTCCGGCCACATCCGTGGCTTCACCACGACGATGCCGCTGGAAGTGGAGATGCGCTACAACGAATACGACTACGTGGGCGCCTTCGCGGTCGCGTCCCTGCTGGCCTTGCTCGCGTTGTTCACGCTCGCGATCAAGAGCCTGCTGGAACGACGCTACGCGGACGCGCTGGCCGCGCATGCGCCGGGCGGACATTGAGGACACCGTCATGCAGATCAGGAACCTGACGCGCCGCTTCACCGGTTTCGCCGCGCTTGACGATGTCAGCCTGAGCATCGCGCCGCGCGAATTCGTGGCGCTGCTCGGCCCGTCCGGTTCGGGCAAGACCACGTTGTTGCGCATTCTCGCCGGGCTGGATTATCCCGACAGCGGCAGCGTCGAACACGAAGGCGCGGACTTCCTCGCCGCGCCGGCGCGCAAGCGCAAGGTCGGACTGGTGTTCCAGCATTACGCGCTGTTCCGGCACCTCACCGTACGCGACAACATCGCCTTCGGCCTGCGCGTGCGGCCGTGGCGCACGCGTCCGCGGCGCCGCGAAATCGCGGATCGGGTCCGGCGGCTGCTGCGGCGGGTGCAACTCCAGGATTGCGGCGATCGCTATCCCTCGCAACTTTCCGGCGGCCAGCGCCAGCGCGTCGCGCTGGCGCGCGCGCTGGCAGTCGAACCCGGCCTGTTGCTGCTGGACGAGCCGTTCGGCGCGCTGGATGCGCAGGTACGCGTGCGCCTGCGGCGTTGGCTGCGCGAGCTGCATGACGAGTCGCGATTGACCACCATCTTCGTCACCCACGACCAGGAAGAAGCGCTGGAGCTCGCCGATCGCATCGCGGTGATGAACAAGGGCCGCATCGAGCAGGTGGATACGCCGGAGGTTCTCTACCAGCACCCGGCGACGCCGTTCGTGTGCGAGTTCATCGGCAAGGTCAACAAGGTTCCGCTGAGCTACAGGCACGATCGCCTCGCGGCCTCGGAGTGGTCATTGCCGGAACCGCCGTGGGCAGACCGATACGGCGCGGCCGTGGCATACATCCGGCCCGAGCACCTGCGCGTCGAGGACGATGAAACGCGGCCGGCATGGAACGCGCGGCTGCGCCACATCTATCTCGCCGGCAGCGTGACGCACCTGGACCTGCACATCGCATCCCTGGAGCAGTCGCTGGAAGCCGACATCGCCAGCGAGGAACTCGCTTCCCTCGGCTTGCGCCCCGGCATGGACCTGCGCATCGGTCCGCGCAAGGCGGTCATCTTTCCGCATCGGCATGGCAGTACCGAACCGATTCCGGAACTGCGCTGGGAGTGGCGGGATGCAAAGGATGCGGGAAGAGAAATGGTTGCCTTTGTTCACTCTGCTCCGGCCCTGAGCATGTAGATGCACGGCGCGCGCGGGTGCACACGCCCGGACCGGATTGCGCGGTGCATCGGCGCGTCAGCGCCTGACGGATGCCTGCAACGCGGCGGCGAGCCCCGCATCGCCGCTGACGAGATCCTTCCAGCGCAGTTCCACGCCGTTGCGATGGCCCTTCGGGGCGAGCTTCATGCCTTCGGGATCGATCGCCAGCGTGTAGGCCTTGCCCTCGATGTCGAGCGCGCACTTGAGGGGCTTGTCGAGCGGGGTCATGTCAGAGCGATTTCCCAACGCGGTCGGTGGCGGATGCGCGTGAGGCAGGGACGCACGCGCGGGTGCCTGGCCGACGACGGTCATCATCCACAACGGGCGTGGGGTCGTCGTCAAGAACGTACCTCGCGCCGTCAGCGGAAGGTTGCCTTCCAGCATCCAGGTCCAACGCGCAGTTGGCGCCTGCGCTCTATACTCAAGGCGCCGGTCCCGTCTAGGGGCAGCCGCCATGAATACTGGAAGTGATTCGCCAGGCGGTTTCGCTGGAAGCGCTCACAGACGTGAGCGACATGACGGCGGTGCTGCGCGTGTCGAGGACAACGCGCAGAAAGCGTTCCTGCTGAAGCTCACCGATGCGCTGCGGCCGCTCTCCGATGCCGCCGAAATCCAGTTGACCGCATCCCGGATGCTCTGCGAGCACATGGGCGCGAGCCGCACGCTGTACGCGGAAATAGAAGGCGAACCGGAGGCGCCGGTTTCCGTGATCCGGGGCCAGTACGCGTGCGAAGGCCAGCGACTGCCCGAGCGCATCCGCTATCTCGATTTCGCCGGCGGATTCTTCACCGAAATGCTGCGCCGCGGGCAGCCGGTCGTCGTGACCGATGTGGCGACCGATCCCCGCTTCGACGACGACATCCGGAATACCTGGTCGAAAGCAGGTGTTGCCTCGCTCATCGTGGTCTCGCTGGTGAAGCAAGGGCGGGAAGAGGTCAATTTCGGCGTTGACAGCATGCGCCCGCGCGAGTGGACGCGGGCGGAAGTGGAACTGGTGCAGGAGGTGGCGGAACGCACCTGGGCGGTGGCACGGCGGGCCCGCGCCGAAGCGGCATTGCACGAGAGCGAGGAGAAATACCGGTCTCTGTTTGCCGAAATGGTGCAGGGTTATGCCGAATGCGAGCTGATCCGCGACGCGAAGGGCCGGACCGTGGATTTCCGCTTCCTCGATTTGAATCCCGCCTTCGAGCGGCTGGTCGGCATCCCCGTCAATCGTGCAATCGGCCGCACCGGGCATGAGGTCCTCCCGCGCACCAGGAAATGGTGGCCGCGGACCTTCGACCGCATCCTCAAGGCAGGTCGGGCGGAGCGGATCGAGCACGAAGTCGCCCCGCTCGGCCGCTGGTACGAAGTCTACGTTTACCCGCACGCGAACGATCGCTTCACCGTTTTCTTCGAGAACATCACTGACCGAAAGCGCGCCGAGATCGCCCTGCGGAAGAGCGAGGAACGGCAGGCTTTCCTGCTGAAGCTCAGCGACGAGTTGCGACCGCTGGCGGAGCCGGCGCAGATCCAGGCGGAGGCGTGCCGACTGATCGGCGAACACTTGCAGGTGGATCGCGCCTACTACGTCGAGATCAATGAAGGAGAGGGCTACGCGCGCGTCCGGCACGACTACCTGCGTGGGGACTCGCCCTCGCTCGCGGGCGACTTCCGGCTCGTGGATTACGGCTGGGTCGTGCCGCTCCTGCGGCGCGGCGAGACCGTCGTGGTCACGGACGTGGAAAGCGCGGAGATCGTGCCCGGATCCGACCGGCCTGCCATGTCGCAGGCGCGGATCCGGGCCCACATAACCATACCGCTCTTGAAAGGCGGAGAACTTGTCGGCGCGCTCTGCGTGACGGACTCCGAGCCGCGCGCGTGGTCGGCGGCCGACGTCGAGCTTGTGCGCCAGACGGCGGAACGCATCTGGGCGGGCATCCTCCGTGCACGGGCCGAAGCGGCCCTGCGCGAGCGCGAAGTGGAGTTGCAGCAGGCGGCGCGCGCGAAAGACGAATTCCTGGCGATGCTGGGACACGAACTGCGCAATCCCCTTTCCCCGATCGCGACCACCCTGCAATTGATGAAGATGCGCGCTCCTTCCGTGCTGACGATGGAGCGCGGCATCATCGAGAAGCAGGTGCGCTATCTCACCGACATGGTGGACGACCTGCTGGATGTCGCGCGCATCGCGCGCGGGAAGGTCGAGCTGAAGGCCGCGCCGGTCAACGTCTCCGATGTCACGACCGCCGCGATCGAAACCGTGCGGCCTCTCCTGGAGGAACGCGAGCACACGTTGCATGTCGACGTCGAATCCGGGCTGGCGGTGCAGGGCGATTTTCGCCGGCTGGTGCAGGTTCTCGTGAACCTGCTGACCAACGCGGCCAAATACTCGCAACAGGGTCGTGCGATCTACCTCGCCGCCGCCGCCGAAGGAGACGACGTGGTGCTGCGCGTCCGCGACGAAGGCGTCGGCATCGAGCCGGACATGCTGCCACGCGTGTTCGATCTCTTCAGCCAGGAATGGCAATCGCTGGACCGCTCGCGCGGGGGCCTGGGGCTCGGGCTCGCCATCGTGCGCAATCTGGTCACCCTGCATGGCGGCAGCGTCAGCGCCTCCAGCGGAGGACGCGGACACGGCAGCGAGTTCGTGGTGCGGTTGCCGCGGCTGAAGGAACTTGCCGCACCTCCTGCGCAACCCGTCGAGCCGCCTGTGCCGGAAACAGAAAACACCGGAAAGGCACGCCCCAGGACCAAGGTGTTGGTGGTGGACGATTACGCCTTGGCCGCGGAAAGCCTGGCCATGCTGCTGCAGGAGTCGGGCTTTGAAACGCACGTCGCCCACGATGGCGCTACAGCGCTTGCCGCGATCACGCAATTCGAACCCGACATTGCGCTGATCGACATCGGATTGCCGGTGATGGACGGCTACGAGCTCGCACGGGCCATCCGCTCAATGGACCGATTCGGGAACATGCCCCTGATCGCGGTCACCGGCTATGGCCAGGAAAGCGACCGCGCGCGCGTGAAGGAGGCCGGGTTCAACGAGCATCTGGTCAAGCCGATCGATGCGGAGCGGATCGGCGAGATCATCAAGGCGATGCTGGGCCAATGATGCGATCTAGGGTTTCACCATTACCTTGATCGACTCACGCTCGTTCATCGCGCGATAGCCATCCGGCACGCCGTCCAGGCCGGTTTCACGGTCGAACACTCGGCCAGGTTCGATACGCCCGTCCAGGACGTCGGGCAGCAGTTCGTCGATGTAGGCGCGCACTGGAGCCGGGCCGCCACCCACGATGATGTTCCGGTAGAAGGTCGGCTGCGCATCCGGAATGGCGTCGTAATGCGGCACGCCGACGCGGCCGATCGCTCCACCTGCGCGCGCGATGCCGACTGAAGTTGCCATGGCCTGGTCGGTGCCGACGCATTCGAGTACCGAATGCACGCCGAAGCCACCGGTGAGCTCGCGCACGCGCTCGACGGCTGCGTCGCCGCGCTCGCTCACGACGTCGGTTGCGCCGAAACGCTTGGCCAACGCAATGCGATCCGGGTGCCGACCCATGATGATGATCTGCTCGGCGCCCAGGCGCTTCGCGGCGATCACGCCGCACAAACCGACCGCGCCGTCGCCGATCACCGCGGCCGACCTGCCCTGGCCGACGCGCGCCACCACGGCAGCATGGTGGCCGGTGCCCATCACGTCCGACAACGTCAGAAGCGATGGCATCAGCGCGTCGTCTTCGCCGACCGGCAGCGCGAACAGCGTGCCGTCCGCCAGCGGCACGCGCAGCGCCTCGGACTGGGCACCGCCGACCTCGCCGCCCGTACCGAAAAATCCGCCGTGCACGCACGCGGTTTGCAGGCCTTCGTGGCAGAACACGCAGCTGCCGTCGGAATACGCGAACGGCATCACCACCACATCGCCGGCTTTCACGGTGCGCACGTCCACGCCCGCGGCCTCGACCACACCGATGGCCTCGTGCCCCATCGCCTGGGCCTTGCCGCCGCGCTCCTTCAACTTGTAAGGCCACAAGTCACTGCCACAGATGCAGGCGCGCGTGATCCGAATGAGCGCATCCGCGGGATGCTTGATCGTGGCATCGGGAACGTTCTCGATGCGGACGTCGCCGGCCTTGTACATCATGGTTGCGCGCATGATCTGCTCCTTGCCTGTTGCCTCACATCGTGTAGCCGGGCTTCTTGTAGATCCGTTCCGGCTTGCCGACGATGTCGGGCCGATAAACCTTTTCGGCCCACTCGCCCGCTGGAATTTCTTCCATCGCCACCGAGACCGACTCGTCGCCGTAGTCGAGGACGTCCATCACCTCTTGCGTGATGCGTTCCGCAAGCCGCTTCTTCTGCGCCTCCGATTTTCCCGGCCACAGTTTCACGATGACGTGAGGCATGACGATCTCCCTTGCGTGTAGTCAAACACCGGCTTCCTCGAACACGCGCCGCGCGATCGGCAGCGCAGTGCTCGCCACCGGCCAGCCTGCGTAGAAGGCGAGATGCGTGATCGCTTCCACCAGCTCGTCGCGCGTCACGCCGTTTTCCAGCGCGCGCTTGAGGTGAAAAGGCATCTCGTTGATGCGATAGAGCGCGACCAGGCAGGCGACCGTCACCAGGCTGCGATCGCGCGGGGAAAGTTGGGTGCGCTTCCACACGTCGCCGAACAGCACGTTGTCGGTGTAGTCGGCGAGCGCCGGCGCGATGTCCGCGAACGGATTGCGGGGCGAGGGCTTTTCATTGGTCATGCTGGTCTCCTTCTTTCCGGACCGGTGCCGTTCGGCTTCAACCCAGGTACTGCGCGTCGCTGACCTTCTCCAGCCACTCGACATTCCTGCCGTGCGCATCGGCTTCCTGGATCGCAATGTGCGTCACCGCGGTCTTGTCCGTGGCGCCGTGCCAATGCTTTCTGCCGGGCGGACAGGTGATGACGTCGCCCGGCCGGATTTCCTCTTTCGGCTCGCCTTCGCATTGGGTCCAGCCCAGACCCGCGGTGACGATCAAGACCTGACCGCACGGATGCGTGTGCCACGCGGAGCGCGCTCCGGGTTCGAAGGTCACGCTCGCGCCGATCACGGGCGCGGGGCCGGGTGACCGGAAGAGCGGCTCGACGCGTGCGTTGCCGGTGAAGTAGTCGGCCGGTCCCTTGCTGGACGGCTGCGAACCGTTGCGCTGGATTTGCATGGGCGGATCCCTCGATGGCGCCATCGTTCGAATTGGTACGGTCAATCTAGCGGCGCGCCATCGCGCGATTAAGTGGTATAACCCGCATGGACCCATGAAATTGGCTCATCAATGCCACGCCAGACCAACGACCTGCTTGCCTTTCTCGCCGTCGCGCGCGAACGGAGCTTCACCAGGGCCGCGGCAAAACTGGGCGTATCGCAGTCGGCGCTCAGCCATTCGGTACGTGGATTGGAATCGCGCCTGGGATTGCGCCTGCTCAATCGCACCACGCGCAGCGTCTCGCCAACCGAAGCGGGTGAGCGCCTTCTGCACCGGATCGGCCCGCGTTTCGATGAGATCGAGGCTGAGCTGTCGAGCCTGAGCGAATTGCGGGACAAACCGGCAGGCACCATCCGGATCACGGCCACGGGCCACGCGGCAGATACGGTGCTCTGGCCGAAGCTGTCGAAATTCCTGCACGGCTATCCGGACATCAAGGTCGAAATCGTCATCGAGTACGGCCTGACCGACATCGTGGCCGAGCGATTCGACGCCGGCGTGCGGGCGGGCGAACAGGTCGCCAGGGACATGATTGCCGTACGTATCGGCCCGGATCTGCGCATGGCGGTCGTCGGCGCACCTTCTTACTTCGCCGGACGCTCACCGCCGAAAAAGCCGCAGGATCTCACCGAACACAATTGCATCAACTTGCGGTTGCCCACGCGCGGCGGGTTGTATGCATGGGAATTCGGGAAGGGCAAGCGTGAACTGCGCGTACATGTCGAGGGCCAGCTGGTGTTCAACCGCCCCTCCCGCGTTCTCAATGCCGCGCTTGCGGGCTTCGGCCTGGGCTACGTGCTGGAAGACGTGGCTCAACCCTACGTGGCCAAGGGGCGACTGGTCCGAGTGCTCGAAGACTGGTGTCCGCCATTTACCGGCTACCACCTGTACTACCCGAGCCGGCGGCAGCCTTCACCGGCCTTCGCGTTGCTGGTGGACGCGCTGCGCCATCGGAACTAGGCAGTCGCAATTTCGGCAGCCGGCTCTCAGCCGACCTTGTGCAAATGGGAATGTCCGCAACCGACCCTATGCGGCCCGTCGCGACCGTCTGCTTCGAGGGATTCCGGATTCCAAAGACCATCTGAAAGCTTGCTTGTGGGTTCGTTGTCACGGAACCCAACGTGATCGCAGCGTGGATGGGAGCAGTGGCGATGGAACTCCGGTAGGTGTATGTTGGATTCGGGGAATCCCAGGGTAAGTCGTGGCGAATTGCTCGCCCATTGCCACAGTGCCAGTGATCCCACTGCCGCGACCTGCGGCTGGGCGAGCGGGTCTGCTCATGCCGAAAAATCCTGCTACTTCCCTGATCCGATCAGCGGGCGCCTGTTCGCGCGCTGATCAAGGGCACGTGAGTCTGCGCCACGCAGTGTGCCTGCTCCAAATTCTGCTTGGAGTGGCCATCGGTTTTCCTCACCCCGCAGCGGCTCAGAAATCCACGACGGAAGCGGAGCTTGCCGCCAGCTCGGGATCTGCCGACGCAATCGACGTCAGCGCGATGTTGCAAAGTGCTTCTCAGCACAAGCTGGAGTTAACGAGTGGCGAGATCGAGCAGCTCGCTACGGCTGGGCAGGTCGATACAGAGCGCGTCGAAGAACTCACGCGCCGGTGTAACGATGGGAATTTCGTTGACCATACTTCAGGGCTCGTCTGGGGAGACGCGGTACAGGGATGCGGGCTTGTGGGCGACTGGGCTGCGAAATCACTGGGATTGAATAGCGCCAAAGTTGAGCTCGCATATCAACGAGCGTGCGCACTTCCGCGAGCTCAGGGCTTGAACAAGGTGGCTACGGAATTGAGCATCGAATCTGAGTTTGGGAATTACTGTGCGGTGCTCGGGGATTTGTACCGGCAGAGGGGTGACGTACGCCGCGCGCTCGCAATTTTTCAGCGCGCTCCCAATTGCCACGCATCAGGATTTGAGCCCGCGTACCCGAATCTGTACGACACAGCTTGTACCCTTGCTGCTGACCAGATACTGGAAGCGAATGCGACCAATGTGATTAAGCTCTGCACCCAAACTAGCCAAAACTGTTCGGTTGAAGATGTTGAGCGGGCGAAGCAGAACGGACTAAAGGTGGAGGCTGACTTCCACCAGCTATGCACCCGACCATTTTCGGGTGGCGCCCCGCCCATTTGTGATACGCACCTGAACAAGCAGGAACAGGAAGCGGCTGAGCGCTATTGGCAGAAGGCGAGTGAGCTAGCACACGAGCGGGCCGAACAAGAATACGAGCAAAGAATGGCCACGGAGCGGGCACACGACGCGAACGTCAATGCCTTGGTGAGTGCCGTCCGAAGCCTCCCTAGTGGGGATGATCCAAACGCAATCATCGACACCGCCAATCAGCAAGCCGCTAACATGATCGCGCTTGGCGCGGCGAATGATGCTGCCCGCGCTCGGATGGCTGCCGGCGCCGCTCAGATGTCCAGCCGCCTTGCTAGTTCCAGCCCCACGGCTCGCGGAAGCACGCCGGAACCTGCCGCCAATACGGGCGCCGCATCGGGGTCAGCCCAGCCCGCGTCTGCTACTAACCAACCGACGCCTTCTGGAGCAACAGCATCGCAGGCAGACGGATCGGATAATTCGGACTCCGGTCAATTTACCTCGCCCATGTCGCCCAACTGCGTACGCATGTTCAATGATTCTTCGATGTACGGATGGGTCGCCCTGCAGAACACGTGCTCTCAGAAGATGACGGTGACGTTCGAGGCCAAGAACGGTAACTTCGGCGGAACGATGGATCTGGCACCCGGCGGATCGGACAGTACCGGTCGCTCTCCTGATGAAATAAATGCCGGAGGGGGCATTGATTGGTATCCGTGCGAGTACGGGTACATCCCCACAAATATGAATGGCCACGATGCGGTAACCACTCCGGTTACCGAGTACACCTGCAAAAGCCGCGGTTACTGAAGCAGCTCTTGCCATTCCAGGCGGAGCCGACCCATCCAGCACCTAAGTGGGAGAGCATCATGCGTAATCGCGCTGCTATAGCCCACAATCTGCCTTCTGTGCGTTGCCTTTACGGCTTGTGCGCGGCACTTGCGAATGCAGCAAACGCCGCCAAGTCGCCCGCTTCTGCCCTTTGGAGATCAGCGCGACTGGATTGTCACTGAAGACATGATCTACGTGATAGGCAAGACAAATACTGCGATTGTCGTACCGGCCGGCTTCATACCGGATTTGGCGAGCATTCCGCAGGCGCTATGGTCGACGGGATTGACGCCAACGGGACAATACGGCCGAGCCGCGATTGTGCATGACTACCTTTACTGGTCGCAAAAGTGCACCCGTGCTCAAGCAGATCGGTTGCTCCTGATTGCGATGAAAGAAAGTGACGTAAGCGAATTTGACGAACGGGCTATTTATGAGGCCGTGCACTTGGGAGGCGCTTCCGCCTGGAAGCAAGATGCGAGCGACAGGGTCCATGGCTTTCTTCGAGCCCTCCCGCCGGATCGACACGATCCTCCGGATTCGAACATGAGTTGGCCGGCGTATCAAAAGCAGCTCATGGCAGCCGGGGTGAAGGACGAGCCAGTTTCAGACGACGGCTCCTACTGCCACTACGGCGATTCAACTAATGTGCCGTAAATCGCACCGACGTAATTTGGGAAAGGAGCACCCCATCGACCGCTATGGGGCGATCCGATACAGGTGCGACTGGCAGGTCATGGCCGATCACCGACCCTGAATTGATGGCCGATTGCTCACGTCACCATTCGCTACCTTGCAGTCGGCAGCCGGGGCCGTTTGCAGCAGACCCGCCGTTACAATGAGCGGATGTCCCTGGTCCAATTGCAACGCGTCGACTTCAGTGTCGGCGGTCCACTCCTGCTCGAAGGTGTCGATTTGTCGATCGAAGCCAATGAGCGGGTATGCATCGTCGGGCGCAATGGCGAAGGCAAGACCACCCTGCTGAAGCTGATCAGCGGCGAGCTGCGCGCCGACGATGGCGAGGTGCGCGTGCAGAACGGGATCGTCATCGCCCGCCTCCCGCAGGAGGTGCCGCACGACACTGCCGGCAGCGTCTTCGATGTCGTGGCGGAGGGGTTGGGCGAGCTCGGTCAATTGCTGGCGCGTTATCACCACCTGCTCGATGAAGGCGACCTCGACGCCCTCGGTGCCGTGCAGCACCAGATCGAGGCGCAGCACGGCTGGGATCTGAATCGCCGCGTCGAAGAAGTCCTGGCCAAGCTGCGACTGCCCGGCGATATGGATTTTTCCGCGCTGTCGGGCGGCATGAAGCGGCGCGTGTTGCTGGCGCAGGCGCTGGTCCGCAAGCCGGACATCCTGCTGCTGGACGAGCCCACCAACCATCTGGACATCGAGGCCATCGGCTGGCTGGAAGGCTTTCTCAAGCAGTTTGCCGGCAGCATCGTCTTCATCACGCATGACCGCGCTTTCCTGCGCGCGCTGGCCACGCGCATCGTCGAAATCGACCGCGGTGCACTGACGGACTGGCCCGGTGATTACGACAACTATCTGCGTCGGCGCGAGGAACGTCTGCACGCGGAAAGCCAGGCCAACGCGCTGTTCGACAAGAAGCTGGCCCAGGAAGAGGTGTGGATCCGCCAGGGCATCAAGGCGCGGCGCACGCGCAACGAAGGCCGGGTGCGAGCCTTGCAGGCGCTGCGCAACGAGCGCGCGAAGCGGCGCGAGCTCGCCGGCAGCGTGAAGATGACGCTGGGAAATGCGCAGGCCTCAGGCAGGAAGGTGATCGACCTCGAGCACGTCACCCACGGCTACGACGGCCGCGTGCTGATCGACGACCTCAGCACCACGGTGATGCGCGGCGATCGCATCGGCATCATCGGCCCGAACGGCGCAGGTAAGAGCACCCTGCTGAAAATCATGCTGGGCGAGCTGGTGCCGCAACATGGCAATGCCCGACTCGGCACCGGCACGCAGATCGCGTATTTCGACCAGCACCGCCTGCAACTGGACGACTCGCTCAACGCGATCGAGAACGTCGCCGGCGGCCGCGAATTCATCGAGTTGAACGGCCAGCGCAAGCACATCATCGGCTACCTGCAGGATTTCCTGTTTTCGCCCGAACGCGCGCGTGCGCCCATCACCCGCCTGTCCGGCGGCGAGCGCAATCGCCTGCTGCTGGCCAAGTTGTTCGCGCAGCCGTCCAACCTGCTGGTGATGGACGAACCGACCAACGATCTCGATGTGGAAACGCTGGAACTGCTGGAGGAGTTGTTGCTCGATTACAAGGGCACCCTGCTGCTGGTGTCGCACGACCGCGCATTCCTCGACAACGTCGTCTCCAGCACGCTGGCGCTGGAAGGCGAAGGCCGCATCGGCGAGTACGTCGGCGGCTACAGCGACTGGCTGCGCCAGCGCCCGGCCGAACCACCCGCAGCACCCCGCGCCGGCAAGCCCGCCGTTGCGGCCGCTCCCCCGCCGGCACTGGCAAAACGCAAGCTCAGCTTCAAGGATCAACGCACACTCGAGCAGTTGCCAGGACGCATCGAACAATTGGAAAGCGAGATTGCCGCCCGCACCGCAGTCATGAGCGACCCCGCGTTTTTCCGGCAGGACAGCAACGCGATCATGCAGGCCAACCAAACGCTGGCCGCGCTGCAGGCCGATCTGGACACCGCGTACGCACAGTGGGCTGAACTGGAAGGCTAGACGTTTACCGCCATGTGGCCAGCGGTGACATGGCTGGCCACACAGACCGGCTGTATCGCCGGCATTTAATGCGTACGCTGTGGCAACGCAGGGATTGGTCGCCAACATTCCCACGGCTCTCGATCCGAAGCAGGCGCTCGTTCGAACGCCTGCTTTTTCGGTCAAATCCGCTCGTGGCGTGCCCACAAGGGATCGGAATCTCCTTACCGTTGTCAGCGCATATTCCAGAAAAAATGTGCCGGCACGCAGCGGATGAGTCGAAGGCTCCCTGTCTACAAAACTGCCGAGCCCGCCGGCTGCTTGCGGAACGAAATGGCGAACCGGTTCCAGCCGTTGATGGCGACCACGAGCAGCGTGAGGTCGATCATCTCGATGTCGGAAAAATGCTCACGCACTTCCGACCACACGGCATCCGGCACGTGATCCTGACTGATTTGCGTGACCGCTTCAGCCCAGGCCAGGGCCGCACATTCGCGTTCGCTGAAGAACGTGGTTTCACGCCAGGTGACCAGGGTGGACAATCGCCTTTCGCTTTCGCCGCCCTTGCGCGCATCGCTGGCATGCATGTCCACGCAATAGGCGCATCCGTTGATCTGCGAAACGCGAAGGCGCACGAGTTCCCGCAGCGGCTTTTCCAGCGAGCTGCGGGCGATCTGCTTTTCCAGGCCGATCATCGCGTTCATGGCGTCCAGGCCGGCATTGTAGAAATCGAGACGTTGTGACATGAAGGTTCTCCTGAGAGTGGTTGCCGTCGTTTGATGAGGTGCTTTGCGGATGGTCCGGATTCGGGAGGCGGCAAACCGCGTTCCGGCTCCTTGAGTCAATGGCGGGCTCGATGCCTTTGCCGGATGTCGCGGGTCGTGGTGCGGCAGGCGTCTTCAAGGGAACCGTGGAGTCGCACCAGCCCCCACTGCGCCATGGGATCGGGCAGTGCGTCGATCAGCCGCTTTATCCGCAGCAAGAGGCGCCGATGCAGGCTGAGGCCCTCTGGTGTCAGAGCGAGATTCATGCATCGGCGGTTCCGCTCGATTCGAACGCGGATGACAAGATGCCGTTCGACCAAACGGTCGATCGCGCGTGACAGCGACCCAGGATCTCGCTTCAAACTTCTGGCCAGCACAGAAAGAGACGAGGTTCCCCCGGCGAGCTCGCCCACGATCAGCCAGTCATTGAGGTGCAGCTGCTCCGGCGCCAACGTGCCTTGCAGGCTGCTGTCCACGGCTTGCTGCGCCCAAATGAGATTGAGCAGGACCCTGCGCAGATGCGTTCCATGCAGTGACCGCGGCGCAGCGTCGGGCGGAATGGTTGAATCGATGTTCCGAACGGCGCTCACCGGAACACCTTCTGCACCAATGTCACCGCGATGCCGGCGACGCCGAGTACGGCAATGCACGCGAAGTGGTCGATGTTGGCCAGCATCGAGGACTGCTGGATCAACAGATGCGCAATCCGGCCCGTGGCGAGTTGTCCCGCCTGTGCGGCGCCCACGGCGTGCGACAGCGCGTCCTGCAAGCGATCGAAAGCGAGGGTGAAGCGGGGATCGCCTTGACTGATGTGCGTATCGAGCACGGCGTAATGGACCGCGGTACGCCACTGCTGAGCCAGTGTTGCCAGCGTGATGCCGAGCGCAATGCCCACCTGTCCCATCATGTTCTTGAGTTGCTGCGCGTTGGCGAAGGCGCGCTCGTCGTTTTCCAGCTCGCGATACGACTGCATCGCCGCGATCGGCATCACCGTCAGCAGGAAGATGCTGTACAGCACGAGCGCCGGCAGTACGTGGGTCCACAGGTCGGCATTGGTATCCAGGCGAGCCAGCAGCGCGCCGCAAAGCGTCAGCGCGGCAAAGCCCGTGACGAGGTACTTTCGAGGCGACGGATGGCGCGGAACCAGCCAGGTCACCACCAGGATGGTGACTACGGCCGCGAGGAAACCGATCGCCTCGAACCGGCCCACGGTTTGCCAGGCGAAGCCGAGCGTGCGCAGCAACATCGAGGACATGGCGTAGTTGTTCGCGCCAAGCATGAGATAGCCGAATCCGAACAACGCCATGCCGGCGAGATAGCGCGTGTGCAGCATGCGTCGCACCTGCAGCAGCGGTTGACGGGCGCGGTACTCGTACCACGCATAAACCAGCAGCCCGATCACCGCGGCTGCCATGGCCAGTGCGACGAATCCGACGTCACCAAAGAAGTCGTAGTACAGCCGCTGCAGCCCGTAGAGGAGGGCGAAGACGGCGGCGGCCAGCAGCACCTGCAGCTCAAGTCGCAGCAACGATGGCTTGCTCCCGCGTCCGGGCTCCATCAGCGGCAAGCTCCGCCAAGCCAGGGCGCAGGTGCCGATGCCCACGCACGCGACCAGCCAGTAGATCGCGCTCCAGTGTTCTGCGGACACCGCTTCCGATGCGAGCCAGGGACCGGCTGCGAGTCCGAGCGCAAGGCTGGTACCCAGGGCGCGGATGCCGGTGAATCGACGCTTCCCGGGCAGCAAATGCTGGATGATCATCCGCGCCGAGGTGAACAGCGCACCGCCGCCCACCGCCATCACGACGCGCCCGATCAGGAACGCTCGATAGTCATGGCTGGTCGCGCACAGCGCCGAGCCGAACGCCGACACGGCCGTCGAGATGCAGATGAAACGCCGCGCGCCGATCCATTCCACCAGCCAGCGCTGCATGGAGATCATCAGCACCGCCACGCTTGCGTACACCGCCGCGATCAGGCTGAAGTCCTCCGGGCTGAGCCCGAGCTCACCCATGATCGGCTGAGCCGCGAACGCAGTCATGCTCAGTTGCAGGAACTCGATCGCGGTCAGCGCTGCGATGGTGGCGCACAGCCAGAAGTCGGAGCGGCGCGTGTTCATGTGGGGCGCGCCTACAGGTTCGCCTGGATGATGTCCGCCACCATGGCGTCGGCGTGCGCCAGTTGATGGGCATAGACCTCGGTGCGATAGCCGTGCGCGCGCGCGCCGGAAGCAGCCAGCCGCCGTCCGTCGTGATCGCGCGTGGACACCTCCACCTGCATGGACAAGCCCAACTGCAGCGGGTGTGCTTCGATCTCGCGCGGGCGCAAGGCGATGCGCACCGGCACGCGCTGGACGACCTTGATCCAGTTACCGGTGGCGTTCTGAGCGGGCAGCAGAGAGAAGGCATTGCCGGTGCCCGGCTCCTGACCCTCGACCACGCCGTGATAGACCACGCTGCCGCCGTACAGGTCGGCCGTCAGCGTCACCGGTTGCCCGATGCGCACGTCACGCAGCTGCGATTCCTTGAAGTTGGCGTCTACCCAGATCTGGTCCGGTGGCACGATGGCCATCAGCGGCAAGCCGGGCGCGATGCGTTCGCCGACCTGCACATGACGGCGTGTGACGATGCCGGACACCGGCGCGGGTATGACGGTGCGCTGCAGGGCGACATAGGCGGCGCGCACCTGCGCCGCGGCTGCCAGCACCGCCGGGTTGCGTTGCAATGACGTGCGATCGATCGCGGCAAGACTGGCCTTGGTCTTCTCGCGCGCCATCTCCAGCGCCGCACGGGCCGCGCGCACGGTCTGCTCCGCGTGCCGGATTTCCTCACCCGACACCGCGCCGATGGCGAGCAGCCCGCGCCGATGGGCGAGATCCTCCTCGGCACGTGCGAGATCCACTTCGTGCATCTTGATATTGGCCTGCGCCGTGCCCGCATCGGCGTAACTTGCCCGGACCTGGCGCACGGCGCGCGCGAGTTGTGCCTTTGCCTGCTCCAGTGCGACTTTTGCATCGGTATCGTCGAGCCGGATCACGGTCTGGCCGGCGTGCACGCGATCGGTGTCATCCGCGCCGATGGCCGTGACCACTCCACCGATCTGCGCGGTGATCATCACCACGTTGCCGCCGACGTATGCGTTCTCGGTGGCAACGCTGTTGCGATCGCTGAAGAGCCAGTACGCCACGCCGCACAATGCGAGTACCAGTGCGCCGATCGTCAGGCTCAGGCGCCGGCGGTCCACTGCCGCCGACGAGGGGGCGGATGCAATGACGTTCACGGCGATGCTCCATTGACTTTGGAAGGGGATGCTTCGGCAGCAGGTGCAATCGGTGTGTAGCCGCCGCCCAGCGCACGGATCAGTTCAACGCGCAGTTCGCGATGGTGTTCGTCGAGCCGGATCTGCCGGCGTTTCTGCACGAGCACCTGGCCCTCGGCGACCAGCACCTGCAGGTAATTCGCGAGGCCGTTGCGATAGCGGGCGGTGGCGAGGTCGCAGGCACGTTGCGAGAGTTCGATGGCCTGCGCCTGTTCGTGCTGCTGGCGATCGACCCACGCGAGCGCGGTCAACTGGTCAACGACGTCGTGCACCGCGCCCAGCATCGTCGCGTTATAACGCTCGACGGCCGCGTCGTAACCGGCCTGGTGCAGCGCGAGATTTCCACGCAGCCGTCCGCCCTCGAACAGCGGCAGGGAAATCGCGGGACCGATGCCCAGCACGCGGCTGCCGGCAGAGAGGAACTGGCTGAACCCGAGGCGCTGCAGCCCGACGAAAGCGTTGAGGCTGATATCGGGATAGAACTCCGCCCGCGCGACCTTGACGTCCTGGCGTTCGGCTTCGACCCGCCAGCGCTGCGCGACGACGTCCGGGCGCCGGCCGATGAGATCCACGGGCAGGTTCGACGGGATGCTCACCGGCCCGCCCGTCGCGACATGCGGCCGCTGCAGCGTCAATCCGGCATCCGGACCTTCGCCTTCAAGCGCGGCAATCTGGTTTCGCAGGAGGGCGATGGTTCCGTCATTCGCCTCCAGTTGCTCCCGGACTGCGGGCAAGGCGGATTCCGCCTGGGTGAGTTCGAGTTGCGAATCCACCTGCGCCGCCGCCCGCGCGCGGGTCAGCGCGAGGATCTTCTGCTTGTGCGCCAGTGTCTCCTGCAGCAGGTCGCGCAAGGCGTAAGCGCTGTCGAGGCGAAGATAGGTGCGGGCCACGGCGACACTCAGCATCAGCCGTGCCGCCTGCAAATTGATCTGCGTGGCGTGCACGCGATCCACGGCCGCCTCCAGGGCGGCGCGGTTCTTGCCCCAGAAATCCAGTTCGTAATCGAGACCGAGCGATGCGTTGTTGATCGTCTGCCAGGTGCCCGCGATCGGCGGCGGAACGGTGCCGTGCTCGCTGAAGCGTTCGCGCTCGCTGCTCACGTGAGCATTGATATCCGGGTAGAGCGACGCACCCGCGATGCCGGCCATGGCTTGTGCCGCGCGGACGCGCGCTTCTGCGGCGCGCAGCCGCGGTTGCCCTTGCAGCGCGGCGTCCACCAACCGGTTCAACTGGTCGTCGCCGAAACTTTTCCACCACGACTGATGCGGCCACGCCGCTGCGGACAGCGGAACCGCTTTCAGGCTCCCGGTCGCACGGATGGATTGCGCATCGGTGATGTGCGCATGCGTGCGCAGCCCGCCGGTGCTCGCACACGCAGCCAATGCAATCGAGGCCAGCATGGTCCCGGTCCGGACCGCCCGGGTTGTGCTGCGCTTTGCGATGGCGTGGATGTTCATGGTGACACCTTGATTGCCTTAGTCAGATTCAGCCTAGGCAGATACATGCACGAAAAAATCCGGTCAGTGCATCGAGGCGGCGTTGGCAAGCACCTGCTCGAGCGAGCGCTTGAACGCCTCCGCCTGCACGTTGCTGAAGCCGCCCAGAAGGCGCCGGAACACCGCTTCCACCCGGCGCCTGGCCTGGGGAAACATCGCCCTGCTTTCGTCGCTGAGTTCGATCAGGTAACTGCGGCGATCTTCCGGATTCGCCAAGCGGCGGATGAGGCCCTTCTTCTCCATCCTGTCGAGCAGGCGCGTCATGGCACCGGAGTCATACCCGAGCAGCCGGCAAAATTCGCCGATGGTGCGGCCTTTGCCCAAGGCGATGCTGTTGAACACAACGAACTGGGCCGGACTGATGTCCAGCGGTTTGAGTTCCGCTTCGATCGCGTCCCAGATCGAGCTGCGCACCGCGCTGACGAGGAATCCGAGCTCTCCGGTGCTCAGCATGTCGATGGTGTTTTTCCTGGAGGTACTCATGACGGATGTCCCTGGAGCTGGACAGACTATATCTGCCTAGGCAGATTCTGTCAACAGGGTTCGCCGTTCAGAAGGCCACCTGCCCGTCGCCTGCGTCCGCAGGGCAGGCCGGGGTGGTCGTGGCCTCGCCTGAAGCCCCGGGTTGCAGATTGCGGCGCAGCGATTGATCGGCTGTTTCCCAGAGCTGCCCGCTTGAGGCGCAACGAACGCCGTAGTCGAATAGCTGCTGCATGTGCGCGGAGTTGAAGTCGGCGAAGCCTCGATACGGGTAGTCGGGCGGGATCTCCGTCAGCCGCAACTCCATGTTTCGGTTTCGCGCATACGCGAGAGCGATCAGAAGCGCCTCGCGGGCTTTATAGGTAAGGTCGGCCGAAAAGCTGCGCGACAACACGCTCAGCGTGTTGGCCTGCGTCTCGGCAGGTGCGGAGACCAGCTTGCTATTGATAATCACGTAGAGGTTCGCGCGCTGCGGCGACAGCGATGGCATCGGCAGGATTTGCGCAACCAGGGGAGCCGCGAAGAGCGACGTGGTCACGCTTCCGTCCACGTGCATTTCCTCGTACTCGTGCGTGCCCTGGCGTACGCGGATCATCACCGGAGGGAAGATGCCCGGCACGCTCGCCGAAGCGACGAGCACGTCCCGAAACAGCCTGCGCGCGGCATCGCCGCCGTGCTCGGCGATCAGGCCCATGTTCCACAATACCGTTTCTTCCTTGTCCAGGTCCGTGGTTGCTACGAACAGCAATCGGCCGCGTTCGTATTCATGCGCCACAGCCGTGACCATCGCCGGCGTCACGAACTTGTCCACCAGATGGAACAGCGCTCCGTGTCCGGACCGATCCAGTGGAAACAGGAAGCGTCGTATCACGGAACGGGTGGCGGAATGCGGCAGCCGGAACCCGCCGAGCCCCGCAAAAGCGGCTTTCAGTTGCGGATCCCACTGGGGGCCGAGATAAGCGAACGGCGCGATGAGTGCCCCCGCGCTCACTCCGGTCACGACCTCGAACTGCGGACGATCGTGCCTCTGGGTCATCCCGACCAACGCGCCCGCACCGAACGAGCCGCCGGCACCGCCGCCCGAAATCACCAGATAATCGATCGTCCCATCGGTTGCCGCCTGTGACAAGCGCGAAAACAGTTGCGGCGCACGCTCGTCGAAATCCCGGCGGTCGATGGTCACCAGGCGCGTCTGCGGGGGAAAGCCGTCCGGCGCGGCGGAACTGATCAGATCAGGTGGAGGCGGCAGTCGCGCCTGCGTGACGCAACCGGCCAAGGCCAACAGTCCGGCCAACGCCGGCAACGCCGCGCACCGAGCCATCTCCGCCTCCTGCCTTGATCATAGGCCAAGAAGCCAAGCTGTTGGAGATGCGGGTGCTCTCAGCATCGATGGTGAAGAGAGGCAGACTGCGAAATCACGCCCCAACTCAGGCGCGCGTAGCGCGTCCGCTGCGTTGAGTTGTCAGCCTCCGCTGGCTGAAGCTGAGCGCGCATTCGCGGGCGCAGATATCACGCCTGCTATCCATTGGATGTAGCTCGAGATGCGAACGGCGTACACGATTTCTCCGTAGAGGCCCTCCACGAATGGGCGGCCCGGTGCATATTTTCTCCAATATGGATGGCCCGATGGATATTTGCCCCAAGAGGCCAGGCCTACGAGTTGCATTGAACTCCCATTCCCCGTGAGCAAGGGACCGCCACTGTCACCGCTCCCCGTGATGCCTTCAAGCGGCAGGGCGGATGGTGGTGAGTCAAACCGATACCAAACATAGCGCGCGTCGGCACCGACAATCACGTTGAAGGCGCGGCGCAAGACGGTGCGATGCGAACTGCGAGGATCCTGGCCTTTGGTGCCATTGCCCGTGGCCCCCTTGCCGACAAGCTCTGCGGTCATCCCCACTTCCTTGTTTCCGCGATAGAGAGGAACAGGAGTTACATCCGTAACCGGCGACGCAAGCTCGATCAGTGCGACATCGTTGGACGATGCGAGAAATGCATACAACTTGGAGAAATCGCCGGACGCCAGGACCTCCTTGATTATCTGGTCGGGCAACTTCCTGTAACCGGGATATTTGATGATCTTCGCAACTTTCCGTGGCTTACCGTCAATGGTGACTTCGTTGATGGACATCTGCCATGAAATGGCATGGGCAGCCGTCACCACCCACCTTGGTGCAATCAAAACCCCATGCCCTTCCCCGGGCAGATCCGCCAAAGCGGGAATAGCGCTGGCGGGAATTCTGTAGCGGGCATCATCAACGTCTGCCCTGATGACAACCGCTCCGACAGCGGTCGATACAGCCAAGAGGCAAAAGGCGAGACCCCACTTCATTTATCCATCCTCGTCGTTCCGGAATCACAGGCGACGTGCGCGCGTTGCGCACTGGCGGATGCGGCCACGCCACTGCAGTCTGTGGATCCTAGCGGCATGCTGGACAGGTGGACGGTCAAATAGCCGACAACTCCGGCCAATCGTTACAACGCAAGCACTGCTGATCAGAGCCGTGAGCGCGCTATTTGCACGAGGATGCGCGCAGCCAGATCCGGTGTGCCGAGTGGTCGTAGATGAGGCGATAGCGTCCAAGCAGGTCGGCTCCGAGCAGCATGGCCGGCTTGCTGCCGAAATCGAGTTTCAGGGACGGCAAGTCCACGACCTGCACCTGGGCGTTCTTCAACTCGACGCCGGCGAAACCGATGGACTCGACGCTGCCGGCGCGAGGAACCAGCTTGTGCCCGCTCGTGCCATAGGGAGCGAAAGGTGTCGTCGGTGCGCGTACCCGCCAGGACTGCCGGGCTCCCGTGCCCACAATGGCCGCCGCGTCCCCGGCTTCGGGTAAACCTCCACCTTGTGGCACGGAAAATCGAACGCCACAACCGCGTGGTCCGATTCCATCGAATGACGTCCATGGATCGAAAGTAACGGGGATCACGGCTCGACCCAAAGCGGTCATCGATATCCCTGGCCGGCAGCGCCGCTGCCAGTGCCTGGGCGCCGGATCGAGCCGGGACCGGTCCGCACGGAAAGGTGAGCGAGCTGCAGCGGCGGAATCGACCCCCCGATTCGGGGATGGCTCTTTGCCCCCCTCCCCATTAATGTGACGCCGTTCGCGGCGACGGCGATGCCGGGCGACAATTCCGCGCGCCAAGGGGAAGCAACCGATGCTCCAGCGGATTCATTTCATCTCGGGCCTGCCGCGCTCGGGCTCGACCCTGCTTTCGGCGTTGCTGCGCCAGAATCCGCGCTTCCAGGCCGGCATGTCCGGCCCGCTGGCCGGCATGTTCGGCGCGCTGCTGGGCGAGATGAGCGAGCGCAACGAGTTCGCCGTCTTCCTCGACAGCGCCAAGCGCCGGCGCATTCTCCGTTCCCTGTTCGACGAGTTCTACGCCGACAGCACGGCCGAGGTGGTGTTCGACACCAGCCGCGCCTGGTGCGCGCGCATGCCGGCCATCGCCGACATGTTCCCCGAGGCGAAAGTCATCGCCTGCGTGCGCGACCTGCCATGGATCATCGACAGCATCGAACGGCTGGTGCAGAAGAACCTCTACAGCCCTTCGTCGATCTTCAACTACACGCCGGGCGGAACCGTGTACACCCGCGCCAACGGCGTGGCGGGTGCCGACGGCATGGTGGGCTCGGCCTACGACGCGCTGAAGCAGGCCTGCTATGGCGCGCAGGCCGACCGCCTGCTGCTGGTGCAGTACGAAACCCTCACGACCCAGCCGGCCCAGGCGATGAAGGCGATCTACGACTTCATCGGGGAGCCCGTTTTCGCGCATGACTTCGGGCATGTCGAGTACGACGTGACCGAGTTCGACAAGCGTGCCGGTACGCCGGGTCTGCACACCGTGCGCGGCCAGGTCAAGGCCGAGCCGCGCAAGTCCCTTCTGCCACCGGACATCTTCCAGCGTTTCACCAACGATGCGTTCTGGCGCGACGCCCAGCGCGTTCCCCCAGGCCTGCGCATCGTTTGAACGGAGCCGGCTGCATCGGCACCCGTCCTTCCCTCTTCGAGAGACACGCATCGAGGGCAACACCATGAACCGCATCTACAGTCTCGTCTGGAACCGCGCGTTGGGCATGTTGCAAGTCGTGTCGGAACTCGCGCACGCGCAGGGCTCGTCTTCCGGCCCATCCGCATCGCGCACTCCTCGCCGGCATCCACTTGCCCTGGCGATCGCCGCGTTGGCCTTCACGTGTATGAGCGTGCCGGCATGGAGCCAGACCTGCACACCCGCCGACTCGTCCGGATGCGGAGCGGCGGGCGGTGTTGGCGGGCGCCCCGGCCGCAGCCCGGATGGCGGAGCCGGCAACGGCACCGGCGGTGATGCGATCGTCTGGAATCCCAACACCAGCGAAAGCGCGGGCAGCACGGCCAGCAACGGCAACGGTGGCAGTGGTGCGAATGGTGTCTTCAACGTCGGCGCGACCAACATCACCTCTGCCGGCGGTGCGGGCGGCGGCGTCGGTGCGACGGGATCGACGGGCGTCGGTGCCTCCGTAACCGGGGGCACCGGCGGCGCGGGCCAGGCGGAGTCCGGTTCGAGCATTGTCGGCGGCGGCGGCGGTGGTGGCGGTGCCGGCGTTTATATCAACGACGGCAATTCGGCACCGATCGTTGGCAGTACAACGACCATTGCCGGCGGCATGGGCGGGAGGGGCGGCGATGCAACGGCCACCATCTCCAATGGCAACGCCACGAACGGCGATCCTGGTGCGGGCGGCGGCGGTGGCGCCGGCGTGATCATCGCGGCCGGCGCGGGTGGCGTATCCCTGATCAATAACGGCAGGTTGCTGGGTGGTGCCGGCGGCAATGGCGGCAACGGCGGCTATGCGGGCAGCGGTGGTGGCGGCGGCGATGGCCTGCTGGTGCTCGGTGTGGGCAGCGCCATCACCAACAATACGACCGGCTCGATCATCGGCGGCCTGGGTGGCAGTCCCGGCATCTACCAGGACGGCGGCAACCTGCCTGGCGGTTATGGTGGCGGCGGCGCGGGCGTCGACCTCGTCGGCGCAGGCTCATCGCTCGAAAACGCCGGCACGATCATCGGCGGCAATGCCAATACCGTCTCGCCCATTCCCAGCGCGCAAGACGGCCAGCCGGGCGTGGGTGTGCGCGGATGGGGTGGCACTACCGTCATCACTGAAGGCACCATCGGCGGCGGCAACAACGGCAACGTGCAGGCGGACTCGGTGCTGTTTTCCGGCGGAGGCAACCAGATCGTGGTCCTGTCGGGGGCCAGCTTCACCGGCAATATACAGAGCATCAGCGGCAGCACCAACGGTGGGGACATATTCACGCTGGCCGGGGACGTCAATGGCTCGCTCAATGCCGGGTTGATCAATGGGTTCACCACCAATACCAAGACCGGCAACAGCAACTGGACCTTGACTGGCACCGGCAACGCCGGCATCGACTGGACCATCCAGCAAGGCGAGTTGACCGGCAGCAGCAGTGCTTTCGATGGCACCCTGACGTTCGTGAGCAATGGCATCGGAACGCCGGCGGTGGACTTCAACCAGACCACCACGGGCAGCTATGTGGACTCGATCAGCGGAGCGGGCGAATTGATCAAGGATGGCACCGGCGCGCTTACGCTTGCAGGTGATCTATCCACCTTCAGCGGGCCGTTCACCATCAACCAAGGCACGGTGGCGCTGACCGGCAACGGCAATCTCCAGGGCGCCGACGTTTCCGATGCCGGGACGCTCGATGTCAGCGGCACCAGTGGTACGACGGCGACCGTCGACCGCCTTTCCGGTAGCGGCGTCGTGACGCTGGGCTCGCATACGCTGGTCATCAACAGCGCCGCCGGCGACAACTTCAGTGGCGTGATCGGTGGCACCGGTGGCGTCGTGCTCAATGGCGGCACGCAGACATTTTCCGGCAACAATACCTATGCCAGCGGCACGACGATCAATGCGGGCACGCTAACTCTTGATGGCAATAACGATACATCGACCGGCCGCACCACCGTGGCATCCGGCGCCACGCTGATTGTCGGCGACAGCTCGCATGCCACGGCAACGGCGGGCGGCGATGTCAGCATCAACGGCGGTACGCTCAGCGGCTTCGGCACGGTCCAGGGTAGTGCCACGCTTTCCACCAATGCCGCGCTCACGCCAGGGACAGCGGCTGCCGTCGGCACGTTGACTATCCATGGCGACCTGAACATCGGCAGCGGCTCGCAACTGAATTTCGACTTCGGCGCGCCCGGCCCGAACTTCAGCACGCCAGGGCAAAGCGACCATGTGGTCGTGAATGGCAATCTGGCGATCGCCAGCTCCACGCTCAACGTCACCAATCTCGGCAGCATGGGACCGGGCTTGTACAACCTGTTCACCTGGGGTAGCTCGTTGACCATCACCGGCGGCGGCTTCGCCCCGCCGAGTGGCATGACGCTGCAGATCCTCACCACCACCAAGCAGATCAACCTGGTCGATACACAAGGCCTCACGCTCGACGAATGGGATGCGAATGGACTGGCCAGCGCCACGCAGATGGGCGGCGGCAGCGGCACATGGAGCGTGTCGTCCAACACCTGGTCCGATACCAATGGCCAATATGTCGGACCTATGTCACCGCAACCGGGTTTTGCGATCTTCGGCGGCGCGGCCGGTACCGTCGTGGTGGACGATAGCGGCGGCCAGGTCGGCGTTACCGGCATGCAATTCGCCAGTGATGGCTACCACCTGACCGGCGGTGCCATCGACCTGGCAGGACAAGGCGTCGTCGCGCCGGTCATGCGCGTCAGCAGCGGTGATACCGCCACCATCGACAACGAGCTGGATGGCACGAGCGGTTTGAACAAGACCGACGGCGGCACGCTGGTGTTGACCGGCAGCAATCCCTACACCGGCACGACCACACTCAGCGGCGGCTATCTGTCGGTATCGTCGGATGCAAACCTCGGCGCCGCAGCGGATCCGCTGGACTTCGAAGGCGGCACGCTGGAAATCACCGGCACCACGTTCAACCAGACGGCGCGCACGATGATCTGGGGCAGCGCGGGCGGCGGCTTCGACATCGATGCTTCGGCGAACACGTTCACCGTGGCGCAGGCGCTTGGCGGCAGCGGCGGGCTGTTGAAGTCCGGCGCGGGCACTCTGACATTGACCGGGGCCAACACCTTCAGCGGCGGCACTGCTATCGCGGCAGGTACGTTGGCGGTGGGCAACGACAGTGCCCTCGGAACCGGCACCGTGGACATGGCGGCGGGGACCACCCTGTCGTTTGCGGCGACCGGGCTGTCGCTGGCCAATGCGTTCGCGTTGAACGGCGATCCGACCTTCGAC
>JBQCHG010000019.1:0-7252 GCA_051954935.1 Rhodanobacteraceae bacterium
CTGCGGGGCGGGCCGGGGCGCTCTCTGGCATGGGGGCGAGGTCGGTTTGAGAATTCATGCCGGGATTATAATGCGCCCCCATGTCGAACGTATCCAAAAGTCCGGCCGCGAGCGAGGTCCGAGCACCGCGCGCGCCGCGCGAACTTGCACGTCCCTGTGCTCAGACAATCGCGCCTATCCCGCGCGCCCGGCTGCGATGCTCGGCGTCATGCGACAGCGCCGAGCTCACTTCGACACGGCCATCCATGGCCTGCTCTTCTGGGCCAAAGGCGCTCCTGGGCCAGCGAGCACAAGCGCACCCGGCTATTTACTGAGTTCTACCTGGTTACCACTTAGAGAGATCTCTAGCCTTCCAAACTGCTCCGGCTTGATTCCGGGAAGCGTTACGGTCACCGAATTCCAGCGTCCCGGATAGATTCTATCGGGAATGCTGAGGTGGACTTTCTTCTGCAGTTTCTCCCAAGCCGCGTAGTCGTTGTTTTGAATGCCGGCCGATGAAGGCCCGTATTGAGCTTCTCCGTCCAGCCCAGATAACGTAACTGCGTTTGGATTCCCGATGTTCATTACAACTTTCACCCCATCCGCATAAGGGGTGATATTTTCAATCGAAACCATGACCCGCACTATTCCGACGTCAAGCAATTCGTAGCCTTGGCCTGTAACGGGATCGAAGCTCGCGGAAGAATGATCTTTCAAAGCCATCCGAAATACAGCGTTCGAAAGGTTTACATTCGCCTTTTGTTGAGAATCGACCTGCCCCTTAAGCGTATTTAGCTGATCTTGAAGTTCCGTGATCTTCAGCTGCAGTCCAGTCGTCCGCTGCTCAAGGTCAGAGCTTGTGCCGCAAGCCGCCAAAACCCCAAGCGTAACCGCTAGAACGACAGCCGCTCGGATCCGATACATTTCGTGCTCCCCTTTTGCACAAATTGTCAATTGCCTTATAAGGCGAAATCACCTCGGCTTCCAGAGGTCAAATAAGCCCCGCCACTTCCAGCTCGTTCTTCAGATACGCGTAGTAGATCGGCGCAGCGACCACGCCCGGCAGTCCGAACGCGGCTTCCATCACCAGCATCGCGAGCAATATTTCCCAGGCACGCGCGCGGATCTGTCCGCCGACGATCTTGGCGTTGAGGAAATACTCGAGCTTGTGGATCAACACCAGGAAGATCAGTGCTGCCAGCGCGACCCACAGCGATACCGAGAGCGCGACGATCACGATCAGCGTGTTGGAAATGAGATTGCCGACCACCGGCAACAGGCCGACCACGAAGGTGATCACGATCAGCGTCTTGGTGAGCGGCAGGTGCACGCCCATCAGTGGCAGCACGACAGCGAGGAATATCGCGGTGAAAAAGGTGTTGATCGCGGCGATCTTCACCTGCGCGAAGACGATGTTGCGGAACGCCAGCGCCAGGCGCATGCAGCGCGCGGACAGGTCGCGCCGCAGCGGGCCGTGGCGCGGTGAAGGACGCTCGTGCGCCAGGGCGATCAGCGCGCCGAGGATCAGCCCGACCAGGATGCGGCCGAACACGTGCAGCGTTTCCTTGCCGGCCACTTGCAATTGCGCCGAATGCGTCTGCGCGAGCTGGGTGGCGCTGGCGCGGATGCCCTCCGTGCTGTGCGGCAGGTGCGCGCTCAGCGACGCCGGCAATTGCTCGCGCGCCTTGTCTATCAGCGGCATCAGGCGTTCGAACACCGTGTTCGGATCGCCGATTTCCTGCTTGAAGAACAACACGCCGCCAACGATCAACAGCACCAGCAATGCCACGATGATCGCACTCAGCAGGCCGACCACCAGAGCGCGTGCGCGTTCGCCCGACAGCCGGCGCTCCAGAAGCGGCGCCAGCGCATCCACAAGCACATATACCAGCAGGCCCGCGATCAGCGCCGGCAGCAGGTGGAGCACCATGACCAGGATCAGGCAGAGCGCGGAGAGCGCGTAGCTGGCAGCTGGTGTCCAGCGGGAGATGTTGGCTTCCATCAATCTTCTTGGCATGCAAGTCGAGAGGAAGTCTGGCAGCGCCTTCGATCCACGCCAAGTAAAATGAGCGGACGACCCGCCGGAGGAATCCATGAGCCCCACGCAACGCGACACCGCCGCCCGCGATCGCCTGATCTTCGCGCTGGACGTACCCGACCGCGCGCAGGCGGTCCAGTGGATGGACCGGCTGGGCGATGCGGTGTCGTTCTACAAGATCGGGCTCGAGCTGCTCTCCGGCGGCGAGTATTTCGATGTCTTGCGGGAGCTCGGCAACCGCGGCAAGAAGATCTTCGTGGATCTGAAGCTGCACGACGTGCCGGCCACCGTGGCCGGCGCGGTACGGGGGCTGGCGCGCTGGCCGGTGACGTTCTGCACCGTGCATTGCGACAGCCGCGCGATGCTGCAGGCCGCGAACGAGGTGAAGGGCGACATGCGCCTGCTTGCGGTAACCGTGCTGACCAGCAACGACGAATCCGATCTCGCGAGTCTGGGTGTGCGCGGCGGCGTGGCCGATACGGTGATCGCGCGCGCGAAGCTGGCGCAAGGCGCCGGCATCGACGGCGTGGTGTGTTCCGGCGCCGACCTTCCCGACCTGCGTGCGGCCGCGCCCGACCTGCTGACCGTGTGCCCGGGCATTCGCCCGTCTGGACCCGCCAACGACGACCAGAAGCGCGTGGTGGACGTGCCCGCCGCGTTCGCGCAGGGCGCCGACTACATCGTGGTCGGAAGGCCCATCCGCCAGGCCCCCGATCCGCGGGCGATGGCCTCGCAAATCGTGACGCAGATCGAAAGTGCGCTCGCCGGGGCGCACTGAAGCTTGCCTCATCCGGAGTTGCTGGTCACACTCGGGCGCTCGACCACGGGAAGGACACTCATGCCTAGACTGAGTTTCCGCCTTTTTGCCCTGTGCGCGTTGCCGATCGCGCTGGCCGCGTGCAATCGCAACCAGTCGCCGACCACGCCGCCACCCAATACCACGCCGGAGAACGCCGTTCGCGCGGATCTGGTGCTGACGCGCAACGGCGATTTCGATGGCCTGCTGCGCAGCAGCTTGCCGGCCTCCGATTACCAAGCCTGGCGCAACGAGTGGCAGCACGCGCGTGCACGGCAGCCCGCGCCCACGCCCGAGCAGCAGGCGCACTTCGCGAGCATGATGCAGAAGCTCACCGCTCCCGGCGCCGAGGACAAATTGCTGAAGCAGTTGCAGCCGCAAATCGAGCAATTGCGAGCGCATCGCGCGCAGAACCTGCCGATGCTGATCGGCATCCTGCAGGCGGCAGGCAACGACCTGGTGCAGAACGCCGATCTTTCGCCGGAGCAGAAGCAGCAGGCGACGCAGGCCGTTGCCGCGCTCGCGGCATGGGCACAGGACGCCGACCTCGCCAATCAGGCCAAGGCGAAGCAGGCGATCGGCGTGATTTGCGCCACGGCGCGCAAGCTGGACATCCAGACCCTGGATCAGTGGCGCGCGCTGGATTACCAGCAGGTGATGGCGCGCTACACCACCGGCTGGAACGGGCTGAAGCAGTTGCTGAAGATCTACGGCCTCGACCTGGATGCCACCTTCGACAATGCGAAGCTGGAAACCCTGGGTAACGACGACACCAACGCGCGCGTGCGCGAAACGCTGATCCTGGCCGGCAAGCCGATCGTCACCGAGGCGCACCTGGTGATGCAGGGCGGCCACTGGTACGACGCCGATGCGCTCGCCGCGTGGCGCAAGCAGCATAAGCAGCCCGCGACGGCATCGTCCGTCGCGCCGACGACGGCCAGTTCGGCGGCATCAAGATCGGGCAAGAAGCCTTGAGCGCGTAACGAGCGAAGGCAGCCCGCGCGTCGCCGGAGCGCAGGAACCGCAGCGTACACCTCAGTACGTGAGGATTCCGGGCGCCGCCGGGCGCGGCATGCCGGGCGCAGTAGCTCTCGAGGCCTCTTGCGTACAATGCACACGATGATTGCCTCTCCTACCGAACATCCGGCGCCGTCGCCGCCGTGGGGCCGCGCGCTGCTCGGCCGCCTGCTGGCGCCGTGGCTGCGGATCAAGCGCGATCCGGCCGAACCGCTGAGCCTGCTCGCCGCCGGCACGCCGGTGGTGTACGTGATCGAGCGCCAGGGCCTGTCGGACGGACTGATCCTGGAGCGCGCCTGTCGCGAAGCCGGGCTGCCGAGTCCGCTGCTGCCAATCCCCGGCGTACCGCGCAGGCGTCGCTCGATGTTCGCACTCAGCCATCGCGAAGGCTCGCTGTTCGGACGCGATCGCCAGCGCGCGCCGCGCGAGGCGCTGAAACAACTCCTGCTGGCGCTGGAAGCGGACCCGGAACGCGACATCCAGCTTCTGCCGGTCGCAATCTACGTCGGCCGCGCGCCGAACCGGCAATCCGGCTGGTTGCGCGCACTGTTGTCGGAGAACTGGGTGGTGGTCGGCCGCTTCCGCCGGCTGCTGGCGATCCTGCTGAACGGCCGCGAGACGATCGTGCATTTCTCGCAGCCGATTTCGCTGCGCGCCGCGCTGAACGAAGTACCGGGCGAACGCCCCGAACGCCTGCAGCGCAAGCTGGCACGCGTGCTGCGCGTGCACTTCCGGCGCGTGCGCACCACGGTGATCGGGCCGGATCTCTCCCACCGGCGCACGGTGGTGGATTCGGTGCTGAACGCCGAGAGCGTGCGCGCGGCGATCGCCGCGACCGCGTCGAAGGAAAACATCCCTTACGCCATGGCGTGGCGGCGCGCGCACAAGCTGATGCGCGAGATCGCGGCGGATTATTCGCCGCCGTTCGTGCGCGCGGTGTCGTTCATGCTCGCGAGCTTCTGGAACAAGCTCTACGACGGCGTGGCGATGCACCACTTCGACAAGTTGCGCGCGATCGCCCCCGGCCACGAAGTGATCTACGTGCCGAGCCATCGCAGCCACGCGGACTACGTGTTGTTGAGCTACCAGTTGCACCACTCCGGCGTGGTGGTGCCGCACGTGGCCGCGGGCGTCAATCTCAACCTGCCGGTGCTCGGATCGCTGCTGCGCCGCGGCGGCGCGTTCTTCCTCCGCCGCAGTTTCAAGGGCGACGCGCTGTACTCGGTGGTGTTCAAGGAATACATGGCGCAGTTGATCGACCGCGGAGTGTCCATCGAATACTTCATCGAAGGCGGGCGTTCGCGTACCGGCCGCCTGCTCGAACCACGCGCGGGCATGCTGGCGATGACCGTGCGCGCCTTCCTCCGCGCGCCACGCCGGCCGGTGCTGTTCCAGCCGGTGTACATCGGCTACGAAAAGCTGATGGAGGGCCGCGCCTATAGCGGCGAGCTGTCCGGCAAGAAGAAGGAAAAGGAATCCTGGTGGAGCCTGCTGCGCGGGCTACGCGTGCTGCGTCAGCACTATGGCCGCGTCGCCTTGAATTTCGGCGAGCCTGTCATGCTGACCCCGCTGCTGGACGAGGCTGCGCCGGACTGGCGCGACGCCGCGCTGAAAGCCGACGAACGTCCCGACTGGCTGCCGAGGCTGATCGACATGCTCGCCGGGCGCATCCAGGTCGAGGTGAATCGCGCGGCGGACGTGAATCCGATCAATCTGCTCGCGGTTGCGTTGCTTGCCACGCCGCGGCACGCCATGGCGGAAAACGATTTGCTCGCCCAGATCGAGCTGATGAAGGCGCTGCTGGAAGCGTTGCCGTATTCGGAACGCACCACCGTAACGCCGATGTCGGCCACCGAGATCGTGGCCTACGGCGAGCAGATGGGCTGGATCAGGCGCATCCGCCATCCATTGGGCGACGTGCTGGCAGTGGAGCAGGAGCAGGCGGTGCTGCTCTCGTATTTCCGCAACAACGTGCTGCACCTGTTCGCCGGCGCGTCGTGGGTCGCATGCTGCTTCGTCAACAACCGCAAGATCGCGCGCGCCTCGGTGCTGCGTCTGGCGCGACTGATCTATCCGTTCATCCAGGCCGAACTGTTCTTGCCGTGGGATGCGGACGGCTTTGTCGCACGCGTGCAGGAGATCCTGGATTTTCTGGTCGCACGTGGCCTGCTGACCGCACGCGGCGAAGGCCGGCTGCTGCAACGCGGTCCGGGCCAGGAAGACGAAGCCTTCCAGATCCGCCTGCTGGCACACAGCCTGTTGCAGACCTTCGAGCGCTACTACATCGCGATCGCCGCGCTGGTGAAGAACGGGCCCGGTACCCTGAGCACCGGCGAGCTGGAGAACCTCTGCCACCTCACCGCCCAGCGCCTGTCCCTGCTGTACGAACAGAGCGCGCCGGAGTTCTTCGACAAGAACCTGTTCCGCGGCTTCATCGCGCTGCTGCGCGAGCGCCGGGTCATCCGCACTGACCCCAACGGCAAGCTGGATTTCGACGAGACGCTGGCGGAAGTCGCGCGCGACGCACGCGTGATCCTGGCCCGCGAAGTCCGCGATTCGATCCTGAAGATCACGCCGGACGTGGTGGCGGAAAAACCGGCCGCTCCGGCGAGCACCGCGCGCGCGGCGTGATTCGGCCGCCTGCACGAAGAAAAGACGGCGCTACGCGCCGGCTCCTACGAAGCCGCTGTTAGGAGCCTGCGTGCAGACGATCAGCTTCTGTCCATCTTCCACGCCAGCAGCCGCTGCACGTCCGGCCAGTCGTGCGCGGTGATGCTGTAGATCACCGTGTCGCGGATGGTGCCGTCCGCGCGGCGCCGATGAGAGCGCAACACCCCGTCGCGTTGCGCGCCGAGGCGCTCGATCGCGCGCTGCGAGGCAGTGTTGTAGCGATCGGTGCACAGCACCACCGCCGCACAACCGAGCACCTCGAACGCGTAGTCCAGCAGCAGATGCTTGCAGTGCGTGTTGACATGGCTGCGCTGCCAGCGCTTCGCGTACCAGGTGTAGCCGATCTCGATGTGCGGCACCGCAGGATCGTAGTGGCAGTAGCGCGTGCAGCCGACGATCTCGCCGCTTCCACGCTCGCGCACCGCGAACGGCAACATGTGGCCTTCGACCTGGCCGCGCAGCGCGGCTTCCACGTAAGCTGCCATGCGGCCCGGTGCGGGCACCGAGGTGAACCACAGGTTCCACAGTTCGCCGTCCGCCGCTGCGCGTTCGAGCGCGGGTACGTGATCCAGCGTCAGCGGTTCGAGCGTGACGTGCTGGTCCTGCAACGTCACGGGGGCGAGGGCATTGCCTTCAGGCATCGAGGTCCGGGATCAGCTTGTTTTCGAAATAGGAAATCATGTCCTTCAGTTTCAGCTTGCGCTTCTTGAGGCGCGTGAGCTGCAACTGGTCGCAATGCGCGTCCGCCGACA
>JBQCHG010000020.1:0-21374 GCA_051954935.1 Rhodanobacteraceae bacterium
GGATTTCTTCCCGCTGCTGAAGGCCGTGCGCGACAAGGTGCCCGCCGCGGTCGTGCATTGTTTCACCGATACCCGCGCGGCGCTGTTCGATTACCTCGACCTGGATTGCCACATCGGCATCACCGGCTGGATCTGCGACGAACGCCGCGGTACGCACCTGCGCGAATTCGTGCGCGAGATCCCGCCCAGCCGCCTGCTGCTGGAAACCGACGCGCCCTACCTGCTGCCGCGCACCGTGCGCCCGCAGCCCAGCCATCGCCGCAACGAACCGATGTACCTGGCGCACATCTGCGAGGAAGTGGCGCGCGATCGTGGCGAATCCGCCGACACGACCGCCGCGAATTCCACCGCGGCGGCGAAGGCGTTTTTCGGGTTGCCCTGAGGCCTCAGCCCACGCGGCCGGCACGCATTGCCAGATTCCAGCGCACCGGGCGCGGCTGTCGCGGATCGCCCCATGCGTCGCGCAGCGTATTGGCGATTTTCGCAACGGCGTCGTTCCCTGTCGCCGCGCGATAGCGCTGCGCGGCCGACCATGAGGACAGATACGCGAGCAATTGCTCCGCGTTCCACTCCATGCGCATCTCGAACGCGGGCGCTTTCAGTGCTTCGAACGGCAGCGCAAGCGACGCATAACCTTCGTCAACCAGCTTGCGTTCAGGCGGCCAGTACGCACCGAGCACGCCGTCGTACAGGTGTGCGATCACGGCATCCACCTGCGGGGTCACGTTGCAGCCTGCGTAGGTCCACGCTGCAAACACCGCCCCGGGTTTGGCCACGCGTTTCACTTCTTCCACGAAGCGCGGCAGGTCGAACCAGTGCAGTGCCTGCGCCACCGTGATCGCATCCGTGCTGTGCTCGGCGATCGAAGTGTGTTCGCCGGATTCGACGCGATAGTCGATGCCCGGATGTCGTTCCGCTTTGCCGACCTGCTGCGCGCTGGGATCGGTGGCGATCACCCGTTCGAACCGTTGCGCCAGCGCCACGCTGGCCTGGCCGTTGCCGCAACCGACGTCCCACGCGCATTCGCACGATGGCGCAGTTTGCGCGACCCAGTCGAACAGCGCGTCCGGATAATGCGGCCGCGCCTGCGCATAGAGCAAAGCATGGCCGGAGAAGTGATCCTTGAAATTCATCGCGGGATTTTCCTTCCTTCCTTACGTGGAAATGGGCGACGTGACGAAGTCGGCGCGGGTGCCGCGGTGAGGACGCGCGACTCCCCCGGCGCGAGTCCATCCAGTGCGTATTCGCCGATCCTCGTGCGGATCAGGCGCAAGGTCGGATGGCCGGCGGCCGCAGTCATGCGCCGCACCTGCCGGTTGCGGCCTTCGCGCAGGGTGATTTCAATCCAGCTGTCCGGCACCGTCTTGCGGAACCGCACCGGCGGATCGCGCGGCCACAACCACGTTGGTGCTCGCTCCAGCGCGCGCACTTGCGCCGGCCGCGTGCGCCCGTCCTTCAGCTCCATGCCTTCACGCAACCCATGCAGCGCTGCAGCATCGGGAATGCCTTCGACCTGCACCAGATAGGTCTTGGCCCAATGCCGGCGCGGATCGGTGATGCGATGCGCCAGCGCGCCGTCATCCGTGAGCAGGAGCAGGCCTTCGCTGTCGTAATCCAGCCGACCGGCGGCGTAGACGCCTGGCGGCAATCCGAATTCGGCCAATGTGCGGCGGGAGCCACTGCCATCGGAGGCACCTCCGCCATCATCGGTGAACTGGCAGAGCACGCCGTACGGCTTGTTCAACAGCACGATCATCCGGGTCATTTTAACCAGCGGCTACTCTGCCCCTCACGCGGCGCTGACGCGCGCCGGCTATGCTCCTCTTGCCTGGGGACGCAGGCACGCCGTCCGCGCCGCGGACGGAGGACACGGAGGGTTGCCATGCTGTACTACGCCATCGTTTTCCTGATCATCGCGTTGATAGCGGGGTTCTTCGGCTTCTTCGGCGTTGCGGGTACCGCCGCATGGATTGCCAAGGTCCTGTTCATCATCTTCATCATCCTGTTCATCGCCTCGCTGCTGTTCGGGCGCAGGCGGATTTGAGTGGGCTCCTTGAAAGCGCAGCCAAGGAACTCTTGGCCATGGATCGCGGGGCTTGCTGCTTTTCCATCAGGGACGATGGAAGGCAACGACCTGTGGATAGGCGTTTTCCGACGAGGGATGAGTGCGGGTTTCGGCCAGGGATGACAACGCTGCGCAGGGATGCGCATTTTTTAAAAAACAAAACGGCGCGGGATTCCGCGCCGTTTCTTTTTACCGATGCGCCGGCGCTTACTTACATTGCCGCGATCAGCGCATCGCCGAACTGCGAGCACTTCACTTCCTTCGCGCCTTCCATCATGCGCGCGAAGTCATAGGTGACGGTCTTGGCGGCAATCACCTTGTCCATCGCCGCGATGATCGCATCGGCGGCTTCGGTCCACCCCATGTAGCGCAGCATCATTTCGCCCGACAGGATCACCGAACCCGGATTGACCTTGTCCTGGCCCGCGTATTTCGGCGCGGTGCCATGCGTGGCCTCGAAGACCGCGTGACCGGAAACGTAGTTGATGTTGCCGCCCGGTGCGATACCGATGCCGCCGACTTCCGCCGCCAGCGCGTCGGAAACATAGTCGCCGTTGAGATTCAGCGTGGCGATCACGTCGTACTCTTTCGCACGAGTCAGGATTTGCTGCAGGAACGCGTCAGCGATCGCGTCCTTGATCACGATCTCGCGCCCGTTCTTCGGATTCTTGAACGTGCACCACGGGCCGCCATCCAGTTCCACCGCACCGAATTCGCGCTTGGCGAGCGCGTAACCCCAGTCGCGGAACGCACCCTCGGTGAACTTCATGATGTTGCCCTTGTGCACCAGCGTCACCGACTTGCGATCATTGTCGATCGCGTAGTGGATGGCGGCGCGCACCAGCCGTTCGGTGCCTTCGACGGAAACCGGTTTGATGCCGAAGCCGGAGGTTTCCGGAAAGCGTACCTTGGCGAACAACTTCGGAAAGTTTTCCTGCATCAGTCGCTTGAATTTCGCCGCATCCTCGGTGCCTTCCTGGAATTCGATGCCGGCATAGATGTCCTCGGTGTTCTCGCGGTAGATCACCATGTCGACGTCCTGCGGCTTCTTCACCGGCGAGGGCACGCCCGCGAACCAGCGCACCGGACGCACGCAGCAGTAGAGGTCCAGCATCTGCCGCAGCGCGACATTGAGCGAGCGGATGCCGCCGCCCACCGGCGTGGTCAGCGGGCCCTTGATCGAGACGAGGTAATCGCGACACGCCGCGACGGTTTCGTCCGGCAGCCAGTTGCCGGTCTGGTTGAACGCCTTTTCGCCGGCGAGCACTTCCATCCACATCAATTGACGCTTGCCGCCGTAAGCCTTCTTGACCGCCGCGTCCAGCACGCGCACCGAGGCGCGCCAGATATCGGGTCCCGTGCCGTCGCCCTCGATGAAGGGGATGACCGGGCGGTTCGGCACGTCGAGGCGGCCGTTGGCAATCGTGATCTTCTCGCCGCCTGCGGGCGGCACCGGCTGGAAGCTGGCCATGCGTAACTCCTGCGGAATGCGACCGCCCATTGTCGCGGAGACAGCCGGCGAGGTGAAGGGCTCCGGCAGGAGCTCTGCGTGCAGGCGATCAGGCGCGCCGGTGCAGCACCGCATACAACGCCGGCATCACCAGCAGCACCAGCGGCACCTGCACCAGCATGCCGGCGATGATCGCGATGGCGAGCGGCTGCTGCATCTGCGAACCCTTGCCGATCGCCAGCGCAAGTGGAGTAAGCGTGAGGATCGCCGCGATGGTGGACATCAGGATCGGCCGCATCCGGTTGCGCCCGGCCTGCACGAGCGCGGTCTCCAGCGCGCCACCTTCATCGCGCGGCTCGCCGCGGCCCTCTTCCCGCGCAGCCTGCGCCTGCGGCTCTTCGTGCGCGCGCAGTTCGGCCAGTTCGGAAAAATAGAAGATCGCGATTTCGGTGACGATGCCGACGATCATGGTCATGCCCATCATCGCCGAGATGTTGAGTTCGATGCCGGTGATCCACAGCCCGATGAACACCGCGCAGATCGCCAGCAGCGGCATCAGCAGCACCGAGATCGCCACGCGGAAACTTTCGTAAATGAACAGCAGCAGCGTAAACACCAGCGCGATCGCCGCCAGCAGCACCAGTTCCAGCCCGTGGAAGGCTTCCTGTTGCTGCTGGTACAAGCCGCCGAGCTGGTAGTACATGCCCGGCGGGAGTTCGCCACGCGCATCCAGGATCTTCTTGACATCGGCGACGGTGGAGCCCAGATCGCGCCCGCTGATGCGCCCGGTCACCGCGACCATGCGTTTCAGGTTCTCGCGGTCGATCTCGGGCTGGCCGTGCTGCACGCGCACGGTCGCCACGCGCGACAGAGGAAACACGTGGCCGTTGCGGTCGCTGATCGGCAGCTTCTCCAATTGCTCGATGCGTGCGCGGTCCGAGGGCGGCAACCACACCCGCACGCCGATCATCTTCGGCCCTTGCGGCAATTGCGTGGCCACCGTGCCGGCCGCAGCGGCGGCGACCTGACCGGCCACACCCTGCGGATCCACGCCGGCCAGCGCGGCCTTGACCGGATCCACCTGCACCTCCAGTGCGTCACCCGCAGGGATCACGCCGTCCAGCACGCCGACGACGCCGTTCACCTTGCCGATCTGCGCGGCGATTTTCTTTGCAGTGGTATTCAGCGTCGCGGGATTGTCGCCGTAAAGCTTGATTTCGATCGGTTGCGGTACCTCGGTGAGGTCGCCGATCAGATCCTCCATCAGTTGCGCGAGGTCGATATCCAGCCCGGGTACCTGCGCCTCGACTTTGGTGCGGATCTCGTCCATCACGTCGTCGATCGGCGGACGATTCCCGTCCTTCAGGCGGATGAAGAAATCGCCGGTGTTGGCTTCGGTCAGACCGCCGCCCAGTTGCAACCCCGTGCGCCGCGAATAGGTATCCACGTACGGGTTGGCCTGGATGATCGCCTCGACCTTGTTGAGCAGGCGATTGGTTTCCTCCAGCGAGGTGCCGGGCGGCGCGACGTAGTCGAGGATGAAGCCGCCCTCGTCCATGTGCGGCATGAAGCCGGTACCCACCGATTTGTACGCAAAGAACCCGAGCAGCAGCAATGGGATCACGCCGATCAGCAACAGCGCGGGGCGACGCAGCACGCGTGCGAGCGTGCGTTCATAGCCGTGCAGCGTGCGCTGCGCGAAGCGGCTGGGCGGATGTTCGTGCGCGTGGCGCTCGTCGATGAAGCGCTCCGCAAGCAGCGGTACCGCCACCCACGCCAGCAGGTACGAGATCACCAGCGCGCTCGCCATCGTCAGCGACAGTGCCTTGAAGAATGCACCGGTGACACCGGTGAGGAATGCCAGCGGCAGGAAGATCACGATCGTGGCGAGCGACGATCCCGTCAGCGGCCGCGTGAATTCCCAGGCCGCACCGGCGATGCGCTCGTGCACGTGCCCGGATGCATCGCGCAGCCGGCGCATGATGTGCTCCAGCATCACGATGACGTCGTCGATGATCAGTCCGACCGCCGCGGCCATGCCGCCAAGCGTCATCATGTTGAAACTCATGTGCAGCACGGAAAGCAGCAGCACGGTGATCGCCAAGGTCGCCGGCACCACCAGCATCGCGATGAAGATCACCCGCGTGTTGCGCAGGAACACGAACAGCACCAAACCCGCCAGCACGATGCCGATCAGGATCGCGTCGCGCACGCTGGCCGCGGCACCGCGCACCAGTTGCGTCTGGTCGTACCAGGCGGCGATCTTCACGCCACTCGGGATCTGCGCCTTGTAACTGTCCAGCCGCGCCTTCACGTCGGCGACCATCTGCACGCTGTTGGCCGCTGGCTGCTGATAGACCTGTATCAGCACGGCGGGCTGGCCATCCGCGTTCACCCGCACCCACTGCGGCTGCGCCCCCGATTTCACCTGCGCGACATCGCCGACCTTCACCACGCCGCGCGCATCTGCACGCAGCACGATGTCGCGCAAGGCCGCGATGCTGGTGGGCTGGTTGTCGGCAAGCAGCAGGAACAGTTTGTAATGGTCGGCGAGGCGACCCAGCGCGGAGATGTCCGCCGCACGCCCGACCGCGCGCACCACGTCATCCATCGTCAATCCCTGCGCGCGCAGTTTGTCGGCATCCACGTCAACGTGGTATTCGCCGACTGCACCGCCCTGCACGTCCACCCGCGCAACGCCGCTGACGCCGGAAAGCAGTGGACGCAACTGGTATTGCGCCAGGTCATACAGCTGCGTCGGCGAAAGTGTCTTCGAGCGCAGGCTATAGGCGAGGATCGGAAAGACCGTCGGATCCAGCCTCTCGGTCGAAATCCGCGTGCCCGCCGGCAGGTCCGGCAACACTTCGCCGGCGGCCGCATTGACGTCGAGGAAGGCGCGACTCATGTCCTCGCCCCAATCGAAGGTGACGTTGATCTCGGCACTGCCGCGGCTGGTCGCCGAGCGCACGTCGCGGACGCCGCGCACGCGCCGGATCGCTTCCTCCACGGGCGTCGTCACCGCCACGACCATCTGGTCGGCCGGACGATCACCGGCGTCCAGCGTGACGCGCACGCGCGGAAACGACACGTCGGGGAACAGCGACACCGGGAGCTTCAGCGCGGCCATCACGCCACCCAGCGCCAGGATCAGGCACAGGAACAGCAGCGAACGCCGATGCGCGTGCATCCAGAGCGTGGCGGTCATGCGCGCGCTCATCGTGCGGCTTTCACCGCGTCGCCATCCGACAACTCGTACGCGCCGAGCGTGACCACAGGCGCGTGTGCATCCAGCTTGCCGCCCACGCCGACCGGATCGCCGAGGGGCGACACGACTTGCACGTCCACGCGCCGTGCCTTGCCGTGTTCGACCTGGAAGACGTAATCGCCCTTGTCGTCGTTGAGCAGCGCGTCGCGCGGCACCGCCCATGCCTGGAATTGGGCGACGGCGATTTTCCCGGACAACGGGCTGCCCGCAGCCAGCCCGGCCGGATCGTCGACGCTTGCGAGCACTTCGACCAGATGCGATTGCGGATCCACCGCATCGGCCACGCTGATGACGTTGCCATGCAAGGCGGTGGTGCCGTACACGGCATCGAGCATCACCGGCATGTCCGGACGAATGCGCGAGGCTTGCTCCGGTTCCACGCCGAGCAGCGCAGCGAGCGCGCCTTGCGGCGTGAATTCAATGAGCTTTGCGCCCGCGGCAACGCGCTCGCCCAGTTGCACGTCCAGCGCGATGACGACGCCGTCTGCGGGCGCATCCAGCGTGGTGACCGCCTGCGCACCGCCGAGCCTGGCCTGGGCGGCCAGCGAGGACTGCGCATCGGCCAGCGCCTTGCGTGCCGCGTCCAGTTGCGAATTGGTGGCGAGCTTCTCGTCGTGCAGCCGCTGTGTGCGCGCCAGTTCCGCGCGCGCCTGGTCCACCGTGTTCACTGCCTGCTGGTAGGCGCTTACGGTGCTGGGATCGGTGGCGATGCGCAGCAGCGGCTGGCCCTTGCGCACGCGTCGCCCCGGCGTGACCTCGGCGGCGATGACGTGTCCGGCCTGGGGCAGCGTCAGTGTTTGTGCGCGGCGCGTGTCGCCGCTCAGCGTGCCGTACGCCTGCACGTAGGAGTGGAAAGTTTGCCGTGCCGGCAGGATGCTGCTGACCGCGACCGGTGCCTGCGATTCCTCGTCGGACGGAGCGCCGCCGGAGCAGGCGGCCAGCACCAGCAGCGAGCAGGCGACGAAGGTGCGGAGCAAAATGTTCATGGCGAATTCCGGTTTTGTGCTTCCGACGCATCCGGCCACGCGCCGACCAGCGCATCCAGCGCGATCGCCTGCTCGTTTGCGTTCTGTTGCAGGGTGAGCAGATCGGTATCGGCGGTGAGCGAGCTGGCGCGGATGGCGAGGTAGGTCGGCCAGTCGAGCAGGCCGTTGGCGAAGGCCCGTTGCGCGGCGTCGCGTGCTTTCGAAAGCTGCGCGGCGTGCGCGCGCAGCGCGGGGCGTTGGGCATCGAACCCTTGCACCTGCTTCAACAGCAGCACGACGTCGTTGCGATCGGCTTGCACGCGCGCCTCGTATTCGTCGTGCAGCTTCCGGCGCGTGGTGCGCTCGATCGCTATTTGCCCGCGATTGCCGTCGAACAGCGGCAGCGACAGGCCGACCGACAGGCCGGAGGTGCTGATGTTGCTGGTGTCGCGCGCGCGCGTGAAGCCGACCGTGATCGCCGGGAATTGCGCCAGCACCGCCGCGCGCAGCTTCTGTTCCTGCGATTCGTAACCGGCTTGCAGCGCGAGCAGGTCGGGACGGCGCTCCGGCATCTCCTGCAGCGCTCGCGCGGCTTCGGCTGCATCGGGTTCGACCGTAAACGGTGCGCCGACCAATTGCAGCGGCGAGGTATCTTCCAGGCCGAGCAGGTTGTGCAGGTCGTGTTCGGCCTGATCGAGCTGGCCCTGCGCGTCCACCAGCTTGTTATCCACGTCGGCCGCTGCATTGAGCCCGGCGCTGGCGCTGTCGTAGGTGAGATCGCCGGCTTTCAAGGCACGCTCGACGTACTGCCGGATCGGCGCGAGTGCAGCGCGTTCGGTCTGCAGTCGGCCCACCAACGCACGCAGCGTGTACACCTTGTCGAACAAGGTGCGGGCCTTCGCCACGGTCTGCCATTCGTTCCACAACAGATCCAGGTGCACCTGGCGCGTATTCGCCTTCGCGGAAGCCACGCGGGCAGAGCGCGTCAGCAAGTCGCCGAGGTTCCAGGTCAGCCCGAGATTGAATGCCGGCGTGTTTTCGGACTGGCCCGGATCGGGGCGGTCGCGTTCGTAACTGAGCTGCGGATCGGGCAGCAGGCCGGCGGCGAACGCCTGCGCGCGCGCGATGCCTTCGTCGTCGCGCTGCGAACGCAGGTCGGGGTTGTTGGCCACTGCAAGCATCGCCACTTCGGTGACATCCAATCCGTCCGATGGATCGAAACGATGCGCGCGCAGTTCCGGCACCGGCATGGACGCGGCCGGCACAGTGATGTCGGCGAGCTTCTGTCGATGCTGCGCGCTGTCCAGCGGCAACGGGCGATACGTCGCGCAGCCGGCCAGCAGCGCGGACGCAAACACCCATGCGAAATTCCTGATACGCATGGGGCAAGCGTGCCCGTTGCCGCTTAGTCGCCGCTTAAGGCCGGAGGACACGAGGGCACATGTAAAGCGTGCTTGACACACGCGCGATGTTGCCCTAGAGTGCGTGTCAAGTTTGCTTGACACGAGAATGCGCATGGCCCGGCAACTTTATCGTCGTTATCAACTCGAGCTCCTGCCCGCGATGGCGATCTACATGGCGGTGATGATCCTGCTATGGCCGCAGGTGGCAAAAGTGGATGCGCTCTGGCTCAAATGGCTCCTGGCGTTGTTGCCGATGCTGCCGTTGGGCCTGGCCATTCTCGCCATGGTCCGGCTGGTGCTGCGCAGCGACGAGCTGGAGCAGCGCGCGCACCTGATCGGGCTGGCCGTTGCTGCGGCGCTGGTGGCATTCCTAAGCATGGCGGGCGGCTTTCTCGCCGCGGCCCGTCTCGTGAAGGTAGACGGTTCCATTCTGATCTGGGTTTTCCCCGTCCTTGTCCTGGTGTACGCATTCGTGCGCGGCTGGGCCGCGCGGCGCATGGGTGGCTCGGCGCTTTGCGATGAGGATGCCTTTCGCATCCGTCGCTGGCTGCTGCCGATCGCCATTGTCCTGGCGGGGGTGATCGGGATCTGGCATGCGCAAATGAGCGATTACCTGATCGGCCTGCTTTCGGGCGTCGCGTTCGGGTTCGCGCTGGGCGGCGTGGCCTGGTTGTATGGCCGCTGGCGCGATCGCGGCTACGCGAGCGCCCGGAAGGCCTGATCTCGCCATGCACAACCGCGTTCGCGAATTGCGCGAGAAGCACGCCTGGTCGCAAGCCGAGCTTGGCGAACGGCTGGACGTCTCGCGGCAGACGATCAACGCCATCGAGACAGGCAAGTACGACCCGAGTCTCCCGCTGGCCTTCAAGATTGCGCGGCTGTTCGGTTCGCGGATCGAGACGATATTCCTGGATGGCGAGAAGTGAATCGCCGTCACGACAAGAACAAGGGGAAGGCACGATGAAACTTGGCGGCAAGCGCAATGGCGCCTGGATCGCGATCGCGGTGGCGATTGCCGTTCCGATCCTGCAGATGCGGCACAACAGCGCACACAGCGAGCCCCCGCCCGCGGTCCAGCCGCCTGTACCCAGCGGCGCGCAGCCGCTGGATGTGCTCAAGCTCGGCAGCCTGACGCTCAAACCCTGCGAACTGACGCAGCCCGGCAGCGCGGCGACGACCGCGGCGTATTGCGCACCCTTCGAGGTGCCGGAGAACCGAGCCGATCCGCATTCGCGCAGGATCCGGCTCAAGCTCGCGGTCGTGAAAAGCGACGCGCAGGTCGCGGCGAAGGACCTGGTGGTGTATCTCGCCGGCGGACCCGGCGAAGCCGCCACGCAAAGCTACGCCCAGATCGCGCCGGCCTTCGCACCCTTGCGCAAGCACCACGACATCCTGCTGCTGGACCAGCGCGGCACCGGCGGCTCGCATCCGCTCGATTGCCCGCAGGCGGTCAAGGCCATGCAGGCCAGCGCCAGTCTGCCGTTCGATCCGCAGCGTGTGCGCGCGCAGACCGCGCAGTGCCTGGCGGAAGTGGAGAAGACATCCGATCCGCGGTATTACACGACGACCGATGCGGTCGCGGATCTGGAAGCGGTGCGGCAGGCGCTGGGCGATCCGAAGTTCGACCTGGTCGGCATCTCCTACGGCACGCGGATGGCACAGCAGTACGCACACGCCTACCCGGACGCGGTGCGCAGCATCGTGCTGGACGGCGTGGTGCCGAATCAATTGATCCTCGGCGAGGACTTCGCGACCAACCTCGAGCGCGCGCTGAAGCTGCAATCGGACGCGTGCGTGGCCGCGCCCGAGTGCAAGGCCGCGTTCGGCGATCCGTTCGCGGCGGTACACGCCCTGCGCGACAAGCTGCGCGCACAAGCGACGCAGGCGACTTTCCCGAATCCGAAAACATTCCAGCCCATGGCCAAGCCTGTCACGGCGGATACGCTCGCGAGCGTGGTACGGCTTTTCTCCTACAACGCGGAAACCGCGGCTTTGCTGCCGCTGACCGTGGCGCAGGCGGAAAGGGGTGATTACACCCCGCTGATGGGCCAGGCGCAGATATTGGCGGGGAGTCTGGATACCGCGATGAATACCGGCATGCAGTTGTCTGTGGTCTGCGCGGAAGACGCCGACCTGCTGCAGCCGCGCCCGCAGGATGCCGGAACGATACTCGGCAGCGAGATCGTGGAGGCGGTCAAGGCCGAATGCGCGATCTGGCCGCATGGTGCGCGGCCGACGGATTTCCACGCGCCGTTCAAGTCGTCCATTCCGACCCTGCTGCTGTCGGGCGAACGCGATCCGGTCACGCCGCCGCGCTACGCGGACGAAGTGCTGCGGGGCTTGAGCGATGCGCGTTCGCTCGTTGCCAGCGGCATGGGCCACAGCATCCTCGTTCGCGGTTGCGTGCCGAAGCTGGTGGACCAGTTCGTCGCCGATCTGCAGCCGAAGAAGCTGGATGCCGCCTGCGTCAAGCAGATCGGGCCGGTGCCCACGTTCGTGAATTTCAATGGAGCCGCGCCATGATAGAGGTCAAGAACCTGCACAAGGCCTTCGGCGAAGTGAAGGCCGTGGATGGCGTGTCATTCACAGCGCGCGATGGCGAGATCACCGGCCTGCTCGGACCCAATGGCGCCGGCAAGACCACCACGCTGCGCATGCTCTACACGCTGATGGAACCCGATTCCGGACAGGTGCTGGTGGACGGCATGGATGCCGCGCGCGATCCGGTCCCGGTGCGGCGCGTGCTCGGCGTGCTCCCGGACGCGCGCGGGCTCTACAAGCGGTTGACCGCGCGCGAGAACATCGAGTACTTCGCGCGCCTGCACGGCATCGAGGACGCGACGATGCACGCGCGCCGCGACGCGCTCACCGAAGCGCTGGAGATGCGTGACATCCTGGATCGCCGCACCGAAGGGTTTTCGCAGGGCCAGCGCGTCAAGACCGCAATCGCTCGCGCGCTGGTGCACGATCCGAAGAACATCATCCTCGACGAGCCGACCAACGGGCTGGACGTGATGAGCACGCGCGGCTTGCGCCGCTTCATGCAGCAACTCCGCGACGAAGGCCGCTGCGTGCTGTTTTCCAGCCACATCATGCAGGAGGTCGCGGCGCTCTGCGACCGCATCGTGGTGATCGCGCGCGGCCGCGTGGTCGCGGATGAAACGCCCGATGCGCTGCGCGCGCAGACCGGCGAATCGAACCTGGAGGATGCCTTCGTGAAGATCATCGGCAGCGAAGAAGGACTCGCAGCATGAACACGGCAGTCGGTGGAACGGTTCGCCAGCCGCGGGCTCGCCGCACGAACGCGATCGTGGCGGTGTGGTGGAAAGAGGTTCTCGAGAACCTGCGCGACAAGCGCACGGTCATGAGCGCGCTGATCTATGCGCCGCTGTTCGGGCCGCTCATGTTCGTGGTGCTGATGAACGTGATGATCAACCACGAAATGGCCAAGGCCGAAGGGCCCCTCAAGGTGCCGGTGATCGGCGCGCAGTACGCGCCCAACCTCATCAATGCCCTGAAGCAGCAAGGGCTGGATCCGCAAAAATCCCTCGGCGATCCCGAGGCGGCGGTGCGCAACCGCGATGCCGACGTGGTGCTGCGCATTCCGTCCGATTACGGCAATGCCTGGGCCAAGGGCGAACCCGCGCAGGTCGAACTGATCTACGACGCTTCGCAGACCGGCGCCAGTACGCCACGCGAACGGCTTGAGGGCATGCTGAAGAACTACATCCGCCAGCAGGGTGCGCTGCGGCTCGTCGCACGCGGTCTCTCGCCCGGTATCGCCACGCCGGTGGTGATCGCCGACCGGGACCAGTCCACGCCGCAATCGCGTTCCGGGCTGGTGTTCGGCATTCTTCCCTATTTCTTCGTGATCGCGATCTTCGTCGGCGGCATGTATCTCGCCATCGATCTCACCGCCGGCGAGCGCGAGCGGCAATCACTGGAGCCGCTGTTCGCCAATCCGGTGGCGCGCTGGCGCATTCTCGTCGGCAAGCTCGGTGCGATCTGCGCTTTTTCGTTGGCGAGCCTGGTGCTGTGCGCGATCGGCTTCGCCGTGGCAGGTCACTTCATGCCGGCGGAGAAACTCGGCATGTCGTTCGACCTGGGCGCGACGTTCATCGGCAAGGCACTGCTGCTGGAGCTGCCGCTGCTGGCGCTGTTCGCGGTACTGCAGACGCTGGTCGCCGCGTTCGCCAAGAGCTACCGCGAGGCGCAGACATACCTGAGCTTCCTGATGATCCTGCCGATCCTGCCGTCCATGCTGATGAGTTTCATGCCGGTGAAGCCCGCCACCTGGATGTACGCGGTACCGCTGCTCGGACAACAGATCGGGATCAGCGAACTGCTGCGCGGACGCACGATCGGCATGGACGACATCGGCATTGCGCTGGTGTGCGGCTTTGCGGCGACGGTCATCGTAGGATTGATCACCGCGCAGATTTACAGGAGCGAGAGGCTGGCGATTTCGGCTTGATTCTTCATTCCGGGGCGCGGCGTCCGGATTGACGAAAGCGTTTCGTCCTCAACCCAGGAAAGCCAACACCCGCTCCGCCACTTCCCGCGGATGCTGCAAATGCAGGTGGTGCCGCCCGCCGATCCGCTCGATGCGGATGTCGCGCACGCAAGCCGCGCGTGCCTCCATCAGCGCGCGGGGCAGATACTGCGTTTCCGGATCGGCCAGCAACAACAAGGTTGGCGCTTCGATGCCGGCGAGCAGGCGGTGCAATTGCAATTCGTCGATGCGCAGCGGCGTCGGCAGACGCAGGCGCGCGTCGCTGCTCCATGTGTAGCCGCCTTCGGCTTCACGCACTCCGCGCACCACCAAAGCGCGCGCTTCGTCGGCATTCAGGTCACCGACGCCCGTCCGTGCCGCCAGCGCTTCATCCACGCTCCTGAATACCCGTGGTGCGCGCCGGCCGACACTGCGTTGCGCTTCCGCCTCGCGCCAGCGCGCGAGCGTCTGTGAACCGTCGTCGGCCAGCGGGCCGAGTCCTTCGATCAAGGCCAGCTTTTCGATGCGCGCAGGTGCCGCCGCCGCGGTCAGACTGGCCACGCCTGCACCCAGCGAATGCCCCAGCAGACGAAAGCGCTGCAATTGCAGCGCATCCGCCGCGTTCAACAGGTGATCCACGTAGTCCACGACGTGGTAGCGCCCAATACCCCGCGGCAGGTGCGTGCTCCGACCGTGGCCGGGCATGTCCGGCGCGATCACGCGAAAGTCTTTCGCGAGCAACGGTGCAAGCGCGGCGAAGCTCGCGGCGTTGTCCAGCCAGCCATGCAACGCCAGCAGGGGCGGGGCTTCCGGCTCGCCCCATTCCAGCGCAGCGAGCGGTCCGAACGGAAGACTCAGCGCGAGCTCACGCATTCGGGCCAGAGATGACTCAGTGACAACTGCGCCAGCACGCTCGCGTGCGCGGGCGTGGCGTTCAACGCGGGGATGTAGGCGAAGCGCTCGCCGCCGTGGGTGAGGAAGGTCGCGCGATAGCGCAGCGCGACTTCTTCCAGCGTTTCCAGGCAATCCACCGCGAAGCCCGGGCACAGCACGTCCAGCGTTTTCACGCCCTGCTTCGGAAGCGCGGCGATGATTTCATCGGTGTACGGATGCAGCCAGCGCTGTGCACCCACACGCGACTGGAAGGCGACGATCATCTCCTCCTCGCCCATGCCCAACGCGTCGCGCAGGCGTCGCGCGGTCTCATGGCATTGATGGAAATACGGGTCGCCAGCGCGCACGCTGGCCTGCGGCAAGCCATGGAAACTGAGGAGCAGTTTCTGCGCACGCCCGTGCTGCGCCCAATGCGCCAGCACGCTGGCCGACAGGGCGGCGAGATAGCCCGCGTCATCGTGGTAATCGTTGATGGTGCGAACTTCCGGCAGCCAGCGCAACGATTTCAGCGTATCGGCGAGCGCGTCCAGCACCGACCCGGTCGCGGCACCGGAGTACTGCGGGTACAGCGGCAGCACCAGCACGCGCTGCACGCCTTCGCGTTGCAGGCGGATGATGGTGTCGCGCACATTAGGTGCGCCGTAACGCATCGCGAGTTCCACCCGAACTCCGGATGCGCGGCTCGCCAGCTCGGCTTTCACTGCCTGCTTCAATCGTTCACTCAGCACCGCCAGCGGCGAGCCTTCGTGCGTCCAGATCTTGGCGTAAGCCTCGGCCGAACGGCGGGGCCGTACGCGCAACACGTAGCCGTGCAGGATCGGCCACCACAACGCGCGCGGCAGTTCCACCACGCGCGGATCGGAGAGGAACTCGGCCAGATACCGACGCACCGCGCGGGGCGTGGGCGCACCCGGCGTGCCCAGATTGACCAGCAGCACCGCTGCGCTGGCGGCGCGATCGCGTGCAGGATGTTCGAGGCCGAGGTAACGCGGCATTGCGCTCAAGGGAACTCTGCTGAATACGCGCAGTCTGCCACAGGCGGGGTCCGCGTTAAGCGGAGAGTGGGATGCCGGCACCCACACTGCGCGCCAGAGCGGCTGCTTCCGGAGGGTCTATGTCGAATCGAATCGTACGCGTGCTGATTGTGCTGTCTTGCGTCTTGTTGCTCCCGGTTTTGACCGCGCATGCGGGTGAACGCGGTTCGGCGATCGTCCGCGCGCAGACCGCCACGCGCGTGCTGGCCGATATCATGCGGGCGCCGGACAAGGCGATCCCGCACGACCTCCTGCGCGATGCGTATGCGATCGCGGTGATCCCTAACGTGATCAAGGTCGGGCTGGTGTTCGGCGGGCGCCATGGGGACGGGCTGATCGCGGTGAAGTCGCCGGACGGCACCTGGTCCAATCCCGTGTTCCTGTCGCTGACCGGTGGCAGCGTCGGCTTCCAGGCCGGCGTGTCCTCCACCGACGTGGTGCTCGTGTTCCGCACCCGCCGCGGCGTGGACGGCATCGTCAACGGGAAGTTCACGATCGGCGCGGACGCGCACGCGGCTGCCGGTCCGGTAGGACGCAATCTCAACGCCTCCACCGATGCGGCAATGCAGGCGGAGATCTATTCCTACTCGCGCTCGCGCGGCCTGTTCGCCGGCGTGTCGCTGGATGGGGCCGCGCTGCGCATCGATGATGATGCGGATGCGGCGGTCTACGGACCTGGCATCACGCCTCGGCGCGTTTTCGAAGGCGGGGTGTCTGACGTGCCTGCGCCGGTCGTGCATTTCCGCGACCAACTGGAGGAAATCACCCAATAGCGGTGCTGCGGGACCGTGGCGAGGAAAGGGAAACGCAACCCGGCAAACATCCCTGCAACGCCCGCTGGAGTACACTTCCGGCCAATGCGTTGAATCCAGAGTGATCGCGGCATCCCGGCCGCCGCTCCTTCGCTCCCCAGAGGTCCCCATGTTCGGATTTGATAGTTTTTGGCACTGGATCATCCTGCTGGTCGTGGTGCTGCTGATTTTCGGCACCGGCAAGCTGGCCAAGATGGGCCCCGACCTCGGCAATGCCGTTCGCGGGTTCAAGAAGGCGCTGCACGGCGAGGATGAAGCTGAAGCGGGCAAAGCCGCCTCGCCAGACAAACTGCAGGCCGATCCGCCGCCGGCTTCGCATTCCGCCAGCGAGCAGCGCGACGCAAACGGATCGAAGTAAGTCCGCCGCCCGATTCAATCGGCTGATCCGTCATGATTGATCTCAGTGTCGGCAAACTGCTGTTGCTGGCAGTGATTGCGCTTTTGGTGCTGGGCCCCGAAAAGCTGCCCGACGCCGCGCGCACCGCCGGCGCGCTGCTGCGTCGCGTGCGCCGGGGTTGGGACAGCGTGCGCGCGGAAGTTTCGCGCGAGCTGGAAGCCGAGGAATTGCGCGCGAAGTTGCGCGAGGCGCAGGAAGCCACGCGCGCGGCGATGTCGCAGGTGCGCGCGCAAACCGATGCCGCGAACGGCACGCTCGGCAATGTGGCGCAGGATGCGCGCAGCCTGATGCGTTCCACGCTCGAAGAAGAACCCAAGGCGCCGACCGTCGCGCCTGCCGATCCACCCCGAACCGAGGCGCACGATGGCCGCGCCGGATGAAATGCACCCGCAGGAAGAAGAAGTCGCTTCCGAGCAGGGCTTCATGAGCCATCTGATCGAGCTGCGCGCGCGCCTGCTGAAGGCGATCGCGGCCGTGCTGGTGGTATTGGTCGCGCTGATCCCGTTCGCCAATCGTCTCTACAGCGAACTGGCTGCGCCGCTGGTCGCGCGCCTGCCGCAAGGCGCGCACCTGATCGCCACCGAAGTGGCGAGTCCCTTCCTTACGCCGCTGAAGCTGGCGTTCTACACCGCGCTGTTCATCGCCATGCCGGTGATCGTCTACCAGCTCTGGGCCTTCGTGCGACCCGGACTTTATCGGCACGAGAAGCGGCTGGCGCAACCGCTGCTGGTCGCCTCGGTCCTGCTGTTCTACGCCGGCTGCGCCTTTGCGTATTTCCTGGTGCTGCCGGCGGCCTTCCGTTTCCTCACCGCGGTCACCCCTCAGGGCGTGGAGATGATGACCGACATCACCCACTACCTCGACTTCGTGATGATGGTGTTCTTCGCCTTCGGCCTGTGCTTCGAGATTCCGGTGGCGGTGGTGATCCTCGCCGCCGTCGGCATCGTGGATCTGCAAAAGCTGCGCAGCGCGCGCCGCTACGCGATTGTCGGCGCCTTCGCGGTTTCCGCCATCGTGACGCCACCGGATATCACGTCCATGGTGATGCTGGCGATCCCGATGTGCCTGCTCTACGAACTGGGTCTGATCGCGGTACGTGTGCTGGTAAGGCCGAGCGAGGTTTCGGCTTCGGCTTCGACGTAGGACAATCCCTACGCGCACCCGCGGCGTTTGCCGCTGCCGCGCATATGCGGCGGGCATTACGCTGCGTCCATCTGAAGGAATCGCCATGATCGACGTGCAGGGCATAGATCAACTCGCGCAGCGGCTCGCCGCGCTGGTACCGCCGGGACTGGATCGGGCGCGCGAAGACCTGGAAGCCAATTTCCGCGACGTGCTCGCGCTCGGCTTGCGCCGCCTCGATTTGGTAACGCGCGAGGAGTTCGACGCGCAGCGCGCGGTGTTGGCGCGCACGCGCGAACTGGTCGCGCAACTCGAAACGCGCCTGGCAGAACTGGAAGCCGAGCGCGCCTGACGACTCCAGGGTGCCCGTTTGCCGCTGGCGCGAACGGTTGGATGAAAGAGGACGAACGCCTTCCGCCTGTGCGGACGGCCAGGGCGGAGCCTTGCCCGCAGATTTCAAGATTGCCGTCGTCCCGGCCAAAGGAATGCCGGGATCCAGCTTCAGGAAGAGCAACGCTGGGTTCCGGAGCGCGCAAGGGGGGCGCCTCCGGAATAACGGACGGGCGAGCCGGGACTTTCGCGAGATGCCATTCAAGGCATCTCGCGTCGACGAGCGCACGCTTGGATGTGCGCGCGGGAAAGCGATTCATGGACGACTCTGCCGGAAGCTGCACTTCGAATATGTCACTCGCCGTTGCCCTGACCCGCGCCCAGGAAGGTGTCGCCGCTCCACTGGTGACGGTGGAAGTGCACTTGTCCGGTGGATTGCCGAACACCTCCATCGTCGGACTTCCCGAGGCCGCAGTGCGCGAGGCACGCGACCGCGTGCGGGTGGCGATCCAGAACACGCAATTCGAATATCCGAACCGCCGCGTAACGGTGAACCTCGCGCCGGCCGAATTGCCGAAGGACGGCGGGAGATTCGATCTCGCGATCGCACTGGGCATCCTCGCTGCGGGCGGACAGGTGCCGCGCGAGGCGCTCGCCGGCTGCGAATTCCTTGGCGAGCTCGCGCTGTCGGGCGATTTGCGTCCGGTCACCGGCGTCCTGCCCGCATTGCTGCGCGCGCGACATGGCAAGCGCCGCGTGATCGTGCCGGTCGAGAATGCGCACGAAGCCGCGCTGATCGGCGACGTGGATGTGCGGGTGGCGCGCACGCTCGCGGACGTGTGCGCGCACCTGCGCGGTGCCGAGCCACTGGCCGCCCCGGATGCGAGCGGAGCGCGAATCGCGCCCTCCGGCGAAGAACCGGATCTCGCCGATGTGCGCGGCCAGTTGCACGCGCGCCGCGCGCTGGAGATCGCCGCGGTCGGCGCGCACCACTTGTTGATGATCGGCCCGCCCGGCACGGGCAAGTCCATGCTGGCGCAGCGCCTGCCGGGAATCCTGCCGTCGCTCACCGAAAGCGAAGCCTTGCAGGCCTGCGCAGTGCGCTCGGTGTGCGGGATGCCGATCGAGCCCGGTACATGGAAGCGCCGCCCGTTCCGCGCGCCGCACCATACGGCGTCCGCGGTCGCGCTGGTCGGCGGCGGATCGCATCCGCGTCCGGGTGAGATTTCGCTGGCCCACCATGGCGTGCTGTTCCTCGACGAACTGCCGGAGTACGACCGCCACACGCTGGAGGTGTTGCGCGAACCGCTGGAATCCGGTCGCATCGTGATCTCGCGCGCCGCGCGCCAGGCCGAGTTCCCGGCGCGTTTCCAGCTGGTCGCGGCGATGAACCCGTGCCCGTGCGGCTATGCGGGTGACCCCAACGGCCGTTGCCGTTGCACGCCGGACACGATCGCGCGTTATCGCGGCCGCATCTCCGGCCCGCTGCTGGATCGCATCGACCTGGCCCTGGACGTCCCGCGGCTACCCTTGTCCGAGCTGGACGGAACCCGCAGGGAGGAGGAGGAGTCTTCATCTGCCGTGCGTTCGCGCGTGATCGCCGCGCGCGAAATCGCATTGGCGCGCGCGGGTAAGCCGAATGCCGCGCTCACCACCCGCGAGATCGAACGCGACTGCGCGCTCGGCGAAAGTGAACGCGCATTACTGCAGCGCGCGCTCGACAGGCTCGGCCTCTCTGCGCGTGCGTACCACCGCGTGCTGCGAGTCGCGCGCAGCATCGCCGATCTCGCCGGAGCCGAACGCATCAGGCGCGAGCATCTTGCGGAAGCCTTGCAGTACCGCAGGATGGACAGGGACTCGCTTGCTTCCTGACCGCTTGCAACTCCGCCCCGGCAACGGAATGCCAATCAGCGCACCCGTCGCACAGCGCTGATCTCCAGCACCTGCGCGATCTGCTTGCCGTCCCAGCAATACAGGAAATGCCTGCTCTGCACGCAGGGCGAGGCGAGATCGGGGTAGAACAACGCCACGCATTCGCCACCCACGTGGCGTACGCTGTCGTAGGCAACCCCGTTGGAGCCCTCGCCTCGCAAGCGCGCGCCGAGCTTTTGCGAAGCGGCGTAGTTGTCCGGATCGTGTTCGACCTTGAAGCCCTTGCGGATGTCATGCAGCGTGCCGTGCACACCGGTGGCGTAGCAGCGCATCGGCAGATCGATCGGCGGCTCGTTCGTCGCGGCAAGGAACTTCTCGCGGTGATACACCGTCTCCGCGATTGCGGTATCCACGGTATGCGCGAGATACAGCACGCCATAACTGCCGTCGGAAAAACGGCTGCCTTCGGGATTCAAGTGCGTGAATGCAGCCATCAGCGGCGTGCTGCCCGGTCCGCTGACGCGCCGATCGCGTGGCACCTGCGCAAGCTCGCCCCATTCCTCGCGCAGGCGCGGATTGGTCAATGCCTCGATCGCGTACAGTGCATCCAGATCTTTCGGATCGGCGATCGCGTCGAACACCCCGACCGGCGGGAAACGGCTCGGCACGATGCGACAGGCGCGTTGCCAGCGGATGCGTTTGACAGGTGGGTTCGTCACCCGCGTTGGCTATCCAGATACCGCCGCACCACGAACAGATCGGCGACATTGCCCGAGAGCATGCGTTGCAAGGCGCTCTGCCCGCCGAAAGTCGGCGCGCTGCTGGGCTTGCGCAGCCAGGCGTCCGCGCGTTCGGGTTGCGGGAACAGGATTGTCAGCGCCTTGAAGATGCCGAGGACATAGCTGATGCGCTCCAGCGTGTCGCGGCCAAGCGCGCCATCCTGTTCGCGCTTCCATTTGTAGAAGGTGGATTCCGGCGGGTCACCGAGCAGCTTGCGCTGTTCGGCTATCCGCAGGTTCCAGCGCTCGGCAATCCGGAAGAACGCACGCAACCCGGGGCCACTCAGCGTGTCCGTATGCTCCTGGTAACGTGGCGCGGCTTCGGCAACCTTGTGCGGCCGGGCTGGCATTGCCCATCCTTCCTGTATGGAGTCTATGGCCATATTACTCCATATGTAGAATCGCTGCATGCACCGCCCTGCCGAAGGGAAGCGCACGATCAGTCCGGAGGCGGCTTCCGGGCATCTTCTGGCCAGTTTTTTTCCGCAGGCACA
>JBQCHG010000021.1:0-36306 GCA_051954935.1 Rhodanobacteraceae bacterium
TTGGTGGAATCGATGGCGCTCGCTCCAGTAGTCATGGCGGTGGTGGTCACTTACCAACCTGATTTTGCGGCGCTGGATGAATTACTGCGATCCCTGTCGAGGCAAGTGGCTCACACATATCTTGTCGACAATTCGGCGCACGACGATTTTTGTGTGCAGGAGTGGTTTGGATCAATGGCACGCACGGACGCAAGCCTTGTTCGGCTGGGCTGCAATCGCGGCATCGCGACCGCGCTCAACGCGGGGATCCGCCTGGCGCGATCGGCGGGCGCAACGCATGTCTTGCTCAGCGATCAGGACAGCTTGCCCGCGCCCGGCATGGTCTCCGGCTTGTTGACTGCAGTGCGTTCACTTGGAGACGAGGCGAGGGTTGCCGCGGTTGGACCGGTTTACACAAATCGTAGAACGGGCGTGACGCATCCATTCCAGCATCCCGCTCCTGGCTGGATGTTTTACAAACACATACTGCCCACGCCGGAGTCGCCCACGGTCGAAACATTAACGCTCATCACGTCTGGCTGTTTGATCTCCATCGCGGCTCTCGACGACGTCGGAGGAATGCGCGATGACCTATTCATCGACTATGTCGATACCGAGTGGTGCCATCGCGCGCGCTATCGGGGGTGGCGGCTGTACGGTACCTGCATGGCCAAGATGACCCACGACATGGGTGATGCGGCGCTCCGTGTCTGGTTTTTTGGATGGCGCGAAGAGACAGCTTACTCGCCAGAACGTGTCTACTATCGCGTGCGGAATTTCGTCGCGTTGTGCCGCACGCCTTACATCGAGTTTCGTTTCAAGGTGCGGCACACGTGGTTTTCCCTGGGCGACGTCTACAGTCAAGTCTTCTTTGGCTCCCGGCGGCGCGAAGCGCTTCGCATGGCAGTTAAAGGCCTTCGCGACGGTATTGCGGGCCACCTTGGCCCGCGCGTAATCCAATGATGACTCGGATGCGGCAAATTGCCGGACGCGTTCGCCGGTTACCGTTGCACCCCCAATGGCTGCTTCCCTCGCGCGGCTTGGCGGGGAGAATCGGTCGCCTGCGCGGGAAAGTGCTCGACATCGGCTGTGCAGACCGGTGGGCCGAAAGGTGTTGTACCGAAGAGACCCGCTATATCGGTCTCGATTACCCGGCTACCGGCGCCGGGCTCTATTCGGCGGTCCCGGATCTCTTCGCTGATGCCGCTTGCCTGCCACTCGCGGATGGGAGCGTGGACGCGCTGTTGTGCCTCGAGGTCCTGGAACACGTTCGCGAATACCAGAGCGCGCTGCGGGAGTTTTCCCGCGTGCTGAAGCCGGATGGCGTCCTGCTCATGAGCATGCCTTTCATGTATCCCGTGCATGACGCGCCACACGACTACCAACGCCTGACCGAACACGGTTTGCGCCGGGATCTCGCCAACGCCGGATTCGAGGTGATTCAGCTCAAGCGAGCGGGCAATGCGATCCGCACGGCGGGGCTCCTTTATTGCCTGGCGCTGGCGGGCGGATTGCACCAGAGGCGGCGATGGCTCGACTATCTTCGCCTGCCTTTTGTCGCTGCGGGCATCCTCGTCATCAACCTGGCCTCGCTCGGATTGGCCGCGGCCTTGCCCGACTGGGACGCGCTCTGCACGGGCTACGAGGTGGAAGCCAAGCGGCTCGGCGCGGAGTCCGCGAGGAAAACAAGCTGACTCGTCAGCCGCCGAAATTCGGCATTCCGAATTTCCGCAGCAGTCGTAGCTTGTACGGGATCCAGGTGAACGGGCGGAAATAGAAGCCCGATGTCGCAGTGCGCGGTCCTTGCACTAGCTTGCGGACGGCACGCAGGCGTTTCCATTCCGAGCCCAAGCAGCGGAAAACGTTGGCGTAAATATCCGTGAAGATGTGACTGTCACGGCGGATCGCGCTCAGCACGGCACCTTCCATCAGCAAGGCCGACAGGTGGATGAGCAAAACTGGCCACATTGCCGGCGTGGGTGTGCAGATGAACAAGACGAAAGTTTTGTTCCGCTCGCTCAGGCGACGCCTCCGGACCGTCGTATTGAGTCCTTGCTCGGTAATCCTAGCTCCGCCGAAGCTGGTACCCAGCCGGTGGCGAAATCCGCTTCGTGGCAGCGCCTGCACTCCGCACCCACGCAGCCTCGCCAGGCAGCAGAGATAAATGTCTTCCGCCATGGAGCCGAACCATTCCGGGAATCCGCCCAACTCGTTCCATAATTCGCGCGGTAGGAACAGGCAGGCCCCAATGCCATAAGCCACATCTCGCCGGTGCGGATCGAGATTCGGGACGGGATTGTAGAAAGGGTCGAGCAGACAGCCGCGATCCACCAGGCTGCCAGTTTCCCAGTCGCATTGCGGCAAGGTCAGGATGCCGGGCCGGCCTTGTTCGCCTGCCGCTTCGATAAGCGCAGACAGCGCATCCGGGAACAGCGCGGCATCGTTGTTGAGAAGCAGTACGTACTTGCCGCGCGCCTGCGCGACCATGCGGTTGTTGCTGGCGCAGAAGCCGACGTTATTCTCGCTGACCAGCAGCTCGACCTGTGGGTAACGTTCGCGAAGCAGCGCGACCGACCCATCACTGGAGGCGTCGTCGTGGACGATGATCTCAATCGGAATGTCACCTTGTTGCGCAAGCACCGAATCCAGACAATCGGCAACGAGCCGTTCGCCGTTGTAATTGGCAACGCACACCGAGCAAACCGGCGCCGCCGTGGGATTCAGTGCGGGGAAGTGCTGAACCATTTCCATGTCAGCTCAAGTCCTTCCCGCAGCGACATCCCCGGCGCCCACCCGTAAAGCTGCCGAGCCAGCGATGCGCGCATCGCCACCTTTGGCACGTCCACGACCCGGGATGGGTCGTACGTCCTTACCAGCGTGCGTCCGGTCACGCGCTCGATTTCATCCAGCAGCTCGTCAAGGCTGACACTGCTCTCGCTGCACGCATTGAGCACCCGCGCACCAGATTGCCGCTCACCGTCGAGCACCGCCATGCACAAGCGGACGAAGTCATCTATATACAAGTAATCGCGTTCGGCTGAACCATCGCCCCAGATATGCAATGTTTCGCCCCGCAGGGTCTTGCCCATCGCTGCCGGGACGATGCCGAAGCCAAGGCGTTCAGGCTGACCCGGACCGTACAGGTTGGAGGGGCGCACGATCGTGGCGCTCGCGGCGAACTGAGCGCACCACGCCGAGATGAAATGCTCCGCTGCGGCCTTGCCCGCGCCGTGATAGGAGCGCGGCACCACCGGCGTGGATTCGTCCGCCGCATCGCCTTGCTGGTAGCCATACAGGGTTCCGCCCGAAGATACGTAGATCAGCGGGATCACCGGAAATTCCTGCATGGCCTGCAGCAATGCGAACACCGGCCGCAAGTTCTCCTCCAGTTCGCGCAGCGGCTGCGCGGCGGAGCTGCCGGGCGTTGAACCTGAGGCAAGGTGCATCACCGCGCGGCTGCGCCGAAGTAATGGCAGGTAATCCGCGGGTTCGCGAAATTCGCCGAAATGCGTTTCGACCCCCATACCGGTGTCCATCGGGCTCCGGCTGGCGGCGATCACCCGTTCCCTACGTTCTGCAAGCGCGCGCACGAGATGGCTGCCCACAAACCCGCCAGCGCCCAGAACCAGTACTGCATCCGTCATGCGACCGTGCTCCCGAGCAGCTCGCGGTAAATCGTCACGTAGCGGTTGGCGCAATCATCCCAGGTGCCGATCTCGCGCAGCACCCATTTGCGTGCTGCGTTGCCCATCTTCTCGTTGTTGGCTGTGTCTTCCAATGTGGTCAACGCAGCGGAATATTCCGCCGGAGAAGCGCAAAGCACGCCGGTTACGCCGTTCGCGATGATGTCGGCGTGCGCGGGCATGCGCGAAGCGATGATGGGCAGGCCCGAGGCCATTGCCTCCAGCATGACTTGTGGGCGGCCTTCCGCATGCCTGCTCAAGGTGATCAGTCCAGATGCGCGTGGGAACCATTCGCTCGCAAGCTGTTCCGGCGTCGCGGAGCCGTGATACTGCACCCATGGAGGAACAGAAACGTTTTCCTGCATCGGACCAAACAGATGCAGTTCGCGTCCTTGGCCAAAGAGCGGTTCGGACCATTCGAAGAGCGTGCCGAGCTTGTCGGCGGTGAGGCGCGTGACGGCCAGCCATGGATGCGGTCTATCTGCGTCGAGCTCCCGCCGTATTGCGTACCAGCGCGGATCTATACCGAAAGGCACCGGAACGACCTTGGCGACATCGCCGAACATCGCTCGCAGGGGTTGCTCCATCCAGCTCGCGTTGGGGCATATCGCTGTGTTGCGGCTCCGCATCACGCGACGCAGCGCCGCGCGCATGAAAGGAAGGCGCAGCAGCTTCATGTCATTACCCAGGACGGTCAGCAACGCTGGCCGGTTGTCCTTCGGCAACGGTAGCGCGCATTGCAGCCAGTTGATGTGGTACAGATCCGTTGCAGCTTCTTGCCGGAACACTTTGCGGAGCATGCGCAGCAGCGTAGCGGCATTACGGAACCCGGTGAGCGGACGCATACGCATCTGATGCGAGATGCCCCCGTCCTCCATCAATCGCCGTAACCAGCGCGATTGACTTTCACTTGCCACGAAATTCACTTTCGGCGGCAGTTCCCCTGGAGGCGCCCAGAGCTTGAGTTCCACCTCGCCCTGACGTGCGAGCGCCGCTGCCATGTGGAACATGAAAATGCCCCGCCAGTCCGTCCTGTCGCGCGGATACGACGTGCTCACCATCAGCACTTTCATCGGCAGTTTGCCGGCACGGAATTCACGATGATCAGCGGCCATTCTGATAGGTGAGCGAGGTGATCTGTTCGGAGATCAACCCGATCAGGAACACGATGACCGCCGCCGCGAACAGCAGCATGCTCATGTTGGTGAAACGGTGTTCGCTGATGAAGGTGTAGATGTAATAGCCCAGGCCGCAGGCGAAGAAAGCGCCACTCGCCGGCGCGAACAGTTTCAGTGGCGCATACAGCGTGGCGATCTTGAAGATGATCAGCAGGAAGCGCACGCCGTCGCGCAGCGGGCGGATGTGGCTGCGACCGACGCGCTGCGCGGCCTTGATCGGCACGTAGGCGACGGCGTAAGCACTGCGGAAAAATGCCATCGTGGAGGTGGTCGGATAGGAGAATCCGTTCGGCAGCAGGTGCAGGAACTCGCGGAACTTGTCCGCGCGCGCGACGCGAAACCCGGAGGTGAGGTCGGCTACCTTGAAGCCGGTCATCCAGCTGGCAAGATTGTTGTACAGCGTATTGGCCACGCCGCGTCCGACGCCCGCCTGCCCCGACCAGTCGCGCGCGCCCACCACCATGTCGAACCCTTCATCCAGCTTCGCGAGCAATCGCGCGATGTCGGCCGGATCGTGCTGGCCATCGGCATCCATGAACACAAAAATGTCGCCGCGCGCCGCGCGCGCGCCGCGCTTGATGGCCGCGCCGTTGCCCATGGAATACGGGGACGACAGGCACTCGACGCGATGCTGCGCGCACAGCTCGCGCGTGTTGTCGGTCGAACCGTCATCCACCACGATGATCTGCGCATCTGCATGCGCCGAACGCAGCGCCGGCAGCAGCGAGGCCAAGGCCGCGGCCTCGTTCTTGGCGGGCAGGATGATGCTGAGCACACGAACTCCCCTGGCGGATGCGGGGCGATGATAACCGGTTGCCCGGCCTGTTCGTTTGATGTGCCGCGCTTCGCCATTCGGCGGTTTCGCAATTTTTTGGGCGAAGGCGATGGGTTCGGGTTCCTTCCCGATGAACCCGGGCGGCCGCGGAATGACGAGGTTTACCCCATGGCGAGGCTCGCCTCCCGCCCGCACGCACGCAGGCTCCTGCCACAGCGTCGAAGCGCCCGTTCGCCTGCAAGCAAGCTCCACCTGCTCCTCTCAACGTGACCGGCGTCCCGGTGTACGTACCGGCTTTTTCGCATGCTCCCGAAAGCGCGTACGGGAATTCACCCGCTGCGGCGCATTTGCGGTACATTCCGCCCGTAGTTGCGGGGATTTAGCGAAAACACATGGCAACCCAGTTGAACCCCAGCCCGTTCGCGGGCCTGACCGGCATCGGCCGGCGCCTGGCCATGGAGGGGGCGCTGTCGGAGGCCGACGCGCGCAAAGCGGCCGCGGATTCGATCCGCGCCAAGACTCCGCTCGCCACCTGGCTGGTGGAGAACGGGCTGGTGGACGGCGCGCGGGTGGCGCAGGCGGTGTCGGCCGAGTTCGGCGTGCCGATCATGGACGCCTCCGCGATGGATTTTGCGCAGTTGCCGCTGAAGATCGTCAGCGAGGAGCTGATCAACAAGCATTCCGCGTTGCCGTTGTTCAAGCGTGGCAGCCGGCTGTTCGTCGGCATCGCCGATCCGACCAATTCGGCGGCGCTGGACGAAATCAAGTTCCACTCCAATTGCGCGGTCGAGCCGATCCTGGTCGAACCGGGCCTGCTGAAACGCACGATCGAGCAGGCGCTGGCCTCCCAGAACACGGTGATGCCCGAGCTGGACGACGCCGAAGGCCTGGAAGACCTGGCGCTCGGCGATACCGGCGAAGAGAGCGACGGCGGCGTTGATGCGGTCGGCAGCGAAGACGCGCCGGTGGTGAAGTTCGTCAACAAGATCCTGGTGGATTCGATCAAGCGCGGCGCCTCGGACATCCATTTCGAGCCATACGAAGGCAACTATCGCGTGCGCGTGCGCCTGGATGGCGTGTTGCGTGCTGTGGCTTCGCCGCCGATCAAGCTGTCGCCGCGCATCTCCTCGCGCCTCAAGGTCATGGCGGGCCTGGATATCGCCGAGCGCCGCGTGCCGCAGGACGGGCGCATCAAGCTGAACCTGTCCAAGGGCAAGTCCATCGACTTCCGCGTCAGCACCCTGCCCACCCTGTTCGGCGAAAAAGTGGTGCTGCGCATCCTCGACGCCGCGGCGGCCAAGCTGGGCATCGAGAAACTCGGTTACGAAGACGACCAGCGGAAGCTGTTCGAAGACGCCATCCACAAACCCTACGGCATGGTGCTGGTGACCGGTCCGACCGGTTCGGGCAAGACGGTGTCGCTGTATACCGCGCTCAATATCCTCAATACGGAAGGGCGCAACATCTCCACGGTCGAGGACCCGGTCGAAATCCGCGTCAACGGCATCAACCAGGTGCAGCAGAACGTCAAGCGCGGCATGACCTTCGCCGCAGCGCTGCGTTCGTTCCTTCGCCAGGACCCGGACGTGATCATGGTCGGCGAAATCCGCGACCTCGAGACCGCCGAGATCGCGATCAAGGCCGCGCAGACCGGCCACATGGTGCTCTCCACCCTGCACACCAATGATGCCGCGCAGACCATCGCGCGACTGATGAACATGGGCATCGCGCCCTACAACATCACCTCATCCGTGACACTGGTGATCGCGCAGCGGCTTGCGCGCCGGCTGCACGACTGCAAGAAACCGATCACCCTGCCCGAACCGGCACTGCTGGCGGAGGGGTTCAGCAAGGAAGACATCGCCAAGGGACTCAAGCTGTACGACGCGGTCGGCTGCTCGGGATGCAACGAAGGCTACAAGGGACGCGTGGGCATCTACGAAGTGATGCCGATGAACGAGGACATCCAGCGCATCATCCTGGAAGGCGGGGGCGCGATGAAGATTGCCGAAGCCGCGCGCGCCAGCGGGGTGCGCAATCTCCGCGAGTCGGCGCTGCTGAAGGTCAAACAGGGCGTCACCAGCCTGGCCGAGATCAATCGCGTCACCAAGGACTAGCCGGGCTGCTCGTCCCTCCCTTGCGGGAAGGGTTCTGAAGTTTGAGGGGAAAATCCATGGCCACTGCAACCACCGTCAACAAACCAGGCAGCAAGGCCGCTGCGCGCGACATCGGCGCCGCACGCGCCGCCGTCAAACAGCTGACCGTGTACGAATGGACGGCCCTGGACAAGCGCGGCCTCAAGATGAAGGGCGAGATGCAGGCGCGCAACGCCAACCTGGTAAAGGCGGAACTCCGCCGCCAGGGCATGAACCCGCAGACGGTCAAGGAGCGCGCCAAGCCGCTGTTCGGTGCCGCCGGCAAGCCGGTGAAGCCGCGCGACATCGCGATCTTCAGCCGCCAGATCGCGACCATGATGGCGGCCGGCGTTCCGATGGTGCAGTCCTTCGAGATCATCGCCGGCGGCCAGCGCAACGTGCGCCTCAAGAACATGCTGACCGACGTCAAGCAGGGGATCGAGGGCGGTTCGGCGCTGCACGAGGCACTGGGCAAATATCCGGTGCAATTCGACGAGCTCTACCGCAACCTGGTGCGGGCCGGCGAATCGGCGGGCGTGCTGGACACCGTGCTGGACACGGTGGCCACCTACAAGGAGCGGATGGAGGCCATCAAGGCCAAGATCAAGAAGGCGCTGTTCTATCCGGCCATGGTGATGTGCGTGGCCATCCTGGTCACCTTGATCCTGCTGATCTTCGTGGTGCCGGTGTTCCAGGGCGTGTTCAAGGAAGCCGGCGTGCAGTTGCCGGCCTTCACCCAGATGATCGTGAATGCCTCGGATTTCATGCAGCACTGGTGGTTCCCGGTGCTCGTCGTGGTGGTCGGCGGCGGCATCGCCATCACGATGGCATACAAACGGTCGGAGAAGGCGGCGCATTTCGTGGATCGCATGTCGCTGCAGATCCCGATCATCGGCAATATCCTGCGGCAGTCGGCGATCGCGCGATTCGCGCGCACGCTGGGCGTCACCTTCCGCGCCGGCGTACCACTGGTGGAGGCGCTGGACGCGGTGGCCGGCGCGACCGGCAGCGTGGTGTACGGCGAGGCAGTCAAGCGCATGCGGGACGACATCGCCATCGGCCACCAGTTGCAACTGGCGATGCGCCAGACCGCGCTGTTCCCCAACATGGTCGTGCAGATGGTCGCGATCGGCGAGGAATCCGGTGCGCTGGACACGATGCTGTTCAAGGTCGCCGATTTCTACGAGGAAGAGGTCAACAACGCGGTGGACACGCTATCCACCCTGCTGGAGCCCCTGATCATGGTAGTGATCGGCATCCTGGTGGGCGGCATGGTGGTCGGCCTGTACCTGCCGATCTTCAAGCTCGCCGGCGCGTTCTGATCCCTGGCGATGATCGTGCTCGCGGGCATGCCGGCCGCGGCCTGGATCGCCGTGGCTTTCGTGCTCGGGCTGCTGGTCGGCAGTTTCCTCAACGTCGTGATCCTGCGCCTGCCGGCGCGGCTGATGCACGGCTGGCGCCGGGATGCGCGCGAGGTGCTGGAGCTTGGCGATGCCGATGAACCGGCGCCCCCGGGCATCGTGCTGCAGGCTTCGCACTGTCCACGTTGCAAGCACCCGCTGGCCGCCTACGAGAACATCCCGCTGCTTTCGTGGCTGGCCCTGCGCGGGCGCTGCCGCCATTGCAAGGCGCCGATCTCGATCCAGTATCCGCTGGTCGAACTGCTGACCGCGGTGCTCAGCGCGGTGGTGGTCTGGCGCTTCGGTCCGGCCTGGGCCGCACTCGCAGGCTTGTTCTTCACCTGGTTCCTGATCGCCGCAGCCGGCATCGACCTGCGCACGCAACTGCTGCCCGACCAGCTCACGCTGCCGTTGCTATGGCTGGGCCTGCTGATCGCGCTGGTGCCGCTGTTCGCCGATGCGCGATCCGCAATCATCGGCGCGGCAATCGGCTATCTCGCGCTATGGTGCGTGTACTGGCTGTTCAAGCTGCTCACCGGCAAGGAAGGCATGGGCTACGGCGACTTCAAATTGCTGGCGGCGCTCGGCGCGTGGATGGGTCCGGTCGCGTTGCTGCCCATCATCCTGTTGTCGTCCTTCATCGGCGCGATCGTCGGTTTGATTGCCTTGCAGGCGCGCGGACAGGATCGTTCCACTCCGATTCCGTTCGGCCCCTTTCTCGCCGCGGCGGGCTGGGTGTGGTTCGTATTCGGCGGCGCCATTCTCTCGGCCTACCTGCGTTTCAGCGGGTTGAGGTAACGCCGTGCCCGGCGACACGCGATTTGTCGTCGCGCTGACCGGCGGCGTGGCCGCCGGCAAGAGCGAGGTGGCGCGGCGATTCGAGGCACTCGGCATGCATGTGTACGATGCCGATCTCGCTGCGCGCGCGGTGGTGCAGCCCGGCGAGCCGGCGCTGACCGAAATCGAATTCGTGTTCGGGCCGGAGGTGTTGAACCCGGACGGATCGCTCGATCGTCGGGCAATGCGCGAACGCGTGTTCGCCGACGCCAAGCTTCGCGCGAAGCTCGAAGCCATCGTGCATCCGCGCGTGAACGAGTGGTTGCGGCGGCGCGTGGCGACCGATCGCGGCGCGTATTGCATCCTGGCGATTCCGCTGCTGGCGGAAACCTGGCCGCAATACGCGTTCGTCGACCGCGTGCTGGTCGTGGACGCGCCGGATGAACTGCGTATCGCGCGACTGATGCGGCGGGATCACGTCACCCACGAGCAGGCGCGGCAGACGCTGGCGGCGCAGGCCGCGCGCGAGCAGCGCCTTGCGCTGGCGCACGACGTGATCGTGAACGATGGCGATGCCGCGCACCTGGACGCGGAGGTCACCGCGCTGCATGCGCATTATCTGGAACTTGCAACGCTCAAGCGCGGGCAAACGCGCTGATGCCCGCCACGCCTTGCGCCCCGGCCGCGCGCGCGCGATCCAGATCGTCCGGGCCGACTCCACCGAGTGCATAAACCGGCAGGCGCGCCTCCCGCACGAGTTCCGCGAAGCGATTCCAGCCGAGCGGCGGTGCATCGGGGTGGCTGGAGGTCGCGCACACCGGCGAGAGCGTGGCGAAATCGGCATCGATCAGCGCCGCGAGTTCGAGCTGGTCCGCATCGTGGCAGGACGCGCCGACCCATTGTGCGGGCGGCAAAGGTCGCTCGTTCAACTCGCGCAACTGCGACGTGCGCAGCTGCACGCCGACACCCAGCTCGCGCGCCAGCTCGAAATCGGCGTTGATCAGCAAGCGATTCCACAATTCAGGCGTGCGCGCCAGAAGACGCTTCGCGAGCGCGCGCACGTCGGCGCGGTCGCTCCCAGGTAGCCGCAATTGCAACAACGAGTCTTCGCCGGTCGGCCGCGGACAGGCTCCCACGGGGGCGGGACCAGGCCCACCCGGCGTGATGGCGTAATGCGCGGGAAGACGCAGGGCCGTCACGATCGGACGATCCGCCGCAGGCATTTCTGTCGGCTCCATTTCCTCGATCGGGATCCAGCGCAGCGGGTGGCCCTCGTGCGCCTGCGGTTCGCCGGACCAGGCTGTCACACGTAGCGCATGCAGCCGAACGCCCTTCTCCGCATAGCGCCACGGCAGGGAGATCACCGGTGCAAAGCCGTGCGCCTCGATGCCGAGTTCCTCGCGCAATTCACGCGCCAGTGCGTGCTCGACCGTTTCGCCGGGCTCCAGTTTGCCGCCGGGAAACTCCCACAGGCCCGCCAGGTGTTTGCCTGGCAACCTCTGCATCAGCAGCACGCGGCCACGTGCGTCGCTCAGCACGCCAGCGGCGACTTCGATCATCGTGAGCGCTCGTAATCCACGAAGTCGAAGGCGAACGCGTGCCGCGCGTCGGCGGGATGATGCACGCGCGCGGTTTCGCGCCAGCCGCTTGGATCGAATTCCGGAAAGAACGTATCGGCATCCGGGGTTTGGGTATCCACCCAGGTCAGCAGCAATTGCGTGGCGTGCGGCATCGCAAGCGCGTAGACCTCGCCGCCACCAACCACCACGAGCTCTCCGGCATTCGCCGTCTCCGAAAGCGCCTCATCAATCGAATGCACCACGCGCTGCCCCGGAAACGGTGCGACGCTCGCGCGCGTCAGCACCAGATTGAAACGCCCCGGCAGCGCGCGCCCGATCGCCAGCGCGGTCTTGCGGCCCATCAGCACGGGCTTGCCGAGCGTCAGCGCCTTGAAGCGCTTGAGATCATCCGGCAGGTGCCATGGCATCGCGCCGTGGCGGCCGATGGCGCGACGGCGATCCAGCGCAGCGAGCAGTGAGATGCGTTGCGGCTTCGTCATGCTCAGACGGCAATCGGCGCCTTGATCGCCGGATACGGATCGTATGCTTCGACCCTGATGTCATCGAATGTGAAATCGAAGATCGAGCGTACATCCGGATTCAGCACCAGCTTCGGCAGGGGGCGCGGCGTACGCGTCAACTGTTCGCGTGCCTGGTCGAGGTGATTGAGATACAGGTGCGCATCGCCCAGCGTGTGCACGAATTCACCGGGTGCAAGATCCGCGACCTGCGCCATCATGCAGGTCAGCAGCGCATAACTTGCGATGTTGAACGGAACGCCGAGGAACACGTCCGCCGAGCGCTGGTACAACTGACAGGACAGTTTGCCGCCGGCGACGTAGAACTGGAACAATGCGTGGCACGGCGCCAGCGCCATCTTCTCGAGCTCGCCGACGTTCCAGGCGCTCACGATCAGCCGACGCGAATCCGGATTGCTCCGGATCTGCGAAATGACCTGCGAAATCTGGTCAATGGTGCGGCCGTCCGCCGCCTGCCACGAGCGCCACTGCTTTCCATACACCGGCCCGAGTTCGCCGTTCCCGTCGGCCCACTCGTCCCAGATGGTGACGCCGTGCTCGTTCAAATACCGGACGTTGGTGTCGCCGTGCAGGAACCACAGCAACTCGTAAACGATGGATTTGGTGTGCAGCTTCTTGGTGGTCAACAGCGGGAAGCCCGCGCCCAGATCGAAGCGCATCTGCCGCCCGAACACGCTCAGCGTACCGGTGCCGGTACGGTCGTCCTTGCGGGCGCCGTGGTCGAGGATGTCGCGCAGCAGATCGAGGTAGACGTGCATGGAGCCGGCTTCGGAAGCGGTGATCGGGACTCCGCGAAGCATACCAGCCGACCCGGACCGGGCTGCTGCCACGAATCGCGGACTCCCCATCGCCGATGCGGAATTTTTGAACACATTCCGTTCCGGCATGAGGTACCCTTGGGCGAATTTGAAACCCGCAGGGGTATGTATCACCCATGAACGCCATGCAACCGACCGTCTCCAAGACCCGCTCGTTCTCGACCGTCTTCCTGATCGAGATGTGGGAGCGCTTCGGCTATTACGGCATGCAGGCGCTGATCGTGTACTACATGGTGCAGCGCCTGGGCTTCCCGGACGACCGTGCGAATCTGGTATGGAGTGCGGCGGCCGCGCTGATCTACGTGGCGCCGGCGATCGGTGGCTGGGTGGGTGACCGCATCCTCGGCACGCGCCGCACCATGCTGATGGGTGCGATCGTGTTGAGCCTCGGCTACGGGTTGATGACCGTGCCGAGCGAGAACACCTGGGCCCTGTTCGGTGCCCTTTCGGTGATCGTGGTCGGCAACGGCTTGTTCAAGCCCAACGCCGGGAATCTCGTTCGCAAGATCTACGAAGGCGACGATTCCAAGATCGATAGCGCCTTCACCATCTACTACATGGCGGTCAACATCGGCTCGACCTTCTCGATGCTGCTGACGCCGTGGGTCAAGGATTACGTCAACAACACCTATCACAACGCGTTCGGCTGGCACGCGGCATTCGGCGTGTGCTGCCTCGGCCTGGTCATCGGCATGGGCAATTACTTCTTCATGCACAAGACCATGCAACACCTCGGTTCGGAGCCCGACGAGCGGCCGCTCAACGTCGGCCACTTCGGCCTGGTGCTGGGCGTGGCGGTGCTGTGCATCCTCGGTTCGGCGGCGGTGCTGCAGTACGAAGAAGTGGCGCGCGTATTCGTGTACGCAGCCGGCCTGGTGCTGCTGGGCATCTTCGCGTACCTCATCTCGAAGAGCCACCGCGACGAGCGCGCCGGACTGATCGCGGCGCTGATCCTGATCGTGCAGACGATCTTCTTCTTCATCTTCTATCAGCAGATGTCCACCTCGTGGGCGCTGTTCGCGCTGCGCAACGTGGACTGGAACCAGTACCTCTTCGGCATGAAGCTGTTCACCTGGTCGCCGGCGCAATATCAGGCGCTGAACCCGATCTGGATCATGCTGCTGTCGCCGGTGCTGGCCTGGGCGTATACCAGCGCAGGCAAGCGCGGCAAAGACCTGTCCATCGCCACCAAATTCGCGCTCGGCTTCGCCGTGGTCGCAGCGGGCTTCTTCATCTTCGCGATCGCCGGTAATTACGCGGTCGCAGGCAAGACCTCGTCGTGGGTGCTGATCTGGGGCTACGGCCTGTACTCGCTCGGCGAACTGCTGGTGAGCGGTCTGGGCCTTGCGATGATCGCGCGCTACGTGCCGGCGCGCATGGGCGGCTTCATGATGGGCGCGTACTTCGTCGCTTCGGGCATCTCGCAATACTTCGGCGGTGTCGTCGCCAACTATGCGGCCATCCCGCAGGACATCACCGATCCGGTGCGGACGATGCCGATCTACACCGCGCTGTTCGAGAAGCTCGGCTACGCGGCGATCGCCTGCACGCTGATCGCGCTGGCGGTGGTGCCGCTGATGCGCCGGCTGTCCGCCCAGCATGCCGAGGGTGCGAAGCTGTCCGAGTCGGTGCAGGGATTGCCGACCATCACCGCCGAGGAATGACGCAAGGATGATCGCGGGTGCGCACCATGCTGCGCATCCGCGTAAGGCAGGTTTCACCGCCGCGGTACCGCTTCCGCGCGCGCCGTAGCCCGGAAGTCATGCGGCCGCAACACGCCGCAGGCGATGCTTTACCCTACTTTACGCAACGTGCGGCTTCCGGTGCGGTTCCATTCAAGCCGTGCAGTTAGCATGCACGGTCTGATCGCACTCCGCCCAGGGATTCCGAATGTCGCGCGGCAAATGGACAGTTATCGCGATCCTCGCCATCATCGTCGGCGTGATCGCCTGGCGCCTGGCGCATCGCAATGCCGGCTATTCCGGCGGGCAGGAGAACGCGCCGGTGCCGGTGACCGTGGTCCCGGTGGTCCGCGAGAACGTGCCGGTGTATCTCGACGCCAACGGCACGGTGCAGGCCCTGAACACCGTGACCGTGCTGCCGCAGGTCGGCGGCCAGTTGCTCAAACTCGATTTCACCGAAGGCCAGCCGGTGAAGCAGGGCGACGTGATCGCCGAAATCGATCCGCGCACCTTGCAGGCGCAATACGACCAGGCCGTGGCGAAAAAGGCACAGGATGCCGCGCAACTGGCCACCGCGCAGGCCAACCTCAAGCGCAGCGAGGAGCCGCAATACAAGCAGTATGTGGCGGAGATCGACCGCATCACCCAGGCCAATACGGTGCGCCAGCTCACCGCTTCGGTGGAGGCCGACAACGCTGCGATCCGGGATAGCCAGGTGCAGTTGCAGTACACCAAGGTTCGTTCGCCGATCGACGGTCTCGCCGGCATCCGCCAGGTGGACCCGGGCAACGTGGTCACCACCACCACGCCGATCGTGGTGATCACGCAGCTGCATCCGATCAATGTGCTTTTCACCCTCGCCGGCAAATACCTGGACGAAGTGCGCGGCGCGCAGGCCAAGTCTCCCCTGCCGCTGGTCGTAACCGATCCCACGTCCGGCAAGATCACCGCGAGCGGCGGCGTGCTGAAGGTCGTGGACAACCAGATCGATCCCAACACCTCCACGTTCAAGCTGAAAGCCGAGTTCCCCAATCACTCCAACGAGCTGTGGCCGGGCCAGTTCGTGAACCTGCGGATGCAGGTCGGTACGGTGCAGAACGGGCTGGTGGTTCCGACCGCGGCGGTGCAGCGCGGACCGAATGGTGACTACGTCTACCTCGTCGTGAGCGGACATGACGCACCGACTGCGGAAACGAGCGCGGGCGCGCCGCATCGAGGCGGGCATCGAGGCGGCAACGGTTCGGGCGCAAATGCCAATGCGCCGACGGTGAAGATGCAGCCGGTGACGGTGGCGGGTGAAGCCGATGAGACGCACGAGCTTATCGGCAGCGGATTGCAAGCCGGCGACCTGGTGGTGACCGAAGGCCAGTTCCGCTTGAAGGAAGGCAGCAAGGTCCAGCCGATGAAGCCGGGGGAGGAGCCGAAGGCACCGAGCACTGAAGAGATCAAGAAAGCCGCACAGCAAGGTGGCGGCCGCAGGCGCGGTGGATAAGCCGAGCCGGCGATGAAACCCGCCAACATTTCGGCGGCCGCGCGTCGGCGCGGAACGATGAAGCCGGGCCTGCCCCGGAATGAGGATTCGTTGTTGCGCATGTCCATTCACGACTGACGATTCACCCTTTCGATTCCGGGTCCCTTAATGGGCTTCTCTTCGATCTTCATCCGCCGCCCCGTCGCCACATCGCTGCTGATGCTGGCGGTGCTGCTGCTGGGCATCATCGGCTACCGCGAGTTGCCGGTTTCCGCGCTGCCGGAAATCGAGGCGCCGAGCCTGGTGGTGACGACCACGTACCCTGGCGCCAGCGCGACTACGATGGCGACGCTGGTGACCACGCCGCTCGAGCGCCAGCTCGGGCAGATCTCCGGCATCACGATGATGAGTTCGGATTCGTCGGCGGGGCTCTCCACAGTCGTGCTGCAGTTCGCGATGGGCCGTGACATTGACGTCGCGGCGGAGGACGTGCAATCCGCATTGCGCTCGGCGCGCCTGCCCGGGAGCCTTCCCTATCCGCCGGTCTACAACCGCGTGAATCCCGCGGACGCGCCCATCCTGACGCTGGCGCTGTATTCCGACAGCCGGCCGCTGCGCGACGTCAACGACTACGCCGATTCGATCATCGCCCAGAAGCTCTCGCAGGTCCCCGGCGTAGGTCTGGTCTCGATTGCCGGCAATGTGCGACCGGCGGTGCGCGTGCAGGTGGATCCGTCCAGGCTCGCCAATCTCGGCCTTACGCTGGAAGACGTGCGTAGCGCGCTGACGCAAGCCAATGTCAACGCGGCCAAAGGCACGTTGAACGGCACCGTGCAGAGCTATTCGATCGGCACCAATGACCAGTTGCAGGACGCACAGCAATACGCCAACGCGATCATCAGCTACAAGAACGGCGCGCCGGTGCGCCTGAGCGATGTCGCCGCCGTCACGAACGGCGTGGAGAACGACCAGCTCGCCGCCTGGGCAAATGGCAAGCCGGCCGTGCTGCTGGACATCCGCCGCCAGCCGGGCGCCAACATCGTCAACACCGTGGCGCAAATCCAGCAGACGCTGCCGTCGCTGCGCGCGGTGCTGCCCGCAGACGTGCACCTGGACGTTTTCGCCGACCGCACCGTCACCATCCGCGCTTCGGTGCGCGACGTGGAGTTCACGCTGCTGCTCACCGTATTCCTAGTGATCGGCGTGATCTTCGTGTTCCTGCGCCGATTGTGGGCGACAGTGATTCCCTCCGTCGCGGTGCCGCTCTCGTTGCTCGGCACCTTCGCGGTGATGGCCGCGGCCGGATTCTCGCTGGACAACCTGTCATTGATGGCGCTGACGGTTGCGACCGGTTTCGTGGTGGACGATGCGATCGTGATGATCGAGAACATCGTGCGCTACATCGAGCACGGCAAGGATTCGAAAACCGCCGCGGAAATCGGCGCGCGCGAAATCGGCTTCACGGTAGTGTCGCTGACGGTTTCGCTGATCGCGGTCTTCCTGCCGTTGCTTCTGATGCCGGGCGTGACCGGGCGGTTGTTCCACGAGTTTGCCTGGGTGCTGACGATCGCGGTCGCCATCTCCATGCTGGTCTCGCTGACGCTGACGCCGATGATGTGCGCCTACCTGCTCGACCGCGGCTCGGTACCGGTGGACGATGCGGCCGCCGAGCGCGGCAAGCCGACGCTGTTCAGCCGCATGCTCGGGGTTTACGAGCGCACGCTGGACTGGGTGCTGGCTCGGCAGCGCCTGACCATGCTGATCGCCACGCTGTCTGTGGTGGTGACGATCCTGCTCTACATCGCGATCCCGAAGGGCCTGCTGCCGCAGCAGGACACCGGCCTGATCACCGGCGTGGTGCAGGCCGACAACAATATCGCGTTCCCGCAAATGGAGAAGGTGACCGAGCAGGTCGCCGCGCGCCTGCGCGCCGATCCCGCCGTCGCCGGCGTCGCCGCATTCATCGGCGCGGGCTCCATCAATCCGATCCTCAGCCAGGGCCAGCTCAGCATTGTGCTGAAGGATCGCAGCCAGCGCGCGGGTCTGGACACGATCCTGCCGCGCCTGCAGCAAGCCGTTGCCGATATCCCGGGTGCAGCGCTGTATCTGAAGCCGGTGCAGGACATCACGCTGGATACGCGCGTCGCGCCGACCGAGTACCAGTACACCCTCTCCGAAGTGAACGCGAAGGAGCTCGCCGGTTACGCGCAGCAGTTGACCGCAGCGCTGCGACAGCGTCCGGAGCTGGCGGACGTGGCAAGCAACCTCGCCGACAACGGCGACGCGCTGAACCTGCAGATCGACCGCAATGCCGCGAGTCGCCTCGGCGTGCCCGTGCAGACGATCGATGACACGCTCTACGATGCCTTCGGCCAGCGCCAGATCTCGACCATCTTCACCGAGTTGAACCAGTACCGCGTGGTACTGGAGGTGGCGCCGCAATTCCGCAACCGCTCCGACCTGATGAACATGCTCGCCGTGCGCAGCAACGGCGCGAGCGGCGCACTGACCGGCAGCAACGCGACCAGCCTCGGCATGACCAAGTCGGCCAACTCCTCGACTTCCACCGGCGTGGGCCAGAGCAATACCGGCATTCCGATCGGTGGCGGCAACACCGTGCCCCTGTCCACGCTGGCGACCGCGAACGTCACCAGCGCGCCGCTGGTGGTCAGCCATCAGAACCAGCTTCCGGCGATCACGATTTCGTTCAATCTCGCGCCAGGCTATTCGCTTTCGCAGGCGGTAAACGCGATCAACAATGAAGTCGCGCGGCTGCATTTCCCGCCACAGGTACGCGGCGAATTCGTCGGCGCGGCGGCGGAGTTCTCCTCCTCGATCGGCAACGAGCTGCTGCTGATCCTCGCCGCGGTGGTGGTGATCTACATCGTTCTGGGCGTGCTGTACGAAAGCTACATCCATCCCGCCACGATCATCTCCACGCTGCCGCCGGCCGGCGTCGGTGCGCTGCTGGCGCTGATGCTGTGCGACATGAGCCTGTCGGTGGACGGGATCGTCGGCATCGTGCTGCTGATCGGCATCGTGAAGAAGAACGCGATCATGATGATCGACTTCGCGATCACCGCGCAGCGCGAGGGCCTCACGCCCCGGGAGGCGATCCGCCGCGCCTGCCTGCTGCGCTTCCGCCCGATCATGATGACCACGATGGCGGCGTTGCTCGGCGCACTCCCGCTGGCGCTCGGCACCGGCATTGGTTCCGAGCTGCGCCGCCCATTGGGCGTGTCGATCGTCGGTGGTCTGCTGTTGTCGCAACTCGTCACGCTGTACACCACGCCGGTGATCTATCTCTACATGGAAAGGTTCCATGCGTGGATCAGGGCAAGGCGGGGTGGCGCATCGCAAGTCGCGCATGAGGGCTGAGGCATGAGCCTCTCCACTCCCTTCATCAAACGCCCGATCGGCACCTCGTTGCTGGCAGCGGGCGTGCTGGTTGCGGGCATCATCTGCTACGCGCTGCTGGGGATCAGCGCGCTGCCGCAAATCACCTTTCCCGCGATCTTCGTCCAGGCCAGCGAGCCGGGAGCCGATGCCGCGACGATGGCCGCCACGGTGGCTTCGCCGCTGGAGCGGCATCTCGGCCAGATTCCCGGCATCGACACCATGCGCTCCAATTCGTCGGAGGGCCGCGCGACGGTGTTCATCATGTTCCAGGGCGGAGTGGACCTGGACGCCGCCGCGCGCGAGGTGCAGGCGGCGATCAACGCCGCGGCTCCCGATCTTCCCGCAGGCCTGCCGCAGCCGCCGACCTACAGGAAGATCAATCCCAACGACGATCCGATCATCCAGTTCGCGCTGACGTCCGACGCCGAGCCGCTGTCCTCGCTGTTCGACGACGCGCAGACGCTTTTGCAGCCGCGCCTGTCGCAACTGCCCGGCGTCGCTTCGGTGGAAGTCTCGGGCAGCGCGCAGCCGGCGATCCGGGTGGACGTGGATCTGCATGCGCTGGACGGGGTGGGCCTGTCTTCCAACGACCTGCGCAACGCCCTCACCGCGGCCAACGTGACCTCGCCGCAGGGATTCCTCAGCGATGGCCGCACGCAGATGGCGGTGACGGCCAACGACCAGCTGCACACCCCGGAGGATTTCGCCAACCTCGTGGTTGCCGTGCGCAAAGGCACGCCGATCTACCTGCGCGACCTCGCACACGTCTACCAGGGCGCCGAAGACAGCTATCAGGCAGCCTGGTTCAACGGCAAGCGTTCGATCGAAATGGATGTGTACAAGCGACCGGACGCCAACATCATCACCACGGTGGATGCGATCAAGGCCGAGCTGCCGCGCCTGCGCGCGCTGCTGCCGCCCGGCACGCAACTGACACCGTACTTCGACGGCACACCCACGGTGCGCGCCTCCGTCAACGACGTGCAGATCACCTTGCTGATCAGCCTCGCGATGGTGGTGCTCACCATGGCGCTGTTCCTGCGCAGGCTCGCGCCTACCGTCATCGCCGCGCTGGCGGTGCCGATGTCGCTGGCCGGCGCGTTCATCGTGATGTACGTGATGGACTACACGCTGGACAACCTCTCCCTGCTGGCACTGGTGATCGCGATCGGCTTCGTGGTGGACGACGCCATCGTGGTGATCGAGAACATCATCCGCCACATCGATGAAGGCCAGGATCGCCTGCAGGCGACCCTCAACGGCGCGCGCGAGATCGGCTTCACCATCGTGGCGATCACGCTGTCGCTGATCGCCGTGTTCGTGCCCCTGCTGTTCGCCTCCGGCATCATCGGAATGTTCTTCCGGGAATTCACGGTGGTGCTGGTATCCGCGATCGCGGTATCGGCGCTCGTTTCGCTGACGCTCACGCCTTCGCTGTGCGGCGTGTTCCTGTCGCCGCAGCCCGAGCACGCCGCCACTTCGCGCACAGGTCGCGTGCTGGATCGCGTGCACGGGGGCATGTTGTCCATCTACCGGCGCGCGCTGGACTGGACGCTGCGCCACCCCCGCCTGCTGGCGCTGATGCCGCTGGTGCTGGTGGGCGTGACCGTCTTCCTGTTCGGCATGGTGCGGGCCGGCTTCTTCCCGCCGCAGGACACCGGTCTGATCCGCGGCTTCGCCACCGGCGGCACCACGCCGTCGTTCTCCGATCTGGAAAAACGGGAGCAGCGCATCCTGGCGATGCTGCGCGCCGATCCCGCCGTCGAATACGTCAGTTCCTCGATCGGGAGTTCGTGGCGCGGCACGGCCAGCCGCTACAGCATCCAACTGAAGCCGCTCGGCCAGGGACGCCACGAATCCACGCAGGAGGTGCTGACGCGGCTTTCCGCCAAGGCGGCGAAATATCCGGATCTGAACCTGCGCCTGCGCGCGCACCAGGACCTGCCCAGTGGCGGGGGCGGCAGCAACCAGGGCGCGCAGTACCAGGTTTCGCTGAAAGGCAACGATCTCGCCGAACTCGAAGCGTGGCTGCCGAAGCTGCAAACGCAGCTGCAACACAACCCGATGTTCCGCGACGTGGGCTCGGACGTGGACGAAGCGGGCCTGCGGCAGAACATCGTGATCGACCGCGACAAGGCCAGCAGTCTCGGGATTTCCGTCGCCGCGGTGGATGATGCGCTCTACAACGCGTTCGGCCAGCGCCAGATCTCCACGATCTATTCCGATACCGATCAATATGCGGTGGTGCTGACCGCAATGGCTTCGGAAGCGGCGACTCCCGAGGCGCTGAACCGCCTGTACGTGCACAGCAGCAACGGCGCGCTGGTGCCGATCACCGCGATCGCGCACCAGGAACCCGGGCTGGCGCCGGCACAGATCAGCCACGAGAACCAGTTCACCGTGATGGACCTCAGCTTCAACCTGGCGCCGGGGGTGAGCATGGGTCAGGCGATGCAGCAGATCCAGAAGACCATCGAGGGCATGCGCATGCCGGGCGACATCAGCCTGAGCCTAGGCGGCGACTTCCGCCGCTTCCAGCAGCAGCAGAGCAACATGCCGCTGCTGCTGCTCGGCGCGATCATTGCGGTCTACATCGTGCTCGGCATGCTCTACGAGAGCCTGATCCACCCGGTCACGATCCTCTCCACCCTGCCCTCGGCCGGCGTCGGCGCGCTGCTGGCGCTGGTGCTCACCAACACCGAACTGTCGGTGGTCGCCGACATGGCGCTGGTGCTGCTGATCGGACTGGTGAAGAAGAACGCGATCATGATGATCGATTTCGCGCTGGTCGCGCAGCGCCGGGGGCTGCCTCCGCTGGAGGCGATCCGCGAGGCCTGTCTGGTGCGTTTCCGCCCGATCATGATGACCACGATGGTCGCGATCCTCGCAGCGCTGCCGCTGGCCATCGGCATCGGCACCGGCGCGGAGCTGCGCCGCCCGCTCGGCATCGCCCTGCTCGGCGGCCTGATCGTCTCGCAATCGCTGACGCTGATTTCCACGCCGGCGCTCTACCTGGTGTTCGCGCGCATGTCCGAGCGCCGCAAGCTGCGCCGTGCACAACGCCGCGCATTGGGGCACTCGGGCTCTTCCGGCTGACCGGCTGCGGCATTTCGTCGCAGGCTGTCGCATCCGGCACCGGGCTGTTCGCGCGATAATTTGCGTCCATGCAAAGTTCGTCGCTCTCGACCCGCTTCGACCCGCGCGCGTTGGTGACCACGCTCGCCTGGCTGCGCCCGTGCATGGTGATCGGCGAGGCGCTGATGCTGCTCGTCGCCGTGCGCGGACTGCACATCGCGCTGCCGGTCGCGCCGTTGCTGATCGGCCTGTGCGTGGCGGGATTGACCGCGCCGGCGACGTTCTGGCGCCTGAGCCGGCCTTGGCAGGTCGCCCAGCCGGAAGCCGTCGCCCAGGTAGTATTCGACCTGCTCGCGCTCACGTGGCTGCTGTACTTCAGCGGAGGTGCGGCCAATCCCTTCATCACCCTGCTGCTGGTTCCGATCGCGCTGGCCGCCGCCGCGCTCTCCTTCAGGCCCATCGCCGTGGTGACGATGATCGCCGCCTCGATGTATCTGCTGCTGATGTTCCGGCACGTGCCGTTGCCGGGCATGGCGATGCACGACGATGTGGAGTTCCGCATGCATCTGGCCGGCATGGCGATCAACTTCGCCGTGTCCGCGCTGCTGCTGGCGGTCTTCATCGGCCGCCTGAACGCGTCGCTGCGCAGGCAACGCGACACCATGCAGCGCCTGCGCGAGCGTGCGCTGCGCGACGAAGGCATCCTCGCCATCGCAACCCAGGCGGCGAGCGCGGCGCACGAGTTGAACACGCCGCTGTCCAGCCTGCGCGTCCTGCTTGCGGAACTGCTGCGCGAACGTACCGATGATGCGAGCTTGCGGCCCGAACTCGAACTGATGAGCGGGGAGGTCGGACGTTGCCGCGACATTCTCAACCGGATGGTCGAGTTCGGGCAGGCGCAGCTCACCTCGTTGCCCCAGCGCACCACGCTAGGCGAGTACGTGCATGCCAATGCCGAGCGGTTCCGGCTGTTGCGCCCGGAAATGGAACTGCAGATACGACTGGATCCGATGCACGCCCCGCACCCGATCGAAGTGCAACCCGGCCTCGCCGCCGCCCTGCTCAACCTGCTGAACAACGCGGCCGATGCCTCGGCGCAGAACCGGCGGCGCGGCGTGCTGCTCTGCGCTTCCGTGAACGCGAACGGGATCGAAATCACCGTGGGTGACCAGGGGCCGGGCTTGGGCACGCAATACGACAAGCCGTTTCCGACCAGCAGCAAGCCCGATGGACTGGGGCTCGGCCTGACGCTGGCGCAAGCGACGGTCGAACGGATGCGCGGGGAGATGAGCATCAGCAGCAGCGGTGAGGGCGCGCGCATCACCCTGCACCTGCCGATCAACGCGGACGCGCGGCTCGATGCGCGCTGAGGGCAGCCAGAAACTGTTGCTGGCGGACGACGACGCGGTGTTCGTCCACGTGCTCGGGCGCGCGCTGCGCAGCCGCGGTTTCGAAGTCGCGAGTGCGTTCGACGCCGCCGGCGCGCTGGCGGCGGCGCGACAGGAGCACCCCGAGTTCGTGGTGCTGGATCTCAAGCTCGGCGCCGACAACGGACTGGCGCTGATTCCTGAATTGCTTGTCGCCGCGCCGGGAGCTCGCATCCTGCTGCTGACGGGCTACGCCTCGATCGCCACGGCCGTGGAGGCGATCAAGCGCGGCGCGCACGACTATCTCGCCAAGCCGGTGGATGCCGATGCGGTAGTTCGGGCTTTACGCGCGGTCGGAGCAACGCGCGCGGAACAGCAGCCCTCGCAGGAAAATCTGCCGCCGCGGCTGAAGCGGCTGGAGTGGGAACACATCCAGCGCGTGCTCGCCGAGTGCGGCGGCAACGTCTCGGCCGCCGCGCGCCGGCTAGGCATGCATCGGCGCAGCCTGCAGCGCAAGCTCGTCAAGCATCCGGTGCGCGAACACGACTGAGCGCTGCGACGTTTTGCCGCATCGGCCCCGCTCCATCCAGCCGCTAAGCTTGCGAGCTGGACTGACGAACACGGAATCTCATGCACCGGACCCCGCTTTCCCTTGCATGCGTCTCGGGCGCGCTGTTGTTTGGCCTGTTTCCACTCGCGGCCAAGGCATGTGCCACCTGCGGCTGCACGTTGAGCACCGATGCGGCGACCGGTTATTCCGCGCAGACGGGCTGGCGCGTCAATCTCGAATACGCCTTCCTCGACCAGGATGAATTGCGCCACGGCAACGGCAGCGCCTCGCCCGCGCAGGTCGTGGACAATCCTTCCGACCCCTCCGCCGAAGCCAGCGAGATCGAGAAGGACACGCTGAACCGCTATATCAATCTGGGCATCAGCTATCACCCTAACGCCGACTGGGGCTTTTCGCTGCTGCTGCCCTACGTGCGCCGCGACCACACGACCTACGGCGAGCAGTCGCCGCCGTTCACGAGCGCCGAAATCGCACCCGATCAACTGAGCGCGGCGCGCGTGTCCGGCATCGGCGACCTGAAATTGATCGCGAGCTACCAGGGTTTCCTGCCCACGCACAACTTCGGCGTGATCGCGGGCGTGAAGCTGCCGACCGGTCGCTACGGCGGCGAAAGCGAGGATGGCGTGATCGCGGGCAACCCGGTGTTCTTCAACAGCGGGCCGCTGCGGGGCGAAGCGCTGGACGCGAGCCTGCAGGCCGGCACCGGCAGCACCGACGCGATCATCGGCGCGTACTGGTACCAGCCGATCAGCCAGGACTTCGACGCCTTCGCCGATGGCCAGTTCCAGGCTGCGGTCGCGCACCGCATGGATACGCCCGGCGCGGATTTCCGCCCCGGCAACCAGGTCTCGGTGAACCTCGGACTGCGTTACGAAGCGCACGCCAATTGGGTGCCGCAGCTGCAACTGAACCTGCTGCACAAGAGCGCCGACCAGGGTGCGCTCGCGGATCGCCCCAATACCGCCGGCTCGGTGGCGTATCTCAGCCCCGGAATCAGCGTCAGCCTGCGCAGTAACCTGCAGGCGTACGGCTTCGTGCAAGTGCCGGTGTACAGCCATCTGGATGGCTACCAATTGTTCCCGCGCTGGACCGCCACGCTCGGCCTGAGCATGGCGTTCTGACATGCGCCGATTCTTTCTTCCGCTGCTTGCGTGCCTGCTGATGGCGCCGCTTGCACAATCGGCGCACGCGGGCAATGACCTGGCCGTTGGAGCGCCCGCGCCGGCGATCACGCTGACCACGCTCGATGGCCGCCACATGGACACGCGCGACCTGCGCGGCAAGGTGGTGATCCTCACTTTCTGGGCAACCTGGTGCGAACCGTGCCGCGAGGAACTGCCGCTGTTGTCGCGTTACGCGCAGCGGCACGCGAAGCAGGGTCTGGTCGTGCTCGGGTTCAGCCTGGACACGCCGGACGAGCTGGCGAAAGTGCGCAAGGTCGCGAGCACGCTGAGCTTCCCGGTCGGCCTGCTCGGCGATCCGCACGTGCCGGGCTATGGGCGCATCTGGCATTTGCCGGTGAGCTTCGTGATCGGCCGCGACGGCAAGCTGGTGGACGATGGCTGGAAAGACAAGAATCCGGTGTGGACGCGCGAGCGGCTGGAGCAGGTGGTGACGCCGTTGCTGGAGGTGCGCTGAGGCGCATCACTCGTCGCGGTAGATGGCGAGGCGCGGCGCCCCATCCGCGCCGATCCAGCCGCGATACATGCCCTGCGTGTTGAACGGCAACGTGAACTGTCCATCGTGCCCGAGCACGATCGCACCCCCGTTGCCGCCGAGCTTCGGAATCCCGCGATTGATCACATCCTCCGCCACGTCCGCCAGAGGCTCGCCTTGCGCCACGCGCATGCAGATCGCGGAGGCGGCGCAGGTGCGGATGTAGAACTCGCCCCAGCCGGTGCCCGACACCGCGCAGTGCGCATTCGCGTAAGTGCCCGCGCCGATCACCGGCGAATCGCCGATGCGGTTCCAGCGTTTATTGGTCATGCCGCCGGTGGAGGTGGCTGCGGCAAGGTTGCCGTGCGCATCGCGAGCCACTGCACCGACGGTGCCGAAGTAATCGGTCGAATCCTTTCCGGATGACTCTTTCGCGAGCGCAGCCTGCAGTTGCCGCCAGCGATGTTCAGTGCGGAAGTATTCCGGATCGACCAGCGCGATGCCCTGCCCCCGCGCGAACGCTTCCGCGCCCTCGCCATGCAGCATCACGTGCGGCGAATGCTCCATCACCGCGCGCGCCAGCAGGACCGGGTTGCGCACGCGGCGCACGCCCGCGATGGCGCCAGCGCGCAACGTGGCGCCGTCCATGATCGCGGCGTCCAGCTCGTTGTGACCGTCGTGGGTGAACACCGCGCCGCGTCCGGCGTTGAAGTACGGCGCATCTTCCAGCACGACCACCGCCGCGCTCACCGCGTCCAGCGCGGAACCGCCGGCTTGCAGCTCCGCGAGCCCGGCGCGCAACGCTTCGGCAAGCGCAGCACGGATCGCCACTTCTGCAGAATCGGTGTCTCTGCGGATCACGCCGGCGCCGCCGTGAACCAGCAGCACGGGCATGGAATCATGGGCATCCATGCCGCCAGTATGGCTCAGCGCTGCTTCGATGAGGTTGATGATGGAACCGGCTGCCGGCCGGTGCCGTCGCCCTCACGGTCGGCTCAGCCGTCCCGAGGCAGTGCGCTGTCCACCGTCATCGACTTGGGGAAACGCAGCGTGGCTACCGTGCCGCGGCCGGGCTGGCTTTCCAGCTCCACCGGCCAGTCGAAACGGTCGGCGATGCGCCGCACCACCGCCAGACCGATCCCGTGCCCGCGCGCACCCGTGCCGCTGCCGCGATAGAAGGTCTGGAACGCGCGCTGCAGGTCTTCCTGATCCATGCCGCAGCCGGTGTCGGTGACGCGCACGCTGCCCTCGTGCACGCCGACCACAATGCTGCCGCGCTCGGTGTAAAGGCACGCATTGCGGATCAGGTTGCCGATCACCACCGCGAGTACCCGCGGCGGCGCGTGCAGGGCGAAGCGCGCGCTTTCCTCCAGCCGCAATTCGACCGGCTTCATGCCGAGCAGGTCGCGATAGCGGTCCACTTCCTCGCGTACCACGTCGTTGACCAGGAAATCCTGTTCCGGCAGACCGGTATCGGATTCGCGCGCCAGTACCAGGAACGCCTCGATCAGGGACTCGATCTCGCGCACCGAGCGGCTGATGCGGGTGAGCGAGCGCTGCGCGAACGGACTCAGATTCTCCTCGTCGGCCAGCACGTCGGCGGCGACCTTGATCACCGTCAGGGGCGTGCGCAATTCGTGGCTGGCATCGCGGGTGAAATTGCGCTCACGCTCGACGAAAGCCTCCAGGCGCGAGGCAAACTTGTGCAACGCCGTCGCGAGCACCGCGACGTCGGCGTCATCCAGGTCGAGGGAAGACGGGTCGAAGGCGGAAGCGTCGGGGTTGCGGGGATCCCAGCCGCGCACTGCATTCGCGAGCGCAATCACCGAGGCGTGCGTATCGGTGGGCGACAAGCTTCGGGCGCTGCGCCGGCGCCCGATGATCGCGCGACGGCGCACGTTCATTCCACGTCAGCCGGCCGCGATCTCGGCGTCGAGGTCGGCCAGGCGATAGCCCGCGCTGTGGATGGTGTGCAACAGCGGCCGCGAGAACGGCTTGTCGATCACCTTGCGCAGGTTGTACAGGTGCGAGCGCAGCGTGTCGGAATCGGGCAGCGTGTCGCCCCAGATCTCGCGCTCGATATCACGCCGGCTGACCACGCGCGGCGATTCGCGCATCAGGATCGTCAACAGCTTCAGCCCGATCGGCGAGACCTGCAGTTCCTCGCCATTGCGGGTGAGCCGCAGCGTCGCCGTGTCGAGCATCAGGTCGCCCACGCGCAGCACTTCCGCGGAGACCTGGCGGCGATCGCGGCGGATCAGCGCACGCACCCGCGCTTCCAGCTCGCGGGGTTCGAACGGCTTGACGAGGTAATCGTCGGCACCGGCATCCAGGCCGATCAGCTTGTCTTCCAGCGTATCGCGCGCGGTCAGCATCAGCACCGGCGTGGATTTCTTGGCTTCGTTGCGCAGCTTGCGGCAGACCTCCAGGCCATCCATGCCGGGAAGCATCAGGTCCAGGACCACCACGTCGAAACTCCCGGACACGGCAAGATGCAGGCCGGTTACTCCGTCGGCGGCGTAGTCCACCGAGTAACCACGGCGCTCCAGGAACTCCCCGATCATCTCCGCGATGCCGCGATTGTCCTCGACCAGCAATACCAGCCCGGACTGATCTTCGCGTGCGCTCATGCGAGGCCCCTCGAAGGTTGAAACATGGGTATGGAAGGCGATCATCGTTCGAAATGTGCCTTCACAGGAGTGAGCAATTCGTGAAGCCGCCCGCCCGCGCCCGCACGATCACGCCTGCACGGCCGCATCACAGGAGTTTGTCGAGCGCCGGCCAGACATTGCCCAGCACCTTGGGCTGGGCAGCTGCGGTCGGGTGCAGGCCATCCTCCTGCATCAGCCCGGGATCCAGCGCGATGCCCTGCAACAAAAAGGGGGTCAGGGCCGCGTGGTCTTCTTCGGCGAGCTGCGCGTAGATCTTGCGCAGGCCGTCGCGGTACTGAGGGCCATAATTGACCGGCAGCTCGATTCCGAGCAGCAACACCTTCGCGCCGCTTTCATCGCACTGTTTCACCATCGCGGCGAGATTTTGACGGATTTCGGCCAGCGACAACCCGCGCAGGCCATCGTTGGCTCCCAGCTCCAGCACGACCACCGCCGGATGGTACTGCTTCAGCAGCGCCGGCAATCTGGCCAGGCCGGCGGACGTGGTTTCACCGCTGATGCTGGCATTGACGAGCTTGTACTCTGGCCGCATCTGGGTGAGACGTGCCTGCAGCAACGTGGGCCAGCCTGCCTCCAGCGGAATGTTGTGGGCGGCGGAAAGCGAATCACCCAGCAGCAGGATGGTTTTGGGCGACGAGGACGCGGCCATCGCGGCCGGCGCGCAGATCAGCAGCAACAGCACAAGGCAACGACGCATGTACGACGGCATCCAGGATTTCCTCCAGACCGGCACCCGGCTTCTCTCCGCACGGGGAGTTGGCAAATACGTCGAAGGTCCCGGCGGGCGGCTCGACATTCTGGACAATGTCAGTCTGGATGTGAATGCCGGGGAAACCGTCGCGATCACCGGGGCTTCGGGTTCCGGCAAGACCACCCTGCTCGGCCTTCTCGCGGGACTCGATGTGCCAAGCACCGGCAGCGTGCGGCTCGAGGGGCAAGCACTGGAAATGCTGGACGAGGAAGCGCGCGCGGCCTTGCGGCGGCGTCTGGTCGGCTTCGTGTTCCAGTCATTCCACCTTTTGCCGGCATTGACCGCCGAAGAAAACGTGCTGCTTCCGCTGGAGCTGGAAGGCGCGCGCGATGCGCTCCCGCGCGCGCGCGAAGCGCTCTCCGCCGTGGGCCTGCACAAACGCGGGGCACATTATCCGCACCAGCTTTCCGGCGGCGAACAGCAGCGCGTCGCGCTCGCGCGTGCGTTCGTGCACGCGCCGCGCATCCTGTTTGCCGACGAGCCCACCGGCAACCTCGACCGCCACACCGGCAAGGCCATCGGCGACCTGCTGTTCGACCTCAATCGCCAGCACCACACGACGCTCGTCCTGGTGACGCACGATCCGTCTCTGGCCGAACGATGCGTCAGCGTGCACGAAATCGTGGAGGGCCGTCTCGCATGAATGTTCTCCGACACGCCTTGCGCAGCCTGCGCCGCGAATGGCGGCTGCCGGAACTGCGCACGCTTATCGCGGCGCTGCTGTTGGCCGTGCTGGCGCTCGGTACGGTCGGCACGCTGTCCTCGCGCGTGGAACGCGCGGTGCTGATGAGCGCGGCGGAAGTGATCGGCGGCGACATGGGCGTGAATGGCGCGACGCCATTGCCGGACGAATTCGTCCGCCACGCGCACGCGCTCGGCTTGCAGACCAGCCATCTTGCCAATTTCCCGAGCGTCGCCTTCGCCAACGAACGCAGCCAGTTGCTGGAAGTGGTGGCCGCCGACGCGCGCTGGCCGTTGCGCGGCAAGCTGGTAATCCTAGGGGGGCGCGGGCAGGACATGGACATGCACGCGCCCCCGCAGGGCGACGTGTATCTGGACCATCGTGCACTGGCCGCGCTGGATTTGCGCGTCGGCGATCGCGTGCAACTCGGCGGACGCGAACTGCGCATCGCCGCGCAACTGCAGCGCGAACCCGATGGCGGCGATCTGTTCGCGCTGGCGCCGCGCGCGGTGATGGCGCTGGCCGACGCGCAAGCTGCCGGCCTGCTCGGCACCGGCAGCCGCGCTCATCATCGCCTGCTCGTCGCGGGCGATCCCTCGCAGGTGGAGGCGTATAGCGCCTGGGCGAAGGCGAACCTGCCTTCGGACGCAGATCTGATCACGCCGCAGGAAGTGCAGCAGCGCCTGCGCGTGGCCTTCGATCGGGCCGGTGCGTTCCTGCGCCTGTCAGCCCTGCTCGCGGCCCTGCTGGCCGGCATCGCGATTGCGCTGGCCGCGCGTCGCTACGCGCGCCGCAAGCTGGACGAAGTCGCGCTGCTGCGTGCGCTCGGTGCGTCGCGCGGCTTCACCTTCGGCGGCCTGCTGCTGACATTGCTGGCCCCCGCGTTGGTCGCGGTGACGGCCGGTGCATGCATCGCGCTCGGTCTCGCCGCAGCAGCCTTCGTGTTCGCGCACGACTTGCTGCCACCCTCGGCGCAACAGGTCGCATTGCCGATCGGTCCGGCGATTGCCGCGGCGGGCATCGGGCTTGCGGTGCTGATCGGCTTCGCGTTGCCGCCACTGGCGCGGCTTGCGGAAGTACCGCCGATCGCGGTGTTCCGCCGGATCTGGACGCGCGCGCCGCGCCGCTTCGATGCGCTCTATCTGCTGCCGCTCGGTGTCGCGCTGGCTCTGATCGCATTGGAAAGCGGCTCGTGGAAACTGGCCGGCATTCTCTCGGCGAGCCTGCTCGGCGCGGCGCTGACAAGCATGGGGCTGTCGGCGACCTTGTTGTGGCTGATCCGCCGATACGCTGCGCGATTGCATCCGTCGCTGCGACTCGGTGCGAGTGCGCTGACGCGACGCAGATTGCTGAGCCTGGTCCAGGCCTGCGCGATTTCGCTTGGAGTCACCGCCCTGCTGATGCTGGCGGTGATCGCGCCATCGCTGCTGGACAACTGGCGGCGCGAGTTGCCGGCCGACGCGCCCAACTGGTTCGTGGTGAACGTGCAAGACGCGCAGCAGGCACCGGTGCTCGCCAGCTTGGAGCAACTCGGTGCCACGCGGCTCAACACGCTGCCGGTCGCGGTCGGCAAGCTCACCTCGATCAATGGCGTGGCGGCGGACAAGCTGAAGCCCGGGGACCGCGACGCGCACGAAATGGCGGATCGCCAGTTGCGGCTGTCATGGAGTGCACGACTGCCGGAAGCCAATCGCATCATCGCCGGACAATGGTTCGAGGCATCGCCCGCGGGACCCGAAGTTTCCGTGGACACGATGTGGGCCGATACCTTCAACCTGCATCTGGGCGACACGCTGGGCTTCCTGGTCGGCGAGCGCAGCCTCGTCGCGCGCGTTACCAGTATCCGCGAAGTGGACTGGAGCAGCTTCAACGTCAACTTCTTCCTGCTGCTCGATCCCGCGCACGCGCGCACGCTGCCGCACGAATGGATCGCGAGCTTCCATCTGCCGCGCGGGCACGCCAAAGCGCTGGCCGCATTCTCGCGCGATTATCCGAACCTCTCGCTGATCGACGTGGACGAACTGCTCGATCGTGTGCGCGAGATCATCGCGCAGGTGACGGGTGCGGCGCGCTGGGTGCTTGGCTTCAGCCTGCTCGCCGGCGCGCTGGTGCTGGCGGCGGCTCTCACCGCCAGCGCGGCGGAGCGTCGCCAGGAGGCCGCTCTGCTGCGCACGTTGGGCGCACGTCGGGGGCAGCTGGTGCTGGGCGCGGTCTGCGAATTCGCGTTGCTGGGGCTGATCTCCGGGGCCACGGCTCTGTTCGGTGCCGCGGCCGCCGGTGCGTGGCTGGCGAGGTCGGTGTTCCGCATCCACGAGTTCGTCGAACCCTGGGGCGCGCTGGTCGGCGCCGCGGTTATCGCGGCGGCGATCGTCACCGCGCTCGGCCTGACCGGTACGCGGCGGGTGCTGCGGAGTTCACCGTTGCTGATCCTGCGCCGGGCCTGATTTGTTTGTGCAGCGACCCGGCTTGCGTTCCCGGGAGGTGGCTTCGCAATCGGGTTGCTGCAACCCCGGGCAAAGGAGCAAGCGGCCATCCATGGCCGCGCTCTTCTACAGCAGTTAGAAACAACCGTTCCTAATCATCGTCGCGGTTCGGCACATCCACCTTGCCTTTCACGTCGTGGTAGCGCACGTCGCCACTGCCGGTGGAGCGTACCGTGAAGCTGCCGCCGACGCCGTTGGCGGTGACGTCGCCCGAGCCGGTGCTGCCCACTTCCGCGTCGCGGCCGACGTCGCGCAGGCTCACGTCGCCGGAACCGGTGGAACCGATGTGCACGCTGCCACGCACCTCGCTGAAGTCCAGATCACCCGAGCCGGAGTGGTCGGCCTGCACATCGCCGCGCACACCCATGGCGTGCACGTCACCCGAACCGGTGCCGCGCAGGATGACGCTGCCGACGTCGGTCACGCGCGCATCGGCCGAACCGAGCTGCAGTTCCAGCGCGCCATCGATGTGATCGGCGACGAGATCGCCTGAGCCCGAATCGAAATCCAGCGAGGCGAGATTCGCCGCCTGCACGTCCCCCGACCCGCTGCGCACCTGCACGGCCAACGCGGCCGGTACGCGCACCTGCAACTTGATGTAAGCGTAGCTGGAACCGAACAGGTTGAAGATGCTGGTATTGATGCTGTCGTGGCGCTCGGCGTCCACCGTGGCCTGGTCGCCGCTGCGGCCGGTGCTGATCTGAAGGTCCTTGAGCCACGACTGGTTCGAAGCGCAGGCCGTGCCACGCACTTCGATCTTGCTCAGGCCCTGCACGCCCTGGATGTCCAGGTCCGAGGAGCCGAGCCGCAGCAGCAGCGAGTGCAGGCCTGCGGCATCAATGTCCGCGTTGCGCGGCGCACTGTAACGGCACTCCATCGCACCAGCGATGGAGGCGAACACCAGCAACGATGAGCCAATCAGTGCAGCGAAAACTTTGCGCATGGAAATCTCCCGATGGGTGTCGACCCTTCAGATGCCGATTGTGCGCGCAAGGTTTAGCGCCGCCGCCATGACCTTTGGGCTATTTGCGCTCTTCCGCCTTGGCGCGATCCCATAGCGCATCCTGCTCGGTCAGCGACTTGCCGGCGAGCGCTTCGCCCGCTTCGGCAGCGAGCGCCTCCATGCGCCGGAAGCGGCGTTCGAATTTGGCATTCGCCCGGCGCAGCGCATGCCCGGGATCAATTTTCGCGTGCCGCGCGAGGTTGGCGATCACGAACAGCACGTCGCCGATTTCGTCTTCCAGCCGGTCGCGATCGGCGCCTTGTTCGAACTCCGCGCGCACCTCCCCGATTTCCTCGGCCAGCTTGTCCAGTACCGGTTCCGGACCAGGCCAGTCGAAACCGACCGTGGCGGCGCGTTGCTGCAGCTTCAACGCGCGCCGCCACTCCGGCAGGCCGCGCGCGAGGCCGGCGAGCGCGCTGGTGTCGCCCTCGCTTTTCTTCGCGCGCTCCTTCGCCTTCAGTTCTTCCCACGCGCGCGATTGTTCTTCCGCGCTCGCATAGCGCGTCTCGCCGAACACGTGCGGATGCCGGCGCACCAGCTTGTCGGCGAGTGCGGCGACCACGTCGTCGAAGCCGAAATGCCCGGCCTCTTCGGCCATGCGCGCATGGAACACGACCTGGAACAACAGGTCGCCCAGCTCGTCACGCAGGCCGTCGTAGTCGCGGCGCTGGATCGCATCGGCGACCTCGTAGGCTTCCTCGATGGTGTACGGCGCGATCGAGTCGAAATCCTGCTTCACGTCCCACGGACAGCCACGCCCGGGGTCGCGCAGGCGCGTCATGATCGAAAGCAATTCCTCGATCCGTGACGAGCCGCTCATGCTTCGCCGGCTCGCATCCGCCGCAGCCAGTCCACCGAAGAGTCGCCCACCGCGACGAACTCCGGATTGATCAGCGACTCGCGCGTGTTGTAGCGGAACGGATGTCCCTGGAGGTCCAGCACCGCGCCGCCGGCCTGCTCCAGCACGCATTGCGCGGCGGCGGTATCCCATTCGGAAGTGGGGCCGAGGCGCAGGTACAAGTCCGCCTTGCCGGCGGCGATCAGGCAGAATTTCAGCGAGGATCCCATGGACATCAGCTGGTGCTCGCCCAGCCGCGCCAGCATTGCGCCGGTGCGCTCCTGCGCGTGGGAGCGGCTGCCCGCCACCACGGGCGGTTGCGCGGCCGGGCGCGTCTGCAAGGGTTCCGGCAATGCGCCGGGCGCGCGTTCGAGGAAGGCGCCTTCATCGCGCAGTCCGAAATACAGTTCGCCGGACACCGGCGCGAGCACCACGCCGAAAACCGGCGCGTGATCCTCGATCAGCGCGATATTGACGGTGAACTCGCCGTTGCGCTTGACGAACTCGCGCGTGCCGTCCAGCGGATCCACCAGCCAGTAACGCGTCCACGTGGCGCGCGTACTCCACGGAATGTTCGCCGATTCTTCAGAGAGCACCGGAATGTCCGGCGTCAGCGCACGCAGCCCTTCGAGGATGGCGTGGTGCGCGGCCATGTCCGCCGCGGTCAGCGGCGAGTCGTCGGCCTTCTGCTCGACCGCAAAGCTCCCGGCGTAGACTTCCAGGATCGCCGCACCCGCGCGGCGAGCGATGGCGCGGATTTCCCGCCCGATGCGATCGAGCTCGCTCATCGCGCGCACATCGCCTGGAAGTTGCCGGCAAGGAATTCGCGCGCGATGTAGAGCGCCGCGATCGAGCGGCCCTCGGTCACGTCCGCGCGCGCGATCAGCGTGTGCAGTTCGGAGAGCTTCCATGGCACCACTTCCAGCGGCTCGGGTTCGTCGCCGGGCAGACGCTCTGGATAAAGATCGCGCGCCAGCACGACATGCGCCATGTGTGTCATGTAGGCGGGCGAGAGCGACAGCGTGGTGAGGATGCGCAGGTCGCGCGCGCCGAAGCCGATCTCTTCCTTCAGCTCGCGGTTGGCGCCCTGCTCGACCGTTTCGTCGCGATCGAGCCTACCCTTGGGCAATCCGAGTTCGTAGCGATCCAGCCCGACGCCGTATTCGCGCACCAGCAGCACGGTTTCGTCATCGCGCATCGGCACCATGATCACCGCACCCAGACCCGAACCGGTCAGGCGCTCGTAAGTGCGCCGCTCGCCGTTGGCGAATTCGAGATCGACTTCCTCGACGCGCAGGAAGCGGCTGGACTCGGCGCGACGCGTGGCGCGGATGCGGGGAGGGCTGGGCATCGGGACATTCTAGCCGAGTGGGCAGCGCGCCCCGCCGCTTCGGTCGGGGAACACTCCCGAAGTGACGGCATGTGTCGCCCGCAAGCAAGCTCCTACGGCTGCCGCTTTGTAGGAGCCAGCGTGCAGGCGATCCTCTCGCGAGCAGATGAAGAGCAGGCCATGGATGGCCGTGGAAGTGAGCTCGGCGCCGTCGCCTGATGCCGAGCATCGCGGCCGGGCGCCCGGGAAAAGCGCGACTGTCTGAGCACATGGATTTGCGAGTTCGCGCTGGCGCGCGCCCGGCGAGAAGCGCAGGGAAGTTTCAGCGACACGACGTCGCTGAAACCGTCATGCCCGGCGCCAATGGTTTTGGCCACTTTTGCCGAAACAAAAGTGGCCCGCTCCCGTGGGAGCGGGCGGCTAAAAAAATGGATGTCCTGCGTGGAACTGTGTAAGGCGAGGATTTGCCCCACCCAACCAACT
>JBQCHG010000022.1:0-22792 GCA_051954935.1 Rhodanobacteraceae bacterium
CCGCCGACTGAGCAAACTCGACCGCGCCCTCTCCGGCGTCGAACGCGCACTCGGCACCGTGTGCGGCGCGGCGGTGGAATCGCGACTCTCGCCCGCCGATGCGCAACCCGAATCGCATCTGGAGGACGGCGAGCGCAAGCACGCGGCAGGCCTGATGCGCGTCAACCATACCGGCGAGGTCTGCGCGCAGGCCCTGTACGACGGCCAGGCCGCGCTGGCGCGCGATGAAGCCACCCGCGCGCACCTGCAAGCGGCGGCAGCCGAGGAAACCGACCATCTTGCCTGGTGCGCGCAGCGCCTGCACGAACTGGACGATCGCCCAAGTCTTCTGAATCCCCTGTGGTATGTCGGCAGCTTCGCCATCGGTGCGCTGGCCGCGGCGCTGGGCGATCGCATGAGCCTCGGTTTCGTCATGGAAACCGAGCGCCAGGTCGAGGCGCACCTGCATGAGCATCTGCAGCGCCTGCCGGAATCCGACGCGCGTTCACGCGCGATCCTTACGCAGATGCAGAGTGAAGAGGCGCGCCACGCGGCGAATGCGCGCGCGCGTGGCGGCGCGGATCTGCCGACCCCGGTTCCGCAATTGATGCGCTGTGCCTCCGCGGTGATGAAGGCAGTGGCGTACAGGGTGTAAGGCGTCCTTGACCTGCCCTACGCTCCTCCAAACGTCACGCTCAATCCCACCATCACGCTCCGCCCCGGCCCCGGTTCGAAGTAGCGGCCATTGGCGTCGTTGACGATCACCGAACCGATGTAGCGGCGGTCGAACAGGTTGTCCAACCGCAGGAACGGCGAGAGCGCCGCCCCGCCCCGGTGCGCGATGTAGCCCAGATCCGCTCCGATCAGCGCATGCCCCGGCGCATGCGCGCGGTTGGCATCGTTCACCGCCACCGCGCTCACCGCGGAGACGTCCAGACCCGCGTGCCAGCCCGTATCGCCGCCCCAGCGCAGGCTGCCGTCGAAAATATTCTTGGGCACTCCGGGGATGCGCGCGCCCGCTGCCACGGCGCAGCCGGTCACCGGATCGCAGCCGGAGGCCTGGGTGAAACGCGCATCCAGCCAGGTGTAAGCCACTTGCAGCCGCCAAAGATCGGCCAGCGGCAGGTCGAGATCCACCTCCGCGCCGCGCCTGCGCGCACGACCGATGTTCTGGTAGGTCGTGCGGCCACCGCTGCTGCTGAACACCGCCAGCTCATTGCGTGTCTCGGACTGGAACAGCGCCAGGTCCAGCTTGCCGCCACCACCCCAGCGCCACTTCGAACCGATCTCGGCATTGTCCGAGCGCGCGGGGCGCAGGTTGAACGCGAGTCCCGCGCCCCCATCGGCGCGGTAGCCGAGTTCATTGAAGGTCGGCGTCTCGAAGCCGCGGCCGAACGAGGCGTAAAGGTGCCAATACGGATTCGCATCGAACAGCAGCCCGGCGACCGGATCGGTCGCGCCGTAGGTGACCCGCCCGCTGTCGTCCGGATTGGTGGCGGTGATGTAGGTATCCTTGGTGCTGAAATGCACGCTGCTATGGCGCGCACCGGCGATCAACGACCAGAGCGGCGCGAATTGCCATACCGCCTGGGCGTATTCGTCGAGGTCGTAGACATCGTCCTGTTCGTTGCGGCGCAAGGCGCCGACCACGCCGAGGACGTCTCCGGCAAAATTCTCGTAGCCGAGGCGGTGCTGGTCCTCGCGATCCCAACTCACGCCGGCGGTGAATTGCAGCGTGCGCCCGGCGAGTTCACCGTTCCAGATCCAGCGCGCGTCCACACCGCCGTACTTCGTGCCCAGATCCACCACGCCGCCGGAACTCAGCGGACTGGCTTCCGCAAACACCGGCACCGAGAGGAATTGCGTGATGTCGCGCTGGCCGTAATAGGCCAGCACGCGGACCTGCTGGCGATCGTCCAGCGGCTGCTCGTACACCGCACCGCCCTGGTTCTGGTGCACACTCTTGCGCGTATCGAAAGTCAGCGACGAGGGCGCGGCCTGGCGCGGATCGGCCAGGTATTGCGACCAGGTCAGACCCTGCGGATCCTGCGCTTGGGGAAGTCGTACCGAGTTCGCAAGCAGCGTGAGCTTGCCGCCGCCGTGTGTCGCGAAGGTCAGCTTGGCATTGGCGTTGTCGCGGCGCGCACGGCTGTGCCGGCGGTAGCCTCCGGTGCTGAAATGCGAGACGTCCACGTTGTAACCGAAGCCGCCGATCAGGCCGCGTGCATCGGCGTCGAGATGAAACGTGTCATAGCGGCTCGCCTGTGCGCTGACACGCTGCTGCGGCGGATCGCTGCCGTCGGCGGTGAACAACTGGATCACACCACCGGAGGAATTGCCGTACAACGCCGAGAACGGCCCCCGCAGCACCTCCACGCGATCGGCCGATCCCAGGTCGAAATGCGAGACCTGCCCTTGGCCGTCGGGCATGGTCGCGGGAATGCCATCGGTATAGAGCCGCACGCCGCGCACCCCGAAGGTGCTGCGCGCGCCGAAGCCGCGGATCGAGATCTGTTCGTCCTGCGCGTAGTTCTGGCGGTCGCGCGCAAGCACGCCCGGTACTTGCCGCAGCGCTTCGGAAGCGTTGACGCCCGGCTGGTCGCCACCCTCGCCGTTCAACCGCACGGCGCTGACGGACGCCGGCACATCGAACGCAGGCTGCGCCACCGGCGTGCCGGTGACCACGATGGTTTGCAGGGTTTGGTTTTGCGGGGGCCCCTGCGCGCCAGCCGCGGGCTGCTGCGCATGCGCGCCGAACGCGAGCAGCGCAATCGCTGCCGCCAGCGCGCTCCGCCCGCCTTTACTTCCTTGCATCAGCGGCCCCTTCCTTGTGTTGCTTTACGGCAAGGCTCGTCGAGTCCCAGTCGTGCGCAGGCGCGCTCCTACATCAAATTGCGCCCGTGGAACAACTCCTCGATCTCGCGCTTCAGCAGCAGCTCGATGCGCTGGCGATCCTTGAACGACAGGTCTTCCGCGTGTGCCTCGAAGAGGTACGTGTCGAGATCGAAATCCTTCACGTGCATCTTGGTGTGGAAGATGTTCTCCTGGTACACATTGACGTCGAACATCTCGTACTTCTGCCGGATGTGCTTGGCGAGATAGTCCTGGATCGAGTTGATCTTGTGGTCGATGTAGTGCTTCTTGCCCTTGATGTCGCGGGTGAAGCCGCGCACGCGGTAGTCCATCGTGACGATGTCGGACTCGAAGCTGTCGATCAGGTAATTCAACGCGCGCAGCGGCGAAATCACGCCGCAGGTCGCAACGTCGATGTCGGCGCGGAAAGTGGCAATGCCATTGTGCGGGTGCGTTTCCGGATAGGTGTGCACGGTGATGTGGCTCTTGTCCATGTGCGCCACCACCGCGTCGGAAATCACGTCGCGGCCGAGCTTCTCCACCACCGGATGCTCGGAAATCAGGATCGTCACGCTCGCGCCCTGCGGGTCGTAATCCTGGCGCGCGATGTTCAGGATGTTGGCGCCGATGATGTCGGCCACATCCGTCAGGATCTGGGTCAGGCGATCGGCGTCGTACGCCTCATCGATGTAATCGATGTAGCGGTCGCGCTGGGTTTCCGACACCGCGTAGCAGATGTCGTAGATGTTGAAGCTGAGCGCCTTGGTGAGGTTGTTGAACCCCTGCAACTTCAGGCGGGGCAGCGGTTTGACCACGGCTGCGTCCTCGATACGGAGAGTGGTGCGCGCCGGGAGATCCGGAGCGGGCGAAGAGAGGCGCCAAGTATAGCCGCCGCGACCTTTCCTTGCGATCCGGAGCGCTAGCCCGCGCACACATGAATCAGAATGCTACACTCGTGGCAGGACGCCCGTGCAGAGAGAAACGCGATGGCCGAATTGCGCTACCTGCTGCAGCAGGTCTACGAACGCTCGCATGCTCCGGCAATGCTGGCCCCGACCCCGGATACCATGCAGCGGCTGCTCGATCAGTGCCACCGCCGGCGCTATCCGAGCAAGACGGTGATCATGCGGCCGGGCGATCCGGCCAACACCCTCTACTACATCATCGACGGCTCCGTCACGGTCAACACCGAGGACGACGAGGGCCGCGAGCTGATCCTCGCTTACATCAACCGCGGCGAGTTCATCGGCGAGATGGGCTTGTTCGTCGAGCAGGCCCAGCGCGAAGTCCTGATCCGCACCCGCACGCCGTGCGAACTGGCGGAGATCAACTACGAACGGCTGTTCCACCTGTTCACCGGGCCGCTGCGCGAGGACTGCGCGCGCATCCTGTTCGCGATCGGCCTGCAGCTCACCCATCGGCTGCTGCGCACCTCGCGCCAGGTCAGCCGCATGGCCTTCATGGACGTCACCAACCGCATCGCGCGCACGCTGCTGGACCTGTGCCAGGAGCCGGACGCGATGACGCATCCGGAAGGCACCCAGATCCGCATCTCGCGCCAGGAGCTCTCGCGCATCGTCGGCTGCTCGCGCGAGATGGCCGGCCGCGTGCTGAAGCAACTGGAAGACGAGGGCACCATCTCGGTCACCGGCAAGACGATCGTGGTGAAAGGCACGCGGTAGATCGGCAATCAGCGAAAGCGTGAAACGAAGTCGTCATTCCGGGGCCGCGCACGGCGCGGAACCCGCGAACGACCCCGGAATGACGGCACTCTTTCCAGTGCCCGTTCTCGATCCCCCGTACCGTCCCTGCTTTTTCAATCCCACTCCGCCACGGCCAGCCGCGTTCCCAGCTTCGCCGAAGCGCGCTTCAGCTTTCGCCGGTCCGGGTTCACCAGGATCGCCTCGTTCGCAGCAGCGAGGACCGGCAGGTCCGCCAGCGAATCGCTGATCGCGACGCCCCACGGGGGGCTGATCCCGCTCAGCGCAAGCTGCCGCACCTTCTCCACGCCGATGTTGTGCACGCCCACGCGCCAGCCCCATGCGGTGCGCACGAGGTGCGACGCGATCAGTTCGATCGCGCCGAGTCCGAGTTCATCCAGGATCGCGCGGGCCAGCGTTTCCTCGCAGGCGGTGACGATCAGCACGCGGTCGCCCGCGTGCATGTGCCGCCGCAAGGCCGAGATACCGAGCCGAGAAAACAGCCGGCTGTTGCGTGCCAGATCGCGGCCGAAATTCTCCACCCGTTCGCGATAACGCTGCTCGCTCGTCCCGAGCAGGGCCCCCCGCACCATCGCGCGTGCCGCGGCGCGACGGCCGCGCTGCGTGATCGAGATCGCCAGCAGCACCGGCGCGAACGGCAGCACCAGCAGGCCACGCCACCATGCGCGCCGATAATGCTCGCGAATGAACATCGTGTACGCGTCGCCATGCAGCAGCGTGCCGTCGAAGTCGAACAGCACCACTCGCGGCACGCCCGCTTCGCTCGTTGAGGATTCCGGTTGCAGCGCCGCACTCATGCGCACGCCTCCATTGCGATCAGTCCGCCGCGCCGAACAAACGTGCAAGTTCCTTGCCCGGCTCGGGCGCGCGCATGAACGCCTCGCCGACCAGGAACGCATGCACGCCCGCCGCGCGCAATCGCGCGACATCCTCGTGCGCGCGAATGCCCGACTCGGTCACCAGCACGCGATCCTCCGGCACCCGTCCGCACAGACCCACCGTCGTTTCGATGCGGGTTTCGAAGGTGCGCAGGTTGCGGTTGTTGATGCCCACCAGCGACGCCGGAATGTCCAGTGCGCGATCCAGCTCGGCTTCGTCGTGCACTTCCACCAGCACGTCCAGATCCAGTTCCGCGGCGAGCAAGGCAAGTTCCAGCAGTGCGGCGTCACCCAGCGCCGCCACGATCAGCAGGATCGCATCCGCGCCGATCGCGCGCGCCTCATACACCTGGTATGCGTCGATCGTGAAATCCTTGCGCAGCACCGGCAGCGCGCAGGCGGTACGCGCCTGCTGCAAATACGCGTCTGCGCCCTGGAAGAAATCCACGTCCGTCAGCACCGACAGGCAGGTTGCGCCACCGGCTTCGTAGCTGCGTGCGATCGCAGCCGCGTCGAAATCGGCCCGGATCACACCCGCGCTCGGCGAAGCCTTCTTGATCTCCGCGATCACGGCAGGCAAGCCCGATTCGATCTTTGCTTCCAGCGCGGCGGCGAACCCGCGCGTGTCGGGCAGGTCGGCACAGCGCGCCGAAAGTTCGCGCAGCGGCAGTGCCGCATTGCGCGCTTCCACTTCCTGCACCTTGCGCGCGAGGATGCGCTGCAGGATGTCACTACTCATCGGTACTCATCCCGACGTGCGCTTCCATGGCGCGCGTGGCGACCACGAATTCATCCAGCTTCGTGCGCGCGGCACCACTTGCGATCGCCGCGCGCGCGCGTTCGATCCCTTCCTGGATCGTGCCGGCGACGTCGGCCGCATACAGCGCCGCGCCGGCGTTGAACATCACGATGTCGCGCGCGACACCGTTACGGTTCTCAAGCGCCTCCAGCAGCATCGCCTTGGACTGTGGGGCATCGGCGACGCGCAGGTTCCGGCTGGAGGCCATCGCGAACCCGTACTGCTCCGGCTCGACCTCGTATTCGCGTACCTGGCCGTTGCGCAATTCGCCGACGAGCGTGGCGCCGCCCAGGGAAATCTCGTCCAGCCCGTCGCGGCCGTGCACGACCAGCGCGCGCTTCGCGCCCAGCCGTTGCAGCACGCGCACCTGGATGCCGACCAGGTCCGGATGGAACACGCCCATCAATATGTTCGGCGCACCGGCGGGGTTGGTGAGCGGGCCGAGGATGTTGAACAGCGTGCGCACGCCCATCTCGCGGCGCACCGCCGCCACTGCCTTCATCGCCGGATGATGCTTCGGTGCGAACATGAAGCCGATGCCGGTCTGTTCGATGCAACGCGCGACCTGCCCGGGCTCCAGTTCGATCGCCGCGCCCAGCGCTTCCAGCACGTCGGCACTGCCGCTGGACGAGGACACGCTGCGGTTGCCATGCTTGGCGATGCGCGCGCCGGCTGCCGCTGCGGCGAACGACGATGCAGTCGAAATGTTGAAGCTGTGGGCGCCGTCGCCGCCGGTCCCGACGATGTCCAGCAGGTGCGTGGTGTCACCGGCGACCGGCACGCGAATCGCCAGCTCGCGCATTACCGTGGCCGCGCCCGCGATCTCGCCGACGGTTTCCTTCTTCACGCGCAAGCCGGTCAGGATCGCCGCGACCATCACCGGCGAAACCTCGCCGCGCATGATCTGACGCATCAGCGCGATCATCTCGTCGTGAAAGATCTCGCGATGTTCGATCGTGCGCTGCAGCGCCTCGCGCGGGGTGATGCTCGCGTTCATGCGGCTTTCGGCAGGGGCGAACGGATGAAATTGCGCAGAAGATCGTGGCCGTGCCGGGTCAGGATGGATTCCGGATGGAACTGCACGCCTTCGATCGGCAGGTGTGTGTGGCGCAGGCCCATGATCTCGTCGAGCTCGCCGCCCTCGGTTTGCGTCCAGGCGGTGATTTCGAGGCAGTCGGGCAACGAGGCACGCTCCACCACCAGCGAGTGGTAGCGCGTGGCCTCGAACGGATTGCCGAGCCCCGCGAATACGCCTTCGTTACGGTGATGGATCGGCGAGGTCTTGCCATGCATGATCTGCTTCGCACGCACAACCCGCCCGCCGAACGCCTGCCCGATCGCCTGGTGACCCAGGCACACGCCCAGGATCGGCACTTCACCTCGCGTCGCCTGCAGCAGTGCGAGTGATACACCTGCCTCGTCCGGCGTGCCCGGCCCCGGTGAAATCACGATGCGCGAAGGCGCCAGCGCGCGGACGCCGGCGACATCCAGTGCGTCATTGCGCAGCACCTTCACCTCTTCTCCAAGCTCGCCCAGATATTGCGCGAGGTTGAAGGTGAAGCTGTCATAGTTGTCGATCAGGAGCAGCATGGCGCGCCGTGCGATGCGGGAACGCGAAGTGTGAAGGTACGACAGGAACGATACAAGGCGAAATGCCTCACGGGCATATGCCGCGCGGCTTTGCGCGGCCTTGTTGTGCTACCGCTCGCACTTTCGACCGGTTGCTCGACGCTGGGTTATTACACGCACGTGACCGCCGGCGAACTGCGTGTGCTGCACGCGCGCAAGCCGCTCGGCCAGGTGATCGCCGATCCACACACCCCACCGGCGCTGCGCGCCCGGCTGGAATTGGCGCAGAGGGCCCGTGCTTTCGCCTCCGACGTACTGAAGCTGCCGCGCAACCGCAGCTTCACGACTTATGCCGACATTCATCGCCCATTCGTGACCTGGAACGTGTTCGCCACGCCCGCGCTGTCGGTGCAGCCGATCGAGCACTGTTTTCCGTTCGCCGGCTGCGTGGCGTACCAGGGATTTTTCGATAGCAATCGCGCGCAAGCGCTGGCGGACAAACTTCGCGGCCGGGGCGACGACGTCTGGATCGGCGGCGTGCCGGAATATTCCACGCTCGGCCACTTCGCCGACCCGCTGCTCTCCACGATGGACGATTGGAACGATGACGAGATCGTCGGCACGATCTTCCACGAGCTCGCGCACCAGCAGCTTTACGTGAAGGGCGACACCGCGTTCAACGAGTCCTTCGCCACCTTCGTGCAACGCGAAGGCCTCCGCGAGTGGCACGCGGCCAACCACCTGCCGCCGGCCGATCCCGCTGCCGCGCAGCGCAAGCGGCAATTCACCGAACTGGTGCTGAAAGCGCGCGAACGCCTGAAGGCGCTGTATGCGGGCGATCTGCCGGCTGCGATGAAGCTGCAACGCAAGCGGGAAATTTTCGAACAACTGCGCGCCGATTACCGCCAGCTGCGCGACACGCAATGGCACGGCTACGGCGGGTACGACAGGTGGTTCGACACGCCGCTCAATAACGCCAAGCTGGTGCCGTTCGGCCTGTACGATCGCGGCGTACCGGCCTTCGCGAACTTGTTCGAAAGCTGCGATCGCGACTGGAACCGGTTCTATGCGGCAGCGTGGAAGTTCGGCAAGGGGCCGGCGAAGGAACGCGAGACGTTCCTCGTGAGGGCAAAGGACGAAGCGGACGACTGAGAGCTACAACCCCCTCGCCGCCTGCGCCACGGCGCGGAACAGCGCGCGGCCCTTGTTCATCGTCTCTTCCCATTCGGCGCCCGGGTCGGAGTCATGGACGATGCCGCCGCCGGCCTGCACGTGCAGGCGGCCGTCGGCGATCACCGCGGTGCGGATCGCGATGGCCGTGTCGGCGTCGCCCCACCAGCCGATCCAGCCGACCGCGCCGGCGTAGACGTTGCGCTTCACCGGTTCCAGTTGCTGGATGATCTCGATGGCGCGGATCTTCGGCGCGCCCGACACGGTGCCGGCGGGAAATGCCGCGCGCAGCACGTCCATGTAGCTCAAGTTTCCGCGCAGGTCGCCTTCCACCTGCGAGACGATGTGCATCACGTGCGAGTAGCGCTCGATCGCGAAGGATTCGGTGAGCTGCACGCTGCCGGTCTTCACGACACGGCCGACGTCGTTGCGCCCGAGGTCGATCAGCATCAGGTGCTCGGCGCGTTCCTTCGGGTCGGCCAGCAGTTCCTGCTCCAGCGCGAGGTCCTCTTCGCGCGTGGCGCCGCGTCGGCGGGTGCCGGCGATCGGCCGCAGCACCACGCGGCCTTCCTGCAGACGCACCAGGATCTCCGGCGACGAGCCGACGATCTGCGCGCGCCCGAGGTCAATGAAATACATGTACGGCGAGGGGTTCAGCGCCCGCAGCGCGCGATAAACGTCAATCGGCCGCGCGCGGAACGGCACGCTCAGGCGTTGCGACGGCACCACCTGGAAGATGTCGCCGGCGCGGATGTATTCCTGCGCGCGGCGCACCACGTCCTCGTATTCCTCGCGCGTGAAGCTGGATTGGAAATCGGTTTCGTCCAGAGGTTTCGGATCCGGTGTTTCCGGATAAGCGGAACCCGAACGGCGCAGGCGATGCACCAGTTGATCGAGCCGCCGCCTGCCGCGCGCGTACGCCTGTTTCTGCGCAGGATCCACATGGACGATCAGGTACAGCCGGCCGCGCAGGTTGTCAAACACCGCGACTTCCTCGGCCAGCATCAGCAGCGCGTCGTCCAGTCCGAGTTCGTCGCGCTTGGCGGTGCGCAGTTTCTCCTCGATCCAGCCCACGCACTCGAATCCGAAATAGCCGACCAGGCCGCCGGTGAACGCGGGCAGTTGCGGTAGCCGCGGCACGGCGTACTGCGCACGCAGTTTTTCGATTTCGGCGAATGGATCTTCGAGTTCGCGGCGCTCGACGATTTCGCCGTGCTCCTCGATTTCCAGCGTGCGCTCGCGGAAGCGGAACACGCGCGCCGCCGGCAAGCCGATGATCGAATAGCGGCCCCAGTTCTCGCCGCCCGCGACCGACTCGAACAGGAACGTGTACGGACCATCGGCCAGTTTCAGGTATACCGACAGTGGCGTGTCGAGGTCGGACAGCACCTCGCGCACCAGCGGAATGCGGGTGTGGCCCGCGCGTGCCAGTGCGTCGAATTCTTCCTGCGTGATCACGTTCGGACTCTCGCGTGCGAGCGCGGGACGATAGCAGGCGACGTCTGCCTTGAGAAATGACGAATATCTATTCCGCCAGCCGCCGCCTCATCATCCCGCGCAACTGCATGGTGAAGGCCACGCCATCGGCGAGGTTGTGCGCCTCGACCTTGCCCTGGTGCAGCTCGGCGACGAGCCGCACGACGTACAGGCCCAGGCCCAGGTGCGGCACGCCCGCGCGCGCGCCGCTGCCGCGCACGCTGACCAGCGAATCGAACAGCCGCCCCGACATCGCTTCCGGCAACGGCGGCCCGCTGTTGGCGACGATCAGTTGCGCGCCTTCGTCCTCTTCCAGCTCGCGCAATTCGATGCGGATCCAGCCTTCCGCCGGCGTGAACGAGAGCGCGTTGTCGAACAGCTTGTCCAGCGCCTGTGCGATCAGTTCCGGCGCACCGTGCAGCAATGCGTGCGCGGAATCCAGCACACACTCGAGCCGGCGCGGCGCGGCCCGCGCGCGATAGGCTTCCGCGCAGCCGCGCACCACCTGCGCCAGATCGAAATCCTCGCCCTCGGCCGAAGCGATCGCGCGCTCCATGCGGCTGGCTTCGGACATCGCGCGCACGATCGTGCCCAGCCGCGCGGCCCCGTCGCGTGCACGCGCAACGTAGGGTTGCGCGTCCGCGGGGAGGTCGGCGTGCTCCAGGTTGTCCAGCGAGGATTTCACGATGGCCAGCGGCGTGTTCAATTCATGCGAGAGCTTGGACGCCAGCGTGCGCAGGTAATCGGTGTAGGTGCCGATCGCGTCCAGCAGGCGCGAGAAGCTGCGCGCCAGATCGCCGAGTTCGTCGGCATCATCGACGAGCGGCAGCGGCTCGAGCGGCGCGCCCTCGCGACGCTGGGCGCGCTCGGCGGCATTGCGCAGGCGTCCGATCCGCAACGACAGCCACGTCGCGAACGCGAACAGCAACGCGCCGGCAACCAGCAGGCCCGCGACGCTCGCCAGCATCAGGCCGAGCAGCGCACGGTTGGTCAGCAGCGGCAGCGCGCGGCTGGATTGGTCCAGCACCAGCGCGCCGCGTGTTTCCCCATGCGTGTCCAGCGGCACCGCCACGCTCAGGACCACGCTGCCCGGCGCCTCGCCCGCGCGCCACACCGCGCTGGCACGACCAGCCAGCGCGCGCTGCACCTCGGCATCCTGCAGTTGCGGCGCATCCAGCGGCGTGCCCGAGCGCGGCTGCAGCGCGGGCGCGATCAACGCGTCGAAGATCAGATTGTCGAACCACGCCATCCTGTCCTTGCTGGCAGGCATGTCGCTGGCCAGCGCACCGCCGGACGCCAGCACCCAGCCCTCAGAACTCAGCAGGCGCACGCGCACGCCTGTCGGCGCGAGCTGGGTGAGATCGTTCGACAATGCCGGCGACAGCGAATAGAGCGGCCGCGTGTCCGGCTCGCCACCGTCGAAGCGCGTCGGCGCATCGGCATCGTAGACCGCGATGCCAAGGTGATCCGGCGCCTGGGCGCGCGGCAGGCGCAACTCGATGCGATAGGCGCCCGCGTCTTCCTGCCATTGGCCGGTGATCAGGTCAGGCAAGCCGCGCACGCGCTCGTCCAGCGGACGCGCCTGGAAGCTGCCCGGCGCGGCGGAAGCGACCAGGAAATGCCGCTGGCGCCCGCCGCGCGCGAGCGTCAGCTCGACGTGATCCGCATCCTGCGATTCGCTGTCCTGCGCGTCCACGCGCGTGCGCGTGGCGTCGTTGACCTCGATGTGCATGTACAGCCACGCGGCATCCTGCGCCAGTTGCACGCGCACGCCGGGCCACGGGTGCTGCACCCAGGGCGACAACGCAGCCCAGTCGTCGCCGTAGCCATCCACGATGATCGGCTGCCGCGCGTTCTGCACATACCAGCCCTTGGCGGGGCTGGGCAGGTTGGCACCGACCGCGACCAGTCCGCGCCCCAGCGCGAACGCCGTCGCCAGCAGCGCCTGCTCCTGCGAGCGACGAAGCAACTGTTCCATCTGCCGCACGTACAACCAGCCGGCGAACGGCAAGGCCAGGGTAGACAGCGCTACAGCCAGGAGTTTGCGGCGGAGGGTCACGGGAGACGGTAGACGAGGACGAGACGCAGAGACTACAACGCTTTTCCGCTTCCCTCCTTCACTTGTCGAAGCCGAGGAGAACGCTTTGAAAGCGTCGCGAGCGATGCTGCCATCCGTGGCAAAAGGCTCCGTGGCCGCGCGTCATCGGAGCACAGGCCTCAGCCTGCGCTGGTGCGATGCCTTGAATGGCATCGCATGCGAAGGCTGAGGGTGAGGCAGGACACCGATCGGAAGACTCACCACGGATGGGTTCTTGCCGATGACCTGCACCGCCGGCCCGGCATGCCGAACACAGCGGCTTTCGCAGCGTTCTCAGGTTGTCCAGCGGTATCCCACCCCGTGCACCGTTTCTATCGAATCGAAGGCCGGGTCCACGGCGATGAATTTCTTGCGGATGCGCTTGATGTGCGAGGTGATCGTGGCATCGTCCACCACCAGCTCCGCTTCCCGCATCAACTGGTCGCGGCTCTTCACGTGGCCAGGGAACCGCACCAGCGTGTGCACCATCCAGAACTCGGTCACGGTCAGCGGCACGTCGGCGCTGTTCCAGGTGATGCGCATGCGCTCGGATTCCAGCTTCAGCGGGCCGTGCTCGATCACGGTTTCACTGGAGGCCGGTGCTTTCAGCGATTCGATGCGACGGAACAGCGCACCGATGCGCGCGGCGAGCTGGTGCAGGCTGGTGTCCTTGGAAAGGTAATCGTCCGCGCCCAACCGCAGGCCGGAGATCACGTCGAAATCCGAATCGCGCGCGGTCAGGAATATGATCGGCAGAGTGGAGGATTTCGCGCGCAGTTCGCGGCACAGATCGAAGCCGCCTTCCGGCTCGTCGCCCAGGCCGATGTCTATGATCACCAGTTCCGGCATGCGCTGTGCGAACGCACTGGAAGCCTCCCCGCGCGAGGGATAACCGCGCACCTCGTAGCCGAAACGGGACAGCGCCTCGACGTAGTTGGCGCGGATCAGCGGTTCATCTTCCACGATGGCAATGGCTCTGGCCATGGCGATTCCTTTTTGCAGCGCGGCGCGCAGCGTGCAACGCAAATCCGCGACGCGCAAGGCGTTTTACGTGCTTGCCACCGTTTTGCCACAAATTGCCCGCGTTTCGCCCGGTACCCGCCCGCGATGCGCCGCGCCCCTGCGCGGTAATGCCTACGTCGGGAACTCCTTGCCGTGGAGAGTCGACGTGGAAGCGGTCACGATGTCCGGGTCAATGGGCATCGTGGCCGAACATGGACACCGCCGGCGGCGCCGGATCCGCAGCTTCGTTGCGTTGAACGACGTGACGAAGAGGCGCCGCGCCGGCGGACCACGGAGCTCTTCGACCATGGATGGCGGCGACCATGTGTCCCCTGTGCAATCATCCATGATTGCTGCCTGACCACCCGTTCAGCCAGTGATCGCAATCCACTCCGTTGAGAATCCAGAAGCGGCCATCCTTGGCCGCACTTCTCAAGTGAAGCACGGCTTCGAAAAACGTATCGCAAGCCTTGGGGTGGCTCCGACGAGCGCCTCGCGCTGCTAACCCACGGCCTTCCGCATCGCCGCGATGACCGCGGCGTAGTCCTTCTCACCGAAGATGGCCGAGCCGGCCACGAAGGTGTCGGCGCCGGCGCGCGCGATTTCGCCGATGTTGTCCACCTTGACGCCGCCGTCCACCTGCAGGCGGATGTCGCGGCCGCTCTCGTCAATGATCTTCCTCGCGCGGCGCAGTTTCTCGAGCGCGGATGGAATGAAACTCTGCCCGCCGAAGCCGGGATTCACCGACATGATCAGCACGTGATCGAGCTTGTCGAGCACGTAATCGAGCCAGTCCAGCGAGGTCGCGGGATTGAACACCAACCCGGCACGGCAGCCATGATCGCGAATCAGTTGCAGCGTGCGATCCACGTGCTCGGTCGCTTCCGGATGGAAGCTGATCAGGTTGGCGCCGGCCTCTGCAAAATCCGGCACGATCCGGTCCACCGGCTTCACCATCAGGTGCACGTCGATCGGCGCCTTGACGCCGTGCTTGCGCAGCGCCTTGCACACCATCGGGCCGATGGTGAGGTTCGGCACGTAGTGGTTGTCCATGACATCGAAATGGATCCAGTCCGCGCCGGCTTCCAGCACGCGATCCACTTCCTCCCCGAGCCTGGCGAAATCGGCGGAGAGGATCGAGGGGCAGATGACGCAGGATTGTTTGGCCATGGCACCTTGAACCGATTGAGTTTCCGTTCGCGCTGAGGGTAGCTCCCGGTAGCGAGCGGAGTCGAAGCACACACCCTTCGACTTCGGCCCTTTCGGGCCTACGCTCGAAGCGAACGGCTGGAGTCCCGCTTCATTTGAATCCCCGCTCCGCTCGTATCCGCTCCCACGCCGCATTGATCTCGCTGGCGCGCTGTTCGGCGCGCTTGCGCATGTCTTCCGGCAGGCTGCCCAGGCGATCCGGATGGTGCTCGCTGATCAGCTTGCGATAGGCGCGCTTGACGGTGCGTTCGTCGGAATCGGGTGGTACCCCCAACACCGTGTATGGATCGAGACCATCACGCGGAGGTGGTTGCCCGCGGCCGTTCCCCGCGTGCGCGTAGGCGCCCGCGCCGGCTCCCGAGCCGGGCGCGTTCCAGACGAAACCCTTCATCGCCAGCAGCGCCATCAGCTGCAGTTCGCTCACGTGCAGCGACCAGGCCAATCGCCGCAGCAGCTTCATCTTCTCCGGCGAGGGTGGCCCGTCCGCCAGCGCGGTATCGGCCACCATGTCCAGCAGCGGCATCACGTAACTGCGGCGCAGCGCGCACCAGGTGCGCAGGTCGCCGATCGCGAGGCTGGATTCGTAACCGGGCGCCTTGCCCTTGTTGAACGCCTCGATCGCGCGGCGGCGCCACAGCGCATCCAGGTTCAACCGCGCCATCAATCGCTCGCTGACTGCGATCTCGGCCTCCGACACGCGACCATCGGTTTTCGAAATCGCCCCCAGCAGCGCGAACAGCGGCTCGACGAAACCCAGTGGCTCGCCGCCGCGCGCGAAGGTGCGCAGCATGGCGATGTCCACGAGATGGCCGATGACGAGGCCGATGATCGCGGCGCCGAAATTCCTGAAGACTAGCAGGCCGATCAGGAACCCGACCAGCTTGCCGATGTAATGCAGGCCGCGCACGTCAGTTGCCCGCCCGTGCCGGCGCGCACGGCAGTTGCGAATACCAGCGCGCCAGTTGCTGCAATTCGTTTTCCGACAACGGACCGATCGCCGCGCGCATCACCGCTACATCGCGCGCGCCGCTCCGGTAGGCATGCAGCGCTGTCATCAGGTACTGGTAATTCTGCCCCGCCAGGTTCGGCGCGCCGGGAATGCGTGCGTGCCCGTCCGCGCCATGGCACGCGGCGCACAGGCCCAGCCGCGCGGGCGGCGTCGCGGCAACAGCGCCGGTTGCGGCGAGGGCGAGAGCAAGAAACAGGGCGATTCGCATTCGGGCCGGTCGGATGGCGGGACGCGTCAGTTTATCAGCCGAGCTGTCCAGAATTCCGCACGCCTTCGGCGCTGCTACCGGGCCCGTTACAATTGCGCTTTCCGCCCGAGGCACCCCCATGCCCACCACCCTGCACGGCTCCAACCTGCCCGGCCTCGAATTTCTGCACCGCGGCAAGGTGCGCGACGTCTACGCGCTGCCGGACGAGCGGCTGCTGATCGTCGCCACCGATCGGCTTTCCGCGTTCGACGTGGTGCTGCCCGATCCGATCCCCGGCAAGGGCGAGATGCTCACGCAGATTTCCAACTTCTGGTTCGGCAAGACCGCGCACCTGGTCCCGAACCATCTGACCGGCGTGCCGGTCGCGGACGTGTTGCCGGCGGGCACGGACGTCGCGCTGTACGCACGCCGGGCGGTGGTGGCGAAGCGCCTGAAGGCGGTGCCGATCGAAGCGATCGCGCGCGGCTACCTGATCGGCTCGGGCTGGAAGGATTACCAGGCCACGGGTTCCCTGTGCGGCATCAGGCTGCCGGCCGGCCTGCGCCAGGCGGAGCAATTGCCGGAGCCGATCTTCACGCCCTCCACCAAGGCGCCGTCAGGATCGCACGACGAGAACATCGGTTTCGATGCGGTGGTGAGGGCGATCGGCGCGGATCTCGCGGAACAGGTGCGCGCGGCGACGCTCGCGATCTACAAATTCGCCGCCGACTACGCCGCGCAGCGCGGCATCATCATCGCAGACACCAAGTTCGAATTCGGCACCGATGCCGACGGCAAGCTGTACGTGATGGACGAGATGCTCACCCCCGATTCCTCGCGCTTCTGGCCGGCGGACCAGTACAGGGTCGGCATCAGCCCGCCGAGCTACGACAAGCAGTTCGTGCGCGACTACCTGGAAACCCTGGACTGGAACAAGCGCGCGCCCGGCCCCAAGCTGCCGCAGTCGGTGATCGACGGTACCGCGGCGAAGTACGCCGAAGCGCTGAAGAAGCTCGCGGGAATCATGCTGGATTGAAGGATGACGCCATGCGTACCGTCCACGACTGGTTCGGCAGTTACAGTTCGGATCACGCGAACGCGACCAATCGCGCGATTCACTGGGTGTGCGTGCCGGTAATCCTGTGGTGCGTGGTCGCGTTGCTTTGGCTGATCCCGGTACCACCGGCGATCGGGCGCGCGGGGTTCTGGGCCTTCGTCGCGATGTTCTTCGCGTTCCTGTTCTATTACCGGCTGTCGCGCCCGATCGGGCTGGGAATGGCGGCGATATTCATCGTTTACGGCCTGATCGCGGAAGGCACGCTGCGCGCGCTCGGGCCGCAGCACCTGCTGTGGCTGGCGATCGGGCTGTTCGTGCTGGCGTGGATCGGCCAGTTCGTCGGCCATCTCATCGAGGGCAGGCGGCCGTCGTTCTTCACGGATCTCGCCTACCTGCTGATCGGCCCGGCCTGGCTTGCGTCCAAGCTGATGCGCCGCTTAGGCATCCAGTATTGACCTGCAACAAAAAAGCGCCGGCCTCGCGGCCGGCGCCTGGTGTCGCGGGACAAAGCTGATCTAGTGGTGCAATGCGGCCAGCATCGCGCCGCCGAACACCAGCAGCACGATCACGCCGATGAGGATGTAGATGATGTACTCGATCAGCGCGATCAGACACGCGCGGCCGTAGCTCATCTTGCCGGATGCAGCCATTGCCATCGCGCCGCCATCGGACACCGCCCCTCCGCCCGGGCGCGTGATCAACTGCTGGATCACCCAGGCGCACACGAAGAAGTTCACCACTCCGGCGGCGAGACGCGCCGGGATAGTCATACCCAGCACCAGCCCGAGCACAATCGCGACGATGAACCCGACAATTCCGGCGACGATCTGGGTCACCAGCGCCTTGCCGAACGACGGCGTGAACTTCTCGACCAGTTTCGTTGCCAGCATCAGGATCAACGTGCCAACGATCAGGCCGACGATGATTCCCACAAGAATGATTCCGAGGCCCATGCCCATCAGTGCACCGAGTCCAGCTCCGTTTGCCATGATTTCCCCTCCCGTGATACCGCACCCCTGCGGCGGGCCGATCATGGCGGGCGCGCGCGGGCGCCGCAAGACCACCCGCAACAACGCAATCTCCGCCGAGCCCGATTACCTCGCAAGCTCGCGATCGAGCAGCGCCGCAAGCCGCGCACCAGCTTCGCGGAGGCGTTCCCCGGCGATCGGCCGTTCGCGCTGGACATAAGCATCGGTGATGGTACGCGTGGACGGATACACCGTGCGCGCGATGCGGCAGGATTCTTCCGCCCATTGCGCGGGCGTACCGCCGGTACGCAGCGGTATGCTTTCATCCGCCAGTGCCCGCGCGTAGCGCGCAGCGGAAAGATGCGCGTCGTCCAGTATCAGTGAATCCCAGACGCGATGCAGGTTGGTGCCGCGATCGTGCCAGCGCACCTGGTAGTCATTGCCGCCGGCATCGTCGCCGGAGCTGGCGTGCAGCGGCTGGTGCACGTCGCCGACGAAGTGCACCACGAAGTCGAGTGCCTGCGCGCGCTCGGCGTCCGGACGCGAGCGATCGCCTAGGATCGCGGCGTAATGCGCGATCGCCGCGACCACGCACTGGCCGTTCGCGCAATCGCGCGGCGGATCGTAAAGGCAATCGGGCGAATGGATGTTGACGAAGTGCAGGCGCGCGGTGCGCTTGAACAGCGCGGGATCCGTGTCCCGCAAGTCGTCGGCCCAGACTGCGACATCGGAGAGATGACGCACGCCCTGCACTTCCAGCAGATGCTGGACCTCGGCGCGAGCCGGCGGCGTGAGCTGTGCTTCCGCCAGCCGCGCGACGATGCGATGACCGAGCGGCCCCCAGGCCAGGACCGGCGTGGACAACGCGAGCAGCATCAGCGCAATGCAGAGGGAATGAAAGATGCGCTGGAACAGGACCGGTCGTGAAATGAGATCGCGAGCCCCCTCATCCCAGAGGGGAGCGGGAGACAAGCGCGAAGCGCCTGTCGGCCGAGGGGAGACTTGCATGATCATAAGCCACCCGCGTCCAGCGGTAGCTTGAGGTAGCTGCGCCCGTTGTCCTCCGCCGGCGGCAGTTGCCCGGCGCGGATGTTCACCTGCAGCGCCGGCCACAACAGCTTGGGGACCGGAAGCGTGGCATCGCGCGCCTGGCGCATCGCCACGAATTGCTCCTCGCTCGTGTCACGCGCGATGTGCTTGTTGCCGCGCAACTGTTCCGCGATCGTGGTTTGCGCGCGCGGCGATTCGCCTGCAGATGGATAATCGTGGCAGAGGAACACGCGCGTGTCGCCGGGCAATGCGTACAGCCGTTGGGCGGATGCATGCAACGTGGCCGCGTCGCCACCGGGAAAATCGCAACGCGCGCTGCCGAGCGCGGGCGCGAACAGCGTGTCGCCTATGAACACGGCATCGCAGATGCGATAGCTCATGCCGTCGGGCGTGTGGCCCGGCGTGGCGATCGCCTCGATCTGCAATCCGCCCAGCGGCAGCGTGTCGCCGTCGGCCAGCAGCGCGTCGAACTGCGAGCCGTCGGCAATGAAATCGCCATCCAGGTTCAGCAGCACCTTGAAGGTGCGCTGCACATCCACCACGCGCGCACCGATCGCGACCTGCGCGCCGGTGTGGCGCTTGAGCCACGCCGCTGCGGTGAAGTGGTCGGCATGCACGTGGGTTTCCAGGATCCACCTGGGTCCTAGTGCGTGCTCACGCAGGTACTCGAGCAGCTTGCACGCGCTGTCTGTCGAAATGCGGCCGCTCGCGGGATCGAAGTCCAGTACCGGATCGATGACCGCCGCCACGGAGCTGCCCGGATCGCACACCACGTACGACCAGGTGGAGGTCGGCGCGTGGAAAAACGGCGTGACGTGGGGTTGCATGGAATGACCGATGGCGCTGCGTCTGGCCATTATGCGCCGAGTTCGGATCGCCGCTGAAACCGCCCCGCATTGCCGCTAAAATAGCGCGTTCTCCCCCGCACTCCACCGCACGAGGAAGCACCCCATGGCCATCAAGGTCGCCATCAACGGTTACGGCCGCATCGGCCGCAACATCCTGCGCGCGCTGTACGAATCCGGCCGCCACGATTCGATCCGCGTGGTCGCCATCAATGACCTGGGCGACGCCGAGACCAATGCGCACCTGACCCGATACGACACCGCGCACGGCAGGTTTCCGTTCGAGGTGAAGGTCGAGGGCGGCGATCTCGTGATCAAGGGCGACAAGATCAAGGTCTGCGCCGAGCGCGATCCGTCCAAGCTGCCGTGGAAGGATCTCGGCATCGATATCGTGATCGAGTCCACCGGCCTGTTCACCAAGCGCGAAAAAGCCGCGGCGCACCTTGCCGCCGGCGCGAAGAAGGTGATCATCTCCGCGCCGGGCGAGGGCGTGGACGGCACCTTCGTCTACGGCGTCAATCACGACCAGATCAAGGCCGGCGACCAGATCATCTCCAACGCTTCCTGCACCACCAATTGCCTGGCGCCGCTGGCCAAGGTGCTGCACGAGAAGATCGGCATCGTGCACGGCCTGATGACCACGATCCACGCCTACACCAACGACCAGGTACTGACCGACGTCTATCACAAGGACCTGCGCCGTGCGCGCAGCGCAACGATGTCGCAGATCCCGACCAAGACCGGTGCTGCCGTGGCGGTCGGGCTGGTGCTGCCGGAGCTGAACGGCAGGCTGGATGGCTTCTCGATGCGCATCCCGACCATCAACGTGTCGGCTACGGACCTGACCTTCGTGGCGCAGCGCCCGACCACCAAGGAAGAGATCGACGCGGCCATCAACGAGGCCGCGAACGGCCGCATGAAGGGCGTGATGGCGGTGAACACCCTGCCGCTGGTGTCGGTGGACTTCAACCACAACCCGGCCTCGTGCACCTACGACGCCACGCAGACACGCGTGATGGGCGGCACGCTGGTGAAGGTGCTGGGCTGGTACGACAACGAGTGGGGTTTCTCCAACCGCATGCTCGACATGACCGAGGCGCTCGCGAACGCGCGCTGAGTACAGGATGTACGAATCCCGGCCAGCACACGGGCGAATCGTTGCGCTTGCGAGATGCATTGAATCGCATCTCGCGCAACGATGAGCGCCGGAGGCCGGCCGCTTGCCGAGGCAGGACGCCGACGCTAGCGGTGCGATGAGCCGGGATCCAGCAACCGAAAAACCCGCGGCTCCCGCGGGTTTTTCGTTTTCGCTTGATCGAAGTCATGGCCGCAGAGGACAGCAGGGTCGAAACTTCAATCTGGTTTCTTGTCGATTCGATTCCATGTACGACCCCATTCCCGCCGGCCTGGACGAAGCGCAACTGGCACGGCTGGTGGACCGCTTCTACGACAGGATCAGCGCCGATCCGATGCTCGGGCCGGTGTTCAACGCTGTCGTGGAGGACTGGAACCACCACAAGGCGATGATGACCTCGTTCTGGTCCACCGTCGCGTTGCGCACGGCGCAATACCGCGGCAATCCGCTGGCCAAGCACCAGCCGCTCGGCATCGGCAATGGACATTTCGAGCGCTGGCTCGGGCTGTGGCGCGAAACCGTGCGCGAGGCGCTGCCCGATCCGGCATCGGCGGAGCTGATGATCGGCTACGCCGAACGCATCGGTTACGGGATGCAGGTTGGGCTCGGTATCAGCGATCACGTGCGAAGGCGCGATCGAGACCTCGTGTAGGAGCGTGCTCGCGACAACGAAGTGCGCTTCGTGGCGAAGATCTCCGTGGTCGCGTGCACGCAGGCTCCTGCGAGCCTATCGCAGCAGCACGAAGATCCCTCGCGGGTCGTGCGCCACCGCCACGCTGATGATGTAGGCGAAGGTCGCCAGCGCCAGCAGGTAGGAGGTCGCTCGCGCGCCTTGCGTGTGCGCGCGCTTCAGCGCGAACGTGCCGAGCACGATGTAGGCGACCAGCAGGAACAGCTTCGCGGTCAGCCAGCCGTTGACGAACGGATACTGGCCGATCACGAACATCAGCGTGATGCCGGCGGCCAGCAGTACCGTGTCGATCAGCATCGAACCGTAGCGCAGGACCGGATGCATCACGTGCCGCCAGCGCAGCAATGCGAGTGCGCCGCGACCGAGGAACAGCGTGCCCGAAGCGATCACTGCGGTGACATGGATGTCGCGGATCTCGAGGTAATGCGCGGCCAGGCTCATCCGCGAAAATCCCCGCGCAGCAGTCCGTAGAGGGCGGTGTCGCACCATTCGTCGTTGACGAACCAGCGCTTGCGCAGCGTTCCTTCCTGCACGAAACCCAGCCTCTCCAGCATGCGGCGCGAAGACGCATTGCGCGGATCGGTGTCGGCCTCGACGCGTTCCAGTTGCATCGTGTCGAACGCATGGTGCAGTACCAGGCACAGCGCCTCGCTGCCCAGCCCCTTGCCCCAATGCGTCGAAGCCAGCGCGTAACCGATCTCCGCGCGGCGATGGTCGCGGTCGATCCTGAACAACGTGAGCGTGCCGATCAATGAGTCGGTCGAGCGTTCGGCGATCCCCCACGGCAAGACGCCCGCCGATTCCATGTCGCGCCACGCGCGCTGCAGGTGCGCCTGCGCCTGCGCGATATTGGTCCAGGGCGAGGTGCTCCAGTAGCGCATCACTTCCGGATCGCCGTGCAGCACCAGCAAGGCCGCGGCATCCACGTCGCGCAACGCGCGCAGGCGCAGGCGCTCGCCTTCTAGAACCGGCAACGCGACCGGCGCGACGATGCTCATCTCGCCAGCGGAGCCTCGATGCGCTGCTCGATTGCCCCAAAGATCGAATTGCCGTCCACGTCCAGCATCTCGATCTTGATCAGGTCGCCGTATTTCAGGAACGGCGTGCTCGGCTTGCC
>JBQCHG010000023.1:0-31295 GCA_051954935.1 Rhodanobacteraceae bacterium
GCGATGCGGAACAGCAGCGCGTAGCCGATCTGGCCGGCGGCGCCGGTGACGGCGATGCGGACGGGTTGCTTCATGGTTCTACCTCGAAGTTATTGTTGATCTTGTGGGTCAAGCGCGAGCGGCGGCAACCTGCTTTGCCTCGGCCAACTCGGCGAAGAATTCCTTGAAGCGTTGCAGTCCCGCGTCGAGCTGCGCACGCGGGCAGGTGTAGGAGATGCGCAGTGCGCGCGGTTCGCCGAACGCCGAACCGGGTACGCAGGCGACGCCTTTCGCTTCCAGCAGCGCGGCGCAGAAGTCCACGTCGTTCTCGATAGGGGTGCCGTTGTGCGATTTGCCGAACGCCACCGAGATATCCGGGAACGCGTAGAACGCGCCCTGAGGACGCGGGCACTTCACTCCGGGGATCGAGAGCAGCGCGTCCAGCACCTCGTCGCGGCGTTTCGCGAAATCGGCGCATTTTTCCCTGGTGACGTCCTGCGGGCCGGTGAGCGCGGCGACCCCTGCAGCGGTCACGATCTCCGGAATGTTGGTGATGTGGTTGGAGTTGAGCGTGACCACCGCGTTCGCAAGCAGCTCGGGCGCGGCGACGAAACCCACGCGCCAACCGGGCATGCCGTAGGTCTTGGAGAGCGAATCCACGATCGCGGTGCGCTCGCGCAATTCGGGGCGGAACTGCACCACGTTGTGGTAGCCGACCCCGTCGAACACCATGCGATTGTAGATGTCGTCGGCGATGATCCAGGTATCCGGATGCTTCGCCAGCACGTCGGCCAGCGCGGCGATCTCCTCGCGCGTATAGACCATGCCGGTCGGATTGGACGGGTTGTTGAACAGGAACACCTTCGGCTTGCTCGCCAGCGCGCGATCCAGTTGCGCGGGCGTGAGCTTGTAGTTCTGTTCCGGCGGACACGGCAGCAGCGTGATGCGCGCGCCGAGGATTTCCGCGATGTCCAGGTACGAAGTCCAGTAAGGCGTCGGAAAGACGATCTCGTCGCCTTCGTCCAGCAGCGCCTCGCACAGGTTATAGAGCACCTGCTTGGCGCCTATGCCGACCGCAATGTTGGACCGCTTGTAGCCGCCCAGGCCGTTCGCCTTCATGTGCGCGAGGAATGCGTCCAGCAGGTCCTCGCGTCCGCGGTTGGACCCGTAGGCGCCGGTGTCGTGCTTCAGCGCCTCGCGCACGGCTTCATACACGTGCTCGCCGGGCAGGAAGTTCGGCACGCCGATCGAGAAATTCACGATGTCGCGCCCGGCGGCTTTCAACTGCTTGGCCTTGTCGGCGATGACCATGATCGCGCTGGGCTTGGCGCGGGTCATGCGGGAGGCGAGTGTCAGCATGGGATTCCTCGTTGAGCGGCTGGTGTGCACGCGAGCGGCGAAGCCGCCGGAAAAACCGCATGATTCTATCATGCGGCGCCGAAGCCGAGCGCGCGCGAGGCTTGCACGCGCTTATGACGGTTCGCTTCCGGCTCGAATCAGCGGCGCGCGTCGAGTGTCTTGTTCCATTCCGCAATGCGTGCGGATTGCGCGGTCAGCAGCGAAGAAGCATCGCCTTCGATCGTGATCTTTTCGATCATGTCGCCGCCGCGGATCGCGTCCACCACCTTCTGGTCGTCCGCCGAAACCACTTCGCCGAACACGGTGTGCTTGCCATCCAGCCACGGCGTCGGCACGTGGGTGATGAAGAACTGGCTGCCGTTGGTGCCCGGGCCGGCGTTGGCCATCGAGAGCACGCCGGGCTTGTCGTGTTTCAGGCCGGTCCGCACCTCGTCCTCGAAACGGTAACCGGGACCACCGCGGCCGGAGCCTTCCGGGCAGCCACCCTGGATCATGAAATCCGGAATTACGCGATGGAAGCTCAGGCCGTCGTAGAAACCGCGCTGGACGAGGTTCACGAAGCTGGCGACCGTGACCGGCGCCTTGTCTTCGAACAGGCGCAGGTGGATCGGGCCGCGCGAGGTCTGCATGGTGGCGTTCAGGGTCATGGCCGCTCCTTGGTTTGGGGATGAGTCGTGGGCAATCGCGTAGCTTAACAAGCCTGTTCAGCATCGCAAGCACCGCGGCCCGCGGCCGGTTATAATGTTCCGGTCGCGGCGGCCTGTTCGGCCCGCCGATCATCTTTCCTCTTGAAGGTACGGCCGCTTCAGAGCGGCCGTTTTGCGTGCCCCATGTCCATCCAGAACCTCCGCAACATCGCGATCGTCGCCCACGTCGACCACGGCAAGACCACGCTCGTGGATCAACTGCTGAAGCAGTCCGGCACCCTGTCGGAACGCGCGGTGGTGCCCGATCGCGTGATGGACAGCAACGACCTGGAACGCGAGCGCGGCATCACCATCCTGTCCAAGAACACCGCGATCCGCTGGACCGACCCGAAGGGCGAGAACTGGCGCATCAATATCGTGGACACGCCCGGACACGCCGACTTCGGCGGCGAGGTCGAGCGCGTGCTCTCGATGGTGGATTCGGTGCTGCTGCTGGTGGACGCGATGGACGGCCCGATGCCGCAGACGCGTTTCGTCACGCAGAAGGCGTTCCAGATGGGCTTCAAGCCGATCGTGGTGATCAACAAGATCGACCGCCCCGGCGCGCGCCCCGACTGGGTGCTCAACCAGACCTTCGACCTGTTCGACCGGCTCGGCGCAAACGACGAGCAACTGGATTTCCCGGTGGTGTACGCCTCGGCGCTGCAGGGCTACGCGGGTTTGCAGCACGACACCCGCAGCGGCGACATGACGCCGCTGTTTGAGGCGATCTGCAAGCACGTCGCCGCGCCGCAGGTGGACCCGGATGGTCCGTTCCAGATGCGCGTGTCCTCGCTGGATTACAACTCCTACGTCGGCATCATCGGCGTCGGTCGCGTCCAGCGCGGCAAGGTGCGCACCAACATGCCGGTCGCGATCGTGGATCGCGAAGGCAAGAAGCGCAACGGCAAGATCCTGCAGGTGCTGGGCTTCATGGGCCTGGAAAGGCGCGAGGTGGACGAGGCCCAGGCCGGCGACATCATCGCGATCTCCGGCATCGAGAACCTCGGCATCTCCGACACGATCTGCGATCCGTCCGCGCCGGAAGCATTGCCCGCGCTCACAGTGGACGAACCCACCATCAGCATGACCTTCCAGGTCAACAACTCGCCGTTCGCCGGCAAGAAGGACCAGAGCGGCGGGCGCTTCCTCACCTCGCGCCAGATCCGCGAGCGGCTGACGCGCGAAACGCTGCACAACGTCGCGCTGAAGGTGGAAGACACCGAGGACCCGGACAAATTCAAGGTTTCCGGCCGTGGCGAGCTGCACCTTTCGATCCTGATCGAAACCATGCGCCGCGAGGGTTACGAACTGGCGGTGTCGCGCCCGGAAGTGATCGTGCGCGAGATCGACGGCGTGCAGCAGGAGCCTTATGAGCAGCTCGTCGTGGACATGGAAGAACAGTTCCAGGGCGGCGTCATGGAGAAGCTCGGCACCCGCCGCGGCCAGCTCAAGAACATGGAACCCGACGGCAAGGGCCGCGTGAGGCTGGAATACATGATTCCCGCGCGCGGGCTGATCGGCTTCCAGACCGAGTTCCGCACGCTGACCGCCGGCACCGGCCTGATGTTCCATGTGTTCGACCACTACGGGCCGAAGTCGGAAGGCGTGATCGGCAAGCGCCAGAACGGTGTCATGATTTCCAACGGCACCGGCCCTGCCCCGGCTTACGCGCTGTTCGGCCTGCAGGATCGCGGCCGCATGCTGATCGACGCCGGCGTGGAGATTTACGAAGGCCAGCTCGTCGGCATCCATGCCAAGGACAACGACCTCACGGTTAACGCGCTGCGGGCCAAGCAGCTCACCAACATCCGTGCGGCCGGCAAGGACGACGCGCTGACGCTGGTGCCGCCGGTGCGGCTGTCGCTCGAACAGGCGCTGGAATTCATCGACGACGACGAACTGGTCGAAGTCACGCCGAAAGCCATCCGCCTGCGCAAGAAGTTCCTGACCGAGAGCGACCGCAAGCGCGCGTCGCGGCAGGCGGCGTAAGCCGGTTTCCGGATCGAGGGCCGCGCATGATACGCGCGGCCCTCCCCAATCCTAGAGGTCCGTGGTCGCGGTACCCGCGGCGCGGCAACTGATCGGCAGGTACTTGTCCGGGATGTCCTCGCTGCCGCACGACCAGTGCACGCTGCTCCGGTCGCCATGCGGATGCAAGAGCAGATGCTCGCTCGCGATCTTCCGGTTGGCGCGACGACCGTAGGTCACCACGATATCGCCGTTGCGTACCTCGACTTGCGCAACATAGTTGCCGTTGATCGAGCCGGCGGAGGCGAGTCCTGCCGCCGCATTGTCGGAAGGCAATGAGCCATTGTTGTTGAACACGTACTCGGCCACGGCGGTCTTGGCGCCATCGGCAAGCGAGATGCCCTCGGCCACCTGCGAGCGGATCACGTAATCCTGGTAGGCCGGAATCGCGATCGCGGCGAGAATCGCCACGATCGGAATCAGCACCACAAAAAACGCCCCGATCACCACCAGGCCGACCGCCCAGCCGGGCATCCCCGATCCCGGAACCCCGCCGCTGGTATCGAGCGTGTCGTTCTCGAAGGCGTTCAGTGCGTCGCGCCGCACAACGCAGCAATCCGCCATCAGGTCGTGCAGCGCCTGCTTGCGCGCCGTCCAGCCGGCCATCATGTAGCCGATGTTGAAGATCAGGCCCGAGATCAGCTTGCCGAAGTAGCGCCCGGTCGCCTTGCCGAACCCGATGCGCCGCCCGTACATGTCGGTGACCCGCAGGCCGATCGCCAACTTGCCGGGCGTGGCCTGGAGCCGCGAGGACTCGCACAGCGCGAAATACAGCCATGGCAGCACGATGATCAGCAGCCAAACGAAAGCCATCCACCCGAAAGCAGGTGCCGCATCGGCCTGCGCGCGGCCGGATGCGCCGGCGGCGACCAGCGGAATGACCAGCACGAATTCCAGCACGAAGAAGGCCGGAATCAGGATCAGGCAATCAATCAGATAGGCGGCAAAGCGTTGCCAGAAGCCCGCGTGCAGCGTGGGCGAGTGGAAGTGATCCGGCAGCGGCCGGGCGGTAACTGTTTCCATATTGCCCCCTGTTGGAATGTCCCCGGGGCGATCTTCCCAGCGACAGGCGCTAGCGGCAACTCGCCGGCAAGAGATCCACGGAAACGTCATCGCTGCCGCAGCGCCACAGGACCAGTGGACCGTCCAGATAAGGCGTCAGCACGATGTGCTTGCCGCGCACGGCGCGCTGGACATCACCCCCGAGCGTGATGACGATCCGGCCGTTTTCGATGTGCGTGTTTTCCACGTACTTGCCGTTCACCGCCGACAGGGACAGCAGGCCGGCCTGGCTGTTGTTGTAAGGCCACGCGCCGCCGTTGCGGGCGCGATAAAGCGCCACCGCCACGCGCACGCCGTCGGCAGTCGCGATGCCTTGTTCGATCTGCGCGCGTATCGTCCTGACACGGTCGACGCGATAGCGGTGCAGGAGGAAGCCCGCCAGCAGCGCCGCGGCGACGATCAGCACGAGCACCGCCGCGATCATGCGCAGCCTGCGAATAGCGGGCGTTGCAGGCGGCAGCAACGAAGTATCCGGATCGCTCATGCAAGGCTCCGAAGCAGCGGTGCGCGAACTCTAGCGCGCCCGACAATGCTCCGGGAAGCCGTTCACGACGGCGCGATGCGATTCTGAGTGTCGCCGGGCGCCGGATCGATGCGCAGCTTCGGCAGGTACTGCGGGTATTCGCGCTGCAGGAAGTCGATCAACCCTTCGCGCACCTTGCAACGCAGATCCCAGCCGCGCCCGGAATCCCTGGTGCTCACCAGGATGCGCACCTGCATCGCGTGGGAATCCGCATCGGTCACCTGCAGAACGCACGTACGCCCGTCCCACTCCGGGGCGGCGTGCACGATACGCTCGAGTTCCTCGCGCAACGGCGGCAAGGGCAGCGCGTAATCCACCCACAGGAACACCGTGCCGATGATCTGCGAACTCTTGCGCGTCCAGTTCTGGAACGGATTCTCGACGAACCACTGCAGCGGGATGACCAGCCGCCGCTCATCCCAGATGCGCAGCACGACGTAAGTGCCGGTGATTTCCTCGACACGGCCCCATTCGTTCTCGATGATCAGCACGTCGTCCAGCCGGATCGGCTGCGCCAGCGCGATCTGCAATCCGGCCAGCAGGTTGGTCAGCACCGGGCGCGCGGCGAAGCCGATCACGATCCCGGCCACGCCGGCTGAAGCGAGCAGGCTGGCGCCAAACTGGCGCACGCTCGGGAACGTCATCAGCACGGTGGCGAGACCCAGCAGCCCGAGCAGGAACATCGCCGTGCGCGACAGCACGCGCGCCTGGGTCTGCACGCTGCGCGCGCGCAGGTTGTCCTCGATGTCGGAAGGATGCCGCAACGCGACCGCGCGCTCGATCCCGGAAATCGCCCGCACTCCAAGCCATGTGAGCGCGCAGATCAGCGCGATCGTCACCGCGTGGCGCAGCGCGTTCAGCCACGCCCCATGCGGCATGCTGGTCGATGCGTCCTGCAACGCGAACTGCAGGGCGAGGAGCGGCAGCACAAGCTCGAACGGCTGTTCGCAGCGCAACAGCACCACTGCCAGCAAATCGTCTTTCGTCAGCAGCCGTCGCGCCGTGAAGCGCAACACCCGGAACACGATCACCGCCGCGATCAAGGCCAGGATCGCGATCACCGCCAGCCGCGACCATGGCTGCGCGAACACCTGTGCAAGCGTGCGCATCGTCACCTCTTTCCTTGGCGAGAGCGAATCATCCTAGAACGGCGCGCCTGAATTCACGCTGCGCTTACAATGCGGCGATGCAAACACCCGTCTTGATAGCCTGGAGCGGCGGCAAGGATTGCCTGATGGCGCTGCGACGCCTGCGCGCCGATCCGGAGTGGAACGTCGTGGCGCTGCTCACCACGGTGACGCGCCAGTTCGATCGCGTGGCGATGCACGGCATCCGCCGCGATGTGCTGCACGCGCAGGCGCGCGCGCTGGAACTGCCGCTGATCGAATGCACGATCGAGTGGCCGTCCAGCAACGAGGCGTACGAGGCCGCGCACGCGCAGGCTTTGCGGAACGCAGGCCAGCGCTGGCCGGGGCTGCGACACTGCGCATTCGGCGACCTGTTCCTGGAGGATGTCCGCGCCTACCGCGAACGCCAGTTGGCGCGCGACGGCTGGGCCGGCGTGTTTCCGTTGTGGGGCTCCGACACGCGCGCCCTGTCCCGCGAATTCGCGGCTCAGGGCCACCGCGCGGTGCTGACCTGCGTGGATACCACGCAACTGGATGGCGCGTTTTCCGGTCGCGATTACGATGCCGCGCTGCTCGATGACTTGCCGGAATCCGTGGACCCCTGCGGCGAGCGCGGTGAATTCCACACGCTCAGCTACGGAGGGCCGATGTTCACGCGCGACCTGGAATTGCGCCGTGGCGAATCGGTGTTGCGCGAAGCACGCTTCCAATACACCGATTTCCTGCTGACGTAGCGCGCGCGTCCCGTCGACTCGCGTCATTCCTGGGCCACGTACGCGGAACCCCTGAATCTGCTTTGCCTGAGAGCAGATTGCAAAGTCCATCCATGGACTTTGCCCTTCGGGCCAACCTTCGGTTGTTCAAATTCGTCCCAGACGAATTTGTCCGGATCACGGCTTCGCGGCGGAATGACCAAAGGCCTCAGGGCAAATCTTTGCCCCCGTCCGGCTCGCCGGCTTCCAGATTGTCGGCTGGCGGGACACTGACCGTCTGGATGCCCGCGGCTTTCAGACCCGCATTCAATTTCGCGAGCTCGCCCGATTGCAACGCCTGCCATTGCGATTGCGCGGCCTGCAGGCGCGCATTCGCGCTGGCCAGCACCTCGCGTTGCGCGGCGGTCGGCGCAGTGTCGGCGGATTCCGCGTCGCCCTCCAATGCTGCGAGCTGCCCACTGAGTGCGCTGAAGCTCACGGTCTTGTCGAGCCCGGCTTCATTGCCGCCTTGCAACTTGTCCTGCACCGCCTGCGCTTCGTCCAGCAGGTCCTTGCGTGAAGACTGACCGGCAAGCTGCTTGTCCAGCGCGGCGAGTTGCTGCTTCACGGCCTTCTGTTGCGCGTAGCCCACGTAAGCCGTGTCAAGCGATGCGTCGACATCCTGTGAGAACTTCAGTGCGGATTGCAGATCGGCCATGCTGGTATGCACGCGCGGATCCATCTTCACCGTCAGGGACTGGCGCTGCTCGCGGCCGTCGGCTTTCAGCACCACCGTGTATTGCCCCGGCAGCACGAACGCGCCCTGCGGCGAGGTTGGCGTGTCCTCGCCGAACACCGCCGCGATGGAATAGTCGTAACTCGCCGCGCGCGGACGCGGGTAGCGGAGGTTCCATACGAAGCGGTGCAGACCGGGTGCCGCGGACGGCATCGGTTCCGGCTTGATCCAGTCGGCGTCGAAGTAGCGCTCCGCGCGCGCTTCTTCCGGCCTCGCATCGCTGGCGTAATGGCGAACCAGCCTGCCGCTGGAATCCAGGATGTCGATCGTCACCGGTCCGTGCGTGTTCGCGCCCAGCGAGTAATCGATGATGGCGCCATTAGGCGGGTTCTTGCCGAGCGGCGTTTCCGGCGGCAGCGGCGTGTCCTTGTTGTTGTTGGCGTGCACGCGCAATGCATCGGTCGGTTTGAACAGATGCAGCGGCTGCGAAGCAATGCCGGCGCTCCACTGCCGCAGCGGCGAGAGATCGTCCAGGATCCAGATCGCACGGCCTTGCGTCGCGGCGATCAGGTCGTTGTCGTGCACCAGCAGGTCGCGTACCCACACGGTCGGCAGATTCATCTGCAGCGGCTGCCAGTGGTCGCCATCGTCGAACGAGACGAATGCGCCCGAGTCGGTGCCCGCGTACAGCAGGCCCGCGCGCGCCGGGTCGGCGCGCACCACGCTGACGTAATGGCCAGCCGGGAGGCCGTTGTCCACTTGTTGCCAGGTCTTGCCGAAATCGTGCGTGCGCCACACGTGCGGCGCGAAATCGTCCTGACGGTGATTGTCGGCGGCGGCGTACGCAGTGCCCGGCTGCAACGCCGAGACATCCAGCGACGAGATCTTGGTCATCGTCGCGATACCTTTCGGCGTGACATCGTTCCAATGCGCACCGCCATCGCGCGTGTTTTCGATCACGCCGGAATCGCTGCCGGTCCAGATCTCGTTGTCGTCGCGCGGGCTGACGGCGATCGAATAGATCACGCCGTAGCCGCAGGCGCGCGCGTTCGCGATCTCGACGTTTTCGCAGTTCTTCGCATTCGCCTGCTGGCCGGTGAGGTCGGGGCTGATCACGTCCCAGTGATCGCCGCGATCGGTGGAACGGAACAGCACCTGCGCGCCGAAGTACAGCACGCTCCTGCCCTGGTGATTGCGCGTCGCGACCAGCGGCGTGATCCAGCCGTAGCGGTACTTCGTGGTGGTCGGCTTCGCACCGTAGCTCGTGATTGGCCAAGGCGAAACGTTCGCGACCTGCCCGGTGATCGCATCGAAGCGGCTGATGCGGCCGCCCAGGCCCGTGCCGTAGACGATCGTGGGATCCACCGGATCGGGCACGTCGTAGTCGCGCTCGTCGCCGCCGACCGGATGCCAGTCGCGGAACGACAGCGCACCGAAATCGCTGCGCGAAGCAATGCCGACCGTGCCGGAATCCTGCTGGCCGGAATACACCCAGTACGGGAATCGGTTATCGGCAGCGAGATGGTAGAACTGCCCGGTCGGCTGGTTGTACCAGGACGACCAGGTCTTGCCGCCATCCACCGTGATCACCACGCCCTGGTCGGAGGCGGTGATCATGTGATCCGGGTGCTGCGGATTGAGCCACACGTAGTGGTAATCGTCGCCGCCGGGCGCGCCCTTGATGATGTCCCAGGTCTTGCCGCCGTCGCGCGATTCGCGGATGGACTGGCCCGCCGAATAGACGATGTCGGGATTGCGCGGATCCACGGTGATGCGGCTGAAGTAATCGTTCTCCAGCCAGCTTTCGCTGCTTACCCGTTGCCAGTGCGCACCGCCGTCGTCGGAACGATACAAGCCGCCCTGGTCTTCGGATGCCGCATGCGGCACGTTGCCGCTGCCGGTCGTTGCCGCATCCACCACCGCGTACACGCGATCGCCGCTCGCTGCAGCGATGCCGACGCGCGCCAGTTGCGCTGTCGGCCAGCCGTTGCCGCTGATGCGCGTCCATGTCTGGCCGTCGTCGGTGGACTTGTACAGACCGCTGCCCGGCCCCGCGTTCGGCTGGAAATACGAGAGCCACGGGTAATTGCGAACCTGCCACGCCGCCGCGTACACCACGTCGGCATGTTGCGGATCGCGCGCAAGGTCCACCACGCCGGTGTCGTCGTTGATGTAGAGCGTCTGCTTCCAGGTCTTGCCACCGTCGGTGGAACGGAACACGCCGCGCTGGTGGTTCGGTCCGAAGTAATGCCCGAGCGCACCGACCAGCACGCTGTCCGGATTGTCCGGATCGACGAGGATCTTGCCGATGTATTTGGTGTCCTGGAGGCCGACCGAGTGCCAGCTCCTGCCGCCGTCGGTGGACTTGTAGACACCGTTGCCGGACTGGATGTCCCAGCGCGCGGCGACCTGGCCGCTGCCGAGATAGATCATGTCCGGGTTCGACGGCGCGATCGCGATGGCGCCCATCGCAGAGGCCGGCAGATCGTCGCCCAGCGACTGCCAGGTGCGGCCCGCATCGATCGTCTTCCACACGCCGCCGCCGGCAGATGCGAAGTAGTAGACGTTCGGCTGGTCGGGAATGCCCTGCGCCATCGTGCCCCAGCCGCCGCGGAACGGACCGATCAGGCGCCACTGCAGGTCGCCGTTGAAGTTCGAAGGCGCGGTCGTTGCGGCGAAACTCGCAAGCGGCACGGCGAGCGCGGTGCCGGCCAGAGCGAACGCAAACGAGGAAAGGCGAAAGCGGCGAGCGGCCATGACTAGTCCCCAAGCTCAAATCAATCCGGCAACATACTCCCGTTCCGGTTGGGGCAACAAGGCCGGCAAGTCATGACGTCCCGCATGCGATGATGGCAGGCCTCTATGCCGCGCCGTCCAAGCCAGCACATCCTCCCCGACGTGCTCGCGCCCAACCTGCGCGTGGTGTTCTGCGGCACCGCCGCGGGCACCCGTTCGGCCCGCGAGGGCGCGTACTACGCGCATCCCGGCAACTACTTCTGGCGCACGATGTTCGAGGTCGGGCTGACACCCCGGCGCTTGTCGCCGCAGGAATTCCCGCGGGTACTGGAATTCGGCATCGGATTGACCGATCTCGCCAAGCTGCACTTTGGCGCCGATCACGAGTTGCCCTACGATGCCTTCGACGCGGCGGCGCTCCGACGCAAGCTCGCGCGCTGGAGGCCGCGGATCGTCGCCTTCACTAGCAAGAACGCCGCGTTCGGCTATTTCGGTCGCGTGCTTCCGTATGGCGAACACGACGAACGGATCGCGCAGAGCCAAGTGTTCGTACTGCCCTCGCCTTCCGGGCAGGCGCGCAGGTTCTGGAACATCGAACCCTGGCGGCAGTTGGCGGAGACCGTCGCACGCTTTTAGGCGCCGGCCTGCGGCCCGGAACACGGTGCGCGTTCTGGCATTATCGTGCCGTTTTGGGGAAACCTGAGGGAGAAATCCATGATCCCGCACGCACGCCGCATCACGCCACATATTCTTGCGCTCGGACTGGCTGCCATGACGGTGTCCGCCGGAGCGGCAACATCCGCCGCATCGCCGGATTGGCGCGCCGAAATCGCACAGATCGAACAGGCTTATGCGTCGAATGCGTATGACCCGCACGCATTGACCGCGTATTTCCTGCAGCGCATCCGCACGATCGACCAATCCGGCCCGGCACTGCATGCGGTGATCGAAACGAATCCGGATGCGCTTGCGATCGCCGACAAGCTGGCCGGACAAAATGCCGGCGCGCTGTACGGCATCCCGGTGCTGGTCAAGGACAACCTCGATACCGCCGATTCGATGCAGACCACGGCCGGCTCGCTGGCGATGGTGGGCCAACCCGCCGCGCAGGATTCCACGGTGGTTTCGAAATTGCGCGCAGCCGGCGCCGTGCTGCTGGGCAAGACCAACCTGAGCGAATGGGCGAATTACCGCTCGACGCATTCGACCAGCGGCTGGAGCGGTCGCGGCGGATTGACGCGCAATCCCTATGCGCTGGATCGTAACGCTTGCGGTTCCAGTTCCGGTTCGGCGGTCGCAGTCGCGGCAGGCCTGGCAACTGTCGCCATCGGCACCGAAACGGACGGCTCGATCGTCTGCCCTTCCGCGGTCAACGGCGTGGTCGGGATCAAGCCGACACTTGGTCTGGTGAGCCGCGCAGGCATCGTTCCGATCAGCCACAGCCAGGACTCCGCCGGGCCCATTGCGCGCACCGTCGCCGACGCCGCGCGCCTGCTGACCGTGATCGCCGGCAGCGATTCGCGCGATCCGGCGACCGCGCACGCCGACGCGCACAAAACCGACTACACGCGCTTCCTCGATGCGAACGCGCTGAAGGGCAAGCGCATCGGCGTGGTGCGCAAGCTCGCCGGGTACGACCCGAACACGGATCGCGTGCTGGATGAAGCAATCGCGGCACTGCGCCGCGCCGGCGCCATCGTGATCGACCCGGTCGAGATCCCGCATCTCAACGATTACGGCGATGCCGAAGGCGTCGTGCTCTCCTATGAATTCAAGCACGACCTGAACGCCTATCTCGCCACGCGCAAGGGCCTCCCCGTGCATACGCTGGCCGACTTGATCGCCTGGGACAAGTCGCACAGCGCGCAGGAGATGCAGTGGTTCGGGCAGGAGTTGTTCGAGCAGGCGCAGAAGCGCGGGCCGCTGACCGACAAGAAATATCGCGATGCGCTGGCGAAATGCAGGAAGCTGGCCGGCCCGGAAGGCATAGACGCCGCGCTGCGCAAGCACCATCTCGATGCGCTGCTCGCGCCGACTGTCGGTCCCGCGTGGACGACGGATCTGATCAACGGCGACCACACCACCGGCGGCAGCTCGTCGCCCGCGGCGGTCGCGGGCTACCCGGACATCACCGTTCCCGCAGGCTACGTGCATGGCCTGCCGGTCGGAGTCTCGTTCTTCGCCGGCAAGTGGAGCGAACCGACGCTGATCGGCATCGCCTATGCGTTCGAGCAGGCCACGCACGCGAGGCGCGATCCAGGGTTCCGGGCAAGCGTGACGCGATAGTAGCGGCCGGGAAGGATTGTCCGCGCGCAGCAGCGGTAACCCGCCTTACAGCGCAGCGGCCTGATTGCCCGACTTGCGCACGATAAGCATCGCCAGCTCCAGCGACTGCTCGTAGTTGAGGCGCGGATCCACTGACGATTTGTACGCGCGCAGCAGGTCGACTTCGGACAGATCGCGCGCGCCGCCCATGCACTCGGTGACGTCCTCGCCGGTGAGTTCCAGGTGCACGCCGCCGAGATGCGAACCCGCAGCGGCGTGAATATCGAACGCCTGCTCCAGTTCCGAACGGATGTTGGCGAAGCGGCGGGTCTTGGTGCCGTTCTCCAGAGTCTCCGTGTTGCCGTGCATCGGATCGCAGCACCACAGCACGCGCCGGCCGGTGGATTTCGCCGCTTCGATCAACGCCGGCAGATGCTGGCCTATGCCGCCGGCGCCCATGCGATGGATCAGTGTCAGCCGGCCCGGCTCGTCGTCGGGATTGAGTATCTCGATCAGCCGCTGCAGGTGTTCCACGCTCATCGCAGGACCGACTTTCACCGCGACCGGGTTGCGGATGCCGCGGCAGAACTCCACGTGCGCGCCATCAAGCGCCGCGGTGCGCATGCCGATCCAGGGGAAGTGCGCCGACAGATCGAACCAGCCCCACTGGCGAGGCACGTGCCGCGTCAGTGCCTGTTCGTAATGCAGCAGCAGCGCCTCGTGCGAGGTGTAGAACTCGGCACGCTGGAAGCTCGCGATCGGTTCGCCAGCCAGCGTCTCCATGAAGCGCACCGCATCGCCGATGCCTTCCACGATGCGCCGGTATTCCTCCGCGAGCGGCGAATGCTCGACCCACGCAAGGTTCCAGTATTCGGGGTGATGCAGATCGGCGAAGCCGCCGTCCACCAGCGCGCGGACGAAATTCATCGTCATCGCCGAACGCGCATGGCCCTGCAGCATGCGCTGCGGATCGGGACGGCGCGAGGCCGCATCGAATTCGGCGCCGTTGACCAGATCGCCGCGGTAGCTCGGCAGGGTCACGCCGTCGCGCGTTTCCAGATCGGCCGAACGCGGCTTCGCGTATTGGCCGGCAAAACGGCCCACGCGCACCACAGGCACCCGCAAGCCGTGGATCAGCACCAGGCTCATCTGCAACAGCACCTTCAGGCGATTGGCGATCACCGTGTTGTTGCAGTCGACGAAATTCTCCGCGCAATCTCCACCCTGGAGCAGGAAGCGCTTGCCTTCCTGCGCTTCGGCCAGCATCTGCTTCAGCGCCAGCACTTCCCACGATGTGACCAGCGGTGGCAGCGAAGACAGCTCCGCGAGCGCACTGTCCAGTTCGACGGCATCTTCGTAAACCGGCTGCTGTGCGGCAGTGCGCGCGCGCCAGCTATCCGGCTGCCACGGCGGCGCTTCGCGCACCGCTCGCAGGTTGCGTTCAGAGGTTGCCATTTGCGAAGGATAGCGGGTTTTGACCGTGCGCATTCCCGCCCGTCGCAAACGTCATAAGCGGGTCAAGATTGCGATTGCCGCATCCGGGCGATCTGCCTGGGCGAGAACGGGTGCACCGCACCGTGGATCGCGAAAGCCGACAACAGCACATACCAGATCAGCGTCCAGCCCGGCATGCTCAACCCCAGGAACTTCCAGGTCACCGCCGCGCATTCGCCGGAGCCGGAGAACACCAGCTTGAACGCGTGCAGCCAGCTGAAGGTGTCGAACAGATAGCCCAGCCCCGGGCCGCAGCTCGGCACCTGGTCGGGCGGCAGGCTTTGCAGCCACAGGTGACGCGCGGCGATCACGGCGCCCCAGATCGCACCGATCACCACCAGCACGCAATAAGCCCAGCGCGTCCGATTGCGCGGCGCATGCAAGCCACCGATCAGGAACCAGCAGCCCATCCAGATGAATGCGATGCGCTGGAACACGCACAGCGGGCACGGAATCAGGCCCAAGTAGACCTCGGAGTAGATCGCGTAGGCCAGCAGGCCCGCGCAGACCAGGAATCCGACCAGATAAACCGTGCGATAAGGCCAGTGCCAGGGTGCCATGGGTGCGCGCCGTACAAGGTGGGACGTCCAAAGTTAACGGCTAGCGCGCCGAATGTCAGCTCATCCGGGGACGCCACCCATCCAGCCCTCAGCCGAACGAAAGGCTCGCGACCTTCCCTGCCTTGTCCAAACCCATCCCGAATTTGAACAGGCTGCCCGGCCCGAAACGGATCACATAGTCGTAATACGTGAAGCCGCGCTGGAAATGTGTTCCTTTGAAGACGACTTTCGTGGGTTGACCATATGGCCCCAGCCCGTCCGCCAATCGTTTTGCCAGGCCCGCTTTCATCTTCCCGTTGAGTTTGGCCGTGAGATACGGAGAATCCAGGGTGCCGCTCTGGAGCTGCATGAACAGTGCTTTCGCCATTCGCGTCTTTGCAGAATCCTCGCCCTTGCCCGGCTGGACTGCTGACGCCGCAATCGCCGGATAAAGATCCTCGAAAATGGCCGTGGTGATCATCTCGCCCGGTTCCGGATCGTCCTTGAGATTGGTGAACGCGATGATCTGCACGTCCTGTTTCGGGAAGTACTCGTTCGCCGTGGTGAATCCCAGCGACCCACCTGTGTGCCCGATACGCGGCTGGTCATCAATGGAATCAACGAACAGAGCCAGCCCGTAACCTGTGTCGTCCCCGGCATTCGTTTTGACAGAGGTGCTCATCAGCGCGTAGTCGGCTGGCGTCACGATCCTGCCGCCTCTCAAGGCGCCGTTCCACTTCTCGAGATCATCAACCGTTGAAACGAGAAAACCCGCCGCCGAGCCGACGCTGGCATTGATTGTTTGTGCGCGCTCGATCTTTCCATGTTCGTGATCATAGCCGACGGCCATGTTCGGCAATCGCGCCTCGTCGTCCACCGTGAACGTGTGCGCCATGCCGGCCGGGTCGAGAAGATGGGTCTGCACGTAATGCCGGTAGGACTCGTGCGAAACGACTTCGATGACTCTTCCGAGCAAGATGTAGCCCGTATTCGAATACGACCAGCGACTGCCGGGCTCGAAATCGAGAGGCTTCCCGGCAACGTAGGACATGAGCTGGTCAAAGCTGAGCTGCTTGCCGATCGCACCGGCTGCAAATATCGCATCCAGAGACTCAGGCATGCCGCTCGTGTGCGAAAGCAACTGGCGCAGCGTGACCTCCTTGGCGTGCGGAGCGTCCGGCAGATAGACCGCCAGCTTGTCATCGAGGTGCAACTTGCCCGCTTCCTGTAGCTGCAGGACCGCCGCGGCGGTGAACTGCTTGGTGATCGAGCCTATTTCGTAACAGGTGTCCACCGTAGCCGGCTGGCGATGTTCGAGATCACGCAATCCGTAAGCATGGCTGTAGACCAGCCGCCCGTGCTCGAAAATCGCGATCACCGCGCTCGGAGCACCTGTGCGCTGCAAGATGGTTCCGACATCCGCATCAATACGCTTGCCCGTCTGGCTATCGACCGGATTGGCGGCAGCGACGGTCGCCAATGGAATGCAAAGCAGAAGTGCAACACGGAAAGGGCGCAGCATTTGAGCGGGCTCCCGTTGAGGTGCGCGGCATTGTGTGCGCGTGAAGCATGGGGGAACCCATGCCGGTAGTCATGGGAAAATAAAAAAACCCCAGCTGTTTCCGGCCGGGGTTTTCGTGATTCGAATTGAACAACGCTTATTCGGCGCTGGCGACCTGCGGGCGGTCCACCAGCTCGACGTACGCCATCGGCGCGTTGTCGCCGTCGCGATAACCACACTTGAGGATGCGCAGGTATCCGCCCGGACGCGCGCGGTAGCGCGGACCGAGTTCGACGAACAGCTTGCCAACGGCCTGCTTGTCGCGCAGGCGCGCGAAGGCGAGACGGCGGTTGGCGACGCCGTCGTTCTTGGCGAGCGTGATCAGCGGCTCTGCGATGCGACGCAGCTCCTTGGCCTTGGGCAAGGTGGTGCGGATCAGTTCGTGCTTGATGAGCGAGGCGGCCATGTTCTTGAACATGGCCTCGCGATGGCTGGACGTGCGGTTGAGCTTGCGTCCGGATTTGAGGTGGCGCATGGTTTTTCTCTCTTTATCGTTATGGGAATGCCGGAAACCTGTTCCGGATCCCGCGGAATATCCGCTTGTGAGTTTTTAAAAATGCCCTATTTGGAACGGCTGCATTTTGAAAGTGCGGCCACGGATGGCCGCTTTTGGATTCCCCTACCCGCAAACGGCAGCGTCCTTGCCTGTCGTTTGTTCAAGTGGCGATCATGGACGATCGCAAAAGAACAATCCGTCGCCTTGCAAGCAGGCTCCTACACCATCAACCCAGCTGCATGCCGTGGGACAGGCCCGCCGGCGGCCAGTTCTCGAGCTTCATGCCGAGTGCCAGGCCCTTGGCGCCGAGCACGTCCTTGATCTCGGTGAGCGACTTCTTGCCGAGGTTCGGCGTCTTCAGCAGCTCAACCTCGGTCTTCTGCACCAGGTCGCCGATGTAGTAGATGCTCTCGGCCTTCAGGCAGTTGGCCGAACGCACGGTCAGTTCCAGGTCATCGATCGGGCGGGTCAGCAGCGGATCGAAGCCGCTCTTCTCGGCCTTGGCGTCCGAGCTCTCGCGACGGGTGAAATCGCCGAACACGGATAGCTGATCCAGCAGGGTCTCGGCGGCCTTGCGCACGGCCTCGTCGGCCTGCACGGTGCCGTTGGTTTCCACGTCCAGCACCAGCTTGTCGAGGTTGGTGCGCTGCTCGACGCGCGCGGCGTCCACTTCATAAGCGACGCGGCGCACCGGGCAGAACGAGGCATCCAGCTGCAGGCGCCCGATCGGGCGGGATTCCTCGTCCGGGTTGAACCGCGTGGTGGCCGGCTGATAGCCGATGCCGCGCTTCACCTTCAAGCGCATGTTGAGCGCGATGTCCTTGGTGAGATGGCACAGCACGTGTTCCGGATTGACGATTTCCACCGAGTGGTCGGTGGTGATGTCGCCGGCCTTGACCACGCCCTTGCCCTTCTTGTTGAGGGTCATGGTGGTCTCGTCCACGCCGTGCATGCGGATGGCGACGTCCTTGAGGTTGAGCAGCACCTCGATCACGTCTTCCTGCAGGCCCTCGAGCGTGGTGTACTCATGCAACACGCCGTCGATCTCGACTTCGGTGATCGCGCAGCCGGGGATCGAGGACAGCAGCACGCGCCGCAGCGCGTTGCCGAGCGTGTGGCCGTAGCCGCGCTCGAGCGGCTCGACCACCACGCGCGCATGGTTTGGACCGATCTGCTCGACGTTCAGGCCGCGCGGCCGCAGGACGCTGGTGGAAGTGGCTGACATGTGTGACTCCGGATAAATCAACTGGTGGAGATCCGACGGATTCGGATCTCCGGAAACTCCGAAAGCGCATCCGTGAAGGATGCGCTTCGTGGCGGCGGGGAGCGGTCGCGATGCGCGGTCCGCTCACCCAAAATAGGGCCGCTTACTTCGAATACAACTCGACGATCAGGTTCTCGTTGATGTCGCTGGGCAGGTCGCCGCGGTCAGGCAGTGCCTTGAACACCCCGGCGAACTTCTTCGCATCCACCTCGACCCAGCCCGGGCGCAGATCCATGCCCTCGGCCAGAGTCATGGCTTCCTGCACGCGCAACTGGGCGCGAGCACGCTCGGTCAGCGCGACCTCGTCGCCCGGACGCACCGCATAGGACGGAACGTTGACCTTCTTACCGTTGACCGTGATCGCCTTGTGCGCGACGAGCTGGCGAGCCTGCGCGCGGGTGACCGCGAAACCCATGCGGTAGACCACGTTGTCGAGGCGGGTTTCCAGCATGCGCAGCAGGTTCTCGCCGGTGTTGCCCTTCAGCGAGGACGCCTTCTTGTAATAATTGCCGAACTGGCGCTCGAGCACGCCGTAGATGCGCTTGACCTTCTGCTTCTCGCGCAACTGCACAGCGTAGTCGGACAGGCGCGCGCGCTTGTTGGCGCCATGCTGGCCGGGCTTGGTGTCGAACTTGCACTTGGAATCGATTGCGCGCGCCGGGCTCTTCAGCGAGAGATCGGCGCCCTCGCGACGGGCCAGTTTGCAGGTGGGACCGCGGTAACGTGCCATAAAATCCTCTTAAACCCGACGCTTTTTCGGCGGACGGCAGCCGTTGTGCGGGATCGGCGTGACGTCGATGATGTTGGTGACCTTGTAGCCCAGCGCGTTCAGCGAGCGCACGGCCGACTCGCGACCCGGACCCGGTCCCTTGATGCGCACTTCCAGCGTCTTCACGCCGTAGTCGAGCGCGACGCGGCCGGCCTTCTCGGCGGCGACCTGCGCGGCGAACGGGGTGGACTTGCGCGAACCGCGGAAGCCTGCGCCGCCGGCCGTCGCCCAAGAGAGCGCGTTGCCCTGGCGGTCGGTGATGGTGACGATGGTGTTGTTGAAGGAAGCCTGCACGTGCACGATGCCGTCGGTGACGACGCGCTTGGCTTTCTTCTTGGTCTTGACCGGTGGTGCCATTGGTATGTCCGATTCCGAGACTTTGTTGAGCTGCTCTTGTGAAGAGTGCAGCCATGGATGGCTGCTTTTTGATCTTCGCGATCAGGGATGATCGCTATTTCTTTATCGGCCGACGCGGACCCTTGCGCGTGCGCGCATTGGTGCGCGTGCGCTGGCCGCGAACCGGCAGGCCGCGGCGATGGCGCAGGCCGCGATAGGTCCCGAGATCGATCAGGCGCTTGATGCTGATGCCCACTTCGCGGCGCAGGTCACCCTCGACCGCGAATTTGGCGACCTCGGCGCGCAGCTTCTCGATCTCGCCTTCCGACAGCGATTTGATCTGGGTGGTGGGGGCGACGCCCGCCTCGGCACAGATCAGCTTCGACCGCGAACGGCCGATGCCATAGATGCTCTGCAAACCGACCCAGACGTGCTTGTTGACCGGCAGGTTGACACCCGCAATGCGCGCCATGTTCTATCCTCTTGATCCTGATACGTTGCCAGCGCGGCAAACTGTTAATTATAGCCTAGTTTCCGGTCCGGCGGGAAGGCCGGATCCGCCCCGTTTTCGGCAGGCCGAAAACGGCCCACCCACGTCAATTCCGTCGCAGATTCGCCTTTTTCAGCAGGCTCTCGTACTGATGGCTGACCAGATGCGCGGAAATCTGCGCACGGAAGTCCATGGCCACCACCACCACGATCAGCAGCGAGGTCCCGCCGAAATAGAACGGTACGTGCCAGGACGTCTGCAGAAAGGTCGGAACCAGACACACCGCCGCCAGGTACACCGCGCCCGCGCCGGTCAGGCGCGTCAGCACGTTGTCGACGTAATCGGCCGTGGCCTTGCCCGGGCGGATGCCCGGAATCAGGGCGCCGGAGCGTTTGAGATTGTCCGCGGTTTCCTGCGAGTTGAAGACGATCGCGGTGTAGAAGAACGTGAAGATGATGATCAGCAGCGCATACAGGATCACGTACGGCGGCTCGCCCGGAGTCAACGCGGTGGTGATCGTCTGCAGCCAGCGCATCTGGCTGGCGTTGGAGAACCACGTCGCGGCCGTTGCCGGGAACATGATCAGCGACGAGGCGAAGATCGGCGGGATCACGCCCGACATGTTGATCTTCAGCGGCAGGTGCGAGCTCTGGTTCATGTAGGCGCGCGCGCCGCCCTGGCGCCGGGCGTAGTTCACGGTGATGCGCCGTTGCGCGCTCTCCATGAACACGCAGAACGCGGTCACCAGCAGGATCACCGCCGCGACCATCAGCACCTTGATCGCCGACAGTTCGCCGTTGGAAGCCATGCTGGCGGTCTGCGTCAGCGCGCGCGGCAAGCCCGCGACGATGCCCGCGAAGATGATCAGCGAGATGCCATTGCCGACGCCGCGCTCGGTGATCTGCTCGCCCAGCCACATCAGGAACATCGTGCCGGCGGTCAGGCCGATCACCGAGGCGAAGATGAAGCCGAAGCCCGGGTCGTACACGATCGGCACGCCGCCGGCCACGCCCTGCTTCTGCAGCGCGACCGCCACGCCGAATGCCTGGAATGCGGCCAATCCGACCGTGCCCCAGCGCGTGTACTTGGTCATGATCCGCTGGCCGGCCTGGCCTTCCTTCTTCAGCGCCTGCCAGCTCGGCACCACCGAGCCCATCATCTGCACCACGATGGATGCGGAGATGTACGGGATGACGCCCAGCGCGAACAGCGAGAAGCGCGCCAGCGCGCCACCGGAGAACATGTTGAACATGTTCAGCAGGCCACCGCCCTGCTCGATCATGCGCGTCATCGCTTCCGGATTGACGCCCGGCACCGGGATGAACGAGCCGAGCCGGAACACGATCAGCGCGCCGACCACGAACAGCAGCCGCTGGCGCAGCTCGGTGAGCTTGCCAAAGGCTGCCAGCGGATTGTTGGATTGGGGAGCGGCCACTGGAACCTATCTTGAATACTGACTCTTTAGTTCGAAGCGGATGTAGGAGCTTGCGTGCAGGCGACGCGTCGCGAGCACGCTCGCTCCTACATTTTCATTCGACGCTGCCGCCGGCGGCCTCGATCGCCGCCTTGGCGCCCGCCGTGGCGAGCACGCCGGACAACTTGATCGCGCGGCCGATGTCGCCCTTCTTGACGACCTTGACGCGCTTGGCGCGGTCGTCGATCAGGCCCGCTGCGCGCAGCGCGGCGACGTCAATCTGGTCGCCCTTCAGGCCGGCCAGCTGATACAGGAACACCTGCTGCGACTCGCGCGCCATCTTCGAGCGGAAACCGACCTTCGGCAGACGGCGATGCAACGGCATCTGGCCGCCTTCGAAGCCGGCTTTGACCTTGCCACCGCCGGTGCGTGCGTACTGACCCTTGTGGCCGCGGCCCGCGGTCTTGCCGAGACCCGACCCGATGCCGCGACCAACGCGCACGCGGTCCGGACGCGAACCCTTGGCGGGCTTCAATGTGTTCAAACGCATGGCTTAGTCCTCTACCCGCACCAGATAGTTCACGGTCTGGATCAGACCGCGAACCTGCGGGCTGTCCTTCAATTCGCGAACGTCGTTGGTCTTGTTCAGGCCCAGCGCCTTGACGCTGAGGCGATGCCGGCTCTGCACGCCGCGCAGGCCACCGACCAGGCGCACCTTCACGGTGCCGGAATTCTGCGTTGCTTTCTTAGGCATGACCCAGTTCCTCGACCTTCTTGCCGCGCTTGGCCGCGATGTGCTCGGGCGACGCCATGGACTGCAGGCCCTTGATGGTGGCGCGCACCAGGTTGATCGGGTTGCGCGAACCGACTGCCTTGGCCAGCACGTTCTTGACGCCCACCACTTCCAGCACGGCGCGCATCGCGCCGCCGGCGATCACGCCGGTACCTTCGGAAGCCGGCTGCATGAACACGCGCGCGGCGCCGTGATTGGCCTTCACGGCATACCACAGCGTGCCGTTGTTCAGGCCGATCTTGACCATGTTGCGGCGGGCGCGGTCCATCGCCTTGGAGATGGCAACCGGCACCTCGCGTGCCTTGCCGTAACCGAAGCCGACCTTGCCGTCGCCATCGCCCACCACGGTCAGCGCGGTGAAGCTCATCTGGCGGCCGCCCTTGACGGTCTTGGCCACGCGGTTGACGGCGATCAGCTTCTCGAGAAGCCCGTCGGAATTTTCGCGATCGTGACTCGACATTGTGTTCTCACCTTGAACCCGCGAAATGCGGGCATTTGCTTACGGCATCAAGCCGCTTGGAGTTGTTGTTTGCCTGTTTGAGAAGTGCGGCCATGGATGGCCGCTTTCTCGCGCAGGGATAGCGCACTAAACCAATCAGAATTTCAGGCCCGCTTCGCGCGCGGCATCCGCCAGCGCCTTGATGCGGCCGTGATAACGGAAACCGGAGCGGTCGAAAGCGACCGACTCTACGCCGGCGGCACGTGCCTTCTCGGCGACGGCCTTGCCCACCGCCGCGGCGGCGTCCTTGTTCTTGGTGCCCTGCAGGCCCGCGCGCAGGGTTTTCTGCACGGTGGAGGCCGCGGCCAGCACCTTGCCGCCTTCCGGCGCGATCACCTGCGCGTAGATGTGCTGGCCACTGCGATGCACGGTCAGGCGCGGAACGGCCAGTTTGCGAATATGCATGCGCGTGGACTTGGCACGGCGCAGGCGGGCGATTTTCTTTTCCATGTTCGTTTCCTAAGAAGAAGCGGATCGACGCGGACAGATCTGGTTCCAGATCTTCCGTTACGCCTTCTTTGCCTCTTTGAGCGTGATGCGTTCACCGGCGTAGCGCACACCCTTGCCCTTGTAGGGTTCGGGCGGACGGAACGCACGGATCTTGGCCGCGGTTTCGCCGACGCGCTGCTTGTCGGCGCCCTTGATCAGGATCTCGGTCTGGGTCGGCGTCTCGATCGTCACACCCTCGGGCGCTGCGAACACCACCGGGTGCGAAAAGCCCAGCGACAGATTGAGGGTCTTGCCCTGCATGGCGGCGCGGTAACCGACACCGACCAGCTCGAGCTTACGCTCATAACCTTCCGAAACGCCCTTGACGATGTTTGCCAGCAGAGCGCGCGCGGTGCCGGCGAATTTATCGTCGGTGCCGTCGTTGGCCGCGCAGGTGAGCGTGCCGTTCTCGAGCGCGACCTTGACGCCGGCGATCGCCGGCATTTTCAGCGTGCCCTTCGGACCCTTCACGGTCACGACGTCGGCGCCGATCTGGCAGTCCACGCCCTTGGGCAGGGTGATTGGCTTCTTGGCTACACGGGACATGCGATTGCTCCTTACGCCACGCGGCCGATCACTTCGCCGCCCAGACCCTTGGCGCGCGCCTGCGCGTCGGTCATCAGGCCGGAAGAGGTGGAAATGATCGAAATGCCCAGGCCGCCCAGGACCTTCGGCAGTCCGTCCTTGCCGCGATATACGCGCAGGCCGGAACGGCTGACGCGCTCGATGCGCTCGATCGCCGGCTTGCCGTCGAAGTACTTCAGCTTGATTTCTAGTTCAGCCTTGCCGCCGCTTTCGCTGCGACGCGCATCCAGCACATAGCCTTCCGCCTTCAGCAGATCTGCCAGCGCCTGTTTCATTTTCGAAGCCGGCATGCTCACCGTCTGCTTGCCCATGGCCTGGGCATTGCGGATGCGGGTGAACATGTCGGCGATGGGATCAGTCATGCTCATGGTTGATTTCCGTGTTCATAAGGAGCGCCGGAGATCCGGCTACTCAGCATCGATATCCGATGGATTACCAGCTCGCCTTGCGCAGGCCCGGCACATCGCCATGCATCGTTGCTGCGCGCAGCTTCATGCGACCGAGGCCGAATTTCTTGTTCACCGCGTGCGGCGTGCCGGTCAGCGCGCAACGGGTTTGCATGCGCGAGGGACTGGCGTCGCGCGGCAGTTTCTGCAACTTCGTCTGCGCCTCCATCTTCTCCTCGTAGCTCGCAGTCGCGCTGAGCACGATCTTCTTCAGTTCGGTGCGCTTGGCGGCGTACTTCTTCACCAGCTTGGCCCGCTTGATGTCGCGGTTGACCATGGATGTCTTGGCCATCGGTATACGTCTCTCTTAATTGCGGAACGGGAAGCGGAAAGCCTCAAGCAAAGCCTTGGCTTCCTCATCGGACTTCGCAGTGGTGGAGATGGCGATATCCATTCCGCGCATCGCGTCCACCTGGTCGAAATCGATTTCCGGGAAGATGATCTGTTCCTTCACGCCCATGTTGTAGTTGCCGCGGCCGTCGAACGCGCGGCCAGACACGCCGCGGAAGTCGCGCACGCGCGGCAGCGAGATGTTGATCAGGCGATCCAGGAACTCATACATGCGGTTGCGGCGCAGGGTGACCTTGCAGCCGATCGGCCAGCCGTCGCGAATCTTGAAGCTCGCCACCGAGACGCGCGCCTTGGTCGTCACCGGCTTCTGGCCGGCGATCTTGGCCATGTCGGCCGTGGCGTTTTCTAGCATCTTCTTGTTGGTGGCGGCCTCACCCACGCCCATGTTGAGCGTGATCTTGGTGATGCGCGGTACCTGCATCACATTGGCGTAGCCGAAGCGCTGCATCAGCTTCGGCACCACCTCTTCCTGGTAGATTTTCTGCAGACGGGTCATCATGGTCATGTCCTCACGCGTCAACCACTTCGCCCGAAGCGCGGAACACGCGGACCTTGCGCCCGTCGCCGAGCGTCTTGCGGCCAACGCGTTCACCCTTGCCGGAGGCGGGGTTGAACAGCATGACATTGGAGATATGGATGGGCGCTTCACGCTCGACGATGCCGCCCGGCTGGTTGAGCTGCGGGTTCGGCTTGGTGTGGCGCTTGATCAGGTTCAGGTTCTGCACGTAGACACGATCGCCGACCACGCGCGTAACTTCGCCGCGCTGGCCCTTGCTCTTGCCCGTGGTCACGACGACCTGGTCGCCTTTCTTGATTCGGTTCATGGCGAATTCCTTACAGCACTTCCGGCGCCAGCGAGACGATCTTCATGAAGCGTTCGCTGCGCAGCTCGCGCGTCACCGGCCCGAAGATGCGGGTGCCGATCGGCTCGAGCTTGTTGTTGAGCAGCACGGCCGCGTTGCCGTCGAAGCGGATCAGCGAGCCGTCGGCGCGGCGCACGCCCTTGGCGGTGCGTACCACCACGGCGTTGTAGACCTCGCCCTTCTTGACCTTGCCGCGCGGGATCGCGTCGCGCACGGACACCTTTATGACATCGCCGATGCTGGCGTAGCGGCGCTTGGAGCCGCCCAGCACCTTGATGCACATCAGTTCCTTCGCGCCGCTGTTGTCGGCCGCGGCCAGCGTGGATTGCATCTGAATCATGGCTGCGATCTCCTCACTCGGCCGCGCGCGCGACGATTTCGACCACGCGGTGGTGCTTGGTCTTGGACATCGGCCGGCACTCGGCGATGCGCACCAGGTCACCCTCGCGTGCACCGGTCTCGTCATGTGCGTGCAGCTTCGTCGAGCGGCGCAGCAGCTTGCCGTACAGGCCGTGCTGTTCCTGGCGCTCGATCAGCACCGTGACCGTCTTGTTCATCTTGTTGCTCAGCACGCGGCCTTCCAGCGTGCGTGAGATGTTGTTCGCTTCGTTCATCGGTCGGTCCTGATCACTTCTGCTCGGTGAGCACCATCTTGGCGCGCGCGATTTCGCGGCGCACGCGCTTGAACTGGTGCGTCTGCGCGTTATTGCCCTGCGCCTTCTGCATGCGCAGGGAAAACTGCTCGCGGCGCAGCTCGGCGACGTGCTCGCCCAGATCCTTCGCGGACATGCCGCGCATCTCTTTGATTTCCATCACAGCACCGCCCTGGTCGCGAATTGGGTTTGCACGGACAGCTTGGCCGCAGCCAGGCGGAATGCCTCGCGCGCCTCGGCTTCGGTCACGCCCTCGATTTCATAAAGCATGCGGCCCGGCTGGATCGGCGCGACCCAGTACTCCACATTGCCCTTGCCGGCGCCCATGCGGACCTCGATCGGCTTCTTGGTGATCGGCTTGTCGGGGAACACGCGGATCCACAACTTGCCGCCGCGCTTGACGTAGCGCGTGATGCAACGACGCGCGGCTTCGATCTGGCGCGAAGTCAGCATGCCATGCGTGGTCGCCTTGAGGCCGTACTCGCCGAAGCTGACCAGGTTGCCGTTGAAGCTCAGGCCGTCGTTGCGGCCCTTGAACTGCTTGCGGAATTTGGTGCGTTTTGGTTGCAGCATGTTCGTGATTCCTTACTTGCCCGAACGCTCGCGGCGATCGCCGCGCGGGGCGCGCTCGCGGCGCGGTTCGTCGTCGCGGTTGCCACGCTCGCGACGCGGCGGCGCACTCTCGTTGCGCTCGTCTTCCTTCACCTGGCCGACGCTGGCGAAGTCGAAGATCTCGCCCTTGTAGATCCACACCTTGACGCCGATCACGCCATAGGTGGTGCGCGCTTCGGCAAAGCCGTAGTCGATGTCGGCGCGCAGCGTGTGCAGCGGCACGCGACCTTCGCGGTACCACTCCGAACGCGCGATCTCGGCGCCGTTCAAACGTCCGGCGACGTTGACCTTGATGCCCAGTGCGCCCAGGCGCATCGCGTTCTGCACGCTGCGCTTCATCGCGCGGCGGAACATGATGCGGCGCTCCAGCTGCTGGGCGATGCTCTCGGCCACCAACTGTGCGTCGATCTCCGGCTTGCGCACTTCATTGACATTGATGTGCGCGGGCACGCCCATGATGTCGGACACGTCCTTGCGCAGCTTCTCGATATCCTCGCCCTTCTTGCCGATCACCACGCCCGGACGCGCCGTGTGGATGGTGATGCGCGCGTTCTTGGCGGGACGCTCGATCTGGATCTTGGACACGCCGGCCTGGGCCAGCTTGTTCTTCAGCAATTCGCGCACTTTGAGGTCGGCGACCAGGTTGGCCGCGAACTCGCGCTTGGGCGCGTACCATTTGGAGTTCCAGTCCTTGGAAATGCCCAGACGGATGCCGATGGGGTTGACTTTGTGACCCATGATTAATTCCCCACCACTACGGTGATATGCGCGGTGCGCTTCAGGATGCGGGCGCCGCGGCCTTTGGCGCGGGCGCGCATGCGCTTCATGACCGGACCTTCGTCCACGAACACGCGCGAAACGCGCAGCTCGTCCACGTCGGCACCAAGGTTGTTTTCGGCGTTGGCGACTGCCGAGAGCAGCACCTTGCGCACCAGATGCGCGGCTTTCTTGTTGGTGTGCTCGAGCACCGCGCTGGCATTGCCGACCGGCATGCCGCGCACGAGGTCGGCTATCAGGCGCGCTTTCTGCGCCGAGATCTTGGCGCCGCGCAGGATGGCTTTTGCTTCCGTCGTGTTCATGGCAGTCATCACTTGGCGGCAGGGGCGGGCTTGGCAGCCGGAGCCGCGGCCTTCTTGTCGCCGGCGGTATGGCCCTTGAAGGTGCGGGTGATCGCGAACTCGCCGAGCTTGTGCCCGACCATGTTCTCGTTGACCAGCACCGGCACGTGCTGACGGCCGTTGTGCACGGCGAGCGTCAGTCCGACCATTTCCGGCAGGATCATCGAACGCCGTGACCAGGTCTTGATCGGGCGCTTGCTGTTGGACGCGCTCGCCGCTTCCACCTTCTTCAGGAGGTGCAGGTCGACAAACGGGCCTTTCTTCAGTGAACGTGGCATTGGTATGAGCCCTTACTTGCGGCGACGCACGATGAATTTCTGCGTGCGCTTGTTGTTGCGCGTCTTGTAACCCTTGGTCGGCGTACCCCACGGGCTGACCGGATGGCGACCGCCGGAGGTGCGGCCTTCGCCACCGCCGTGCGGATGGTCAACCGGGTTCATCACCACGCCGCGCACGGTCGGGCGGATGCCCTTCCAGCGCTTGGCGCCGGCCTTGCCGAGCTTGCGCAGGTTGTGCTCCGAGTTGCCCACTTCGCCGATCGTTGCGCTGCACTCCACCGCGACGCGGCGGGTTTCGCCCGAACGCAAGCGCAGCGTGGCGTAACCGGACTCGCGCGCGATCAGCTGCGCGGAGGCACCGGCGCTGCGCGCAAGCTGCGCGCCCTTGCCCGGCTTCATCTCGACGCAATGCACGGTGGTGCCGATCGGGATATTGCGCAGCGGCAGCGAATTGCCCGCCTTGATCGGCGCGTCGCGGCCGGCGATCAGCTGGTCGCCCACCTGCACGCCCTTGGGCGCGATGATGTAGCGGCGCTCGCCGTCCACGTACAGCAGCAGCGCGATATGCGCGGTGCGGTTGGGATCATATTCCAGGCGCTCGATGCGGCAGGCGATGCCGAGCTTGTCGCGCTTGAAATCGATCACGCGGTAATGCTGCTTGTGACCGCCGCCGCGATGACGCGTGGTGATGCGGCCGTAATGGTTGCGGCCGCCGGTTTTGGGCTGCACCTCGGTGAGCGGCGCATACGGCGCGCCCTTGTGCAGGCCCGCCGGGGCGACGCGCACCATGCCGCGGCGTCCGGGTGAAGTCGGCTTGGGAGTGATCAGTGCCATTTCTATTCGCCTCAGGCCTTCGCTGCCACGTCAATGCTCTGGCCTTCGGCCAGGCGCACATACGCCTTGCGCACACCGGCCTTGCGGCCGGCGCGGAAGCGGAACAGCTTCAGCTTGCCCTTGATGTTCGCCATGTTGACGGACTGCACGCTGACGTCGAACAACTGCTCGACCGCTGCCTTCACGTCGGACTTGGTGGCGTCGGCCGCCACCTCGAAAACGTACTGGTTGTGCTCGGCGAGCCTGGCGCTCTTCTCGGAGATGCGCGGCGCTCGCAGCACGGACAGGATGCGTTCGTTGCTCATGCCAGCCACTCCTCGATCTTCTTCACCGCGTCCACCGTCATCACAACGTGGTCGGCGCCGACCAGCGCCACCGGGTTGAGGCCATTGACGTCCACGACATCGATGATCTTCGGGTTGTTGCGCGCGGCCAGGAACAGGTTCTCGTTGATCTCGTCGGCGACGATCAGCGTCTTGCCCTTGGCTTCGAGCTGATCCAGCCTGCCGATCAGATCCTTCGTCTTCGGCGCGTCCACACCGAACTGCGGCACGATCTTCAGGCGATTCTGGCGATTCAGTTCCGCCAGGATCGAGCACAGCGCGCCGCGATACATCTTGCGATTGATCTTCTGCGAAAAGTCGCGCGGCTCGAGCGCGTGCCCGTGCGCACCGCCGACGAAGATATTGGCGCGGTAGTCGCCGTGGCGGGCACCGCCGCCCTTCTGACGCTTGAATTTCTTGGTGGTGCCCGACACTTCGCTGTGGTTGAGCGTCGCCTTGGTACCGGCGCGGCCCGCATTGCGATAAGCGGTGACCACCTGGTGCACCAGGTCGCGCTTGAACGCTGCGCCGAACACGCCCTCGGAAACCTGCAGCGAGGCGGCGCCGATTACATTGAGTTCCATCGTCGCTCTCCTCAGCCCTTGACCGCCGGACGCACGATCACATCGCCGCCGGTCGCCCCCGGCACGGCACCCTTGACCGCGATCAGGTGGCGCTCGCCGTCCACGTGCATCACTTCCAGGTTCATCGCCGAGCGGTTCACGCTACCCATGTGGCCGGCCATCTTCTTGCCCGGGAACACGCGACCCGGCGTCTGGCGCTGGCCAATCGAACCTGGCGCGCGATGCGACAGCGAGTTGCCGTGCGTGGCGTCACCCATCGTAAAGTTGTGGCGCTTGATCGTGCCCTGGAAGCCCTTGCCCTTGGTCACGCCGGCGACGTCCACCAGCTGCCCGACCTTGAACACTTCGTCCGCCTTGATCTCGGCGCCGACCTGGTACTTGCCGGCATCGGCGTCAGCCAGACGGAATTCCCACAGGCCACGTCCCGGTTCCACCTTCGCCTTGGCGAAATGGCCCTTGGCCGGCTTGTCCAGCAGCGAGGCACGCTTGACGCCCGCAGTGACCTGCACGGCTGCATAGCCGTCGTTGTCGGCACTCTTCACCTGGGTCACGCGGTTCGGCGTCGCTTCGATCAGCGTCACCGGCACCGAGCGGCCGTCTTCGGTGAAGATGCGGCTCATGCCGCATTTCTTACCCACCAGTCCGATACTCATCTTCTTGATCTCTTGGTTCCCGTGCCGGCTCAGCCGAGCTTGATCTGCACATCCACGCCGGCGGCGAGGTCGAGCTTCATCAGCGCGTCCACGGTCTTGTCGTTGGGGTCAACGATGTCGAGCACGCGCTTGTGGGTACGCGTCTCGTACTGGTCGCGCGCGTCCTTGTCCACGTGCGGCGAAACCAGGATCGTGTAGCGCTCGATCTTGGTCGGCAGCGGAATCGGGCCGCGCACGGTGGCGCCGGTGCGCTTGGCCGTCTCCACGATCTCGCTCGCCGAGCGATCGATCAGGCGGTGGTCGTAGGCTTTCAGCCTGATGCGAATGTTCTGGTTTGCCATGGTCGTTTCCTGCAAAGAGCGTTGCTGTTCGTTCAAGGGCGGGAGGACTTTTCACCCTCCCGCGTCATAGGTCACTCGATGATCTTGGCCACCACGCCGGCGCCGACCGTACGGCCGCCCTCGCGGATCGCAAACCGCAGGCCCTCTTCCATCGCGATCGGGTGGATCAGGCCCACCACCATCTTGATGTTGTCGCCAGGCATGACCATCTCCACGCCCGCCGGCAGTTCCACCGCACCGGTAATGTCGGTCGTGCGGAAGTAGAACTGCGGACGATAACCCTTGAAGAACGGCGTGTGACGGCCGCCTTCTTC